>CAJUGC010000001.1:0-232474 GCA_910585955.1 uncultured Christensenella sp.
CGTCTTTTATTCCTTATCTCTAAAGTCTAAAATCTTTATTTACTTGTCAATGTGCCCGCCGCCCGCCTTTCCGCAGACAGCTTGTTTATCTTATCATGTTTTAAAGCTCTTTGTCAAGCGTTTTTATTAAGATTTTTAAATAATTTTATCGTTTTTGATAAATTACACATAAAAAATTAAAATAAGCGCCGTTTTAGCCCGTTCGGAAGAAGCGCCGCGCGCTTGACTTTGCCATTTGCGAGTGATATAATAATGTAGTTGCCGCATTAGGCAAGAAACGGCGACGGAGACGATCGTATGCGTATAGACAAATTCTTAAAAGTTTCGAGAATACTCAAAAGACGCAGCGTTGCGGCTTCCGCCTGCGACGAAGCTCGCGTCTTCGTCGGAGACAAAGCGGTCAAACCCGCATACCGATTGAAGATCGGCGACGTGGTAAAAGTTGTTTTCGGCAATCGCACCATAATTTTCGAAGTCAAAAATCTAAATGAAAAAGTCTCCAAGGAGGAAGCAAGTTCGCTGTATGAAATACGAAGCGAAGAGTGACGCAAAAGTCGTCCGCGCGCTCGTCTTGTGCGCCGGAAGCGGCTCGCGCACGGGGCTTGGCTACAACAAAATGCTTCACCTGTTCGGTCAAAAAACCGTACTCGAGACGACGCTTGACGCCGTGCTCTCTTCAAACGAAGCGGACAGCGTAACGCTCACCGTCGCGCCGCAAGACGAAAGCGCAGTACGAGAACTCGTAAAGTCGTACAAAAACGTATCGATTTGCACAGGCGGAAAAACGAGAACGGAGAGCGTGAAAAAAGGGCTCGAAAGTCTCGAAAAGTGCGACATAGTCGTGATCCACGACGGAGCGCGTCCGTATGTCGCAAGCGAGATCATAACTTCGAGCATAAAATCGGCGTTCGAAAAAGGAAGCGGTATCGCCGCACTGCCCGTCACAGACACAATTAAAGAAACGGACGAGACCGGCAAGATCAAGACGCTCGAAAGGAGCAGGCTCATCGCCGTGCAAACTCCGCAAACCTTTCGCTACGACGAAATTCTCTCCGCTTACCGAGCTTTCGATGGCGAAGCGACCGACGACTCCGCGGTCTACGAAGCGGCGGGATTCGAGCCGAGCTTTGTCGTAGGCAGTCCCGATAACATAAAGATCACGACGGCAAACGATCTTTTAAAACAAAACCGCTCGGACAGAACGGGGCTTGGATTCGACGTGCACGAGCTTAAGGAAAACCGAAAGCTCATACTCGGAGGAACGCATATCCCGTTCGAAAAAGGTCTTTACGGACATAGCGACGCGGACGTGCTCGTTCATGCGATCATGGACGGAACGCTGTCGGCGGCAGGGCTTCCCGACATAGGCGTGCTCTTCCCCGACAACGACCCTAAATACGAGGGCGCGGACAGCATTGAGCTGCTTAAAAAGGTATGCGAGAAAGCGGCGGAGCGAGGCTTTGCGGCAACGTCCGTATCTGCCGTAGTAATGGCTCAGCGCCCCAAGCTTGCCGGTCATATCGGGCGTATGCGCGAAAACATCGCCGCCGCGCTCGGAATCGACGCAGACTGCGTGAACGTGTCCGCCACGACGACCGAACACCTCGGAATCATAGGAGAAGGCAAAGGAATGGCGGCAAGCGCAATCGTCAATATGAAAAAAACAAAGATGGAACGGAGTGACTGATTTGGAAGCCGACATAAAAAATCGCAAACGCTTTATGCGCCCGAGAATGCGCCCCGCGCACGTCATAGTGCTCGGATTTTTCGGCGTTATCGTACTCGGCGCTCTTTTACTTTGTCTCCCCGTAAGCGCAAAAAACGGCAAGTGGATGAACTTTCTCGACGCGATGTTTACGGCAACGAGCGCAGTTTCCACAACGGGGCTTATGCTCGTTCCCGACACGGCTACATACTTCAGTATTTTCGGACAGATAGTGCTCGTCCTACTCATACAATTCGGCGGCGTGGGCTTCATGTGCATCACCACCCTTTTGATGATCCTGTTAAAAAAGAAAATCACTTTGAAGGACAGGCTTCTTATGCGCACGGAGTTCAACCAAGACGACACCCGCGGCATGGTCAAACTCGGACGTAACATTATGCTCGTCACGCTCGCCATAGAGGCCGTAGGATTTTTATTGCTTATCTATCCGTTCGTGCGGCACAGCGGCGGAGTGGGCGTATGGCAAGCTCTGTTTACGTCGGTATCGGCATTCTGCAATGCCGGCTTCGACATTCTCGGCACGGGCAATTCGCTCGGCGACTTTGCGGGAAACGTCATCGTCAATCTATCCGTTTCGTTTCTGATAGTGCTCGGAGGTTTCGGCTTTGTCGTACTTATGGATATAGGCAAAAACTTTAAAACCCCGAAGAAACTTTCGCTCCACTCGAAAGTCACTCTCATAACTTCGGCGGCTCTGATACTAGTAGGCTTCGTATTCTATTTCGCAGTGGAATATTCCCGCGCGTTTGACGATATGAACGTCGGCACGAAAATGCTCGCCGCGCTCTTTCAGTCGATTTCGCCGCGAAGCACGGGTTTTGCGACGGTAGACCAAAACTCTTTTACGTCGGCAAGCAAGTTCATGACAATGTTTCTCATGTTCGTGGGCGCTTCCCCAGGCTCTACGGGAGGCGGCATACGCACGACTACTTTCACAGTACTTATACTCGTAATGATAAGCGGCTTTTGGGAAAGCGACGACATCGTAGTCGGTAAGCACAAGGTAAACTTGCACACAGCGAGAAAAGCCATAAGCGTGTTTGTCGCAAGCCTCGTCATAGTCATAGTCTCGTCCCTGATACTTCTCATATCCGAGCAGTCTACGGGAATCACGTTCGAAAATATACTGTTCGAATGTTGCTCCGCCTACGCGACTACGGGACTTTCCTGCGGACTTTCGGCTAAGATGTCGGCGGTGGGTAAAGTCGTTATAATGCTGAATATGTTTATCGGCCGCGTAGGCACGGTGACGGTCAGTCTCATGTTCATAAGGATAAAAAGCAGCAAAGACAACATAATATATCCCGACGGCAACATAACTATCGGTTAAAAAATCTCTCGGAAGGTAAAACGAAAATGGCAAAAGCTATCAAGAAAGAATTCCTCGTCATAGGTCTCGGTCAGTTCGGCACCGCACTCACGAAACAACTCTACGAGGAGGGAGCGTCGGTGCTCGTCATAGACAAAGATCCCGACAAGATAAACGACATAGACGCTTTCTGCACGCAAGCCGTCTGCGCGGACGCAACGGACGAACGCGCGCTCGAAAGACTGGGCATAAAAAATCTCGACATAGCCATAGTATGTATAGCGAGCGAAATCGAGGCAAGCGTCTTTATTACTCTCGCTTTAAAACAAATGGGCTTGCCGCTCGTAATAGCAAAAGCTCAGAACGACAAGCACAAACATATCCTCGAAAAAATCGGCGCAGACAGAGTTATTGTCCCCGAAGAAGAAATCGGCGTAAAGCTTGCCGGCAATCTCACCCGCCCCAATATGGTGGAGATCCTCTCGCTAAACGATCAGTTCCGCATTATAGAGATCAAAACTCCCGCCAAGTGGCAGAACAAATCGCTTATACAGCTTAAACTTACGACTACGGAGCGCGTAACCATTCTTCTCGTAAAACGAGGCGATGAAATAATAGTCACTCCCGGAGGAGACTGCGTGCTTTTGCCCGACGACATACTGCTCATATCCGGTTCGCTCGCCGACACGAAGCGCGTCGCCGGCAAAGCCACTCAAGCGATTCTCAACGACTTCATATAATAAAAGGTATTTACCCGGGGCAAGCCCCGAACCCGCGCGCTCCGCGCGCCGTTCCGCCCCAAGGGGCGTGGCATATACCTTTTCGTCGTCGCAAATTTACCCTTGCAAGCAAGCAAATTTGCTCCCGGAATCAAATAAGAAGTATATCTATCTTCGTATCCACCGTCACTTTGTCGAACATATCGTCCCCGAACCCTATCTCGCTTTCGAAGCGCGAAGGGTTCTTTTTATACAGGCGATATGCGTATTTAAAAGGATCCGCCTTAATTTCTTTAGCCTTTTCCCAACCGTCTCTTATCTGTCTGTCCATCTGCTCGGAAAGCGCGTTTTTTATAGAAGTATTTATGTCGAGTATGGGCATACCGCTTTCCTTCAATTCGGCAAGACGGTTGCTTGCTTCGGGCTCGAGCTGAGCGTCCACTACTACCGTTACGGTCGGCTTATCGTCGAAGCTCGCTTTCGCGCGCACTCCCTTCTTACGCACGATGAAAGTCATGTTGCCGAAATCAACGCCTCCGAGTTCGAACTTCTCGAGCTTTATTGCTCCTCTGTCCGACTGCGGATCGAGCCAGGTAAGAGCAAACGTCGTCTCTTTATCGAACTCCCCGACCGAACGGTACTTTCTGAAAATTCGCGTGGTTTCCGCGGAAATTATCTGCGCTTTGTTCTGACCGCCGCCTCCCGAGCTTCCGCCCGAGCCGCCCTCTTCGCTTTCGCTGTTTCCGCCGCCGCCGTTCTCTTCTCCGCCGTTAGACTCTCCGCCGCCTCCCGAACCACCGCTTTGACTGCCGCTCGAATCGGACATTTCGATTATGGGAAGATAAGCGCTGCCGTAGAGGCTGTTGTTGTTCGCGGCAAAACTCACGAGCGACACCATCGGGATCTGCGCGTCCTCGCCGGCGAACGAAAGAAAGCTGCCGAGCGAGAACGCCGCAGACTTAGAAAGGTTCGCCGCCGTCTCGATAAACTCTTTCGCCGTATCCTTCGCCGCGACTACCGAAATGCCGTCGCTTAATCCGTCCGAACTAATAAGGCTCTCTATCTCGTCTTTCACGCCGCGCTCGCACAAGTCCTTTCCGAGCGCAAGCATCGCGCAATGCGCAAGCTCCGCGCGTTTTCCGAGAGAACGACTGAGATTGCTCATAAGCTCGCCTATAGAAGATCCGGTAACGCTTTCCGCCGACTCGCTGCCGCCGCCGCTCCCTCCCGAAGGAACGGTCACAGCCGCCGTAAGTTCGAGTTCGTCGCCCTTTAAGTCAAGCCCTATAGCCGTAAGCATGACTCTCGAATCTATTTGGGGCATCTTGTCCGCAACGCTCGGAAACATGAGAAGAAGCAGCGCGACGGCAATCAGCCCCCACTTGAATATCATTACCTTTTTATTCCGATCGAGCTTCATTTTCCGCCTCCGCACAAATAGATCTGTTTTTAAATTTTACGATTATTCCGACGACTATCGCAGCCGCTATCGGAACGGCAAGCTGTAAAATAAAAGCGGGTACCGACGCATAATGCGTCGCAAACTCAAACAGCTTGAATTTACACGACATTCCCGTATTCAAAAGGATATATACCGATAGAAAAGCAATGCCGGAATACAGCCACGGAACGCTCTTTCCTACCGTCGCCGATATCGAACGCACGCACGCGTATTGGAATACGCCCGCTTCTATGAGAAGCACCACCGACCACACGGTGAAAATTATGAGATCTATGCGGCCGAAATTGTAGCTGCCGACGTATTGATTCATGTCCGAAACATTGCTTCCGTACGATATGAGATGTGTTATCGCACCGTAGGTCGCCGACATCGGAAGAGACATTACCGTCGCGGCTATGCCGGAAATCGCGCTCGCGCCCGTGGCAAACAGCTTCGTGTGCTTTTTAAGCTCCACGTCCTTGAAAAAGCACAGCAGTACGGGATAGTTGCCCGCCCACAGCGCAAACTTTACGGGACTCTTGACGGCGTCTATATTTTTATAGAGCGACGGAAAGATGTTCGTAAAGTCTATGTCGCCGACAAACGAAGTGACAAGCAATATAGCAACCGAGCCGATCGCAAGCGGCAGAACAAGCTCGCATATACGACCGAGTCCGCGTCCGCCGCCTGCCCCCATTACCGCTATTAAAAGCCCCAATACGACGAGAAAAAGAAACCAATCGATATTCTCGAATACCGTTCCGCCGTAGAACAAGCGCAGCTCGCCCATTATGAGAGAAAGCTTCGACAGCGTCCACAAAAATCCCGCAACGCCTATGATAACAGAAAAAGTTTTGCTAAGAGCTTTTCCGAACTTCACGCTTTCGAGCTTTTCCATAACGTACAGCGTACAATATAAAGCCACGCAGTCGAACACGGCGACGGCAAGCATGACAAGCCATCCGTCCCTTCCTCCCTCCATAACGGAAAGTGCGGGCAAGTTCAAGACATTCATGCCGAGCCCTATGACGAAAACAAGCGCGACAAGTTGTTTGGAAGAGATAGCTTTTTTGCTTATTTCCACTTTATTTTCCACCCTCGTCTCCTCCTTTTGTCCGTGTGCGGTTGTGCGTGCGTATTCCGTACGGTCGAAGCGTCATGTCCTTTCTCGGCGATACCGTCATTCCGTCTTGCATATCGGGCAGAAGAGCGGGCGCAAACGGCGCAAGATAAGGCGAACCGTAACTGTCCATTCTACACAAATAGTGGACGGTATAGACGCTAACGATTATTATTCCGAGCGCACCCGCAAGTCCGCCCGCTACCGTAACTATGAGACGCATGAGACTCATCGTGCCGACCTCGTTCGGCGCGGTAAACAGAGCTATGCTCGAAAGCGCGGCAAGCATGACGGCGGGCGACGAAACGAGTCCCGCCTTGACCGCCGTATCGCCGAGAACTATCGCGCCTACTATGCTCATAGCCATGCTGACGGCTCTCGGCATTCTCACGCTCGCGTCGCGTATCACTTCAAACAAGAGAAGTACGAACAGCATTTCCCACATCGGCGGCAGAGGCACGCCTTTCACGGCGTTCATGAGCGTTATCAAAAATCGGTTCGGAAGCATTTCGTAGTGATATATCTGAAAAGCGATATATACTCCGGGAAGAAGCACCGCAAGAAACAGCGCGAGCAGTCTTACTATGCGCAAAAACGACGTAAAGCCGCTTCGCTCGTAGTAGTCGTCGCCCGACTGAAAGTCCTCGGTGAGAAGAAACGGAAGCGTCAGCGCCATGGGCGAGCCGTCCACCACGACAGCCACCCTGCCTTCGGCTATCTTCGCCGAAGCGACATCCGGCTTTTCCGTATATCCGACTTGCTTGAACAGCGAATACGGTCGCTTTTCGAGATAGGACACGAGATAATTGGAATCGGTCACTACGTCTATGTCTATTTGCTTCAGTCTCTCCACAATACTTTCCGCAAGCGACTTGTCCGCGACCGTACCGAGATAGACAACGGCGACCGACGTGCGCGACTGTCTGCCTATCGTCAGACGTTCTATACACAAATCCGGAGTTTTGAATCGACGTTCGAGTAAAGACAGATTTGTCTTTATGTCCTCGACGAATCCCTCTCGCGGTCCGCGTATAACCGTCTCCGTGGGAGGCTCCATTACGGCGCGCTTTTCGTACTTACGGGCGTTTACTATAAGATAGCCGTCTTCTCCCGAAAGAAGAAATACGCCGTCGCCCGACAGTACTCCCTCCACAGCCGCGTATTCGTCGTATGACACCTTCGTTTCGGCAATGTGAATCGCATCGTCGTTTAGGCTTACAAGACTGTTCGCCCCTTTTGCCGCCGCCCTTACGAATTCCCGAAGAGTCTCTTCATCGGTAAGATCGGGATTGAAAAAGAGCGTTCCCTCTCTTTTGCCGCACTTAAAGTCTCTGCGAACGACGTTACATTTTTCGTCGAACAGTTTTTGAAATTTATCCGCAGTTTCCATATCGCATACAGTATGAGCATAACCCGCCGTTTTTATGAAAGGCGTTTCGCGGCATTTCCCGCCTTCGATTTTTTTCGACTTCTCCCTTTCTGTTTTTTTGCTTTTTCCTTGCCAAACGATTGACTTTCCGTATGGCGAATTGTATAATTAAACCATGGTTTGACTTTCTTTGACCTTTGGTAAAACCTAAAGGCAGTTTAACGGAAAGCAATAAGGAGGATATAGATAATGCCGAATTTCCGCAAGGATTTCTATGCCGATGTGAGACGGGAAAAAAGGTACGCTTCGGACGTGCGCTTTATAGGTCCGAACCTCGTCGAGTGCAGAGAATCCACTATAGAAAAAGCATTCATACGCGTATACGACGGCAAGATGTGGTACTATTGCTCGACAGACGATATGGACAAGATTCAAGACGAGCTCGACGGGCTTTATGCCTGTGCGACACCCAATCCCGACATCGCAAACGACCCCATAGTCAAAAAGTTCGAAGTCAATAACGACAAGATTTTCAAATACGAAAAAAACTGCGTAAAGGACGTACCGCTCGAGAAAAAGCGCGAATTCTTGGAAAAGCGCAAAAAAATCGTCGAAAACGACGAATACTTAAAACAGTCGAGCGCGTTTTACGGCGACCGCTACAGCGTTTACGATTTTACTTCCTCGCTCGGCGCAAACGTCGCTTTCGACACGCAGTCGACGAAAGCCGCCGTATCGATTTCGCTCGCCTACGGCAAGGAAACTTTCGACGACAGTATTATCGTATTCAGCGACGGTTTTGAAACTCTTAAACTGACCAAAGATCAGCTCACGGAGTTCGTAGAAAATTCCGACGAATTTCTTTTGAAGGCGAAATCCGTCGAAGCAGGCAAGTATCCCGTCGTACTGTCCCCCGAAGCCGCGGGGATATTCGCGCATGAATCATTCGGGCACAAATCGGAATCCGATTTCATGCTCGGCGACGAGACCATGAAAAAAGAATGGACTTTGGGCAAACAAGTTGCCTCCCCCATTCTTTCCATTTACGACACGGGCACGATTCCCGGACCGGGATTCGTACCTTACGACGATGAAGGCACAAAGATGAAAAAGACCTATCTTATCAAAAACGGCGTGCTTTCCGGCAGACTTCACAGCGCGAAAACGGCCGCCGAACTCGGTGAAGAGCTTACGGGAAACGCCCGCGCCATAAACTGCGACTACGAGCCTATCGTTCGTATGACGACGACACTCATAGAGGGACAGGGCGACGACACAAAAGACGACCTCATATCCCGCATAAAGTACGGCTACTACATCAAAAACTGCAAGCACGGTTCGGGCATGAGCACGTTTACGATAGCGCCAAACGTCGCCTACCGTATCGAAAACGGCAAGATCGCTTCTCCCGTAAAAATAGCAGTCATAAGCGGCAATGTGTTCGAGACGCTCGGCAAAATAGACGGGGTCTCGCGCGCCGAAGATATGCGCGTTTCGGCCGGCAACTGCGGCAAAATGGAGCAGTATCCTCTGCCCGTAGCCTTAGGCGGCGCATATATAAGCGTGTCGGAAATGGACGTTCAGTAAGGAGGAAGGTATGGAAAAAGAAAAACTCATCTCCAAAAAGGAGAGTTACAGCGTAAACGTGACGGCGGGAAAAGCCGATTCTCTGAGAAAGACAGTAACGTCGTTTACTACTATCCGCGCCTATGACGGTAACTTTATAGGCATATCCGGCGGCATTGGAAAAATCGATCTCGCAAAGGCGGAAAAAGAAGCGGAAGCCGCGCTTTCCCGCAAGATTCCCTATCCTTGCAATCTTTTCGGCGGCAAAGAAAGCGTGGACGAAACCAAGGAAATAATCGCACCCGAGAAATTCGTCTTTGCGGCTTCGTCCCTTCTTGCGCGCATAGAAAAGGAACTTCCCTCATGCACGGCAAGCAACAAGATAAACCTCGAATATACAAAACACGAATACTCGAACAGTAAGGGAGCCGAACTCGGTTATGCCGGCAACAATTTGACGATCGCGCTCTCATTTAAGGACAAAAAGTCCGCCAACATAATGGACTTTTTCTACGGAAGCTACGGCAACACCTACAGCGAGGACGACTGCGTTTACGACTGCGTTACGCTCGGGCAATCCTTTTTGAACAAAGTCGAGCTTCCTTCCACGCCGCTGCCCGTAGCGTTTGCGACAGGCGTAGTTCCCATGATGCTGATTGGCGATATGATAGCGGAAAACTACTGTATGGGCGCGGGCAAACTCGCAGGCAAACTCGGTCAAAAACTGTTCTCGGAAAAACTGACGCTTGCCGTAAAGTCCGGATTATACAAAAACGTAAGCGAGCGTTTCTACGACGACGAAGGCGTAACGGACTGCTTCTATAAGCTCATAAACCGCGGCGAATTCAAGGGCATACTCACGAACAAGCGCAGCGCGGCTATGTTCGGATATCCGCTCTCATCGAGCGCTGCGGCGCCCACTTTCGACGCAGTTCCCTCGTACGGCGCAAACGGTCTGCGCGTGCTTCCGACGGCGGCAAAAGCAACCGACATCGCAAGCGACTTCATCTATGTCGCGACGACTTCCGGCGGCGACGTTGCTCCCGACGGCAATGTCGGACTGCCGTTGCAACTCGCCTATCTCGTAAAGGGCGGCAAGATTGTCGGGCGGCTTCCGGAAATGAGCCTTTCGGCAAATATCTTCGACCTTTTGGGGCGCGGCTATCTCGGTACTGCGAAAAACGATCTTCTGCGCGGCAACGTAGATGCCATAGACATTTTCGATGCAAAGGTCAGAATTTAAAAACATCGACCCATAAGAAAATCGCCGCTTCCGTAAGGGAAACGACGATTTTTTTTTGTTGTATTTTATTGAGATTACTTTTCGATGAGGCTCTTACCCGTCATCTCCTTGGGCTGCTGTACG
The DNA here is from genome assembly GCA_910585955.1 of uncultured Christensenella sp. GTDB lineage: Bacteria > Bacillota > Clostridia > Christensenellales > Pumilibacteraceae > MGBC157735. Next base: position 10,617 of record CAJUGC010000001.1, read on the forward strand.
CCCATAACGTCGAGAAGAGTCGGAGCCACGTCGCAGAGCGCGCCTCCCGTGCGCAACTTCTTTCCTATAAATCCTTCGCCCGCGACGATAAACGGAACGGGGTTCGTACTGTGAGACGTGCAAGGCGCACCGTCGTCGAACTGCATGAGCTCGGCATTTCCGTGATCGGCCGTCACAAGAGCCGTGCCGCCCGTCGCTTTGACCGCTTCCACGACCTTTTTAAGACACTCGTCTACGGCGCCGACGGCTTTTTCCGCCGCGCTTAGCACCCCCGTATGCCCTACCATATCGCAGTTTGCGAAATTGAGGATAAGGACGTCAACCTGTCCTATGACTCCGAGAGCCTTTTCCGTGACTTCATACGCGCTCATTTCCGGCTTCAAATCGTAAGTCGCAACCTTCGGCGAAGGCACGAGCACGCGCTGTTCGCCGCTGTTTGGAGGCTCTACGCCGCCGTTGAAAAAGAACGTGACGTGTGCGTACTTTTCGGTTTCGGCAACGCGCGCCTGCGTTTTGCCGTTTTCGGAAAGCCATTCGCCCAAAGTATTCTTTATGTCCTTCGGAGGATATGCCGTGTCGAGACCAGTAAAGGTCGCGTCGTACTGCGTCATACCGACATAGTACGTCTGTTTATAACCGCCCGCCCGCTCGAACTCGTCGAACTGAGGCTCTATCGCGGCGCGCGTTATTTCGCGGGCGCGGTCGGAACGGAAATTGTAGAATATTATGCTGTCGCCGTCCTCGACGCCTTTATAGTCGCCGATTACGGTAGGTTCTACGAACTCGTCGAGTCTGCCTGCCGCATACGACGCTTTTATGCCCGCAAGAGCGTTCGTATAGCGCGTGCCTACGCCCGCAAAGACGCAGTCGTATCCGAGTTTTACTCTGTCCCAGCGCTTATCTCTGTCCATGTAATAATATCTTCCGACAATGGTAGCCACCTTGCCCGCACCTATCTCCTTGGCTTCTTTTTCAAGCTCGGCGATGTAGTGCTCGGCGGAATCGGGCGGCACGTCTCTGCCGTCGGTTATGCAATGGACATACACGTTTTTGACGGAATTCTTTTTGGCGAGCCTTAACAGCGCGTAAAGATGAGTGTTCATGCTGTGTACGCCGCCGTCCGACAAAAGCCCGACAAGATGAAGCGCCGACGAATTCTTCTTGCAATTCTTGATTGCCGCGGAAAAAGCGGCGTTCTTATAAAACGAGCCGTCCTCTATCGCCTTGTCGATCATGGTTATATCCTGGTCGACCACTCGTCCTGCGCCGAGATTGAGATGACCCACCTCGCTGTTGCCCATTTGTCCTTTCGGAAGTCCCACGGCTCTGCCCGAAGCCTCTATAAGAGTATGCGGAAATTTTTCCGTGAGACTGTCGATATACGGAGTGCCTTGACGCGCTATGGCGTTGCCGAACTGCTCCGAACGGTATCCGAAACCGTCCATAATAATAATCGCATCGGTTTTCATTTGGTTGTGCCTCCCTGACCTTTTTTACCCAAACGACGTTTTAATACGCCGCTATTAAATTGTCTTACTTGTCGAAATGAACGACTGCCGAAAAATCAGGCGCTTTGAGGCTTGCCCCGCCTATGAGACCGCCGTCTATATCGGGTTGCGCCATAAGCTCCTTGGCATTGGCGGGATTCATGCTGCCGCCGTACTGAATACGGATCTTCTCCGCCGTTTCTGCTCCGTAAAGCGATTTCAAAACGCCGCGTATATAGCTTATCGTCTCCTGCGCCTGCGCGCTCGTCGCCGTCTTGCCGGTGCCGATAGCCCAAACGGGTTCGTACGCTACGACCGTTTTTTCTGCGTCCGCCGCCGAAATGCCGGCGAATGCGCCTTCGGTTTGACGCTTGCAGACCTTTTCGGTCTCGCCGCTCTCACGCTCGTCAAGGGTCTCGCCTACGCAGACAATGGGCTTAAAGCCCTCTTTAAGCGCCTGCACCGTGCGTTTGTTAACGGTCTCGTCGGTCTCTCCGAAATACTGACGACGCTCGCTGTGACCTATTACGACGTATTCCGCGCCGACTTCTTTGAGCATAGCCGCGCTGACTTCGCCCGTAAACGCGCCCTTATCCGCCCATGCTATATTTTCCGCGCCGACCTTGATGTTCGTACCGGCGGTGAGTTTTGCCGCAGTCTCTATGACCGTATACGGCACGCAGATAACGACGTCGCACTCGGCGTCCTTGACAAGCGGCTTCAGTTCGTTTATAAGCTCGCTCGCCTGCGCCTTCGTGTTGTTCATCTTCCAGTTGCCTGCTATAATCGGTTTCCTTGTCATATTTTAATATACTCCTTCCAGAATGGATTTATTTGTCGAGTTTTGCATATTGATCCTGTCTTAACTTTTCGTAGACGACCACGCCGCAAGCGACCGAAGCGTTCAGCGAATTCACCTTTCCGCGAACGGGAAGCGATACTACCCTGTCGCACAAAGTTTTCGTTAGCCGTTTTACTCCGCCGCCCTCGCCGCCTATGACAAAGGCAGCCGCGCCCGTAAGATCGGTACTATAGACGTTTTCGCCGTCCATATCGGCGCAGAAGATCCATACGCCTTTTTTCTTGAGATCTTCTATCGTCTCGTTTACGTTGACTACTTTTGCGACCTTCATGTGAGTCGCCGCGCCCGCCGAAACTTTTACGACGGTGTCGTTTACCGAAACGCTCCTGTGACGGGGGATTATTACGCCGTGCACGCCCGCGCACTCGCACACCCTTATTACCGAGCCGAGATTGTGAGGATCTTCTACGCCGTCGAGGATAACTATAAACGGCGGCTCGCCCTTTTCCTCCGCGGCGGCGAGAATGTCCGCGACCTCGCAGTACTTAAAGTCGGTCACTTCGGCAATAAAACCCTGATGACGTGCGGGCACTTCGCGATCGAGATATTCCTTATCGCGGAAAAAAATCTTTATTCCTCGGCTCTTTGCGTCGGCGATTATCCTGTTCGCTCCCGAATCCTTCAAATCCTTTTGAACGACAAGCCTGTCTATAGTAGTGCCCTCTTTGAGAGCCTCCGCAACACTGTTGCGTCCGTAAATCTTCATACCTAAGATTTATCTCCTGTTACCGATTCTTATTGGCTGTATTCTTCTTTGAAACCGCAGTCGCTCGTCAGACGGGCAACAGGTGACGAGACGAGTGGGTGCCGTACTCTTTCGTACTGCGCCCGCTCGGCGAGGAGCACATAGCCCGTATCACGAGATGGAGGCGGTTTCAATGCAAGCACTCTTTGAGGCGCTCGTACCGCTTCTTGACTTCAGAGGCTTTTCCGCAAGTCTTTTTTCCCTCCGGACAAGCTCCGCGAAGGCACGCAGGTCCGCAACCGTCAAATACGTCGGGCGCGACCTCCAGCGCTTGCGTAAGCATCTGCCAAGCAACGTCGCGGATCTCCCACTGTGCGCGATTGCAACAGCGAAGCTCGAAAAAATGCATAAGCTCGCGCGCGTTCATCGTCATTATCATCTTGGTCTCGCACGCGTTGGGAAGCACGAAGCGCGCGTCCTCATTGGCTTTTTCTCCGCCGCCGAGCCGCTGTTGCCACGCGGTATACCAACCTGCCATGGTCTCCATTTGCTTCGTATATTCTTCTATCGCTCCGTCGCCGAGATCTGCGATCGCGGGCGGAAGTATGTAATTAAAATCGCCCTCGCCCACATATCTTTGCGAACGCACCGAAAAACTCGCAATACGGTGTCGCGTTACCTGTGCGAGAAAAGCGCGGGAAACACCCTCGACGGAAAACGTGAACGACGCGTGTTCAAACGGCGAAAGATGATTCATGGTTTTTAGCATACGGATAAACTTCGCGTTATCCGCGCCCTCTATCCGCTCGATAAGTTCTTCCATGCCGAGCGACGAATAGCACAGCTTGGAAGCGAGCGCAATAGTCCCCTCGGGGTTTTCGGTATATCTTATGAGCTTTGCCTTTGCCGTCACCGTCATACGATAAATTCCTCTCTGTTAGTCGTTTCGAGCACCTTTAAAAGTCTTTCTTCCTCCCCCGTCAATTTAAGAAAACCGAGGAGAGCTTCGTATCCCGTGGCAAGGCGGTACTCGTGCCGCGCCGCATTTTTGGCTTTATTGTTGGTTTTCGTGTTTACCGCTCTGCGAACAACGCTTTCTTCGAGGTCGGTGAGAACGCCCCCGAGAGCCTCGCACATATTTGCTTGAGCTCTGGCGCACACATATCGATTTTCGAGGCGCACAAGCTCGTTTACGTCTATGTCGCTACGCCTTAAAATGACTTCGCGCACATAAGCCGTGTGCACCGCGTCGCCGAGAAAAGCAAGAGCTTTGCTTTTCAAAGCCAAAACTTCGCTTACGTTCATGTACTAATTATAGCAGACAAATCGCAATGTGGCAACTAAATTAAAAGGTTCTGACGAAATTTTAGAAATTTAGGTCATGGGAAAAGACGGCGCGAATTTTCGAGTCTCGCGCCGTCTTTGTTTCGGTATAAAATGTTTTTACTCTGTTTCGGACTCTTTTCCTACTCCCGCATTAAGCGCCTTTCTCACAGCGAAGAAGCCCCACACTCCGAGACCGACGGCAAGCACGCAGTCGAATACGATAAACAGTATCTGCCATATAGGCATTCCGTAACCTATGACTTCGCCGTTCATAGCGTTGGAATTTACTACGGCATAAAGCGTGTTCTTGAAGTTCTGTCTTATAACGGTCACGTCGGCGGCAGAGCCTTCGTCGCACCAACTTTCGGGTTGCGTAGCAAGGTTCAGATCGCCGCCCGCATACGCCATCTGACGGGAATTCATATAGGCGGGTATCGTGTTGAAGTCGCACAGTACCGTGCCTTTAAATCCCCATTCGTTTCTGAGTATCTCCGTAACAAGTCTGTAATCGCCGCCAGTCCAACGCGTGCCTATGCGGTTGAACGAAGTCATCACGGCGCGGCTTCCGCCTTCTTTTACGGCTATTTCGAAAGGACGAAGATAAATCTCGCGCATAGACTGTTCGGAAAGCCACGAGGAATCGCCGCTTATAGAACGGTGCGTTTCCTGTTCGTTTACGGCAAAATGCTTGATGAACGTAAATACACCTTTGGAATTGCAGCCCTTTATCTGAGCCGCAGCCATTTTGCCCGAAAGCACTCCGTCTTCACTGTAGTATTCGAAGTTTCTGCCTCCGAAAGGAGAACGATGGATGTTCGCGCCGGGAGCGTACCAACCCGAATAAGGCATCTTGTCGCCCTTTTCGTTGCCGATTATCCCCTCGTTTCCGACCGTCGTTCCGAAGTCCTCGGCGACCTTTTTGCTCCAAGTAGTCGCTATCAGCGTCTCGGCGCAATACGAGCAAGTGTCATAGAAGCGCGTCTTGTCCATGAAGCAAGCCCAACCTACGGGACCGTCCGCGCAGTTTATCATCGGAAGCCCGACGGACTCCGCATTTTGAATCAGATAGCTGGCTCTGTCGTAAACGTTTTTCATCTCCGAAACGGACGCCTGGTCGAGAAGCAACTCCCATCTCTCGTCGTCGTAATCCGCGTGAGGTATGCCGTTATCGTCTACGCCGATATACTCGCCGTCCTCGTCATAGAGCAGATCGCGCAGTTTCAAGCCGTTGTCCTCTTCGGAATACGGCATATCGAGTCCTTTGAAGTTCGTCGGATTATTGTGGTTCTTGTCGGCAAGCCAACCGAGCAATTCGTTGCTGCCCTTTCGCTCCGCTTCGGTGGGAGCTGCGGGGAATGTTCCGTCGAAATCGGCGCGGGTCATCAGCTTCATGTGATCGTTTACGGAATCGAACCGTTTGTCGGCGCAATTCGTATAACGGTTTTCCACGGCTTTTTTGCCCGTGACGGTATCTTTGTCGTAAACGATGTCGCTTGCGACTTTGAAAGGTACGGTGAACTTTTTATCGTGCGAATTTGCCCCGATATAAAGCGCGTAATCGTCCGCGGCGTCAAGCTCGAAAGTAGATTTGCCGTTCTTATTCGCGTCGGTATAGTCGTAAGATGCGAGATAGTACGGATCGAACTCGAGCGTTACCGTTTCGCTCTGCCCGGGCTCGATCGATTCGGTCTTGGCAAAGTCAAGTAGGACCGTCTCGGACTTTTCGATTTCGCCCGCTATATACGGAGAGTGCCCGTAAAGCTGAACGACTTCCTTGCCCGCTACGGTACCCGTATTCTTTACGTCCACTTTGAGAGTATACTTCTTGCCCTTCTCGATTGTTACGTCCTTGATCTTGCTGTCGTCCGAAACCGTCCATTCGAAAGTCGTGTACGAGAGTCCGTAACCGAACGGATATACGACGTTCTTTTTATACGCCGCCTCGTCCCCGCCGAATCTCGTCTCGTAGTAGCGATAGCCCACATAGACGCTTTCCTCGTAGTCCACGAAATAGTACGGAACGTCGAGTTTCTTATCGAACACATACTGATCGCCGCCCGGAGTCGTGCCTTTCGCGGTAATGCGGTTGTCGCCGAAGTTGAACCAGGTCGGATCCTTTTTGAAGTCTACGGCATAGGTGTCGGCAAGTTTTCCCGACGGATTGACGTCGCCGCAGAGAATCTTTCCGAGTGCGAGCGTTCCCGTTTCGCCGGGGAAGCCCATCCAAAGAGCCGCGTCGATCTTATCGGGATTTATCTTGTAGCCCTTGCTCGTCACATATTCGGTGTCCGCCTTTAAGAAGCCGAGCTCCATTGCGTTGCCCGTGTTGAGAACGAGCACGACTTTTTTGAAGCCCGCTTCGCAAACAGCCGCTATGAGATCTTCCTCGTTCTTGTCGAGCTGAAGGAAATGATCGTCTTCGTTGCGGTAGCCCGTCGCTCCCGTCATGAGTCTCGGAATGTCGAAGCCTTCGCCGCCGATTCGCGTGATTACTATGAGCGCCGCATCGTTATGCCCCGCATAGCTCGCCTTTACGGCGTCCGTGTACATACTCTGCGGAGTTTCCGCCGTCGAAAGAATGACGGTATCGCCGCTGTCGAGGTCGGAGCTGTTGCCCTTTCTTGCCGCGCCCGAAGCCTTCTCGTCCTCGTAGAATTTTTTGAGAGTCGGATTGCAATCGAAGCCGACTTCTTTAAGTCCCGCATAGAGGTCTATGACGTTCGACGTGTTTGCGCCGCCCGAGCCCGAGCCGCCGTAAGCGATGTTTACGCTGTTCTTGCCGAACACGCTTATCTTTGCGCCCTCGGCGAGCGGCAGAGCCGTCCCCTCGTTTTTGAGAAGCACAGTGCCTTCCTCGCAAATAGTTCGGTTCATGTCGCGAGCCGCCGCATAGACTTCCTTTTTGCTGTCGTAATCGGACAGATAAATGGCTTCCACGCCGTCGGCATACTTCGCTCTCAGACCGCCGCCCGGCATGACCATGTTCAAAAGCCCGAAAAAGTCTTTTACGCAGGAAGCGAGTATCGTAACCGTTACGAAAAACACTATGAGGGCAACGGACACGATCGCCCAAACGCGCGAGCCCTTGTTTTGCCAAATCTTTTTAAACATAACTTCCTCTCCCTATCAATAGTTCTTCTTGGGGAGTCCGTGTTTGGCCGACCAGGTAAGCACCGCCGATGTCGTTATCTTCAAACAGTCGATCAGCGGAGCGTCCGCAACCATTGTCGTTCCCTCCATGGCATGATCGTTTTCGGTCTGCAAAACTATGTTGTTGTTGCCTTCCTTAAGCTTGACGTTCTCGGCTATGACGAAATCCTCGAAAGGAAGAGCCTTTATATCGCTGCCTGCGGATGTATCTACGGGCACGTTTTTGAACTCGATCGGCTTGTAGTCGAGCGACGAACCGTTGACCATTACCTTGTAATTTTCCGCAGTCATCAAATAATCTCTCATTTCGGCGGAAAGTCTCAGGACGATCTTGGCGTCTGTGACAGCCATATCGCTTACGATACGGAACTCCAAAGAGCAGCCTCTCTTATACTGATATCCTATAAAACGATCGTTGCTTGCGCCGAGCGTCGTCGAAGTCTGGATCATTGCGACGCCGGGAGCGGAACCGGAGAAGCCGGGACCGGTTTTGCCGGCAAGGTCGGTATCTTCTGCCTCGAACATATATTCTTCTACGGTGACAGACGTTCTCGTCCACTTTGCATATACGGTGGTCGCCGCTGTTATCGCCGCGTCGAATGAGAACGTGGTCTTGCACGCGGAATCCGCGAACCAACCCTCGAAAGTATAGCTTTTACGCTCGGGATCGACGGCAAGCTTAGTCGCCTTTTCTCCCGACTTGACCTTCTGAGGCGCGGGGTTGTCGGAACCGGAATAGTTATAGTCAAACGTAACGTCGAAATAGGTCGCGCCGTTTTCCAGCCATTTTGCGTATACCGTCGTATTTTCGGTCACGGCATTGTCGAAATTATAAGGCATGGTAAGCGTCGAATCCGAATACCAATTTTCGAACGTATGACCGTCGCGAACGGGATCGGTCGGCTTTTCCGCCTTGTCGTCTTTTCTGATTTTCGCCGTCGAAGAAGCAGCGCCGGCATAGCCGTAATCGAAAGTGACCGTGAGCATCGCGTGAGATACGGTTATGTTGAAAGTTGCGCGCTTGCCGCCGTAACGCACGGTTACGGTTTTTTCCACGCTGTCTTCTCCGTCGTCGTTTATAGTCGTATTGACTTCGGAGATCTCCACTCCTTCGTCGGTGAACTTTTTGGTCTCTGTCGTTCCGTCTTCGTAAGTAACGGTTATGATTCCGTCCGAAAAGTCTATTTCGTCGCCGACATTATACTCGAGCTTTGCGGGAGCAGTCGTCACTTTTACGGACTTGACCGTCTTTTCTCCGCTCGGTTCGTCGCCGCACGCAACAAGCGCAAAACAAGCGAGCGAAAGGCACAACGCAAGTACGGCAGCCAATATTTTTTTGATCTTTTTCATGATTCCTCCAAAAAGAGTTACGAGTTGTTGCTTGATGAATTATAAGGCAATGCCTCGGGGTCAAACCCCAAGGCATCCCCTGTGTTATTGTACTGTGTTTTGAAAATTTACGGATTTTAAGCGACCACGATCGTAAAGGTCACGGTGTAGTTAAGCTCGCTGTCGTTCGGCGACATCCACGGGTTCGTAGACTTGCTTACATACGGAGCTTTAAGAGTTACCGTCACCGTATATTTGCCTGCCGCAACCGTACCCTTAAGCTGAAGCGAAGTGTTTACCTTATAGGTTGCCTTGCCCATCCAGCCGAGTTCGTCGGTTTCCACCTTCGTTGCGGTAAGACCGTTGGGAAGTCCCTCGACTTCGAAGCCGTAGAGATGATAGTTGTCGAGTTCCGCAAGCTGCTCTTCGGTTCCGCTGAATCCGCCCGGCATTACCTGACCGAGCGTAAGGATGTCTGCCGCCGATTTATCTTCGTCGCGGTGATACCACTTGCCTTCGTAGCAGTATGCGTTCGTTATTCTCTGGTTGCTTATGCTTATCGCGCCCGTCCAAGCGTTCTTGCCGGCAAGCATTATCTGCGCGCCGTACTTAAGCTGATTAGCCTGAATGGTTACGCCGCTTGCAAGAGCCGCAGCCGTCGTTTTGACTTCGCCGCCGTTAGCTATAGCCGTCGTGCCGAAGAGAAGGTCGGTCTCGATGGTGAACTTGAAGAGTACGTTCTTCGGGTTCTTCGTGATCCAACCGTCGCAAGTGAACGTGCCGGCTACGTCTGCCGCCGTGTCTTCTTCGGGCATACCCGAAAGAATACCGGTCTCAGCATTGTAAGTCATACCCTTAGGCCATACGACGTCGTCCTTGAATGTGAACGTAGCGTCGTTCGTCTTGCCGGGTATATCGAGAACTATCGAATTGTAAATGCCTTTCGTAAGCGTGTATTTTACGGTCTCGACCTGTGCGTAGCCGTTCTGGTTTACAACGGAGTTCGCCATGGTCTGAAGGAGACGCTGCGCGCATTTTCTCACGCTGAAGTAATGCGTGGGAGATTCGAGCGTACCTACTCCCTTATCGGAAAGGTATCCGCCGTTCTTTTCGTATTCCGCCGCGTCCTTAGCTACGAGGACGGTCTTTTTCGTCGCGTCCCACTTGCCGCGCTCGAGCGCGCCTGCGGGATAGCCGGAGTCGGAAGTAAGAAGTTCGTCGTCGCCTCCGCGTACGCCGAGGTTGAGAGGAACGAATTCCTTAGCCCACATATCGCCTTCTACGGAGCCTTTGAAATCCCATTCCTGGTTAAGGAGACGCTCGTGCGTTGCGAAGTTCGTGGACTGCGTCCATTTTCCTATTCTGTTAAACGAGTTCATGAGACCGATGGTTCCGCCGTACTTGATTATGTACTCGAACGGTTTTGCCATCTGCTCGCGGATCTGCTGCTCGGTAGCCCAAGTGAATACTCCGCCGTAATCCGCACGATATGCTTCCTGATCGTTTCCGAAGAAGTGCTTGAAGTGAGCGATGATACCCTTTTCGGTTACGCCCTTCGTAACTGCCGCGCCGATGATACCGGAGGTCACGCCGTCTTCGCTGTAGTACTCGAAGTTACGTCCGCTGAACGGGCTGCGATGAATGTCCGCGCCCGCTCCGCGCCAACCGCCGGAGCCGTTGAGCACGAGAAGATTGCCGACCATTCTGCCTTCTTCCTCCGCAAGAGCGGTGTTGTATGTAGCCGCAAGTATGGGATTCGAAGGGAACTGAACGCCGCCGGCATTTATGGGACCGTCGGGATCGCCGTATTTATAAGAAGGTTTCCCGTTTCTGTCGAGGCTGATCGAACCCAATCTTTCGATAATGTTGTTGGCGTTCGACGGAAGCGAGCAAAGCTCTTCCCAGGTAAACTGATTCATGAACCGTTCCCACGTCGCGTTTGCATCTTTTTGCGCCTGCGTCATATTTTCGGGAAGAGTCGGCACGCCGTCTTTAAGCACATATTCGACATAGTCGAGACCCGCCACGTCCGCAAGTGTGAGCGTAAGAGCTTTCGTGCCGTCGGTAGCCTGATCCCAGCTCGTAGGAGCCGCTTTTACATACCAAGGATCGGTTTCCTTATCCTGGTAGCTGAAGTACTGCGACTGAGAATTCCAATCGGCGAGCACCTCGTCCGAAAGGGTGCGATCTTCCTTGCTTGCGGGTTCGGGCTGTTTAAGTCCGCCCTCGTCGCTGCGGCTGATCATACCTTTTGTAAGGGACGCGTTTACCGAACGGAAGTCGTTGTGAGAAAGGATCCCCGCGATATTATCCTTGCCATCCGTACCCGCAATCGCTTCTACGACTTTGGTTCCGTCTTCCTTTTCCGCAAAGTAGACGTTTTCTATTTTCTTGCCCGTTACAAGGTCGGTCTCGCAATTGATACCGGTCTTGCCGTTCGTAGCAGTATCGCCCGCAGCCTGAGCCACCGTTCTCGTAACCGAGAAGCCCTTTCTGCTCATCGAGGTAGTGCCGTCGGCCGTCTTGTAATCGGTTTTGAGCGTCGCGTCCGCTTCGCCCATGGCAAGCTGAGCAGCCTCGTGAGAGTTGTGAGCCGCAACTATTTTGTAGTCGCCGGCTTCGAGTTCATAGCCGCTGAAACCGTTACTGTTTGCATCGTTCCAATCGTAGGAAGCCATATCCTGCGCATTGAACGTGATAGTAACGACGTCGCTCTCGCCGGGTTGGAGAAGCTTGGTCTTGCCGAAGCCGACAAGGTTGACAGCCGCCTTTTCAATGCCGTTCTCGAAGTAAGGCGCCGAATAGTATACTTGAACTACGTCTTTACCGGGAACCAAACCGCTGTTCTTTACCCACACGCGCATGGTTATCTGACTGTCTGCGCCCGTTATGTTGCCCGTAGCGGAAACATTGTCGAGCACCCAGTCGAAAGTAGTGTACGATAGTCCGTATCCGTAAGGATAAAGCACGTTTTCGTATGCCTCCTCCTTATCCGTGTTATCGGTGTAACGGGTCTCGTAATACTTATATCCGTAGTAAATACCCTCGCGGTATTCTACGTCCGCAAACTTGGAGACGTTGCCGTCCTTATCGTAATAAACAGCGTCGAGTCTTTCGTTACCGACTTTATTCTGAGTATTCGTGCCGAAGTTCGTCCAGGTGGGAGACTTTTTGAAATCCTTTTCCCAAAGATCTACCGTATGACCCGAGGGATTGACCTCGCCCGTAAGGATCTTGGCTATTGCGTCCGTACCGTCTTGACCTACGGAGCCTACCCAAAGAATGGCGTCTACGCCGTACTCGGTCGATTTGGGAGCGTTAAGCTCGGGGATCTGCATGATGTTCGAGCTGTTTATAACGACGATGACTTTCTTGAAATTTTCCTTGGCGTGCTTTACGAGAAGCCGCTCGTTGTCGTCAAGCTGAAGTTTATGAGCGTCCTCGTCCGCATAGCCGGGAGCTCTGTTCGTAGCTATATCGAAGTTTTCCGCGCCCGTGCGGGAGAACACGAGGACAGCCGCGTCGTTGTAAGAAGCATAGGTACTCGTAAGCGAAGCGCCGTAAGTGTTCGGGTTGAGTTCCAAAATATTGTCCTCGACCATAAGACCTATCTGCTTCGTGTAATGAGAAAGGAGCTTTCTGTTAATGCTGAATCCCTCTCTTTCCATCGAGTCGGCAAGAAGCGTGCTTATCGCGCTGCCGCCGCCCGCGCCGGAACCGAAACCGCTGCGGACCATTCTCGCATTGCGTATGCCGAGAAGAGTAACTTTTCTCTCCGTATCGGCAAGAGGGAGCGCGCCGTCTTCGTTTTTGAGAAGCACGTCGCCTTCCGCGGCAACCTGCACGGCAAGCTCGTGAGCCGCTTTCTGCGCCGTCGCAAGATCGGGATAGTCCATATAGAACTTGCCGTCGTAGGGAAGATTTCCGTCGGCAAACTTATCGACGGGGGATACTACTCCCTCTTTCTCGGTTATGGCTCCGGAAGCCTTGTAAAGATCTCCCTCGCCGTTCAATATGATACCGGGTTTGCCCGTCGAACCCTTGTCGCCGGTTTCACCCTTGTCGCCTTTGTTACCCTGAGCGCCCTTGTCGCCCGTCTCGCCTTTTTCGCCGGCATCGCCCTTCTCGCCCGTAGCGCCTGTAGCTCCGGTTTCGCCCTTGTCGCCCTTCTCGCCTTTCGCAAGAACGTCGGTCTTCTCACCGTTGACGTACCAGTAACCGTCTTCGCCTATGTAGGGACCCGAGTTACCGCAAGCGGCGAATGCAACCGTCGAACCGCACATAGTCAGTGCGAGCAGCGCCGACAGAAAGCCTTTGACTTTCTTTTTGCCTTTTGCCATGTCTTTTTCTCCTTATATATATTTTTTCGAAATAAGGGGGTAAAGCCCTTTTTCCGAGTCAGTTTACCATATATATAAGAGAAATTGCACAAATTAACGTAATCTGCCGTTTACGTTCGTAAACAAAACGGGTTTTGCAATTCACGTTGCAAAACCCGCAATTCGCGTTGTTTATACGGGGAACATCAAGTCGAGCAAGAACCTATCCTCTTTCGTGTCTATCTTCGTACTGCCGCCGTATTTATCGACGAGCATTCTTATGCTTTTCAATCCGTATCCGTGCAGCCCGCCGTCGGACTTCGTCGTCCTCGGCACACCGCCCGAATAAGTGAGTTTGCCCGAAAAGTAATTTTCCGCGTGCACATAAATAAAATAATCTTTCTTTTCAAGCGACAATGACACTACGCGCTTATCCTTATCCTCGAGCTTTTCCGCCGCTTCTATCGCATTGTCGAGGATATTGCCGAAAAGAGAGTATACGTCGACTTCGGACATAAACGCAAGGCTCTCCCCGTTGACGGCGCAGGTAAGTTCTATCCCGCTGTCCTTGCAACGGAAATTTTTACGCGTGAGAATAACGTCGAGCGCGGTGTTGCCCGTGTCGAAACTGCTGTCATAGCCGTCGACCGCTTCGCGAAGCTTATCCTTAAGCTCATCGGACATATCTCCGCCGCCGTGCGAGATCTGATGCTTTAAGTCGTGACAGGCAATGTTCACCTTGTCTATCATTGCTTTTTCAAAGTAGTACTGTTCCCTTTCCTCTTTCAGCATCGACTTGATCGTATCGCGCTCCATCTTCGTTCTGCGTCCCGACACGAGACTGACGAGCAGGGCAAATATCAGCGAACTTATGACCGTACTGTATACCCAGGTACACAGCCGCATAGCCAAAGCGCTTACATTGACCGCCCAAAGAGAAATGAGATCGAGTACTACGGCGGTTGCTATTATAAGAAGGACAATCGCCAAAAGATATTTATTGTCTACTACTATCTTACCGAGCCGCAACTTCTTTATCAAGAGAAAAAGTACGCCGAGCACGACCGCCATAACGGCTATCATGACGAGAGAGAACAGAATATTACTGCTCTTTTCGAATATAAGCCGCGTTAAAATAGAATAAAGCCGTTGGCAGACGTTCTGCGTGAGATAGCTCGTGCTTCCGCAAAAAAGCGCTGTCCATACGTTGCACTCATAACACACAAGCGTTACGCCGGTAGCCATACCCATAAGCACGACGAAACCGAGCATTTGAGTCCAACGCCTTACTTCTATAGGCAGCGACGCAATAAATACATGAAACATCAAATATCTCACCAAGCAAAACACGACGAAGCAAAGCGCCGCTCGCAATGCGAACAATTTGCGCTTGGGCGTCTTGTCGGCTATTATCCATATAGATACAAAGAAAATAATGTTTATATAAAGATCTTGAAGTTCCGCTCTCAACCTACATACCCCCGTTTATCGAATTTTGCTTCAATTCTTCTTGCCGCAACTCTTATAAGAAAGGCTGTACTCGTGAAGCGCATCGACAAACGCCTGCTTTCGCGGACGACTTACGGTAAGATTTTCGCCGCCAACGCAAACCGTGTTGCCCTCTATCCTCGTAACATTTCTAAGGTTAACGAGATAGCACCTGTTGCACTTACAGAACTGCTTTTCGGGCAACAATTTTTCTATGGCTCGCATCGTACCGTACGCGCGCAGATTGCCGTTTGAAGTATGATAGATGATTTCGTGATCGGATATCTCTATGTAGTTTAATTTATAAAGCTCGATCCGCGCCGCGCCGCCCACGGTAGGAAGCACCGCTTCCTCCCTCGACTTACTTGCGCAGCTTCCTATCGCACGCTCTATTTTTATCTTGAAGGTATTGTAGTTTACGGGCTTTAAAACGTAGTCGAGCGCACCGACTTCATACCCGTTTATCGCATATTTGGCAAGGAACGTGACGAACACAAGCACGACCGACGTATCTATGAGGCGAAGTTTTTTCGCAGTCTTAAGTCCGTTCATCTGCGGCATATCCACGTCCATAAATACGATGTCGTAATCCGGCGTATATTCGTCGAGAAAATTAAACCCGTTTTTGAAATGCGTTATGTTAAAATCCACGCCGTACTCTTGCGTGTACTTTTCAAAACACGAAGTTAGATTTTCCGCCGACTCCCATTCGTCTTCGACTATAGCGATCTTATACATACTGTTCTCCTATAAAAAACATTATAGCACGAATTGCAGAGCAAAACGGGATTCACTACGCCAATTGTCGTTTTACAACGTGAATTGCACTTTATCTTGAATATGTACCGACTATATTCTTATTATACGCTCCCCCCCCCGAAAGTAAAGCTTTTTTTCGCGCGCCAAACAAACGAAACCGAAAAAAAAGCTCTCGCAAAGCGAAAGCCGTTAAACGAAAATTCGTTCTTCAAGCCGTAAGCGGCAGTTGTCTGTCCGATTTGAACAACACCTTTAAAAGTATGGGAGCGATAAGAGAAGAGACTATTACGAGCACTATGACGGCGGACAGATAGACAGGCGGGATAACGCCGCTGTCCATACCCTTTTGAGCAACTATTAGGGCGACCTCGCCACGGGCTATCATACCTACTCCGATCTTCAGCGAGTCCTTTACGGAAAATTTACATATCTTCGCCGCACCGCCGCAGCCTATTATCTTTCCGCCTATGCCTGCGAGCACGAAAAGCAGAGCGAACAACAGCACCTGCGGCGTCATGCCCTCGAAAGTTGTCTTTATCCCTATAGACGCAAAGAACACGGGCGAAAATATCATGTACGAACCCACGTCGACCTTATGTTCTATATATCCCGTCTCCTTAAGATTGGAAAGGATTATGCCGGCAAGGTACGCGCCCGTAATATCGGCTATTCCGAAGAAATGTTCGGCAACATACGCATAGATGAAGCAGACGGCAAGTCCCATTATTGGCACTCGTCTGCGGTGCGGATACTTTTTGACCAACCACTTAAATAGGCGGTTGAGCATGAGTCCCGCTCCTATCGCAACTACGAAAAAGAGCACGGTCTTTACTATAGTATCGATCGCAGCCGCGCCTGCGCCGCCCGACGACGGATTTTTGAGTCCCATTACCACAGTGAGAATTATTATGCCTATTACGTCGTCTATAATGGCGGCGGAAAGAATAGCCGTTCCCACCTTGCCCTTGAGCTTTCCCAGCTCCTTAAGCGTTTCGACGGTTATGGATACGCTGGTAGCCGTAATTATTACGCCGACAAACACGCACGCGAGCACGCCGTGTATGTCGCTTGTTCCGAAAAACGGCATAGCGATGAGAAAACCGAGTCCGAGCGGCACCAAGACGCCGAACATGGCTATGAGCATCGCGACGGGACCCGTGCTTTTAAGTTCCTTTAAATCGGTTTCGAGTCCCGCGGAAAACATTATCATAACTACGCCTATTTCCGCGATTACCGTAAGCGCGTCCGACGTCGAAACGGGTACGAACTTTCCGCCCGTAAGCGGAGACCAGATCGCGCCGCCGAGAAGCAAGCCCGCGATTATCGCGCCGACGACCTGCGGCAGTCCCAATTTTTTCATGAGAATACCGAAAACTTTTGTAAATATCAATATCAGAGCAAGCTCGAGCAAAAACGTATAGTCCATCGTTCTAACCTCTTTCCTTCAATCCTTCCTTCAAAAGAGTTTTCATCTCTTCGGCGCACTCTGCGCTCTGAAGCGCGACTTTAAGCGAGCGGCTGTCCGTCCTTCCTTTCAGATAGTAGGCTATGTGCTTTCGGAAGGCTTTCGTCGCATATTCGTCCGAAAAGTATTCCGTCATATAATCTATATGCCTTATCGCGGTTTCGACTGCGTCCTCTCTTTCTCCGCAGATAATTTCCTTAAAAAGCCACGGTTTACCAAGCGCGCCGCGACCTATCATAATGCCGTCTACGCCGCTTTCTTTTACACGCAAAGCGAATGTCGCCGCGTCGGCTACATCGCCGTTGCCTATGACGGGAACGCTCGCAGCGCATTTAATCCGCGCAATCGCCTGCCAATCCGCTTTTCCGCCGTAGAGCTGCCTCACCGTTCTGCCGTGGACGGCTATCGCCGCCGCGCCCGCATTTTCGAGACATTTCGCAAATTCCTCGGCGGAATCGCCGTTATCTATCCCGAGGCGCATTTTGACGGTCACGGGTCGGCGGGCGGCTTCGCAGGCGGCGCGGACTATTTCCGCGGCGCGAACTTTATCCGATAAAAGCGCGCTCCCCGCGCCGAGCTTGGTGACTTTCGGCATGGGACAGCCCATATTTATGTCGACTATTTCAAAATCCGCAAGACATTCTCTTTCCGTCAGCACGAGTCTGAAAACTTCGGGATCGCTGCCGAAAAGCTGAACGGCGCAAGGCTTCTCGCGTCTGACTCTTCTTAAAAGACTTTCCGTCTTGTCGCTGCCGTACTTTAGTCCGTTTACGCTGACCATTTCCGTAACGGTGAGTCCCACTCCGCTTTCCTTGCACAGTTTGCGAAATGCGACGTCGGTAAAGCCCGCAAGCGGCGCAAGCACCAAGTTGTTTTCGAGCACGACTCCGCCTATATCGAGTTTGTGAACATACGCGGACATCAGTCCTTAAAGCCCTCTATATATTCGCAAATTTTTTTATTGAGCGCGGTTTCCGCATCTATGCCGTTTGCGGAAGCCAAGCGCACGAGTTCGAACAATTTATTCCCCAACTCCGTTTCGTTTGTTTGCTCTTCGGTTTTTTCCGCTCTGCCCGCCTTAAGGGCTTTCTTGTACGCCTTTTGCGCGCGCAAAAGAGAGGGAAAGCCTTTAGGCAGTCTCGTCAGAATGTCGTAAAGACTCGTATAACTCTTTTCCACTGCTTTTGCGTTTTCCCAGAACTTCAAAGCTTCCGAGGAATCGCCCGCCCTGTCTTTGCCGAATATATGCGTGTGCCGCGAATACAGCTTGCCGCAAAGTTCGCTTATTACGTCGCCCGTCGTAAACTCTCCCGTACGCGCCGCCATATCGCAATGAAATACCGCTTGCAAAAGCACGTCGCCTATCTCTTCGCGCATGGCGTCCGTATCGCCCGAATCTATCGCGTCGACCGCCTCATAGGCCTCTTCTATGAGATTGGTGCGTATGCTCTCGTGCGTCTGAGCTTTGTCCCACGGACAACCGTCGGGCGCGGTGAGTCTCGCCATTATGCGCATCAGATCGGCAAAAGTGTAGCGCGCCTTATCAAGCGAGCGATCTCCCTCTATAAAAAGACAGGCGTCGAACGAATACTTCTTCTGCCTGTCGAGTTCCTCGAGAGAAATCTCCGAAGTCTTGCCGCAAGAAGAAAAATATACTTTCGTTTCGGGCGCGAAGTATTCCAAAAGATAGAGCTTCACTTCGCCCGCAAGAAACGCGTCCCCTATCTCCGTGATCTCTACCGCAACGCCTCCGTCTATGTACGGACGCGCGTCCATTGCTCCGTAAGCCGTCATAGTAAGCCGGGCGTCGCACGCACGCCTTATACCGCCGCTCACACCGCGCACAAGCTTTACGTCCTTCCCCGCCGCTTCGAGCACGCGAAAAACCCCGTCGCTTATTCCGTCGCCGTCAGTGCAGTAAACTACGTCGCCGCTCTTTTCGAGCTTTAGGAGCTTGTTTGCGACAGTCTCGTCCAAACTGTCGAAATTATCGCTCTCGTCGAAGATTTCGTCCATTGATACGCTTGCGCCGACCGCCTTGCACGCCGCCGTCTTAAAAGTCTTGACGGCAACCGTCGCTGCGTCGGAAATAGCTTTTTTCGCCTCGAATGTAAGCTCGTCGGCTTTAGCGCCCAGCCCGATTACGGTTATCATGATATATCGTTCCTTTGATTGTTTTGCACCCGTAGTATACTACTTTTGTGCGCAATAAGCAAACAAAAAAACCGAGGAAAATAAAAAAACAGTATCTATAATGCTTGCATAAAACGGCACGAAACGATAAATAATATGAGTACAAGGAGGAAATTGAAATGGAAAAGCTCAATTCGGGTGAAATTGCGCCCAAGACCGGCGAGTACAACGTAGTATCTTCCAACGGTCGCATTGTCGGCACTGTCCATGTAAGCAAGGGCGACAGAATGCCTCCGACGCAGAGTTCCAACAACCACTTCGAGTTCAACAAGTAACTTTAAGTAGATAAGGAACCGAACTCCGCTTTGCGGAGAAAACAGCCGTAGTTTGACTTCAATCGAACTACGGCTGTTTTTACGTTTTTTCACAAACAATTCACATAAAAACAATTCCTTTTCTTTGACATTATTCTCTAAAGATAATATAATAATAATCAATTAAACTGCGTAAATATTTACGCGACCTTGGCAAGAGGAGGCAAAAAATGCTCAAGCTGCAATCTATAAAAAAAGATTACGTCACATCAAACGAAACCGTCCACGCTTTGAAAGGGTTAGACATTGAATTTCGGGCAAATGAATTCGTCTCGATACTCGGTCCGAGCGGCTGCGGAAAAACGACGCTTTTGAACATAATCGGCGGACTGGACCACTATACGGACGGCGACCTCTATATAGACGGCGTGAGCACGAAATCATTCAAGGACAGAGACTGGGACACCTACCGAAATCACCGCATAGGCTTTATCTTTCAAAGCTACAACTTGATACCCCACCAGACCGTTCTCGAAAACGTAGAGCTTGCGCTCACCATTTCGGGCATAGACAAAGCGGCGCGTATTGCAAAGGCAAAAGACGCTCTCGACAAAGTAGGACTTAAAGGTCAGTACAATAAAAAACCCAATCAGCTCTCGGGCGGGCAATGTCAGCGCGTGGCGATTGCACGCGCGCTCGTAAACGAGCCGGAGATCCTCCTTGCCGACGAGCCCACGGGCGCGCTCGACACTACGACCTCCGTACAAATAATGGAGCTCATAAAAGAAATCGCAAAAGAACGACTCGTCATAATGGTAACGCACAATCCCGAAATCGCCGAGAAGTATTCTACGCGTATAGTCAAACTTCTCGACGGCAATATAGTTTCGGATTCCGATCCTTACGCTTCAAAACCCGAAGACGAAGAAACCCGCAAGCACAAGGAAATATCCAAGAAATCGAAGCTCTCCTTTTGGCAGGCTTTCAGGCTGTCCGCGAGAAATCTCCGTTCGAAATTCAAGCGCACGCTTATGGTCTGCCTCGCCGGAAGCATAGGCATAATAGGCGTCGCCACTGTCCTTGCGGTTCGCAGCGGCGTGCTCGGATATATAAGCGATATGCAAGACGATATGCTGTCGGGCAATCCCATTACGATAAGCGAAGAGGCGCTGGATCTAAGCTCCGTAATGTCGGCAATGACTATGGGCGAACAAGCGGAGGCCTCCAAAATCGCCATAGAGGACGGGAAAATAAACGTAAGTTCCGTAATAGAATATCTCGTCTCGCGCGCAGACAGCGCCGAAACGATGACTATCTCAAACGAAATCACGCAAGAATACATAGATTTCGTAAACGCCATGCCGAAAGAATACTATTCGGCTATAGTCCCCTACTACGGCGTAGCGATGTCGAACAACCTGTTCACAGACTTCCACTTCACCGATAAAAACGGCGAAACCGGCGAGCAGATAATGTCTCTGACGGCAGGTCGGCAGATATATACGGCTCTGCTCGAACAGACCGATTACAAAGACTATTCGTCGATGATAACGTCGTTTGCGACAGGTTTTTCGCAAATGCCCAACAACACCGACTTCGTGCTTTCGCAATACGACATTCTGAACGACGGCGGACATCTTCCGACAAAATCAAACGAAATAATGATAGTCGTGAACGGCGACCACGAACTTTCCGATCTCACTCTCGCGCAGCTCGGATATTATTCTCAAAGCGAATTCTTCAACGCGGTGTACAGAGCGGCGGGGCGCGACGACCTCGTAGACGAAAATATCTCCGACATAAAACAGTTCACCTACGAGGAACTTCTCAACAAAAAATTCACCTGGTATCCGAATGACGTCGTGTATACGAAAAACCCGGGGACGTCCTTACGCCCTCAAGCGCAGTACCCGTTCGATTACAACCATAAAATAGAGAGCGGCGAAACATGGGAGGACGGCAAAGAACTGACTATTACGGCGATTCTCAAGCCGAAATCCGGCACGTCGTACGGCTGTCTCTCGAGCGGCTTTTACTATACGACGGCGTTCACGGAAGAAGTGCTCGAAAGCGGCAGAGCTTCGGAAATAGCAGAGTATATAAACAACCTGCCCGAAGACAGAGAAAAGACCATAACGAGCGGATACTATCAGACGGCGATTCCCGGAACGGACGAAATGGCGGAGTTTCCGTACGGCATAACTTACCGATTCGACTTTTATTGGGACGGCGCCGATCTTTCTCCCGAAGACTATTGGCATACGGGCAACGTCGGCTTTATCGGAAGCAATTCCTCTATGGCGGCAATTCTCGGCTCGATGATGAACTTACCGTATGCGGACGTTCATACGTTTACTTTGAGGCAAGCCGGCGGCGCAACCCTACCCAACCGAATAAGCGTCTACCCCGTCGATTTCGAACTTAAGGACGAAGTAACGAAATATCTCGATTTGTGGAACGCAAAGGACGAAAACGGCAACAAGTATGAAATGACCGTCGGAGGCATAACGCTTTCGGCAAACAGAAGCGACGTCACCTATACGGACAATCTTTCCATAATCATTTCCATGATAAGCGATATGATAAATATAGTCTCGATCGCGCTTGTTGCGTTTACGGCGCTTTCGCTCGTCGTCTCGACCGTCATGATCGCAATCATAACCTATGTTTCCGTCATAGAACGCGTAAAGGAAATAGGCGTCATACGTTCGCTGGGCGGCAGAAAAGGAGACGTATCGCGGCTCTTTAATGCAGAGACGTTTATAATAGGATTGATTTCGGGACTTGTCGGCATAGCCATAACATATATAATAGAGGGCATAGTCAATCTCTGCATAGGCACGGCGTTCGGCATATACTCTATTGTCGCGCTTTCCATACCTACGGCGCTCATAATGATAGCGATAAGCATCGCTCTCACACTTGTGTCGGGTCTTATCCCCGCAAGACTCGCGGCAAAGAAAGATCCGGTGGACGCTCTGCGCAGCGAATAAGCCCAAAAACACGTTCGTTGCGCCAATGCGCATTCGGAGACATCGAATGACCATGAAAATTTTCAACAGTGCACAGCAGCTTATCGGGAACACGCCGCTGCTTCGCCTTAATAATACCGAAAAACATTTTTCGCTCGTCTCGGCGGTATACGCCAAGCTCGAGTGCTTTAATCCCGCCGGCTCGGTCAAGGATCGCGTAGCGTTAAGCATGATAGACGACGCGGAAAAGCGCGGTCTCCTCAAAAAAGGCTCGACTATAATAGAGCCAACAAGCGGCAATACGGGCATCGGACTTGCCGCAGTCGGAGCGGCTCGCGGATACAAGGTCGTCGTCGTAATGCCCGACACGATGTCGGAAGAAAGGCGAAAACTCATGAAAGCATACGGCGCGGAAATTATGCTGACGGACGGCAAACAAGGAATGCAAGGCTCGATCGACAAAGCGGAAGTTTTGAAGAAAGAACTCAAAAACGCCGTGGTCCTCGGACAGTTTACGAATGCCGCGAATCCCCAAGCTCACTACGAAAATACCGCGCCGGAAATATTCGACGCGCTCGGCGGAAATATAGACATATTCGTCGCAGGCGTCGGAACGGGCGGAACCGTTACGGGAATAGGAAGGTTTTTGAAAGAAAAGATCTCCGGCGTCAAAGTCGTCGCAGTCGAGCCCGCCTCCTCTCCCGTGCTTTCGGGCGGCATATCGGGCGCACACGGTATCCAAGGCATAGGCGCGGGTTTCGTCCCCGAAATTCTCGACACAAAGGTTTTAGACGAAGTGATCGCGGTTTCCGACGACGAAGCATATTCCGCCGCAAAAACTTTCGGCAGAACCGAAGGCTTAACGATAGGTATCTCCTCGGGAGCGGCTCTGCACGCCGCAATTCTACTTGCAAAAAAGGAAGAGAACCGCGGTAAAAACATAGTCGCCCTCTTTCCCGACGGCGGCGACCGCTATATGTCCTCTCCTCTGTTCGATTAGACATATTTTCCTTCACGGCAGACTCAAACGACATACGAAAACCCCGTTTGTAAAAACGGGGTTGTTTTATTGCCTGTTATAGACGATCTGTCACTGCTTTTCCGCCGCAGCCTTTGCCGCCGCTTTCGCAGCCTTTTGTTTTGCCTTCGCCGCTCGCTTGCGAGCTCTGCCCGCTTTGAGGAAGTGATGCAAACCCTTCCAGAAATGACCGTTGAACATTTCTATAAGACCGTCGAGTTGCGGGAAGTTTAACGCTCCGCCCGTCATACGGGAAAGTCCGCGCATGGGCTGGTTGAGAACGCCCATTATAAGCGTGTTCGCCATTGTGCGCTTGCCTATGCCGCGCATGAAGCCGATCGCGAAATTGATCGCTCCCGCAAACAGTCTGCCCACCCAGCGGCGAGAATACTTGAGCTCCTTTATCGTCGTATTGTAATCGACGTGTATTCTCTTTTTCTTGTAGAAATTGAGTCCCGTCTTGGGATCGGGTATGGGACGCGCAATAAGCGTTTCAAATTCGCCTGCCTCTACGTTTGCGACGTTACCGCTGTAATACGACGGCAGAGCATCCTTATTATACGGGCACTTTGCGTTCGTGCCTGCGATCTCTACGCTCGTCTCGAGTCTTACGTCCTCTACGGAAGCAGCGACGTAGACTTCGTACTTGCCGCCCTCTATTTCCCACTTGTTCGTCTCTACGTTGAAATAGCGGAACGTGTACTCGTCGAAAGGTATTACGATTTCCTTACTCTCTCCCGGCGCAAGCTCAACCTTTTTAAAGCCCTTAAGCTCCTTCTTCGGACGGAACACTTCACCGTCTTTCTTGCCTATATAGAGCTGAGCGACTTCCTTACCCAAAACTTCGCCCGTATTCTTGATCGTAAACTTCACTCCGTTCTTGTCGGCTTTCACGTCCGAATATTCGAAAGACGTATACGAAAGACCGAAGCCGAACGGATACTTGACGGGAACATTTGCCGTATCATAGTAACGATAGCCTATGTAAAGCCCCTCGCGATACTCGACTGTACGGAATTCGCCCGGGAAATGCGAAGCGGACGGACAATCCGAATATTGAATGGGATAGCTTTCGGAAAGCTTGCCGCTCGGATTGACTTTGCCCGTAAGGACGTTCAGAATGGCTTTCGCTCCGCCCTGACCGCTGAGCGCCGCATACAAGAGCGCGTCGCAGCTGTCGTCGAAAGTGACTTCGACCGCGCTTCCGCAGCTGAGCACGGCGACCACTTTCTTGCCCGTCTTCTTAAGCGCGGCAAGGAAATCTATCTGGTTTTGCGGAAGGAAGATATTCGCCCTGTCGAGACCTTCCGATTCGGTTATCTCGTCGAGACCGATATATGCAAGCACGGTGTCCGCTCTATTCGCAAGCTTGACTGCCTTTTTGATAAGCCCCTTTTTCTTCTTGCCGTATCTGTCGAATCCTTTTTCGTATCCCACATATTCGAATCCGTAATCCTTTATGACGTCGAGAGTTTTGTCGAGCCTCGTCGGATTGACGAGCGACGAACCTGCGCCCTGATAGCGGGGAATCGCCGCAAAGTCGCCGACGACGGCAACCTTTTCGTTCTCTTTTAAGGGCAGAGCGCCGCCTTCGTTCTTCAAAAGAACCATTGCTTCTTCGGCAGCTTTTACCGCCATTTCGTGGTGAGCTTCGACCATCCGTTCGTGCTCGACTTTTGCTTTTTCCGCGTCGTCTCCGAGTTCGGCTTTCGCATTTTTAAGAGCGGCGTTCGTCGTGAAAATAAGATCGAGCAATCTGTCGATGCACTCGTCGAGTACGTCCTCGAGTTCGGGTTCGTTTTGTACGGCCTTGACAATATCCTCGTTTGTTTCGCCGCCCGTCGTAGGCATTTCCAGCTCGTTGCCCGCCTTGAGTCCGGCGATTCTGTCGTTGTCGCCGCCCCAGTCCGTAACTATTACGCCCTTAAAGCCCCAATCGTCGCGCAGGATCTCTTTCAAAAGATGTTCGCTCTCGTTCGCATATACGCCGTTTATGAGGTTATATGCGGACATAATCGTGCGCACGCCGCCGTCCTTGACCGCCATTTCGAAAGCAGGCAGATATATTTCGCGGAGAGTTCTCTCGTCCATGACCGAGTCCATAGTCATGCGGCCTTCTTCCTGATTGTTTGCGGCAAAGTGCTTTACGCACGCAGATATGCCGTTGCTTTGGATTCCGCGCGAATAAGCGGACGCCATTTTTCCGGCAAGATACGGATCTTCGGAAAAGTATTCGAAGTTTCTGCCGCAACGGGGGTTGCGCTTCATATTCGTGCCGGGCCCCAATAGGACGTTTACATCCTGCGAAACCGCTTCTTTGCCGAGACATTTAGCCATTTCTTCGCCGAGCTCGTCGTTCCAACTGTTAGCCATAGTGACGGCAGTCGGAAAACAAGTAGCGTTTGCGCTGGGGTTAAGTCCGAGATGATCGGCGGCGGCTACCTGACGGCGTATGCCGTGAGGTCCGTCCGCAAGGAACATATTGGGTATGTCGATGTCGTCGCGTTTAATATCCATCGACTGCCAGAAATCCTTGCCCGAAGTAAGCGACGCCTTTTCCTCAAGCGTCATCTTCCCGATCAGCTCTGCGTACTTTAATTCTTTGCTCATATAAAAAGTCCACCTCTGAATAAATTTTGATTTCGACGGCAAAGCCGCTCGGATTCGGGGCAACAAAAAAAATTCCCGAGACGCCTGACGCTTCACGAAAACCGCGCATCATTCGTCCCCGTTAATTTTTCGATCAGCCGCCCGTATCATACGGTATCATGCCACGGTTATATTTTACCACTTTTCCGCGCGTTTGTCAAGTACCTATTTTTTCAAATTAACGCTCTATTTAAACCGTTTATGTCAAAATACGGACAGTTTACGTCTCATAATGCACATCGACTGCCGAACTGCCGATCGCGAACTTTTTCGTATATGCGGCAGAGAAAAAGCTGTAAAAATTTACGGAATCGAAAATTGAATTTTATTGCCTCGGGATTGACAAAAGCTGACTCATGTGCTATACTTTTTTTCGTAATTGCTTTTTACAACTTTTTCACGGAGTCTGACGATGAACAATCACGGCATTCAACCAAGCATAGTCGAACACCTGCTCACGCTGTTGAGTTTGTCCGCCGACCCCGAAACTTTTGAAGAACAGCAAAAGCAGCTGTGCTCCGCGCTCGGCGCGCAGTACATGGACACCGCCTTCCAAATAAAGAAATTTATCGATGAAATACCGGGCGGTTTTCTTATCTACCGCGCAGACGAAGAAGAAAAGATCATTTACGCCAACAAAGCGCTCATGAACATCTTTAAATGCGATACGCACGAAGAATTCGACTCGCTAACAAAAGGCTCTTTCCGCGGCATGGTTCACCCGGACGACCTCGAAGAAGTCGAGCGCAGCATTGCCGAACAAATAGAAAACAACAAAGATGACCTCGATTATGTCGAATACCGCATAACAGATAAAAACGGCGTCATACATTGGGTGGAAGATTACGGACATTATATACGTTGCGACAAGACCGGCGACGTCTATTATGTGTTTATAAGCGACGCTACCGAAAAGATCGCGCGGCGTCAGTCGGAGCGTACGGCTCTTTTAAACGAAAGGCTCGAAAAGGAACAACGCCTCAAAAGCCTTATTCAAGAGTATGACAAGGAGCGCAAGCTCATACGTCAGGAACACTTGCAAAGGCTCGAAGTCATCGAGGGATTAAGCGTAAATTACGACTCCATTCTGTATGCGAATATGGATACCGACATAGTTCTGCCCTATCGTCTCAGCGAAAGACTCGAAAAGCAGTTCGAAAAGAAGTTGCAGGAACGTCCTCTCGGTTGGTTCCTCGACGACTATGTAAAGACATGGGTCCACCCCGAGGACAAAACCATGGTGGCGGAGCGCACCTCCGCGAACTATATTCGCAAAAAGCTCGAAAACGAAAAAACTTACTACCTAAACTATCGTTGCGTAAAAGAAGGCAAAACGCAATACATACAGTTGCGTATCGTCAACGTCGGCAGCGACGACGGAATTTCGCAGATAGTAATGGGATACCGCAACATAGAGGAAGAGCTTCTGCGCGAGATCAAGCAGAAACAGCTTTTAAAAGACGCATTAAACACCGCACGAGTGGCAAACGTGGCCAAAAACCGCTTTATGTCCAACATGTCGCACGATATGCGCACCCCGCTCAACGCTATATTCGGTTATGCCGCGCTTGCGTCGAAGAATGCGGGAAACGAAAAATCGGTGCGTAAATATCTCGACAAGATAGATGTCGCAAGCAAGCAGATACTCGAGCTTGTAGACAAGGTACTCGAACTCTCATACATAGAAACGCAAGATCTTCACATCGACGAAAAGATCGGAAACATAATCGATACGGCAAACGAAATATACCATTGGACTGTTCACCAAGCGGAAAAGAAAGATATTCGCGTTACGCTCGATACATCCGAGGTTCGCCATGCCGACGTAATATGCGATGCCGAAAAGATCAAACAGTTGCTCGTCCATCTTACCGGTAACGCCGTACAATATACGAACAGCAAAGGAAACGTGGAAATCGCAGTGCGAGAGCTGGAAAGCTCGTCAAACGACATCTCTACGTTTATGTTCACGGTAAAGGACGACGGCATAGGCATAGGCAAGGAAACTCTGCCACGCATATTCGAGCCGTTCGAAAGAGAAAGCAACACGACTTTCAGCGGTATGTACGGCACCGGTCTCGGGCTTACGATAGCCAAACATCTCACTGAGCTCATGGGCGGCGACGTGACTGTCGAAAGCGAAGTCGGAAAAGGCAGTACGTTTACGGTGACGTTGGGACTCAAGCTTTGCGGAACTTCATGCAAATTGCGGGAAAACAGCGACGATCCTTATAAACTTATCGCAGGCAAGCGCATACTCGTCGTCGAGGATAACGAAATAAATCTCGAAATCGAAACCGAAATTTTAAAGGAACTCGGAGTGATCGTCGATTCCGCACCGGACGGCAAAGTCGCCGTGGAAAAAATGCAAAACGCGCTTCCCGACGAATATACTCTGATTCTTATGGATATACAGATGCCCGTCATGGACGGACGGGAGGCGACGCGCGCAATACGCTCGATAGACAATCCCGCCCTTGCAAAAATACCCATTGTCGCTCTTTCCGCAAACGCCTACGAGAGCGACAAGCGCGAATCCATTGCGGCGGGAATGGACGCGCACCTCACAAAGCCGCTTGACGTCGGCGAACTCGTGAATACTCTCGCAGAGATCCTCCGTACAAGAAGATAGCGCCGGTCTTACCTAAGTCTCAAAAGGATAATACTTAAAACACCGTCCGAGACAGTCTTACGGAAGGTGTTTTTATACGGAATTTAATTTTAAACGCTTTTATTGTCCTTATTTTTTTTCTTGCAAGCGTGCGGGCAACCGGAGCACGATCCGCCGCAGTCGCACGAGCCGCTCTTGCCCGATAGTTTTTTGTATATGATAAGTCCGAGCGCCGTCAAAAAGGCCGCCGCGACAATGACTGCAAGCGCAATTTCCAAGCCGCTCATTTCGTCGCCTCCTTTTTTCTGCGCCTCAACGGTTTTATTATGCCGAGATTTTTAAGCACTATTATCGTCGTCGCCACGGCTATGACCGCCGCCCAAAGGAACGACGTCCACCACCACGAGCCTAAAGTATATACCGCGGCGCTTATCGCAAAGCTCGAAACTATCCAAAACAGAGCAGTCCTATAAAAAGTGCCTTTTTTAAGTTCGGCTTTTGCCGTAGCGCAAGCCGCAAAGCACGGCACCGTCGTCATGTTGAAGGCTATGAAAGCAAGCAGACCGGGTACGGTAATGCCCGTTGCCGTTATCATTGCGATAACGCTCGTTATTCCTTCTTCGTCGCCTAAAAGTACGTCGGGCATAACGCCTCCTACGTTGGCGCCCATTGCAATAAGGCAAGCGCCGAGAGTACCGAACGTCGCGATTACGTTCTCCTTCGCCACAAGTCCCGTGAGCGCCGCCACCGCGAATACCCACCCGTACACGCCGAGTTGCGAACCGAAACCGAGCGGCGTGAAAATCGGCTGGATAAGCATACCGAGCGAAGCGAGTATAGATCTGTTCATCTCCTCATCGGGAAGATAACGCCAATCGAAACTCAAGTGCGAAAGAAGCCAAATTATTACGGTCGAGACAAAAATTATCGTGAACGCTTTTTTTACAAAGTGCTTCGTCTTATCCCATAGGTGAAGCATGAGGTTTTTGAAACTCGGCATATGATATGCGGGAAGCTCCATTATGAAAGGCGGAGTCTCGCCCTTCAAGGACGTGTTTCTCATAAGAAGCACGCAGATTATTGCCGTGCAGATACCGAGAAGATACATTCCGTAGGTTATGAGATCGGCATTGCCTATCCCGAAGAATTGCACGATGCCGCCGGCAATAGCCGTAAGTATCGGAAGCTTTGCGCCGCACGAGAAGAACGGGATCACGCGCACAGTCGCGATTCTCTCCTTTTCGTCGGCAAGCGTACGAGTGTTGACCATGGCGGGCACGCTGCAACCGAAGCCCATTATCATCGGCATAAACGAACGTCCCGAAAGCCCGAACCGACGGAATATCCTGTCGAGCACGAAGGCTATACGCGCCATGTAGCCGCTGTCCTCGAGTATGGAAAACCACATGAACAGCATGAGTATCTGCGGCAAGAATCCGAGCACCGCAAACAGTCCGCCGAGCACGCCGTCCGCAACAAGTCCCGACAGCCATTCGGTCGTTATCGCCTCGCCGACTGCGCCCTGTATGAGTCCAAACAGTGTATCGAACGCGTTGAACAGTATCACGCCCGGCGAAAACACCGAGCCGTCGTAGAATATGCCTACAAAGGTCTCCATTCCCTCGGAAAGTCCGAGCTCGCCCACGGCAGGCAATCCGCCTCCGAGCGACGCCCACGCGCCTATGTACAGAAAATCTTCGGAAAACGTGACGTGGAAAATCGCAAATAGAATGACTACGAATATTGGTATCGCCCACACCCTGTGAGTCAGTACTTTATCTATTTTGTCCGACTTCGTGATCGCCTCGCGTTTTCCTTTCTGTTTCGACGCAGAAAAGTGCGACGAAATATACTTATATCTCTCGTCGGCGATCGCGGCTTCCATATCCTCGCCCGCCGTTATGCGCGCCTGCGCTTCTTTTGCGCCCTTGTGCTCGAGTTCGAGCTCGTCGTTTTCGAGTAGCTTGACCGCATGGAACAGCGGAGAGCTTATTCCCGCGCCCGCAAAAAACTCTTTTGCCTGCGTGATTTTTTCGTCGAATGCTCCCGACAGAACGCTTTTTCCCTCGCGTTCCGATAAAGCCGCCGCCCGTTTCATGAGCTCCTTGATTCCCGTCCCTTTAAGAGCGGAAACGGCGACTACAGGCACGCCGAGTTCTCTTTCGAGTGCCGCGACATCGATTTTGTCGCCAGATTTTTCGACTTCGTCCATCATATTTAGGGCAACTATAATGGGCACGTCTATCTCTAGAAGTTGCGTCGTAAGATAGAGATTGCGCTCGAGATTGGTCGCGTCGATTATGTTTATTATGCCGTCGGGCTTTCCGTCGAGAATGTAATTCCTCGATATGACCTCTTCGGGAGTATACGGCGAAAGCGAGTAAATACCCGGCAAGTCCACTATCGAGACGTGTTCCGCTCCGCCCTTATAGACGCCCTCGCGCTTGTCGACGGTGACGCCAGGCCAATTTCCAACATGAGCCGTACTTCCCGTAAGAGCGTTAAACAGCGTCGTTTTCCCGCAGTTCGGATTGCCGGCAAGTGCAAATGTTTTCATTCCTTATTTATACCTCCTTTTGATTTCGTATTTCCGTCTATTCGGTTTCCACCAGCGCGGCTTCGTCCTTTCTGAGCGTCAACTCGTAGCCGCGCAGCGTGACCTCTATAGGGTCGCCGAGAGGCGCTTTTTTACGCAGCTTCACTTCCGCTCCGGGCGTCACGCCCATGTCAAACAATCTGCGCCGCACTCGTCCTTCGCCGCCGACGGCAATTATTTTTCCGCTTTCGCCCACAGTAAATTCATTCAGTGTTTTCGACATACCTACTCCTTATACTTAAAAATTTCGTTTATGCTACGAGTATTTTTCCCGCAATGCTTCTATCGAGACACAATCTGCCCTCTTTTACGATTACGATGACGTTTCCGCCCGAAGAAGAAAGCAGTATGAGTTTGCTTCCCTCCGTTATTCCAAGCTCCATAAGATGACGTCGAACATTGATCTTTGCACCGATTTTTCTTACGGTGAGTTCCCTGCCCTCGGGCGCAATCGTAATAGGCATTTCGTGTAACCTCCATTAACATTTTTAATCTCGATTAACATTATAGTTATATTTATAACTATTGTCAAGTAAAAATGTTAACTTAAATTAAAAATTTTTAAATTATCAAAACGGTAGCTTTTTTCTTAGTATAGTGGTATAATAATTATATGGTAATAAAAAAAGGACAACTGACGGTATCGGAGGAAGACTATCTCGAAGCGGCGCTTCGGCTGACGCTTGACGGGCAGCAGATAAAAGTGACGAAAGTCGCCGAACTTTTAAGCGTCTCCAAACCTGCGGCGACAAACGGGCTTAACGAGCTTGCCGCAAAGGGACTTTTGACTAAAGAGCCTTACGGCGACATCTTTTTTACGGACAACGGCAAAGCGGAAGCGGAGCGCGTATACGAAAAGCACAAGCTTTTGAACGGGTTTTTGCAAAAGCTCGGCGTAAGCGCCGAAATCGCCGAAATCGATTGCTGCAAAATAGAGCATATCCTGAGCAACGAAACCGTCGATGCAATTAAAAAATTCATGAAAAGTTGAAACTTAGTTTCGGATATACAAAAAACCCTTTGCGTCTGCAAAGGGTTTTCTCATATTGCACAAACAAAGCGAAAACCGACGCCGCCTTACATCAGTTTTTCGTACAGCGCTATTATGTCGGCGAGCGTAGGATCTTTCGGGTTTCCCGGGCGGCAAGCGTCGTCCATTGCCGACTGCGCAAGGAAAGGTATATCTTCCTTTTTGACGATAGCCTTGAGGTCGGCGGGAATACCCACGTCCTTCGAGAGCTTCTTTACAGCCTCTATAGCCGCCTTACGGTACTGCTCGACGCTCATGTCGTCGACTCCCTTAACGCCTATTGCGCGCGCTATCTCGCGGTATTTCTCCCCCGTTGCGGGAGCGTTGTATTCCATGACCGTGGGAAGGAGTATCGCATTCGCCACGCCGTGCGGAGTGTCGTAGAGTGCGCCCAAAGGATGAGCCATGGAGTGAACTATGCCGAGACCTACGTTGGAGAAACCCATTCCCGCAACGTACTGCCCGAGAGCCATGCCCTCTCTGCCCTCTTTCGTGTTCTCGACCGCGCCGCGAAGGCTACGCGAAATTATCTCTATTGCCTTCAAGTGGAACATATCGGAAAGCTCCCATGCGCCCTTCGTGATGTAGCCCTCTATCGCGTGCGTAAGCGCGTCCATGCCCGTGGATGCGGTAAGCCCTTTAGGCATCGTGCTCATCATGTCGGAATCGACGACAGCCACAACGGGGATGTCGTGGGGATCGACGCAGACGAACTTGCGGTTCTTCTCTCTGTCGGTTATGACGTAATTTATAGTCACTTCCGCCGCGGTGCCCGCCGTCGTGGGAACCGCTATTATGGGCACGCTCGGATTTGCTGTATCTACCGCCCCCTCGAGCGAGCGAACGTCCTCATGCTCGGGATTGTTGATTATTATGCCTATGGCTTTAGCCGTGTCCATAGCCGAACCGCCGCCAATCGCGACTATGCAGTCCGCGCCGCTCTTCTTGTATGCGGAAACGCCCGTCTGCACGTTTTCTATAGTGGGATTGGCTTTGATGTCGGTGTAAAGAATATGCGGAATTTTCGCCTTGTCAAGCACCTTTATCACCTTATCCGTGACCTTGAACTTTACGAGATCGGGGTCGGAGCAGACGAAAACTTTTTTCAGTTTTCTCTTTTTGATCTCTGCGGGTATCGCTTCGATCGCGCCCGCGCCGTGATAGCTGGTTTCGTTGAGTACAAATCTGTTCATATTTTATTATCTCCTTTTCCGCCTTTTGAAAAAAGCGGAGCATAAAAATTTCAATTCCGTTTCGAGCTTTTTTTCGGGACCCTATTATTGTTCACGAAATCGAGCGATAAGATAAGCGAGCCGTACGCTTTCGCACGGCTCGCCGAGTTATTTCAATTATTCGTTATCGGAATCCGCGGGCGTACTTTCGTCCGTCTTTCCATCCTGTTCTACTGTCGGCTCGTCGGTTTGCACCGTCTCGGGAGCTTGAGGCGTCGGAGCCTCATTCGGAGATTGCTCAAAGTCGCTTTCGTCGAGAGTCGGAAGGCTTCTGTCAACGCGCATCTTGTTAAACGCCTTAAGAGCAACAGCCTCGCGCTCCGCTTCTTTCTTCGCCTTAGCCTCTTTCTGTGCTTCTATCTTTGCCTTATCTTCCGCGCTCAACGCGTCATACTTGGCTTGTTTTTCCGCTTCCGCCGCCGCTTTCTTGGCGTCTGCCGCCACTTTCTTGGCGTCTGCCGCTTTCTGCTTTTCGGCTTGAGCCGCCTGATATTTTGCCTCCTCGGCTTCAAAGTCGAGATTTGCTTTCGCGCAGCGTTTTCTCAGTTCTTCCTTTCTTGCCTCGTCTGCCTGAGCGTCCGCTTCTGCTTCCTCCATCTTGAGTTTGACGGCAGGATCGATATACTCTATACCGTCGGCAAGAGCTTTCGCTCTCTGATCCTTGACGATAGCGGCATGGTCGAACTTAGAAAATTTCTCGACTCCCATAAATATGAATATGAAAGCGATTACACCGTAGCATATCGTTTCGCCGCCGATGAATATCCAAGGCATTGCCGCGCGAATAGTCTCGGACGAGACGTTGGTAGCGCTGTAATTAAGTCCGCTGAGCACTGCGTTGAGTATGCCCGTAGCAATACCGGTCATACCTGCCATGATGGCGCCGTAAATCGTCATCGTAAAGCCGTCGGTTCTGAAACCGTGCATTGCTTCCTGGTGGTCGAGCATATCGGCAAGAAGAGCGAGCGACAGATACATCGCAGGCGTAGAGCCGAGAGCCTTAATGACGAAAGAAGTGACGACAAGATAGAAATTAGACGGGTCTATAAAGCCGATCGCGCCGCCGGCTACGGACAATATAGCGCCGAAAAGTATAGCCTTGCCCTTGCCTATCTTATTCGACAGCGGCCATGCTATGACCATACCGATTGCAGTAGGTATCGCGCCGACTATGGCGAGCGTACCGGAGAAGCCTCCGCCGATTGCCGTCGAGTAAACGCCGTTTTCATCGAACATCGCCTGGCAGAAATAAAGCTGCGATGTGTTCTTCATCATGCCTCCGAGCTGATACAGGAAGAAGAACGCGATCATTATCCACCAGAACTTATCTTTAAAGCAAACCTTGGCTTGCTTGCCGACGGGCACGGACTTTTTCTTTTCCGTAGCCGCAAGCGGAGTGTTAAACGACTCTTCCGTAATTCTCTCACGCGTGAAGTAGTACTCTATGAGAGCGCCTACCGCGGTTATGATCATAAGGGCTATTACGAATATCTTCCAATGATTGTACGATGCGACTTGATCGTAAACAACTGCGCCCGTAGGATCGGTAAAGAATTTGATTACGCCGTTTTCCAATGTGGGAACGGAACCTGCGGGAACAAGCGCGGGATCGGTCTGATATACGAACAGAAGCCCGAGGAAAAACGGAAGTATCATCGAGCAAAGCCCCATTGCCGCAAGCGACGTTGCATTGGATATCGTCGCAAGAAGCGAACGTCCTTTGCTGTTTCTCGTCGAAAGACTGACGAGCGCCGCGTGCGAAGTATAATAGAAAGGATAAGCGATCGCGAACCAAAGGTTATAACCTATGGCTATGCAGACAAGCGCGATCATCTGACTGCTCGTATTAAGCGTATCCGTAGCAAACGGCGAAATTATGAACAATATCAACAGTGCAAGAATACTCAGCGGCACGGAGACCAAAAGCAGAGGTCTTGCCTTGCCCGCTTTAGTCCTGCTCTTATCCATAAGTCTGCCTACGACAATATTGCCGGCGACTACGAATATTACGGAGATGACGGGCAACCAAGTAAAGAAGGTGCTTGCCCAAGCCGTTATATTCAACACGTTGGTCATGTACATATTGAAATACTGACCGAGTATCGAGTTCGCCAATAGCGCGAGCGTCGGTCCTATAAAGAATCCTAGCCCGCCTTCGGGAAAGATCTTGACGTTTGCGGATTTAACCTTACTCGACAGCAACGGGCTTTCGAACAAAGATTTCTTCTTCTTCGTCGGGGTTGAGTTTTCCATTACATTTTCTCCTTTAAAATCTTAAGAAGTCCGTAAGACTTATCCGCAGTCTCACGCATTATATTTATTATACTCTCTTTAACGTATGTTGTCAAGTACTAATTTTACCTTTAACGAACGAAAAACAACCGTTTGAGTCAAAAATTTTTGTACGATAATAATATACCTAAACAAATCCCTCCTGCCGTTAAAGACAAGAGGGACTTACGAATATTTCAAACGTAACGGACATAAATCGGCGGACAAGGCAATCCTTCGTCCGCAAGACGTTTTTTGATTTCTCTTTCGATCAAATTCGTCGTTATGCCGACTTTAAGTTTATCGACGCTCACAAAACAATCTATGGAAAGACCGTTGCAACGTAGTGGCACACTTTCGCCGTTAAGCTCCAAACTCGACGAATTTATGAAATTGTAAATACGCTTTTGCGCGGGAGTCAACGCTTCGTAGTTTGATTTTTCCCGTTTGTCTTTATTTTCGTTATAGTTTCTGATTTGTCTGAACATTTACATTCGATCTCCTTTTTTCTATCTGCATTTTACGCTATGCGTTTTTTTTACTCGAACGCCGAACCGTTCCTTATCCGTTTTATAAGAAGAATAAACAGGAATATTATCCCCACGATAAAAAGCAAGATCGCCGCGGCATTCACGTTACCTATCGCCGACACCAAAAAAGAAATCAAAAGCGAAGCATAAAACGCCGCTATGTCTATATAAAAATGCACATAATCGGAGTTTCCGCACTCGAGCCACATCATAAATACGAGTCCGCAACAAGTGGCGAACAGCGCCGCATCAAACACACTGCCTTCCCCTGTGAACATCATAATATTACGCACAACCGCCGGAACAATCAAAAGCCCCGCCCCCAAACAGAACACGACTATGCGTACCACCCCGTTGCAATCCTCCATAAGATTGGTTGCAACCGCCGAAACAAACACGCCGACAGCCAAAAACACCAACCAAACCGTCGCCACATTCCCGAACAATACCGCAATTACGATGTATATTGCCGCCACGGCAAGACGACCCAAAAATAAACCCAATTTACCCATAAAGCCTCCTTGATGTTGTCTTATATTGTACCAAACAATGCGCCAAAAAAGCGCCAAAACAAACGGACTCCTTAAAAAATTTTATTAAATTTCTTTTTTGCAAACCGCTTGCGGCACGGCTCGAAAATATGATAAAATATTCTGTGATGAAACGACTCGCGCAACAAAACCGAAAAATAAAAATCATCGTTTTGACTATCGTGACGGCATTGTACTTCGTAGGTCTTGCCGTTCTGTACGCCGTGAACACGCACTTTTCCGCGTTGACGGACGCGCCCGCCGTCAAGCAAGGAACCACCGACTATAAGGACATAGACCGTAACGGACGGCGGACGGCGATCACGCTTTCGGGCGAATGGGAGTTTTTCTACAATCGGCATATAATTACCGACGGCGACGGCGGCGCACCGGACGGTTATCTGTCCGTTCCGAGCAAATGGACGGGAAAAATATTTAACGGTAAAAAAGCGGCGCGCAGCGGCTATGCGTCCTACCGTCTCACCGTCAAAAACATCAAAGCCGGCGAAGTCGTCACTTGCTTTTCCGATAATTCCACGGTCGCTCTTCGCATATTCGTAAACGGCAAACTTTGTTCGGAAAGCGGCGTAGTAGGAAAAACCGCCGATACGTCGGTATCGGGTCAAGCCGAGCGTATCGACTTCGTCGTATCCGACGGCGGCGATATAATCGTTGTCTTAGAAACAGGATATACGAGCTCGGGCGGACTCGCTCACGCACCCTGTCTCAGTTCCGCCATGAGCCCGAATCCGTATTGGATATTTCTCGAGCGCATGGTAACCGTCGCGCTCGGACTTATCTTAGGGCTGTTTCTCGCCTCTGTCGTCGTAACGCTTGCGTTTCGCAAATACGAGAGCGACGGCTCGGCTCCCGTACTCATCGGTATGCTGAGTCTCCATTTTCTCTTCAGCAAAGACGTAACGAAAGCGCTCGGATTATACGGTTACGGCGCGGTATGGATTCCCGCGCTTTTGACGGGAGCGCTTACAATCACGGTCTTTACTTGGCGAATACTGTTTCTTTACGGCGGCGTCAAGACTCCGCTTGCAGTCGCGCTCGGCGCAATCCGATTAGGCGCCGCCGTCTCATACGGAATCTTATACGGAACTTCCTACGCCCTGATTCCGGCGCTTATTTTCCTTTTTTCCTCTTTTGCGACTCTGTATCCGCTGTTAAACTCCAAACTGCGAATGCCGTATAAAATCGTATATACGCTTGTCTATTTTATGACGGTATGTATTTTGACGCTCGAAGTCGCGGACGGCGCGGGACTTCTCATGTTCGGAACCGAATACATATTTACTCTTTTGCTTCTTGTTCCCATAATTGCACAAGTCGTTCTCACCGTTTTGCAGCTCAATGAAAAGCGCACCAAACTACTGCGTATCCGAGTGCTCGAAGCGGAACTGGAAGCGAGTAAGCAAAAGGCTCTTCTCTTACAGATAAAACCTCACTTCGTGTTCAACTCGCTTACCGCCATTCAAGCGCAGTACCGCAAGGACAGCTCGGCGGGAGATATCGCACTCGAAAACTTCGCCCATTTTCTACGCGCAAATATAGACGCCGTCGAAGGAAAAGAGACGATCCCGTTCGACGAAGAAGTGCAAAACGTATTGCGCTATTTCGAACTGCAAAACCTTCGCGCCGACGGTGCGCTTACCCTTTTGCTCGACCTTGACGAAACGGCGTTCGAAGTGCCGGCGCTGTCGCTGCAACCATTTGTCGAAAACGCCGTCAAACATTCCGGTATCGAGAGCGCAGAAGACGGACGGATAACGCTGTCGAGCAAGCATACAAAAAACGGCATACTTGTAAAAATCACCGACAACGGCGTAGGCTTCGATTCCGACGCACCGCACGAAGGCGTCGGCATACGCAATACCGCCGAGCGACTGTCACGCCTGTCAAACGCAGAAGTCAGGATAAAAAGCGCTATCGGATCGGGAACGGAAATAGAGATTCTTTTTCCAGCCGAAAAACAAGGAGGTTCGATTTGAAAATCATTGTAGTCGACGACGAAGACGCCGCTCTTGCAACTTTCCTGCCCGTCGTCACAGACGCGGATTTCTCTTGCAAACTCTTTTGCGACAACCCTTATGCGGCGCTTGAAACGGTTCGCACCGAAAAAACAGACGTTGCCGTGCTCGACATACGAATGCCGAAAATAGACGGCATAACGCTTGCCGAACAAATGCTGTCCGCAGACCCGAAACTGAAAATAATTCTTCTCACAGCTTACGAGCAAAACGAGGACGAACTGCGAGCGCGCCTTAAAAACAATCTTGTCGGCTTTCTGTACAAGCCTTACGACTTTGCTCGGCTTAATTCTTTGCTTGGCTCGCTTTCTCCCAAACCGAAAATTCGGATACGCACTTTTCGCTCTTTCGACGTATTCACGGACGGCGTAGCTGTACGCTTCGACAGTTCCAAAGCCAAGGAACTGCTCGCATTGCTTACGGACGCTCACGGCTCGTATGTCGGCATAGACGAAGCTGTCGGCAAACTGTGGCCGAGCAAAGACGCCGAACACGGAAAACGTCTGTATCGCGACGCTGTCGGCAGACTGAAATTGACGCTTAAACGAAACGGACTCGAAAAACTCGTGCGTTTCGAACGTGCGCAAGCGGTTATCGACACGCGAGACGTTTCATGCGATCTGTGGACGCTGCTCGAAAGCGGAGGCACTTTTTCGGAAAGCTATATGCCGCAATACGAGTGGGCGATCGAAACCGACGCCGTGCTGAACGCAAGATTCGGCTTGCCTTTAAAAATATAATCAAAAAAAGACGGAAAAACTTATTTTGCTTCCGTCTTTTAATTACGTCTCTTTACATTGCCGCTCATTTCATTGCAAAAGAAAACAGACGACAAACTGTTTATGAACATTATTTCTTAAAAAACGCGTCGCTTTACGTTCACATAAGCCGTCGCCTGCCCGTAAAGACTCGAGGCGCTCACCTTTATTTCCCCGCCCGTCGGCTTTATTATCGCAAGCGCCTGACCGTAATAAGTGTCGGTAACGTCCGTGATATAGCTACGCTCCGTATACGAGCAGCCGCTTCCGAGTCCGAGAAGCTCTCCTCCCTCGACGTTCACTTTCACGTCACCTCGCACTAGCGGTTTTACGATGAGATTTTCGTCGGTAAAGGCAATTCTCACATACGCGAGTTCGTCCATTGCTACCGTCTTTTTTTCGGGAATGAGCGAGAGCACCGTCTGTCCGTCCGCCGTGCGCATACTCGTGCGCGCCGTCTCTTTGCCCGCCGAATCGTATGCAACCGCAACAGCCTCTCCGTCTCTGTACTTCGTCTTAAAGATCGCCCGACCGTGCTTGTCTATGCTTTTAGTGCCCACCTTGCGTCCGTTCACGAACAACGAAACTTTGTGATCCCTGCTATACACTTCCACCTGCGTCTTCTTTCCGTCATAGCCCTCCCACGACCAACTCGTCTTTGCATTCGACATCTTCCAAGCGGACGGAGAATGTTTTTCATGAGAAGTGTGCACGGGCACTACGGCAAAAGCTATTTTATCAAGACCGTACATGACGCGGGTATACGCCGCCTCACCGCCGCCCGTACCCGTGATGTCGAGTCTGCCGCTTCCCGCCGTCACCCAGCCGTAGCCGTTGACGAATGTCGGAGCATACTCCTTGTATTCCCATGCGCCTATTCCCGATTCGCCGAGATAGTCCATGCCAGCCCAAACGAAGTCGCCGACAATGCGCTCGTTTGCCGCGGCGAGCTTGGTAAATTCGAACGTGTCCTTACAGAAGGTTTCGCTTCCGAGAATGAGCCTCTCCGGATATTTTTTGAGGTCGTGCTTATAGCGCAGTATTCCGTAGTTATATCCCGCAACGTCCATATTCGCGAACGCGTCGCGCGTCTTGACGTCGCTGCCGTGGAGAGTTGCGCCCCACTTCATAAACTTGTCGCCGAATATGCCGGCGATCGTATTGAAGAACTCGCTGCCGACTTTTTTCTTCTTCTTTTTCTTTCCGCCCTCCGCCTTTGCCTTTTCGGCCTTTTCCGCCGCCTTCTTGGCTTTCTTGTCGCTGTACACGCCGAAGCCCATGGAGCTCAAAAAGTTGAAGAAGATGTTTACGCCGCAGGTAACGGGACGGGTGGAGTCGAGCGAATGAAGATATTCGGTCATGCTTTTGGTAAGCTCTATGCCGCGCGGTTGCGCCGTCTCGGAGACCTCGTTGCCCGTCGAATACAGGACTACGCACGGGTGATTGTAGTCCTTGTCCACTATGTCCTTTAAATCCTTCTCCCACCAATCGCCGTGGAAATCCGCATAGTCGTGTTCGGTCTTATGTATATACCACATATCTACATATTCGTCCATGACGAGCATACCCGTTCTGTCGCAGTAGTCGAGCATGGCTTTACTGCACGGATTGTGCGCAGACCGCACGGCGTTGTAGCCCGTCTCCTTAAGAAGTCTTATTTTTCTCTCTTCCGCCGTCTTGTATGCGCACGCGCCCAAAAGACCGTTGTCGTGGTGGATACACGCGCCGTTGAGTATTACGCGTTCGCCGTTAATCCTAAAGCCGTCCTCGCTCGTACACGTTATGATTCTCAGTCCGAAATGTTCGGTCGCCCTGTCGTTTCCGCAACTCGCCTCGAGCCTGTAAAGATATGGCGAAGAAGGAGACCACGGTTCGGGCACGGGAATGTCGAGAACGACCTCCCCGTCCGCCGTATCGCCTACCGCAACAATCTCATCCGCAGCCGAATAGATCTCGATGTGCGCGGAACTAAAGTCGCTCGTCTTTACTTCGACTTTGACTTTGGCAGGCGAAAGCGAAAGCGTGGTTATCTTCACGCCAGAAAAGGCTATGTGACGCTTGTCCGCCACATAAAGATTTACGTCCCTGTATATGCCCGAGCCAGTATACCAACGGCTGTTCGGCTGCTCGCTGTTTCGCGCGATCACCTTAAGCTCGTTCGTCTCGCCGCATTTTATGTGCGCGCTCGCATCGACGGCAAAGCCTATATAACCATACGGACGGAAGGCAAGCTTTTCGCCGTTCAGATAGATCTCTGCTTTTTGATATACGCCCTCGAATTCGAAGTAAACGTCCTTATTCTCCCATTCCTTCGGCGCGTCGAAATCTTTTATATATTCGTAGTCTCCGCCGATGAAATAGCTTATATTGTGTTCGCCGAGCGAATCCTCGCTCCTGCCCTCGACAAGCATCGCGTCATGCGGCAGAGTGACGGTCCTTTCTTCGCTCTCCGAATCTATGCGTCTTACTCTCCAATCGCAATTAAAGTTTACGGGTTTCATTTTCCTCTCTCCCGAAAATTTGTTCATTTGGTTTATATGTCTATTATAACGGAAATTCAAAAAAAAGTCAATGAGTTTTGTGCCTAAATTCAATTTACCGAGCGATTCCAAAATATTTCGTAACATTTGTTTTTCATATTAAAAAAAGCTCCGAAAGTCGAACAAACTCTCGGAGCGTTTTAAAGTTTATAACATTATGTTCGTCTATACTTGAAAGTCCTTCTAAGCGCAACAAGGTGCGTCGCGGCAAAATAACAGAAATAGACGGCGAGGATTACGGCGGAAACGGCTATACAGCCCGAAACCACTGCGGGAATCGCTTTGGACAGACCTACCGCTCCCAATATCCGACAGCATATCATTCCGACGGGGATACTCGTAAGAATGGAAAACGGTAGAGGAAGAAAGAACATTGCAAGACTTTCTTTCAAAAAAGCCAATCTACACTCTCTGCGACTTGCGCCGAGTTTCGAGAGCACGGAATATCTTTCCGCATCCTCCTCGCAATGCGATAAGCACTTCAATGCAAGCACGGCAAGCGCCATAAACAGAAAGACTATCGCTATGTAAAGAATCCCTACGGTTATCACGGCGGTCGTCGTATCCGAAGATAATCTCGACCTCTCTCTGAACGAAAAGTCGGTCACTTCTATTTTAAAGTTTTCTTCTTCGTAATCTATAGTATATGTAAGCTTTTCTCGCAGACCCTCGAAATCGTAATCTACATTCGCAGTATCGGCTACATAAACATATTCCGAAACAGTCATTCCTTCCACGACCTCATCGGGAGCTATGCAGTAGAAATATACGTTGCAAAAATCGGGCAGTTCTATTTCCTTTTTGACAACCGAATATTCTCTGCCGTCGATATCCAAGCTTGCGCCGTCGAAATTGCTTCCGTCTCTGCGCGCAAGAACGGCTATAAGTTCGCCTTCTCCGAGCGAAACCGCCTCGCCGCCGCACTCCGTAATAAGTTTATTGAAGTCGCTTACCTTCATAAACCGATCTTGTCCGTCGGACTGTCCGATATTATATTCGTAAAGTTCGGTATACGCATAAAGGTCTCCGCGGCCGGTAGTATAGAGCGAAAACTCATGCTCGGTGCTTACGTCGACAAATTCCCTTATAATATCTTTTGCCTCCGAAACGGGAATAGACCATTCGTCGTCCGCCCTTACCGCCCCCATTATTTCATACGGAAAATTCATGTCGAGTTGCGTCTTTTCCGTAGCTTTCATTATAAACGAAACATTGCAACCTATGACGGTAAACGAAATCAGAAATGCAAGCACCGCTCCGAGCGCCGCATTGGAGCCGAGCCGGGATTTCATCTGCCGCATGACGAATGTATTTGTTCCCTTGCACATACGCTTTTTGGAACACATATAGACATACGGTGCGCTCTTTGCGAGAGAATAATGCAAAACCGCAATGCCTACGGCAAACATTACTACGGCAACAAAAAGTCCTCGCATTATTTCGTCGTCGTCTCCGCGCCCCGAAGCAAGCACCTGAAATTCATAGTCGCAAAGAAAAATTCCGACAATCACGGCGGCAAGCGAAACTACGGCGACGGCTATCCAAACAGCCGGATGTATTCTTGTTTTCGGTAATTTTTTGTCCGCGTATATAAGCTCGCGTATACGGGTCTTTTTCAGATATACGGAAGAAAACAGCGACGAGAGCAGAAACATTCCGACTACGAGACCCACCGTCAGCAACAGTCCGTTTACGGAATACGCGGCGAACTTGAATTCGATCTCCATAAGAGCCGCCGTCGCGAACGACAGAATTTGAAACAGCGCAAAACCCATAAGCAGTCCGACAAAAAGAGCCGCCGCACAGATTATGAGATTTTCGAGTAAAAAAAGTGCGAGAATGTTTCGCCTCGTCATACCGAGAGTGAGATATGTCCCGAATTCGCGCTTGCGGAGTTTAAGCATAAACGACGCCGCGTACCCAAGCACGCCTGCGACTACAAGGGAAATAAACACCGTAAGAGTCAGCAATGCTCCGTTCATTCCCCCGTAATTATCGGCGTAATGCAAGACGTCGTCGGAAAAAATCACGTTATTAACGGCGAACATAAGCGCAACGGTCACGGCAACCGTGACAAAATATACGATGTAGCCGTTCATCTGTCTGCGCACATTGCGAAAAGCGAGCTTAGCGAACATAGTCGTCTCCTCCGCCCGAAGCAAGAACGGCAAGTATATCGTCGTACATTTCCTTTCTGTCTCTGTCGCCTCGGCGAATTTCGGTGAAGATCTTGCCGTCTTTTAAAAACAACGCTCTATTAGCATACGAACCCATGACGGGATCGTGCGTCACCATAAGAATCGTGCAGCCGAGCTGTCCGTTCATGAACGAAAACGTCTGCATAAGTCCTTTGGAATTAGCCGAGTCGAGCGCGCCCGTCGGTTCGTCCGCAAGAATGAGCGCGGGCGACGTGATCAGCGCTCTGG
Organism: uncultured Christensenella sp.; assembly: GCA_910585955.1. Taxonomy (GTDB): domain Bacteria; phylum Bacillota; class Clostridia; order Christensenellales; family Pumilibacteraceae; genus MGBC157735. The sequence continues at coordinate 55,133 of CAJUGC010000001.1, forward strand.
CAAGCGCCACGCGTTGGCGCTGACCGCCAGAAAGTTCGCGCGGGTACTTATCGAGTTCTTTTTCCACGCCGAGAAGTTTCCCGACTCGCTCAAGCTCGCTTTCCGTATATACGAGCGATTTCTTCGCGAGATTGAGCGGCAAAACTATGTTTTCGCCGACGGTGAGCGTATCGAGCAAATTATAATCCTGAAACACGAAACCGAGCTTATCTCGACGAAAAGCCGCAAGCTCGTCTTCTTTCATTTGTCCTACGTTCTTCCCGTCGATAAATACGTCGCCGCCCGTGGATCTGTCTATGGTGGACACTATGTTGAGAAGGGTCGATTTTCCGCTTCCCGATGCGCCCATGACGGCGACGAATTCTCCTTTTTTTACTTTAAACGATATTCCGGCAAGCGCCTTTGTTACGACAGCGCCGCCGTAATATTTCGTAAGATTCACGACCTCGAGTATATTTTCCATTGTTCTTCTCCTTTCCTCGAGGTTATTCTATCACAAAATGCCGTATAAAAGCCTAACGGCAAACTTAACAATCGCTTACGGTTTTGAAAGAAAAAGTCGCCGTAAGCCCTTCGCCGTACTCGGAAGTCAGTTCGAATCCCACTCCGAGTTTATTACACAGCTCGGAAACTATATAAAGCCCCATGCCCGTGCCGACGCGTCCGCCGCCCGTAAATCCGCGCTCCGTAAGGCGAGCAAGTTCGTGTGCGGCAACGCCTTTTCCGTTGTCCGACACAGAAATGCTGTTTGATTCTACGCGTATTTCCACACGGCAGTGTGGACAGTACTTAGCGCAGTTCGCAAGCAGCTGCCCGAGCATGAACTTAACGGCTTTCACATCCGTGTAAAGAGTCGTATCGCCTATAAGTGAGATCGCTATATCCGCTTCTATAAGCATTTCCTTTACGTCGCTTACTGCGGCGGCGATCACTCCCCTCGCGTCAAACCGTTCTATGCGGCAATCGTTTTCCGCGGTTTTCAGCCGAGCATAGTAAAGTATGCATTCCGTAAGATTTTCCATACGTTTAAGCTGAGTTTTAATCTTTCCCACGTCTCCGTTTTCCAGCATGAGAAAACCGGCGGCAAGCGGCGTTTTGAGTTCGTGTATCCAACTTTCGACATACTCGCAATAAGCGTCCTTTTCGCTTTCCGCCCTCTCGAGCGCGGTCACGGCGCTGTGCGAAACGGCGCGAACAGTATCGAAATATCGACATTCGACCTCTCCGCGCGGCTGCGGCAACACTTCTCCCAAAAGATACTTTTCTTTTAACTCCGCATAGGCTTTCTCGAATCTCACGATGCGACTGTTTTTAACTGCGTAATCTGTGGCAAGAAATGCTCCGACAAGCACGAGACACAAAGCGGAAGCGAGCAACACGCTTTCCCACCTGACGCCGACGGCTACAGCGACGGCCGAACATACAAGCAACGCCGCAAGCATGAATAACAGCGTTACGGCGCGGTCGATGAGATAGTCCCCTATTTTAAGCGGATTCATCGTTTTCATATTTAAGCGTTCGCCTCCTATTCTGATCCCTTGCTAAAGTTTATAGCCGACTCCGCGAATATTTACGATACAGTCGTCCGCGCCGACTTCGCGCAATTTGCCGCGCAATCGATTTAAATTCACATAAAGCGTACTCGAATCGATATACAGACTGTCGTCCCACATATAGCTTATTATCTCGTCCTTGGCGGAAACGTCTTTTTTCATAAGAAGCGAAAGTATTCTTGCTTCGTTCTTAGTGAGTTCCGCCTCTTTCCCGTCCTTACTTACGCGCAAAGTGTCGAGACGAAGAGTAAGCCCTTTCTTTTTGAGAACGGTCTCCTCTCTTTTTTTCAGAAGCCGAGCCATGCGGGCAAGCAGTACGCTGCTGTCGTAAGGCTTACGGATATAGTCGTCCGCCCCGAGTGCAAAACCCATAAGTTCGTCCCTGTTTTCGGTACGCGCAGTCAAAAATATTATCGGAAAAGAATGTTGCTTCCTTATGCTTCGGCATATCTCGAATCCGGACGCGCCGTCTAAATTTATATCTATAAGCGCGAGTTCGCACGGCGGAGCGGTCACTACTTCATAACCGTTTGCTTCCAAAAGAAGCTTAAGTTCGACGTATATGGCTTTATCGTCCTCTTCGACGTATATTCTGTCCATAGTTATACCGCGCCGTGTTTTTTCGCATTCTCTTCGGCAAGCTTCGCCATAGCCTCGCTCTGCGACCCCGAAGTCGAACGAATGGAAAATGCAACATTGGTGAGGTGATCGGCAACTCTTTCAAGCGCCGTAATAATAGCAAAAAAGTGCGTCCCGCTCTCGACCGTACACTCTCCCTTGTTGAGCCGTCCTATGTGATTGTTTGAAAGCTCTCGCTTCAAACCGTCTATCTCCGCCTCCATCTCGCCGACCGTTTTTAGGGCGGAAGTATCGCGATTCTCGAACGTATAGAGCGCCTTATCGAACATATTGCGGACATGAGCGTACATATCCGTAAGTTCCGCCGACGCGGCTTCCGAAAACTTGAAATCGCCGTCCTTCATTTCCGAAGCGTCCTCTATAAAGTTCTCGGCGTGGTCGCCTATTCTTTCTATATCGCCTATGACGTGGTGAAGCGAACCGACAAGTTTTTCGTCGGACTTGGAAAGCGACAGCGACTGCATTTTCACGAGATAGCGCGCAACGCCCTTGTTTATGAAGTTGATTTTTTCCTCTTCCTTCAAAACTTTATCTTTCTCGCTCGGATCCACATCGAGTACCGCTTTAACCGCTCTGTCAAGGTTGTCCCGCGCCATTTCGCCCATGTGAACGACTTCCTTAAGCACCTGCGCGACGGCTATGGGGGGCGTGTGAAGTATGCGGTCGTCTATGTAATACATATGAAGGACGGAATCGTCGTCCTTTTTGTCCTTTATAAGAAGGGTAGCAAACCTCGTGAGCGGATTTATAAACGGCACAAGCAGAAGCGTCGTGAATACGTTGAATATGACGTGGAAAAGCGCGACCTGCATTTGCGGCGTCGCCGCCATTTTGCCGAACAGCCACCCGATCGGCGAGCGGAATATCCAAATAACCGCAGTAAAAATAACCGTACCCACGACGTTGAACGTAAGATGAATAAGCGCAGTGCGCTTTCCGTTGGTACTCGTGCCGATAGAAGCAAGAAGAGCGGTAACGCAAGTGCCGATATTGGTTCCGAGTATAACAAAAAACGCACTCTCGAGCGGGATTATCGTTCCGACCATCGTAACTACGAGCGCGGTCATTGCCGCCGATGATTGGAATATTGCCGTGCAAACGAGACCGATAAGAATGAGCAACAGAGGAAACGTAACTTTTTCAAACAGGCTTTGAAGCGCACCCGTCATCATAGTCGAGCCTTTGAATGACGTGATCATGAGATGAAGCCCGACAAAAATGAGTCCGAGTCCCGAAAGCGCAGAACCGACGCGTTTAAGTGTGTCGTTCTTTGCGAACATAACAATGACTACGCCTATGAAAGTCAATACGGAAGCAAATACGTCGACCCCGCCGAAACCCGAAAGTGCGATTATTACGCCCGTAAGCGTCGTGCCGATATTCGCGCCCATGATAATGGAGGTCGCCTGAAACAGCGTCATAAGCCCGGCGTTCACGAAGCCTATGACCATGACGGTGGTTGCCGCCGACGAGTTTACGACGACGGTCGCGACTGCGCCCACGCCTATTCCCGCAAAGCGGTTGGTACTGAGCTTGCCGAACAGCTTGCGCATACCCTTGCCGGCGCTGCGCTCAAGCCCTTCGCTCAAAAGCTTCATTCCCGTCATGAGTACGCCGAGACCTGCGAGCAACATGAATATGCTCGTTACCAATTCCATTAGTACCTCCTTGCCGCTCCCAACAGACAGACTGTCGAGAGCGGACGACTCGTCCGAGAAAATGAGGGACGACCTTTTCAATTGTAACCTGTTTGCCTCCGTTTTGTCAAATAATTTGCGGTAAATATATGTTTAGCGCGAAATATGTCGAATATTCCACCGAAAAAATCGATTGACCGCAGTGCTTAAAAAAAGTATAATATAATCGGTCATGCACGAAAACGAACTCAAACATCTGAAAAAAAATCTCGGAAAGTATGCCGAAGGCTTTATCGAAAGTCTTTCGGATTTTCCGAAGCGCGCCGTAAGGATAAACCGCTTGAAAGCCGATCCCGAAAAGATTGCCTCGGCGCTCTGCCTTACGCAAAAAGCCGCCTATTGCGAAGATTCGTATCTCATAACGGACAATATAAACGGAGCGCACCCCTATCACCGCGCAGGTTTATTCTATATGCAAGAGCCGTCCGCAATGCTCGCAGTGGAAGCCGCAAGACCGTATATAGAAAAAATCGTAAAAGAGCGAGAATACCCCTTATTGCTCGATATGTGCGCGGCGCCGGGCGGAAAGTCCGGACAGCTCGCCGCCCTTTTAGGCGGCAAAGGCGCGCTTATATCGAACGAAATCGATTACAAGCGAGCAAAAACGCTCGCAAGCAATCTCGAAAGACTCGGCGTAAGAAACTGCGCCGTATTAAGTTCTCCAAGCGAAAAAATAGCTACCGTTTTCGGAAACATCTTCGATGCGGTAGCCGTCGACGCGCCCTGTTCCGGAGAAGGTATGCTTCGAAAAGAGGAAGCGGCATGGGACAACATGAACGAAAAAACCATGCTTTCTTGCGCCGAAAGACAACGCGAAATTCTCGAAAACGCCGTGCTTTGTCTCAAAGAAGGGGGCGTGCTCGTATACTCGACTTGCACGCTGAACGAAACCGAAAACGAAGGCGTACTCGAAGATTTTATAAAGAGCGGAGTCCTCGCCGCGCTCGATTGTCCGCATCTGACTCTCGTACGCAAATCGGAGAGACAGACGGCTTACCGGGCTCTTCCGCAGGACGGCGGCGGCGAGGGACACTTCGTTTGCGTGCTCGAAAAAAAGACGGGCGGAGAAAAAAAAGCGAAACCAAAGTCTCCGTTTTCGACAAAATTCGACGAAAAAAAACTTTTCGCCGCCCTCTCTCCGCTTGCAAAAGACCCGATTTTTCACACGCCTTACATCTACGGAGAAAACGTCTTTCTCTGTCCGCCCCTGCCCGAAATGCGAAATCTGCAAATAATAAACGCAGGAGTAAACGTCGCCGCGCTTATGAAAAACACGATCGTTCCCTCGCACGGTTTTGTCGCTGCTTTGAGAAAAAACGAGGTAAGCACAGCCGTAAATTTTCCGTACGTTATCGGCGATAATACTTTTAAAGCAAGCGGAAGGTCGCTAATCGAAAAATATCTGCGCGGCGAAGAACTCGACATTTGCGCTCCTTTTTCCGGCTTCGGCGTAATCTGCGCGGACTCCCACCCGCTCGGTCTCGTAAAGGCGAGCGGCGGAGTCTTAAAAAATCACTATCCGAAGGGGTTGCGCACAAGATAGTCATACGAGGCATAGTATGGACTATGGAATACGCAATGATAAAATCGTTGGTGGTCGGCGGAGAACTTGCCGACGTAAAGCTGTACGGCTTCGGCACATTGGAGAAGATCGACCTCGAAAAAGAGCTTACGGGTCAGTCGACTTTTCTCGTGGACGCGGCGATTAAAAGCGGCGAAAGCGTGAGTCTTTACGGCATAGAATTTTTTATGCGCGAACTAAACAGAGTAAGCGCCGTGACATTCCACAACTTTCTGCTCGCCGACGTCGCCGACTGCAATATGCACCTCGGCAGCGAAGAAAGCGAGCTTAAAGTCTATTCCTTCCAAGGCGTGAATATCGGACTGATAGTGGACGACGACATAGACAGCGAACTCATCTGGAGCAAACTTTCCGAAAAAGCGGACGGGATTATCTCCATTGTGCGCACATTCGACAATGCTCGCCGCGAGCGTGTCAAAAAGCTGCAAAAATTGTTTTCTCTCCCCGTAGCGGTCTGTCACGGAGAACATTTGTATTCGTTCGGAGCGCGTTCTCCTCATGTAATGGACATAAACTGAAAAGCGGACGCACGCTTGCCGCGCAGTCCGCCTAATCGACCGTTTTATTTCTCGTCTCCCGAATTTTCCGCATTTCCGCCGACGGTCTCACCGCTTGAAACTGTCTGCGTGGTAATTTTTTCTTGCCCTTCGTCATCGGGCTTTTTTCTTACCGCGTCGTAAATCAAAAAAGTAATCGAACCTACAAAAAACACAATTAAGACAAACAAATTCCATACTACATATTTGCTCGTACTCAAACGCGCCCGTGCAAGTCTCACGAGCGCGAATGTCGCCAAAACATACTGCGCAAGAACTATCGGCAGTATTATGAAATACGGGTTTATGGACGAAATCATTTCAGGAGATTTTCGTAGTCCGTAAGCGTCCCCATAAGCTTGCTTGTAGTCGACCATATTTCGATCGGATAACAATAGTAGTAGCTGTCTATGGGCGTTATATCGAGCTTTTCCTGAATATAAGGATAGACGACTATACGTTCTATCTCGCCGACGGTATCGTAAACGAGCACTTTGACGCGATCGAATTCCACCGTCTCTCCCTCGACCTTCACGCTCTTTTTCTCGTCAAACGAAAAGAGCATCATATAATTGCTTGCGTCTGCCGTAAGATTCTTCGTCGCCGTCACGGTAAGTTTCGCGCGCACCGTTTCTCCGTCCTTGTCCTGTTCGGTCTTGAATTTAGGGCTGTAGACCCACCTGCCCTCGAGAATGGCGTGCATAACGGAAAATCTCGTATCCTCTACGCCCTCTTTAAGCTTTTCCACCGTAACTTCGGTATTGGGATAAGGGGTCGTAGCTTCGGTCTTGTATACCGTCACGTCGTTGTAACCGCCGACAATACCCAAAAGCGGATTAACCGTTACGACGCTGAGAACGATTATGGCTATCACTATGAGCGCCGCGACGCTCGACATGATTATAATCGGTAATGCAACTCTCTTTTTCATAATAACTCCTTTGTCTCTGTATCTTTACGATTTATCTCTGTTAAACTTCGGAAGAATTTGCGGGGGTTTCGGCAGACGAACCGACCGTAGTCGCGGGCACACCGGAAGCCGCGGGTTTCTTAGCCGAGCGCGCCATACGCTTGTCGTAAGAATCGCGAACTTCATCGACGCTCTTGCCTTCCATGAGCATATTCACGTCCTCCGTGAATATGGTTTCGCGCTCGATGAGAAGGCGCACCATTTTGTCCATAACGTCTCTGTTTTCGGAAAGCACCTTTCGCGCAGTCTCATGCGCCTTGTCGAGGAGCTTCGAGACCTCTTCGTCTATCTTGGAAGCCACCTTTTCCGAATATGTGTGCGTCGACTGATAATCTCTGCCGAGGAACACTTCCTGATTGGAACCGTAATAGACAGGACCGAGCGAAGTAGACATACCCCATTCCATGACCATTTTACGGGCGGTGTCGGTCGCCTGTTTTATGTCGCCGACGGCGCCCGAGGAGATATCCTGTATGACGAGTTCTTCCGCCGCTCTGCCGCCCATGCTCATCGCAAGTTCGTCGGTAAGCTTGTTGATAGTCATATATTGGTTGTCGTTGTCGGGGCGCATCTTCGTATAGCCGCCCGCAGGTCCTCTCGGTATTATGGACACCTCGTGCACGGGATCGCACCCGGGAAGTTTGAGCGCAACGAGCGCGTGACCCGCCTCGTGGTAAGCAGTGATGCGCTTATCGAACTCGGTGACGAGCCGCGACTTTTTCTGCGGTCCGAGCGTCACCTTATTTATGCCCTCGTTTATGTCCTCCATGGTGATCTCTTTGCGGTTGTCGCGCGCGCAAAGTATCGCCGCTTCGTTCAGTAGATTTGCTATTTCCGCACCCGTGAAGCCCGACGTCATGCGCGCAAGCACACGGAAATCGACTTCGGGAGAAATGGGCTTATTGCGAGCGTGCACCTTGAGTATGGCCTCTCTGCCGCGCACGTCGGGAACATTGACGTATATCTGACGATCGAAACGACCGGGACGGAGAAGCGCGGGATCGAGTATGTCCGCGCGGTTGGTCGCCGCCATGACGATTATGCCGTCGTTCGTCTCGAAGCCGTCCATTTGTACAAGCAACTGATTGAGAGTCTGCTCGCGCTCGTCATGACCGCCTCCGAGCCCTGCGCCGCGCTGACGACCCACGGCGTCGATTTCGTCTATGAAAATTATACAAGGCATGTTCTTTTTAGCCGTATCGAACAAATCGCGCACGCGAGACGCGCCCACGCCTACGAACATTTCCACGAAATCCGAACCGGAAATAGAGAAAAACGGTACGTTCGCTTCTCCCGCAACGGCTTTCGCGAACAGCGTCTTACCTGTTCCGGGAGGACCTACGAGCAGTACGCCCTTGGGAATTTTCGCTCCGACCGCCGTAAACTTTTGCGGCGATTTCAAAAATTCGACTACTTCGGCAAGCTCTTCCTTTTCTTCTTCCGCGCCGGCTACGTCCGTAAAGCGCACTTTCAAATTGCTCTGAGCACTCGCGCTCGATTTGCCGAAATTCATTGCCTGTTTATTGGAACCCGACATCGCCCTGAACATGAACACGGCGAGCACGACGAGAACGACAAAACCCACTATGGGAATCGCAAGACTCCACGCGCTTCCGGAATTACGGTCGTTTAACGTAAGTTTTATCTGAACAAAACCTTCGTCCTCCGCGTGAGCGTCCTCGTACTCTTTGAGAGCGTTGATAAAAATAGTATCGCGGATAAAGCACTGCTTCGTGAAGTTCTTATCTCCCACAAGTTTTATCTGCGCGATATCGTTGTTTATTCGTATCTCCTCTACTTGATTGTCCTCTATCTTATCCCACAATTCGTCGTAACGAATGGAGTTTTTGGGACGGTTAAAAAAGAACACAAGGGCAATGACGGCGATAAGCACTATGGCTATCACGACAATGACTATGATCTTTTTGCTGTTTTTAGACTCCAATTTGACCTCCGAAAACCGCCGCGCCGACCGAATGAACGGAAAAAGAAAAAACGGCGCGCTTTTCTGCACTTTTAGTAGTATATCACAAGGCAGGCGAGTTTATCAAGTGTTTACACGCGCCTTGTGCGGATTTTCATGGAATTTTCACGCTGCCGCTTGCAGAAAACCGCGAAATACGAAATTACTCCATACCCTCGAGCCACACGGGAGAGCCGCTCTCTCTCGTCTTTTTCATATCGAGAACACGCTGATTGGACGAGCCGCGGAACTTAAGCTTTAAGTCCAGCTTTTCCATTACGAAACGTCCGTCTATAAGTACGTCTATGCCGTCGAGCAAAGCGCCGATATCCGCATCCTTTTCGGCGAGAGCGCAAAGCTCTTCGTAAGTATAACCGCTGTAGCACCACACATCGAGACCGCGCTTATGCGCCTCGCGGCACAGCACGGCGAGAGGTTTCGGCTGTAAAAACGGCTCGCCGCCCGAAAGCGTTATTCCGTCCAAAAGAGGATCTTTTTCGATTTCCTCGAGTATGAACTTTAAATCCGTGACTTCTCCGCCGTCCAAGGCGTGCGTCTGCGGATTGTGACAGCCCTTGCAGTCGTGCTTGCAACCTTGCGTGAATATCGCCATGCGAAAGCCCACGCCGTCGACGACCGATTCGGACACGATCCCCGACAACCGCACCGTTATATTTTCAAGTTCTTTGTCTACCATTTCGGTTCGTATCTCCTGACTCGAAGGCGAGCGCCGCAACTCTCCGCGATCGCCTCGCACTCTTTTACGGCCTCTTTTCCTATTACATCAACGACGCTCATAACGGTGTCTATGCCTTGCGAAACACACCTAACCGTAAAATCCTTAAGCTCGTCGAACGCCGCCTTTCCGTACGCGCTTTTGCATACGCCGTCGTACTTTTCGGCATTGGATTCGTTTAAAGAAACCGATACCGTATCTATGATCCCTTTAAGCTCGGGCGCAATGTCTCTCCCGTTTACGAGACTGCCGAGCCCGTTCGTATTGAGGCGGGTCTTAAGCCCCCTCTCGTGCGCAAACGAAGCGACCGCTTTGATTTCGGCAAGCTTGTAAGTAGGCTCTCCGTAGCCGCAAAATACGACTTCCTTTGCATTGGGATTATCGTCGAGCAACTTTTTTACGGCGGTTTCGGCTTCGGCTGCCGTCGGCTCTTTCTCGAGCCACAAGACGCTTCCGCTTACGCCGTCGCCCGTATTTCTCAAACAGAAAGTACAGTTGTTGCAACAACGGTTCGTCAGGTTCACATAAATATTGCCGCCATACAAATAGGCGTAAACATTATCTTTCTTTTTCATCACTATGCACGCTTCATTTTGGAAAACAGCCTGTATGCGTTTTCCGTCGTTATTTCGGTTATTTCTTCCGTGCTCTTTCCGAGCACTCCCGCAATGTACATCGCCTGATACTTCACATATTTCGGATAGTTCAATTCCCCTCTGTGCGGCACAGGGGTAAGGTACGGACAGTCTGTCTCGACGAGAAGCCTTTCGAGCGGAAGACTCTTTATTATCCCCGGAAATTTCGCCGCGTTTTTGAAAGTGATCGCGCCCGTAAACGAGATGTAAAAGCCCATGTCGACGTACGCCTTTGCCGTCTCTTCGGAACCCGAAAAACAATGCACGACTCCCGTCTTAACAAACTTGTCGCGGTTTGTCTTTACCCGTTCGAGCATATCGCCGTCCGCGTCGCGAATGTGAAATATTGCGGGAAGCTCGGCTTCTTTTACAAGCTCGAACATCGTTTCGAGACCTTTGTATTGAGCCTGCTTATTCGTATCGGGATAATGATAATCAAGCCCTATCTCGCCTATCGCAACGCATTTGTCGCTCTTCGATAGGCGCAAAAGTTCGTTATAGTCGCCGTCTTTCATGTCGCCGACGTCGCTCGGATGAAATCCGACGGCGCAATAAACGTCGTCGTTTTCCGAAGCGATTTTATGCGCGCCTACGGACGACGCCATATCGAAACCGACGCTTATAATGCGTTCCAACCCGTCGGCTTTCATGCTCGCGATTATCCCGTCGGGCGAGCCGTAGCGCTCGTCCGTGAGATGCGCGTGCGTATCTATCAGCATACTTCGGCTCCCGACTCAATCGCCTGTTCGGGCGTTACGAGACAGAGCTTGTCGCCGTGACTTGCGCAGAGAATCATACCGCGGCTTTCGATCCCCCGAAGCTTTACCGGTTTAAGATTGGAAACGAGCACGACGCTCTTTCCTATCATCTCTTCGGGAGTATAGAACTTTGCTATGCCCGAAACCACCGTGCGCTCCTCGCCGCCCACGTCCAAAGTGAGCTTTAAAAGTTTTTCCGTCTTTTCGACCTTTTCGCAGGCAATTACTTTCGCGACTTTAAGCTTGGTCTTGAAAAATTCGTCTATCGTAACTATGCCGTCGTCTTCCGACTTTACGTTCTCTTCCACTTTCTTGTTCTCCTCTTTCTTTGCCGCGCTCTCTTTCTCGGCGGCGATCGCGCCCAACTCGTCGAGCTCTGTTTTAATGTCGAGCCTCTCCATAAGCGGCGGAATACTCTTTATTTTATATTCGCTTATCTTTCCGTATTTTACGTTTTCGTCGAAAATGTCGGGTTCTTTGACGCCGAGTCCCTCGAATATCCTCGACGGGTACTCGGTCAAAAACGGTTTCAAAAGCACAGCCGATACCCTCAGCGCTTCGGCGAGGTTGTACAGCACGGCTTGCAAGCGTGCGCGCCTATTTTCGTCCTTTGCGAGCGCCCACGGCATGGTCTCGTCGATGTACTTGTTGGCTCTTCCGACAAGCGCGAAAATCTCTTCGAGCGCCTTCGTAAACTCGAGGCTTTCCATTCGAGCGCTTACTTTTTCGAACAGTCCGTCTATGCGGGAAACGAAGTCGTCGTCTAAGGCGTCTTTCTCGCCGCCCTTTGCTACTTTGCCGCCGAAATATTTTTCAATCATCGCAAGCGTGCGCCGCAGAAGATTGCCCAAATCGTTGACGATATCGGAATTGAGCCGCGTGATAAACGCAGAATTCGAGTACACGCCGTCCGCTCCGAACGGGATTTCTCTGAGCAGATAGTACCTGAGCGCGTCTCTGCCGTAGCGGTCGATTAGTATAAACGGGTCGACGACGTTGCCCTTGGACTTACTCATCTTGTCTCCGTCCAGCAGCAGCCAACCGTGTCCGAAAACCTTTTTCGGCAACGGAAACCCAAGCGCCATAAGTATTGCGGGCCAGACAATGGAATGAAAACGAACTATCTCTTTTCCGACCATGTGAAGATCGGCTGGCCAATACTTTTTCATGAGTTTTTCGTCTCCCGAAAAAGCTCCGAGCGCCGTAATGTAGTTCGACAGCGCATCTACCCACACATAAACTATATGTCCCTCGTCGAAGTCCACGGGCACGCCCCACTTAAAAGACGTACGAGATACGCATAAATCGCTGAGTCCCTTGTCTATGAAGTTGCCTACCATTTCGTTTACGCGGCTCGCGGGCTGAAGAAAATCGGTCTCGGTCAAAAGCTTGCGCACGCGATCCGCATACTTCGACAAACGGAAGAAGTAGCTCTCCTCTTCTGCGTCGGAAACCTCTCTGCCGCAGTCGGGACACTTTCCGTCGACGAGTTGCGAGCTCGTCCAAAACGCCTCGCACGGCGTGCAATACTTGCCCTTGTACTTAGACTTATAGATGTCGCCCTGCTCGTACAGCTTCTTGAAAATCTTTTGTACGGCGCTTACATGATAGTCGTCGGTCGTACGAATGAACTTGTCGTAGGTTATGCCGAGCTTTTCCCACAGCTCCTTTATCTCGACGACGAGACCGTCTACGAAAGCCTTGGGAGTAGCACCGCTTTCGGCGGCGCGCTTTTCTATCTTCTGTCCGTGCTCGTCCGTGCCAGTAAGATAGAACACGTCGAAACCGCTCATGCGCTTAAAACGCGCGGCGGCGTCGCACGCAACCGTCGTGTAGGTGTGCCCGAGATGCCAATGCCCGCTCGGATAGTATATGGGCGTAGTGATGTAATACGTCTTTGCCATAATAAGCCCTCCTAAAGGCGGCAAAAAGCTGTTCTTGCCTAATCCTTTTCTTCTATTCTCTTTATGACCTTTTGAAGCGGACCGTCCTCTTCCTCTTCTACGGGTTTTTCGTTTACCTTGATCTTGACTTCGAGCACGCGGCGAGAGTTGGCTTTCGTAACGGTGATGTCGAGATTTTCGAACTCGAAGCTCTCGCCCGAAACGGGGATCTTTTGCAATTGCTCCGTGACCCAGCCGCCTACCGTCGTCGAATCGAACTCTTCTTTTGTCTCTACGTCGAGCTCCTCGAACATATCCTCGAGATTTTCGTTGCCCTGAACAAGGAAGGTGTTGTCGTCTATGCGCTTATACAACACTTCCACTTCGTCGTGTTCGTCCCATATCTCGCCGACAAGTTCCTCGAGTATATCCTCGAGCGTAACAATGCCCGCCGTGCCGCCGAACTCGTCGACGACTATCGCCATATGAACTTTGGCCTTTTGAAGCATACGGAGTACTTTCGAGATCTTCATATTCAAAGATACGCAGATACAGGGGGTTATCTTTTCGCGTATGTCGCGACCGTTTTCGCGCATAAGCTGGTAGAAGTCCTTTTCGTGCAAGACTCCGACGATCGTATCTATCGTCTTGTTATAAACGGGCAGGCGCGAAAAGCCGCTCGTTGCAAACAACTCCGCAATTTCGTCCAAAGGAGCGGTTTCCTCGAAAGCCGCCACGTTTACCCTCGGCACCATAATGTCGTCTACGTCCATATCCTCGAACTCTATCGCCGAACGAATGAGTTGCGACTCATGCTCGTCTATACCGCCTTCGGAATGTGCCGTCTCGACAATCGTTATGAGTTCGTCCTCGGTGTAAGGCTGTTCTTCCTTTTTCTTGAATATTTTGTTCATAAGCTTTTTCCACATGGAAAAAAGCCAGTTTATCGGGAACAATACGACCATGATAGCCGACATTACGGACGCAACCGCGCATACCCAGCCCTCGGCGTGCTCCTTTGCAAGCGTCTTGGGCGTTATCTCGCCGAACACGAGAACAAGTACCGTCATGACAATCGTGGAAATGGTCACGGCGATCTGCTCCGCAGTCGTGTTTTTCAAAAGCTCTATAAAGAAAACCGTCGCGATGGAAGTCATCGTAATGTTAACGATGTTGTTTCCGACAAGCACGGTGCTTATTACGCGGTCGTAATGTTCAAGCTGCCTTAGTGCGCGCGCAGCCCGTTTGCTTCCTCCGCTCTCGAGGCTTTTGAGACGTATCTTGTTACAAGAAGAATACGCCGTCTCTGTCGCCGAAAAGAACGCCGATAGCGCTATGAGGGCAATGAGAACTATGAGAAGAACTATTTGCGTCGTTCCCATTGCCGAAAGTAAGTTTACCGTCGATGTGACCTGTTGTGGGTGCATGATTTTTTAAATGCTCCGTTCCTTTTTTGTGTGATTTTTTAAGCGAAAATTTCTCCGCAAAGATTGTTTTTCAAATAATCGTCAAGCTCTTTTCCCTTCAGTCCGCGATTCAGTCCAACGACAAGCTTTGCGTACATCGCGGGTTGAGTTATGTTGTCTATAAAATCGACTTGGCTCGAAAAGCCGGCTTTGGACGAATAAACTCTGCCGTTCGAGCCGCCGACGAGATACAGAGGGCAACCGCACTTTTCGGCAAATTCGTTGAGCTTTCTCTCGTCCGCGGTTCCCGAATGATAGCTGTCGTGAAGCACGCAGTCATAGCCGCTCACATCGAACGAGGCGTAATCTATATCGGGATATGGCTTCATATACAATATCCTTTTGGCTTCGAGTCTTTCGAGCGGCGGAAATTCTCCGGACTGCTCGATATGTTCGGCAAACTTGACTTTCAGCCCCACTACGCGGGCGCAGACGCTGTCGTACGCCGAAAAGAAGCCTTCTTCGTACGCGCGCTCTTCGAGCAGTCTGACGGCAAAATGAATATCCCTGCCGTCTGCGACGTAAACTCCTCCCTCGCCCGTCTTGACAAACGCCGCCGCCGAAAAAAGCGACTGATGCCCGCTTGCCAT
Organism: uncultured Christensenella sp.; assembly: GCA_910585955.1. Classification (GTDB taxonomy): domain Bacteria; phylum Bacillota; class Clostridia; order Christensenellales; family Pumilibacteraceae; genus MGBC157735. The sequence goes on from CAJUGC010000001.1 coordinate 70,141, forward strand.
AGGGTCGGAAAGCGGCTTGTCGCTGCAGACGAACACGACGGGTATATCGACTTTGCCGAGCGCAAACGCAAGTATGCTCGCCGTATACGGAAGCGTGTCGCTGCCGTGCGTGATTATCATGGCGTCGGCATCGCCTTTCTCTTCGAGTACGCACCTTAAAAGCGCGTCGTAATGCTCTATTCCGAGCCTCTCCGACAGCTCGTAAAACGGAGTGACGGTCTTTACGTCAAACCCCGCAAAGTGCACGACGCTTGAATTTTCATCGAGAGTTATGACTCCGTCGGCGCCTTTCGCGCAACCTATCGTTCCGCCTGTTCTTATTACGGTCAATCTCATACAATCAAAGCTTCTCTATTGCATACAGCAAAAGTTTGACATGATCGAACGCAAGACCTTCGCTTGCAAGAATTTTCGTTTCGTTTACGTCTATCGTTCCCATTTTGTCGCGCTTTACGTCAAGCTCGGCGGTGAGCACTGTTTCGCCGCTCGTAAGCCGTACTTCGTAAATATTGCCGTTTCTGACATAATCGATGTTAAACCATTCCGCCTTAGCCGCGTCGTCACCCGCTTTCGGCGTTTCCGCGCCCCTGTCCATAACGGCCATATAGACTACGGTAGCCGTCCAGCCTCTGGGATCTCTTCCCGGCGTACTCACGCAGTACAGCTGATCGAGATATATTCCTTTAAGTCCCGTCTCTTCCTCAAGCTCGCGAAGAGCCGCCTCTTCCGTCGATTCGCCGTCCGAAACAAAACCGCCGGGAAGCGCCCAACAACCGAGATACGGATGTCCGCCCCTTTCTATAAGCAGCACGACCGGCTTATTCCGAGCGTCTATGGAAAAAAGTACGACGTCCGCCGTAAGCGACGGTCTGTCCCATGCCTCGCGGTCGTACTCTCTCAAAAATTCTTCTTCGGTCTTTCCGTTGGAATCCACTAAAGCCATTACGGTCTTCGTCTCCTTATACTCCGACATATCGAAGTATCTAATATTTTATCATAGTCCGAGCCAAAAATCAAGCAAATTGCAAAGTATGAATTTTCATGCAATCATAAACACGACATCAAATCACGAAATAGCAGACTATAATTATGATTGCGGCGGGAATTCCGAACAATCCCGTTACAAGCGCGTGCCACCATACAATAGTAAATTCTATCGTCGGCAAAAGTGAAAAGACGTAAAGTATGATACAGCCGACTACCGCATTCAGCACAAAGCCGAGTATTTTCTTTATTCCGGATTTCAAAAGCTTCAACACTATGAAAACAGCGGCTATGACGCCTACGGCTACAAGTATGCTCGTCCACTCGAAGCCTTCCGCTATAGCAAAAAAATTATCGAAATCCATAAAAATCTCCCGAGTATCAAGAATTTCCTTAAGTATACGGCACTCCGTGGTTTTTGTCAAGAGCCCGCATAACAAAAATTGCAAAACGACAAAGTTCGCGCAAATTCAAAAAGCGCGAAGCTTTCGGATCCGCGCTTTCTGTGCTTCGTTACGATCAAGCGGTTCAATCCTTGCCGCTTATCGCCGAAACCGGAGTTATTCTGTTAAACTTACGAAGAGGAATGAACACGGAAATGAGCGTTACCGCAAGCGCAAGCACCGCCATAGTCACATACACGAAAGCTCCTATGGTGAATAGCGAGAAGTAGTGTCCGAACACTGTTCCAACCAAAGCGTTGAGTATGGGCGCGCCCACCGAAATCGCAACGACCGCCAAGACAAGCGAGAATATCGTGACTATGAAACCTTCGACGGCATATATCTTGAAAGTATCCGATTTTTTCGCGCCGAGCGCACGAAGTATGCCTATCTGCTTTCTCGTCATGCGAATAGAAGTCGAAATGAATCCGTACAGCAGCACTATCACGAGTATGCAGAATAAAAGAGAAAGTCCCAAAAGAACATACCTAAGTACGGATATGAGAGTAAGCGCATTACTGTAGTTGCCGATAAAGGCTGCCGAAAGTCCGAATCCGTTGTCATAAACTGCGTCTACGAAACGCTCGGTGTTCCCCTCGCCTATGGCGGCGATTATTCGCACGGGATAAAACAAGTTGTCTATCATATTTTCGCGTTCGTTTTCGAGCATGAATATTACGTTATCGCTCATGCCCTCAGATGAATTTCCCGCGACTTCTACGACGCCGACGATACGGAAATCGGACGCCGCATAACAAGGAACCTTCGTACCGCCGCTTTTGTCCGCATACAGAGTTATCCTTCGCTCCGGATCGGCATTAAGTTTCCTAAGCTCCGAAACAATATCCTCCGAACCGACATAATTCCGAACCATACTTTTACTGACGAGTATGTCGCCGTAACGCTCGGGCGCGCCCATGCCCTCTACGGGGACTACGTCATAACCCGAAGGAAATGTGCCGGCGGAAAGAAATTCGAGCGCTGCGCTTCTGTTCTCGCCGTAATTTCCCGTAAAAACGGCGGGACTTTTAAACTTGTATTGCACATAGGAATCGCTTTCGAACATATTTTTACCGAAAGAGTCCACAAAACCTTCGGATACATAAAGCTGCGCCCAGCCGCCTTCCAACTTCGACTGCAAAAACTGCCAATCGACATTTCGCCCGTACAAAAGATCGTCTATGTCGCCGCATTCGAAAATACCGTCTATGATAAAGTTCGTTCCGCCTATAAGATTAAGCGTCATGCCGATCAAGTCGGAAATATCTTCGCCCTTTACCGCTCTCGTTTCCAAAAGCGAGCGAGCCGCATACTCGGAGATTATGACTCCGTCCGTACCCTTGGGTTTACTCGAGCCGTACAGCACGGCAAAACCGCAATCGGTTATGTCGTCAATCTCCACAACGCCGTTAAACGAAGTAAGAGCGTTCGGCAACAAATTGACGCCGCCGGAAACAGGCGTAAACGTCATGTCGTATATATGCGAAAATTTAACGTCTTCCGCGCTTTCCGAAAGCTTCTTGAAATCGCTCGCCGCGATGCGTTTTTTATTGCTTGAAAATTCGCTTCCCGCAGTAACGACGGCTATTGCTTTGTAGTCCTCTTCGACGATAGTCGCCGTATACGCGGCTCGCACGTCGAACGACGTGAACGACTGCGCCGCACCGAACAATATGAAGGCAACAAACGAAATGACGATAGTAAGCGCAAGACGTGCCTTTTTGAAATTCAGATTGTTTAAAGCGAGTCTCATGGATTTTAAAAGCGGCAAACGGCTCTTTTTAAACTCTACGCTTTCCATGGCGCTGTCCACGCGCTTATGCGGCACGAAAACGTCGGAGGAAAGGGCTTCGTCCTCCTCGCCGACTTTCTGCTTTTTACCGCCGCTGTTCACAGCCTCGCGAAGGTTGGGGAACATTGCCTTTACCTTGCGCGGATCGGACTCGACGTTTATATACGTCTTGCGCATAGACTGCGCCATTACGTCGTTTATCTCTTCGACGTCGGCATCGCTCACCTTTGCGCCTGCGGGAACGCTCATGAGCGTATCGGAGAACATCTGCGTATCGGTGGTCTCCACGCTCTCGCCCTCTTTCTTCCTGCGCACGTCGCGATAGACGCAGCCGTCCTTCATCTCGATTATTCGGTCGCCCGTCTTTGCCGCCATATCCATATCGTGCGTGACGACTATTACGAGCCGATCCTTTGAAAGATCTTTGAGTATCTTTACGACTTCCTCGGTCGTAGCCGAATCGAGCGCGCCCGTAGGCTCGTCCGCAAGGATTATTCTCGGGTCTTTAACAAGCGCGCGCGCAATGGACACTCTCTGACGCTGTCCGCCCGAAAGATCTTTGGTTTTGTTCTTAGCTTTGTCGTCTATGCCCATAGCGGAAAGCGCATCGTGCACAGCTTCGCTGTCCTTACGGCTCTGCATATCGAGTGCGAGCTTCACGTTTTCGAATACGGAAAGCGTGTCTATAAGATTGAATTCCTGGAAAACAAACCCCATGAGTTTATTTCTCAGGCTGTCTACTTCCGCATTTCTGAGAGCATTCATTCTCTTGCCGGCGAGCACATAATCGCCGCTGTCATAGGAATCGAGACCGCCTATTACGTTTAGAAGCGTCGATTTGCCGCTACCGGAAGCGCCGACGATATAGACGAGCCCCGAGCTTTCGAACGTAAGACTTACGTTGTTGAGCGCCCTGAAAGTCACGCCGTTTTTAGTGGAATAGGTTTTCTGTATGTTTTTAAGTTCCAATAACATCGTACTTCCCTCCTTATATCAACTTGACGGCTTCGACGGGTTTCTTGCCGCACACACGCATAATCGGAATAATAGACGACAGGAATACCGTCAGCGCGCTGCCGAGAAGTATTACTATCGGCTCTATCAACCAATTGAAGTTTATAAGCGTTACGGACAAGCCGAACGCCGACAAAATGCCGCCCATGATATTGTTCAACAGAAGAGACAACAAGAAGGAAATAATTATTGCGGCGATCGTCGTCTTTACCACTATGAAACCGCCTTCGGTGAGAAATATTTTCGACACATCGAACGTCTTTGCTCCTATTACACGATATACGGCTATCTCTTTCGTCCTGAAACGTATGGACGCCGTCATGTAATTGAATGTAATGAGGAAGGCCAGCGCAAGCATTGCCACCGCGATGTAGAAGAACACGGTTCCCATTGTGGAAAGTATTTCGTCGAACTCGCGCAAATCTTCTATATGTGCGGTCGCCGTTCCGAACACGAAGCCGTCCTTTTTAAGCGAAGAGAACTTGCTTTCAAGCCCCGAGCGCGTTCCGCCTTTCGGAAAATACATGAGGTCGTACGACGTCGTGCCGCTCATATATTCTTCAATCATGTTTTCGCTCATGTAAAACTCTCTCGGGTAGTTGTCGTACATAATGCCCGCGATCTTAACTTGCTTTTCCGAACCTATCAGATTGTCCCAGCGTCGATACAAGCTGAAATCGCAAGTCCCGTTCATAAGCGCAAGGAACTTCGCGTTGTTTTTAATGCCGGAATCCTCGACGTCGTAAAGATCGAGCATATTCTTTATTACGTCGAGAGTGACCACTATTTCGTTTTCCCCGAGAGAAACGGGGGCTTCGTCGTGGTTTACGCCCGTAGCAGACCAATACATATTACGCTCGAAATTCTCACGATCGTATGTCAAGTCGGAATTGTTTATCTCATGACGCATATAGCTCTCGCTGCCGTTCGTGGAAAGCGTAAAATAATAGTTGAGCAACTGACCGCCGTTTTTCTTTTGAGAAGCGAGTTCCGCACCGAAACCGACCTTTCCTATCATAGTGCGATAGAAGAACGCGCGATTTCCGCGGAGCGTATCGGAAAGCTTTTGCACATTGGGATCCAGAGTACTCGCGCCTATGATCGACTTGTAATGTTCATAATCGGTTTCAAAAAGACCTACGACCGTATAAAATTTTTCGGTCTCGCCAAGCTCTATACGGCATCCTACTACGTCCGCAACGGTTTCGGGGTAGATTATCCCGTACTTTCCGTCCTTGTCGTAACCCACTATTCCGCGGCGAGTCATGACGTAAGCCGCAAAGTCGGAAATGATTATTTCGCTCATATCCGAGCAGGCGGTTTTGCCGGCGACCGTCTTAAGCCCGAATTCGGTTATATCGTTACAGTCTATTACGTTGTTGAAACAATCAAACGAAAAACCTGACGAATCCGAGCCGTAATAATAGCTGTCTTCCTGATAAAATCCGTCCCAATTGGATGTTTGGTAATAATTGTCCTCGGTGTAATCGGCGAATATAGGAGAAGTATAGACAAGCGAAGCGCACACACCGCCCTCGCCCATCTCGCCGCGCAGCCTCTCTATCTTTTTATCGTCGAGTTTCGTAAGACTCAATGAATCTTTGACGATGTATCCGACGGCGACCACAGGTTGCGCTCCGCTGTCAAACGCGGATTTCGCCGCCACGGACGGCAGATTGACCATACCTATTATGAGTGCCAATGAGAACATGGAAAAGCACACCGTCATTATTACGGTAAGAAAGCGATAGCGTTTTTTCGCACGCTTCGTGCCCTCTCTCGCAAGCTTTAACGAGTCTTTGAAAGTAAGTCCGCCTTTGGAAAGTTTAAACTCTTTATTGTCCGCAGTAATGTCCGAAGGCTCGGTATTCTTATAAGCCGCCGAATCCTGAGATTCGTAGAATCCGTCTACCGTCTCGGGATATGCAAGAGCTATCCTGTCCTTTTCGTGGCTGAGTCCGATATAGTTGATCTCGCCCTTTTTAAGCCGCGCGTTCAGTTGCTGCGCCGTCACTTTGCCGCCCGCGCCGATTTCTATTACTCCGCCTTCAAGCTCCTTAACGCCGTCGTCCGCCGTCGTCTCCCGCACCCTGTCGCCTACTATTTTACCGTCGACGATTTCGACTATCCTGTCGGCGTACGCGTGGGCAAGCTCGCGATTATGCGTGACTACTACTACGAGTTTGCTCTGCGCAATGCGCTTTAAGGTTTCGAAAACCTCTTCGCTCGTCACCGAATCGAGCGCACCGGTAGGCTCGTCCGCAAGAATTATTTCGGGCTTTTTCAAAAGCGCCCTCGCAAGCGCGACGCGCTGCCTTTGACCTCCCGAAAGCTCGCTCGGCTTGCGGTATCCGAGGTTTGCAAGTCCGACCATGGCAAGCGCCTCGTCGACGGTGTTTACGTCCGCGCTCTTTTCTTGGAGCTTCATCGTCATGTTGATGTTGTCGAACACGCTTATCTCGTCTATCAGATTAAACTCCTGAAAGACTATGCCTACGAAAGTGTTGCGATAGGCGTCGAAATCCGACCGCTTGAAACTTTTGGTGCTTCTTCCGTTTATTACGACTTCGCCCTTTGTCGGCGAGTCGAGCCCTCCGACAATGTTAAGGAGCGTCGATTTGCCGCAACCCGATTTGCCGAGCACGACGACAAGCCCTCTCGATCCGAAATTTATGCTTACGTCGTCAAGCGCCTTAAAAGCGTTTTTGCCGCCGCCGTAAACTTTGGTTACGTTTTTTACTTCAAGCATTCGCGTCTACCTCCCATGCCGTCGCGTAGTATTCGGTATATTCATAATCTTCCGAAGCCCCTTGGCAGTAGTCCGTATAATGTTCGAGCGCCGTAGCGTCGGCGGTATCCACATGATATGTAACCGTTCCGCGCTTATCGATTTCGAAGTTATCCGAGTCAAAGGAATAAAACCTAACATTGTTTACATAAAATCTCGCATAAACTTCGCGAGTTCCGTCGCCCGCCGCAAAATAGCCGTTCGGAATATAAACGTCGAGCTTATCCGACTTGAGACGCAACCCGTAAATATAAATATTTATTGTCCCAAATCCCGTCCCCGAAGTCGGTCTTGCGAAATATAGCTTCGTAATGTCGGACGGAAGAGCATAGCTTCTCACATCAAAGATATCTGCGGGCAAATGAATTTCCTTGTCTTTTCCGTTATATTTATACAGCGTTCCGTCTATGACGGTAAATTCATTTTCGGTAGCTATCTTCACATGTTCCCAAATGTTGTAAAACTTATCGGAATAATCTTTTACAAACTGTTCGGGTATGGTTACGACAAACGTACTTCCGTTCCGTTCGTTTACGGGACAACTCGGCGCTTCCATTACGGGAAGTTTACCGAGGAAAGTTATGCTTACGTTTTCCACATCGTCGTATGAATAGCCTCCACACCAATAGCCCTCGATTCCTTCTATATTCGCGCCGACGGTTATATCGTGCACGCCGTAAAGCGCGCCGTCGCCTATTATTGTGATGCCGTCCGTCTCGGTTCCGACGACGGCGGTATCGCCGCCGAACCAAGCTATAAGCTTACCGTCCTCCGCCAAAGAAGTTTCTCCGCCCACAAGCGTGAACTCTCCGTAATTCATGTTCCACGCTTCCTTATACGCGACGACAAACTCTTTCTTCACCTTTATTTCCAGGACGTCGCCTTCGTCTTTGAAAACAGACGGAAAGAAAGCGTACGTCTCTGTTCTTTGAGGAACCTCTCCGAGGAAAGTGTATTTATATTCGTCGGCTTTTTCGTTACGGCTCGGCCACTCCGAAAAAAGTCTGCCGTTTATGACGTTTATGTTTTCGCCGAACGTAACTTCGTGCACGCCGTAAAGCGCTCCGCTCATTATTTCGGTTATGCCGTCCGCGTCCGTGCCGACCGACGCGCCGCCGCCACCGATCCACATATACAGCTTGCCGTTTTTCACAAGAGCTTCATCCGTAATTTCCGACTTGCGGAACAAATAGTTTTCGCTGTCGGAAACCAAATTCAAATAACCGTCGTAATATTCGTCGAGCACAACTATGCGCTTGGAATCAAAGCTGTCGTATTCATGCGCGTACGCGTCGTCGGAAAGCATAAATACTTTTTCTCTGCCGCTTACGCTGCCGATATACGCGCCTGGCATGACGTTTACCAACCTCTTATTATCCGGGATACTTATAAGATTGAACCGCACTTCGCTCCCGTAATTTTTTACATATATGCAGTCGTCATACGAACGGAAATTTGCATTCGCTGGCGAAACGACAAGCTTTTCGGTTTTTAAGTTCGTATCGAAGATTTCTACGTTGGAAGAAATAACCACGCGTTTAAATCCTTTCTCCCTATAGATATAAACCGTTTTGACAGGCAGCCCTTCGATATACTCGGGAACGATCACTTCCTCCCCCTCGAACTCTTCCTTAAGCCCGTTTATTGTCACCCTGCCGTATTCGGAATCATAATCGAAATACTCCTGTGAGGTGGGTTTTTCATAACGCGCATAATATGTAACATCTTGTTCGACAACGGAATTTGCCCCGACTTCGGCCGTAAACTCCGCGTCCTCGTAAAGTCCCGTATATACCAAGCCCTCCAAGGCAGGCAAGCTGTTTTTCAAAGTCCCGCCTTCTTCGTAAACGACGCTCGCTATATGTTCCTGCCCCCGCATTACGGTGACAGTGTGCATTTTCGTCCACTTCGCATACAGAATAAGCTCGCTTTGCACGGCATCCGCAGCGAAATCCCATGCGATCGTACACGCCTCGTCTTTAAACCAACCGTCGAATCGATAGCCGCTCTTTATGGGGTCCGACGGTCTGGGCAGAAGATTGCCTATTCTTACGTCGCGGCTTTCCGGCGCCGATTCCGCGCCTTCTCCGACGAAGTATGTCACTCCGACAAAATCGCTCGCGCGAGTGCGAAATCCCGCATAAAGCGTCATGGATCCCTTAACCTTATCTGTTTCGAAATCCCAACGCTCTCCGCCCGAAGCGCTTGTAAACCAACCTTCGAAGACATATCCGTCGCGCTCTGCGGAAGGAACGGGCGCAAGCTTTTTTCCGATCTGCCCCGTAACGGTTTGAACAGCGCAAGTGCCGCCGTTCGCGTCAAGCGTCACCGTCACTTTTTCGCCGTCGCACGCCGCAAACACTCCCGCACAAAGCGCGAGCACTACGACAAGCAAAAGACTGCAACGAAATTTTTTCATTCAATCCTCCTTTTCGCTCAAATGCGAAAACCGAACCATATAGCAATCAATCCAAGTATACCCCCCCCCGCCGAAAAGTCAAGGATTTATATACTTTTTTTTACTGCCGTTTAAAATAGTATACAACTTACATACGTCGTTGTCAAACATTAATGCCTTTTCTCAACATACTTTCCCATTTTACAAAACAGCTTTACTTGCTTTTTCGACATAAGGAAAAGTCCGAACATGAAGTTCGGACTTAAAAGCGACTTGTTTCGGCAAATTAACCGATTGCTATAAAATTTTATAATCGAGGCCAAATCTTATCTTTTTCACTCATGATGATAGGAGCGCCGTCTTTAAGGGTATACCCCTCCGCATCCGCAGAACCTTTATAGTTGCCACTCACGCCCCAATCTATACCGATAGTCGGGTCGTTCCAAGCGATTCCGCCTTCGTCGTTGGGATGATAGAAATCGGTCACTTTATAACAAAACTCCGCCGTGTCGCTCAGCACCAAAAAGCCGTGCGCAAAGCCTTCGCTTATATAAAACTGTTTTTTATTCTCCGCCGTAAGTTCGACTCCGAACCATTTACCGAATGTTTTGCTCCCTTTGCGAATGTCTACCGCAACGTCGAATACTCTGCCGTTTATGACGCGCACAAGCTTGCCCTGCGGATATTGTTTTTGAAAATGCAACCCGCGCAGGACGCCCTTAACGCTCATCGACTGATTATCCTGCACGAAATTCATATTCAAGCCGGCCTCTTCCATGTCGCGTCTGTTATACGTTTCCATGAAATATCCTCGATTATCCCCGTGAACGGTCGGTTCTATAACATACAGTCCTTCTATGCCGCCTACGTTTCTTTCGACTTTAATTTGTCCCATTGCCATCGATCTCCTTCAAATATCGAGAAAGCGCGTCCTGCCATGTCGGCAGTAATTCGAATCCGTTTGTTTTGAGTTTGCTTTTGTCAAGACGGCTGTTTTGCGGCCGAACCGCTTTAGACAGCCCGTACTCCCGAGTAGTAACGGAAATGACCTTTGTTTCTCTTTTGGCTTGTCTGAATATTTCCCGAGCGAAATCCGCCCAACTTATATATCCGCCCTCGTTTGTCGCATTATAAAAACCGTATTTATTCGTTTCGGACATATCCACAAGCAGTTCCGACAAATCGGGCGCATAGGTAGGCGTGCCAATCTGATCGTTTACCACCCGCAACGAATCGTGAGATTCCGATAAACGCAACATAGTGGAGACAAAGTTATTGCCGTGCGATCCGAACAGCCAAGCTATTCTCACTACGAAGAATTTGTCCAATATTTTCGACACCGCTATTTCTCCTTCGAGCTTTGTCCTGCCGTATACGTTTTGTGGTTTGAAATCGACGCTATCCGCGCCGTGAGGCTCCGAGCCGGTCCCGTTGAATACATAGTCAGTGGAAATATAGATCATCTTGGCGTCAACGGCTTTGCAAGCTTCGGCGATATATTCCGTCCCGCGGACGTTTATTTCCGCAACTTTCGACTCGTTGTCTTCCGCGGCATCTACAGCCGTCCAGCCCGCGCAATGAACGACGCAGTCGGGGGCTATCTCGACCAAAGCTCGCATAACATCTTCACGCACGGTTATATCGAGTTCGTCTATATCTACGCCGATCGCGTTATGCCCTCTTCGAACCGCAGCCGTTACTACTTCGCTGCCAAGCTGACCTTTAGCTCCTGTTACCAAAATTTTCATATTACTTTCCGCCATACATTTTCTCGTAATAATTTTTATATTCTCCGCTTCTTATCGTCTCCCACCACTCGCGATTGTCGAGATACCATTCGATCGTTGCGGAAATTCCGTCCTTGAATTTTGTTTCCGGCAGCCACCCAAGCTCCGAATGTATCTTAGCCGGATCGATAGCATACCTCAAATCATGCCCCTTGCGATCGGCAATATACGTTATCAAGCTTTCCGGTTTGCCCAATTTTTCGCAGATGAGCTTTACAATATCGATATTTCGCATTTCGTTGTGCCCGCCGACATTGTAAACTTCTCCCACTTTGCCCTTGTGAATAATAAGGTCTATCGCTTTGCAATGATCTTCCACATACAACCAATCGCGCACATTTTCGCCTTTTCCGTATACGGGAAGCGGTTTATCGTCAAGCGCGTTCGCTATCATCAAAGGAATGAGTTTTTCTGGGAACTGATAAGGTCCGTAATTATTCGAACATCTGCTTACGGTTACAGGCAATCCGTACGTTCTGTAATAAGCAAGCGTCAGAAGATCTGCGGCGGCTTTACTCGACGAATACGGGCTGCTGGTGTGCAGCGGCGTTTTCTCGGTGAAGAACAAGTCGGGACGATCAAGCGGCAAGTCGCCGTAAACCTCGTCCGTGGAAACCTGATGGAAGCGCTCTATCCCGTACTTTCGACACGCATCCATGAGCGTCGCCGTACCGATTATATTCGTCTGTAAAAACACTCCCGGATTTTCGATGCTCCTATCCACATGACTCTCTGCGGCAAAGTTTACTATAACATCGGGTCTTTCTTCTTCAAACAACCTGTCTACTGCTTCTCTGTCGCAAATATCCGCCTTTACAAAACGAAAATTCGATTGATCCATTACCGATTCAAGTGTGGAAAGATTGCCCGCATACGTCAAACTGTCCAAGCACACTATACGATAACTCGGATATTTTTTCATCATATGGAAAATAAAATTGCTGCCGATAAATCCGGCTCCGCCCGTAACGATTATTGTCATATTTTCACCTCAATGTAAGAAGATTTCCCATAGCAACGGATTTTAAATGTCCTCCGTAAAGCGCATTACCGTAACGCTCCGCCGTTTTAAGTAAACTTGTCTTATCTATCCACCCGAACCTAAAAGCGATCTCTTCGGGAGCGGATATTACGATACCTTGCCGCGTTTCCACCATTTTCACGAAATTCGCCGCGTCGACCAAACTGTCTACCGTACCCGTGTCCAACCAAGCGAATCCTCTGCCGAGCAGCTGTACGTTTATATTGCTGTCCTTTAAGTACATGGCGTTAAGCGTAGTGATTTCAAGTTCGCCGCGCTCGGAAGGTTTTACGAGTTTTGCTTTTTTCGATACTCCCGTGGGATAAAAATACAAGCCCGTCACCGCATAATTGGATTTGGGTTTACTCGGTTTTTCTTCCAACGAAAGCACTTTATATTGCTCGTCGAACTCTACGATACCGAATCGCTCGGGATCCTGTACATAATAGCCGAAGATAGTCGCGCCGCCTTCTTCCGCGCACTTGGCAGCATCGCGCAATATTGTAGACAACCCGTTTCCGTAAAACAAATTGTCTCCGAGTATCATTGCGCAAGGTTCGTCTCCGATAAATTCTTCGCCTATGATAAACGCTTGAGCAAGCCCGTCCGGCGACGGCTGAACGGCATATGACAGCTTTATCCCGAACTGACTTCCGTCCCCAAGCAATCGTTTGAAATTCGGCGTATCTTGCGGCGTGGATATGACAAGTATGTCTTTTATCCCCGCCAACATCAACGTCGAAAGCGGATAGTAAATCATGGGCTTGTCGTATATAGGCAACAGCTGTTTACTCGTTATTTGCGTCAGCGGATACAAACGCGTTCCGCTTCCTCCTGCAAGTATTATTCCTTTCATTGTTCTTTCTCCTGTTCTATATCTTGTTTTTGCGATTCGACGATTTGCTCGTCGCCCCCGTTGGGAGCACAATTTACGGATTCCGTTTCGGTACTTTGTCCTGTCGTCACGGCTGCCGAAACGGGTTTCGGCTTCTTCAAAAAGCCTTTTATCGTTCCGAACAGACCCACATATGCTTTATAGTTAAGCACGGAATACACGACAAGACAACCGAAATATGCAAGCATAGCCCACCATCGCGACAAAAGTTGCGCACAAAGAATAAACGCGACGGACACGGCTATCTCCAAAATAAATTCTTTTATTATTCTTGTACCCGTAACTCGCTGCACGGCAATTTCGGAAGCGACGGAATTAACGACGATAACGCCTACCAAACAATACAGCAACGCGTATACGTTATCGAACACATAGGCGCATAGCGCAAAAGACGACAGACCCAAAATCGCCGTGCATAGATTTATGAAAAACATCACGCGTTCTTTTCTGTAAGCTTTCAGATAGTTGTTAGTCAGCAGATTGACTTTCGACGTATAAACTATCATCGGCAGCATAATTCCCAAATAAATCAAGCTCGGGACGTATTGCGGCAGCCACATCTCCAACAGCCAACAACCGGGAAAATAAAACAGCAGTACCGCCGTAAGCAACAAAGACATACCGTTTCGCATTTGAACGTATATATTCGGAAGCTTTGCCTGATCCACTCTCTTAAGCGACGGAAATAGTACTACGCTCGCCGCAGAAATAAACACCAAAAATACATTCGATACACTGAACGCAAACGATAATTTGCCGAATACAAGCTCGTCCCAACGCCATTGTACTATCATTTTGGCGCCGCTTACCAAAAGCATTGCCGACCAGTTTGCCAGCATCAAAATAATTCCGCCAGATATGTTGCGCTTAAGCTCGGCAAACGCTTGTTTTAACGGCGCGGACTTACCGAAATAAATGCCCTTATTGAATATAGCCGCTATACAGAAACCCGCCACGTCGCAAACAAGATCCGCTATACAAAACCAATAGAAACTTTTGGCTCCCAAAATCAATAATAAAGCGATTTCGACGCCGTAAATTGCCCTTTGCGCCAATGATAATATAGCATATTTATCTATTCTGTTTGTTATTTGAAACGAATAAGAACTGAATGTTACCGCGTTCTTGGTCGTAATGGCAATCACGACGAATAATGCTATAAGCATAGACGTGCCATACAGCGAAAACAACGACACGATTATTCCTATGGCGGACAACATTCCCGTAAAGCCCAGCAGTATTTTAAATTGCGATCGCAACAGCGGCTTATCGAGTTCGTTATAATCATATTTGGAATACCTAAGTATCATGCCGTCTAGCAAACCGAAATGCAGAATACCCACATACGCTATATACAAAACATAAGTTTGCCAATAAGCGTAATTATATTCGTCTATAAACTTAGGCACTATCAGCGTAGTAACAAAGCTTACCGCAAGCGAAACGATCTGTACGGAAATAGAAATTATGATGTTAAGCGTGAACTTTTTTGCGGTAATCTTTTGCGCCATTATTCGCCCTTCATATAACTTATAAGTCTGCCGAACATTGCTTCGAGTCCCACGGAGGCTTTCCACCCCAATCTACTCAGCTTTTCGCACGAAAGATTCATTTTGAGCGTCGGCGCATAACCGAAATCGTTTGCGTCGCTTTCATCGATAACCACTTTGATTTTGCCGCCCGCACATTCAGACGCAACCATGCACGCCATTTCGTAAATACTGCAATATGTTGCTTCGTTGGCGGCATTATAGGCTTCGCCGCATTCTCCTTTGATCAATACTGTCAGTACTGCGTCAACTGCGTCGCCGACATATAAATAGTTTCTTTTCGTCTCGCCCTTTGTTTTTAGAACTATGTCTTTATTTTCGATCACGCATCTTGCAAATTCAGCAAATACTCTTTTATCGTCGTATTCTACTCCTTCGCCGAATGTTTGCGTCAATCGGATAACTTTTGCGGGCACGGAATACTCGCCGAAATAAGCCGCGCACATATTCTCGCAGAGTCTTTTGCCTAACGGATAGCAAGCCCGTACGCTCATCGGATTCAAATTATTAGAAGCCGTTTCCGAGATTTTATCGTCGGTCGAAGGAGTTCCGTAAATTTCCATCGTAGATAAAAAGACAAGGCTTTTAACATGATTCGCGCGGGCGAACTCCAATACGGCTTTAGTACCGCCTATCGCCTCCTCGATCACTTCGACAGGACGCGTCACAAACGATTTGCTGTCGGTAACGGAAGCGCCGTGAATTATATAGTCCACGCCCATATCCTGCGGCGGCAAAGCCTTTATGTCCGAAACGAACAACTCTATGCGATCCATATGATCGGCAAATACGCGCTTTGCTTTTTCTTCATTTCTTACGCAAGCAACGATCTTAATATTATCGTAAGTCGAAATCAATCGCATAACAACGGCCTTGCCTATAAGCCCGGTCGCTCCCGTTATGAAAACTTTTTTATTTTCGAAATCGCATAAATCAATCATTCTTAGCTTCCTCGTCGGTATAAAGCTGACTGTTTTCCTTTACGTCAAGCATGGCGCGCATCATATAATAATCGTCCGGAGTGGTTATCTTTATATTTTCGTAAGGACCGTCGATCATATGAAGATTATAGCCGTAATGCTTCATAAGCGTACACGAATCTATAAAATCGTTTCGACCGTCTTTCACGGCGCGCTCGTGCGCGCATAATATATCTTTCAGATAAAACGACTGCGGAGCTTTTGCCACACGCGAATGTTGACGCGAGGGAACATTGCGAATGTTTCCTTCGTCGTCGATTTCGACTATGGTTTCCTTAACTATGCCCGCCGTTATACACGAGCCGAACTTTCTGACGCTTTCTATATTATCGGACAGAAGTCTTTCGTTTATAAGCGGACGCACGCCGTCATGGATTAAAACGACCGTATCGTCAGTCCCCGCTATTTCCTTTGCCGCAATCAATCCGTTATAAATGGATTGCTGACCGGAATTGCCGCCGGGCACTGTTTTTTTGACTTTACGGATCCGGTATTTCTCGATAAGCGAGCTTAAATACCCGATATAGTTTTCAACGCAAGCGATTACGACAGCATCGATATCGTTACATTTTTCAAACCATTCGAGAGTATGAATGATAATAGGCTTCCCATGAATACACAAAAATTGTTTGGGAATATCCTTACTTTTCATGCGCGTACCGACGCCGCCGGCAAAAATGACGCCTATGTTTTTATGATTGACAGTTTCAGACAAAGCTTTTATCCTCCGGACAGGATTTTCCTCGAGTATATTTTCCTCTTTTTATTAAAAACCGAGAAGTATACGACGATAACCCAAAACAATTCGTAAAAGAAGCCCAAGTGCCATCTTCTTATACCCTGCTCCAGTATAGGGAAGAAAATTATCGGATACAGCAACATAGCATATAAAATCCAACCGAAATCATCTTTGCGTTTGTGCGCATAGTTATAAATCGCTTGAAAAACAAAGCCGTACAATAACGGATAAATTATCATGCCGAAATATCCGAAATCCTCGACATACGGTCGAAACGATGAATAAATATTAGAACTGTAATGATAACCCGTAGAAGAAGTAAAATATATGAAATCATCAAAACGGCTTGCCACATTCTCGGGAAACTGTATGCCCAGCGGGCTCAAAAACATTTCGGCTTCGCTCAAAAAAGTCGAAAATGTAGATTGCCCGTAATATATGGGGCCATTGAATTCTTGTATCCACAAATTAAAATTATACAGCCCGGAACCGCCGTAAATGCTGAGAGAATCCCAAAGCGCGCTTGTATAATTCTTAGCTTTACCGAATAAATAAAAAGCGGAAATTGCCACCACGCCTATAAGCGCTATCCCCAAATACATTTTGCGCTTTGCTTTTTTTGTTTTATTGTATTTCATGAACAGTACTACATACATACAAAGCGAAAAAATAAAGAACCTTATCAGTATGTTTCTGTCCGTAGAAACCACGACGAGAAAAAGAAAGAGAAGCACGGGAATTGCCATAACAAACAGTTTTTTAAATTTATGGCGCTTTTTGGACAGAAGTTCGTCGATTATTCTGTAAATACTGATATACGCAATAAAGATGGTTATTTCCATCATTTGATTGAAGAAAAAGCCGGGAGAAAAACCTTCGTTAACTATCATTAAGTAGATTTTTCGCAAAGCGAAACTGCCGGCCGCCGAAATCATCCTGAAAACATATAAACCGGTGGTAACTACCGAAACCAAAATACATAACAAAGCGGCTTTATCGGAAGCTTTTCGCGTTTTATTCTTTCCGACGGCAGTCGTCGAGACAGAGGAATTAACTTTAACGGCGCTTTTTGCCAACACGCTGCCTATACCGAAAAACGCAAGAGCGGTTGTAATATATAATACGAATTTACCGCTAATGGCGACATCCCACTTTTCGAAATTCAACAGTATCAAGCAATACGAAGCCGTTATGGATAAACAAGCCAAAAAGAAAGGCGCTATAACCTTTCGCTTATTCGTAAAGTAAGCGATAATCAAAAAGGCTATTAAAATCAAAAGCATTACTATGTGCATCAGTACAATCCAAACATTACCTTGAAGAAAAACGAAACCTTATTCTCTCCGCTTATTTTCCTTATGGCTTTCGCATGTTTTAAAATCTTTCTCTTTCCCTTAAAAGACCGACCGTCGCCGCAGTCTTCGACTTCCCGAAACTTTTTTGCCGCCTCGGGAAAACAAGCCATGGCGTCGGCTGCGAGACGGCTTCTTCCGTTTCGCTGCTCTTTATGAAAAAGTTTTTTCATCCTCATTTTAAAATTGAATATCGCGCCTTTGGGCTTTGCTCCAACTACGTTATTTTCATGAAGTCTGTACTTAATGAATGATCGTTTATCGTATATAAGCTTTCCGTATAATGCCGCAATAAAAGCGACCCATACGTCATGCATTCTCAATTTCAATAAAGCATACGACGGACGCCGAGAATCTTCTTTCAATAATTTAAAAAATTCTCTGCTTAACACCATGGTACAACCCGCAAGCATATTTCTCTGCATGATTTCAAAAGGCTGCAAATGTATCTTATCGTCGTCGGAATAACGCAATCCTATGGAGTTCATTTCCTTATCCGTACATTCCTGATTGGAAGCATATAAGAAAGCGTCCGCTTCTTTCAACATTAAAACCGCATTATACAGTTTATCTTCAAGCCACACGTCGTCTTGATCCGCAAACGCATAAAAATCGTATTCGCTTGATACGGAATACAATAAATCCATAAAGCTTACCGCACTACCTACATTTTGTTTGATATTGTAATGCACATTGGCGTTTTTTTCGGCAAATTCCTTCAAAATCGATTCGGTGGCGTCGCTCGAGCCGTCGTCGCGAATAAAAAGCTCGACTTCTACGTCGCGCTGACCAAGTATGCTTTCGATTTGCTCCGCGACATACTTTTCACCGTTGTAAGTTGACATCATGACCGCAACTTTATACATCGTCTTGCACCTTTTCGTTTTTGTACTCATCCGCATAATACGCGTCGAAACTGTGATGCGTAACGCGTTTTTCTTCCGGCGGTAAAGTCATATAATCTCCGAAATTACTGCTTAAATATCGATCGTATTCCTTAATGGTTTTGAAATTACGGCCTTCGAATTCCATTTCCGAAAAAGTATCGAATACATACCTCGGCTGTATCTCTTTCGTCCTGTACGAGCCGAATACGACGCCCGCATATTCCGAAGTGTCGAAATCGATGTTTTCGTATCTTGCCGCGATTTTTTTCATCAGTTTATTACGGTTGGCAAATCGCCCCAAAACGAACAGGGTAAACCGCGCAGGTTCCAAATACCATGCGTGCGTTTTGCTTCTCTTGAACTTACCCCACGACGCCGCGACGTATAGCTCGCGGTCGAACGAAGAGCTGTTGAACTTTTTAGTGGCAACTTTGAGCGTGTCGCCGAGTCCGTCTATAGGAAAAATATCTATATACAGCCCGTGCAATTCCTCCGTACTGCCTTTGTCGCGTACTTTCGGAACAAGCACGGTATCTCTGTCGTAAATCTTTGTCGACATAGCTGTTTCGCAAATATTCTCCTCACCGAACGGCGCATCGAACGGAACATCGTTATTTCTGCAATACTCGAGAAACTTTTCGTAATCCGGACGAGGCATCATTACGTCGATATCGTCGTCCCACGGAATAAATCCTTTATGACGAACGGCGCCCAAAAGAGTGCCCCCGCCCAAAGAATAGCGTAACCCGAGGTCCTCGCATATCTCGGCGAATTCCTTTAAAAGCTTCAATTCGGTCAATTGCATTTGTCGTAAATCAAGCGGAGTAGGCATTTCGATATTCCCGTTTAAACATTTATCTCGTCGTCGACTATCATGCCTTCGAAGCGCAATTTCGTATCTTCCAATCTGTCGCCGTCATACCATATTCGCGGCACGATTATTACGCTGTCCTTTCCGTACGCGCCCAAAAAAGCGCCCCACCAGGAAAACGTGCTGTTTGCCAAAGCGAAATCGCGACATTTCTTAAAGATCTCTATCTGTTCCACCGCCGTCATATCGCGAACGTAAACTATATCGTCTTCATAGTCGGCAAACCACTTTTCGTTTATGATCTTGTCTATATCGTTCGACATAACCACCACTTGCTGCTTACCGTGCCGTCTTTCTATTTCCGCCAAGCATTTCAAGTAATATTCCTTGCCGTCGTATACAAACTTTTCTCCGTTTTTCAGTTCCTCTTGTCTTGCGACTCTGATGGATACAGCCGTCGACTGTTCTTTTATCAAAGACAGATAATCGTTTAGCTCCGCACGGTATTCTTTGAGTGAAAGCTGTTCGATCAATTTCTGCCTTATCGGCATAATCAAATCTACGTCCTGAAAGTAGCCGTAAAGATACAAATCTCTGCCGTCTTCGTATTTTCTCGGCTCGGGAATGAATACTCCCGTATACAACTTGCCTTTTTTCGCAAGCCTCGACGACGTCATATAAGACTTTTTTGTGAGTTTGGAATAAACGTACTGATATAGGTGGAAAAAAGATATCGAGCGATCGTATTTCAGTTTCCTGCCGTCGAAAACTTGCGCCGACCCGTCCAATTTATACTTATCCAATTCGAACGGCCAATAATATTTTTCAAACTCTCTTTTGTCCAAAATTATTTCATAAGACGGATTATATTCCTTCAATGCGGCGGCATAGGCATATTGAAACAACTGATTGCCGAGACCGCCTCTTATTCTTACATATATTTTATTCATTTTTTCCTTCTGCGCCGACCTCGTTTTCTACGTCGGGGAATTCTTTGTCGTCGGCGATTTCCGACCCGACGTCCTCATATATCTTTTTGACTGCCGCAGGATTGCCGCACGCCATACAATTTGCAGGTATGCTTTTTGTTACGACGGACGCGGCGCCTATCGTCGTGAAATCTCCGATTTCCACTCCCGACAGAACAGTGACTTTTTCGCCGATCCATGCATTCTTGCCTACCGTAATGGGTCTTATTTCGGTCAAACCCTCAAAGCAGCGCTTTTCCGGATTGCGCTTGTGGTTTTGCGTATGAAACGTAGTATACTTTCCTACTCGAACTCCCTCTTTTATAGTCACGCCCCAATTTAAAGAAACATTGCGTCCTATGGTCACGTTACGCTCGAGCACTACTCCGGGAAACATATCCGCGCCCTTCCTTATGATCACATGCTTATCTATTCCTTTCGACAGACGGCGAGCGAAAAACACGCGAATTTTGTTCGCGATCTTTCCAAACACGCCCCACACATAATCGGGAAGTAGCCAATCGACAAACATATATAATGCTTTCTTGATTTTGGTCGATTTCTTGCAGGACAATTTTACATAGTCGATTTCCGAAGCTTGCTCCGTTTGTTCGGTAATTATGTCTTGTTTCATACGTTCGTCAGCAATATTTTTTGCCGAATTCTTTAATCTTACCCACTATCGATTCGAGGTCTTTCTGCGTCAAACTTTGATGTATGGGAATACATAAGGTATTGTCTGCGGCGTAATCGGCGTTTGCAAACAAATTCCCCCCCCCGCGGATACCGTAGCCGGGCACTCTGTGCAAGGGAAAATATCTATAAGTAGTATAGACGTCGTTCTGCCTCAAGTATGCGGCGAGTTCGTCGCGCTTACCGTTTTTGACTTGTATATGATAAAAATAATACGACGTCGTACAATCTTTAGCGATCGGCAAAGGTAAATCCAGCCAGCTTACATCCTTCAAGTTTTCATTGTAATAATCGTGAACGGCTTTCCTTTTCTCCATGTACATCGGAAGTTTTTTAAACTGCTCGATAGCTATCGTCGCCGTAATATCGTTCATAATGGCACGGTGTCCGAAACATGAAATATCGAATTCCCACCACTTTTGCGCCACGCTGTTCTCATACCCGCTCTTCGTCTCCAATCCGAAATACAGCCATTTCTCGGCTTTTTCTCTTATCTCGGGGTCTTTAAAATGAAGCATCGCGCCGTCTCCGCAGACCAATATCTTCATCGCGTCAAACGACCACATTCCCATATCGCCGATCGTGCCGAGAGCCTGTCCTTTATACGTCGAACATACGCCGGCGGCGCAATCCTCTATCACTTTAAGCTTGTACTTATCGGCAAGCTTCATGATTTCGTCCATTTCGCACGGGATACCGCCGTAATGCAACAGTAAAATCGCTTTGCTCTTTTTTGTTATCACCTTTTCGATGTCGCAAGCGCGCGCATTAAGCGTCCTGCGATCGACGTCGCAAAGCACCATTTTTGCGCCGTGCGCACACACCGCGTTACCCGCGCCGATAAAGCTGACGGTGGGCAATATAACTTCGTCGCCCGGTTCTATCCCGCACAGGTGCATGGACGAAAACAAGCCTTCACTACAACAGTTCGTGCTCAAAACCCGATCGGGAGTAGAACCGAGGTGTTTTGCATAAAGAGCTTCGAACTCTGCCGTCCTTTTTCCGTGCCCCAACCAATTAGACGCGAAGGTCTTTTCGAGAGCGCGCAACTCTTCTTCACCCAAAGTAGGCTGCATTACGTTAATCATTTTTTTCTCCTTTTACTATTGCAAGTAAATTTTCAAGTTCGTCGTCAAGCGCGACGTCGCAATCAAGCAATTCCTTTTCCGACGGATACGGCACTCTTTTTTCGGGAGGCGGCAATCTCATATAATCCCCGTAGGTCTTGATAAGATAGGTCTCGTAGTTTGCCACCGCCATAACCTTGAATGTAGAAAACGGGAGATCGATATATCCGTCCGCCAGAATATCGTTTTCCTCCACGCCGAACCTACCCAAGTAAGGCTCGATGGTATAATATTTGCTGTCCTCGTCAAACAATAATTTTTCTTTTGTAAATTTCGTGAATTTCTTTACATAACCCGGAGTCAAAATTTTAGACACTGTCCAAAACACGGGATAAAAAGCGCCTAACAACACATTTCTGAAATTCTCGCGAAAAGGCTTTTCTTTTTTTACGGGAGGCAAATGAAAGGAAACGGAAGAAACCGACTTGCTCTCGAGCCTTTTGTATTCTTCTACCGTCTCCAAAGCTTGTTCGTAATCATTTCCCAAAAAGTCGATCGTAAACACGTCTATACAAAGCAGAGGGTTCGACGCTTTCTTGTCGACGACTCTCGCGTGTATCAATCCGTAATGCTTTTTCTTCTTATAAAAATGATTCGGAAAATAGCTCAAAAAATATCGTCCGTCATATTCGTCAAATGCGACTTTCAATTTTTCGAGTTCCTTATGCGTCATCGCAATATCTATATCTCCGTCCCACGGAATTATATTTTTATCGCGCACGGCGCCGAGCAAAGTCCCGTCTATGACCGTATACTTTATGCCGCTACGCCTACACATATCGTCGATAAAATACATCATCGCGAGCAACAGGTCTTGATATTCGGAAAATGTTTTCGGTTTAAATGTTTCGTCTTTCATCTGAGTTGCTTTATAAACGATTCCTTATTTTCTATCGGTGTAGTGGTGGGTCTGCCGAGGTCGCCTCTCGAGCCCACCTCGCATTTTACTTCTATCAGGCAAAGTCCTTTCTTTCGTTTTGCTTGCTCGAGAGCGTTTTTGAGAGACGCTTCGTCATCGGCTGTGAAAATATATTTATAACCGCACCCTTGCGCTATCTTTTCGATATCCATGCCGCCTGCGACCGTAGGCATACCGCCGACGGTCTCGTGAGCGCAATTGTTTATTACTATGTGCTTGAAGTTCGCGGGCGAAACGGAACCTATCACGGCCATCGCGCCCATATGCATCAACAGAGCGCCGTCTCCGTCGATACACCAAACGGTTTTATCGGGTTTGTTTATCGCCAGTCCCAAAGCTATCGAAGATGTGTGTCCCATGCTGCCCACGGTCAAAAAATCGAATCCGTGTCCCTTGCCTTGCTTTTCGCGAATTTCGAAAAGCTCGCGAGACGCCTTGCCCGTCGTGGAAACAATCGGGTCGCTGCCCGTAATGCTTTCTATGATTTCTATAGCCGTCTCCCGCTTCATTTTGTAATCATTGCGGTATTCGACTTTTTTATCGTACGAAAGTGCGCCCTTTTTGATCACAAAAGCGAATTGTTTGCCTGCACGCAACATTTCGCTCTTCTGTTTAAGTTGCTCCTCCGCTTCATGTTCTGTCGTGTTTTTATCTATGACCATATAATCGACGCCCATTACGTCCAACAATTTAAGCGTCACTTCCCCTTGATAGAGATGTTGCGGCTCGTCGTGCACACCGGGTTCGCCGCGCCAACCTATCACGAAAATACACGGCATGGCGTACACCTTATCGTTCATCAACGACGCAAGAGGATTTATGGCGTTGCCTTCTCCGCTGTTTTGCATATAAACAACGGGAATTTTCCCTGTAGCAAGATGATAACCTGCGGCCAGCGCCACTGCGTTGCCTTCGTTTGCCGCGATTATATGGTGCTCCGGACTGTTTGTATACCTATCGGTCAGATAATCGCAAAGCGCCCGAAGCTGAGAATCGGGAACGCCTGCGAAAAAATCAAATCTATCGAAAAATTCGGCTTTCATTGGAAATTCACCTTGTCAAAATATTTTTATAAATTTCGTATGCGTCTTTCGGAGTAATACTTACGGGATTATTTTTCAGCCTGACGGGATTTACGGATTCCGAAAGAACTTTCAGCTGTTCCGGAGTAGCTGTCGGAACTTCGAATTGCATATAATCCACAAATTCGTCAAACAGCACGGGCAGATCCGACACAGTACTCCCGCCCATAATTTCGGATAATTCTTCAAACACCGATTTTAAATAATTCTTGCCGCGAACATCGATACATTTGTCGGTATTCGCAATCATATATTCGATCAAACCGCAATTCGCGAGAGCGACCGCCTGTCCGTGAGAAATCCCGAACATGGAAGTCAGCTTATAACTCATCGCGTGTCCCGCAGTCGTCTGCGTGATATTTATGGCACGACCGGCATCGTATGCCGCAATTTGCATTTCGGCGCAAATTTTGCGATCGCCGCTTAAATATTTTTTATAATTTTCGATAATACGGAGTATTACCGACTTCGACGTCTCTTTGCTCGAACTCGTGGAATTTATCGACCAAAAAGATTCTGCGGCATGAAAAAACGCATCACACAACGTGCTTTTTTTCTGATAAGACGGCAACGTATACAACAAAGCCGCGTCAAGCACGACAATATGAGGTACGATGCTTTCGTCACTCACAGACTGCTTTTCTCCGTTATGGTACACAACCGAAAACCGCGTCGCTTCGCTTCCCGTCCCCGCCGTCGTCGGTACGGCAATAAGCTCTATATCGTTCGGCAATACCTTCTGCGCCAGGTAATTCTCTTTTGTATTTGCCGTCGCATAAAGCTTTATACACTTTGCCACGTCTATCGCGCTTCCGCCGCCGACTGCCATAACGGCTTCGCAACCTTCCGTTTTGAATAATTCCACACCCTTTTCCACAGAAGAATAAAGTGGGTTGGGAACAAAATCGGAAAAACGAACAAGTCTGCACCCGCATTCTTTCTCGATTCGCATGATCTTTTCAAAAGACGAAAGTTTCTCGAAAGACGAGTCGACAACTATCATTAGCGTAGTAAACTTACGCTCCCGAATATACTCGTAAAGTTCGCGGTAAGAATCTTCAATGCGAATTATACGCTGCATCAATTATCCTCCGGGATCAAAGTAATTATTTCCTTAATCGACATACACATATCATCGCACTCTTTCGCTCTGTGATGTTCGAGAATACATTTTGCTGCATTTTGCATTGCCGGGAAACCCGCTCGAGTAAGTTGATTCGCATATATGACTACGTTGACGCCGCGCGCTTTAAATTCCTCTTCCGTTACGGTATTAAATGACGTCGGTACTACCACTATAGGCGTGGTTTTATCCCGACTCCTGAATTTATCAACGAACTCGAAGATCTCGTCGGGCGATTTCTTTCTGCTGTGTATCATAACTGCGTCGGCTCCCGCTCCGACATAAGCAAACGCTCGCGTCAAAGCATCTTCCATTCCGCGATCGAGTATAAGACTTTCTATTCGCGCGCAAATCATAAAATCATGCGTCTTTTGAGCTTTCTTTCCCGCTTTGATTTTATCGCAAAAATGCTCCACGTCGTCTTGCGTCTGAGCGACTTCGTTCCCGAATAAAGAGTTTTTCTTCAAACCCGTCTTATCTTCTATTATTATCATTGAAACGCCCATTCGTTCCAACGAGCGTACCGTATAAACAAAGTGCTCGGTAAGTCCGCCCGTATCTCCGTCGAATATTATGGGCTTAGTCGTCACTTCCATTATGTCGTCGATCGTTCTGAAACGCGACGTCATATCGACAAGCTCTATGTCGGGCTTTCCTTTCGCCGTCGAATCGCACAAAGAACTTAACCACATCGCATCGAACTGCCGCGCTTTTCCGTTGTCGTAAACGACGGTTTTTTCCGCAATCAAACCAGTAATTCCGCTATGAGCTTCAATTGCGGTAACGGTGCCTTTAAGCCCCAAAAGCTTTTTCAATCTCGAGCGTCTCATATCGGGCAACGACAATTCCGCGCGAGTTTGACTCTCTATCTCTTTGAACAGTTCTCTTTGAGAATACGGGAACTCTACAAGTTGACCGCCGTACGTCCGCAAGACTTCGATCACTTCTTCTCGAACGGGCTTTTGAAAACCGTTGCACCAATCGTCGCCGTGTACGACATAATCGGGTTTGAACGCTTGTAAATTGGTCTTATAACTCAACTCGGTCTGTTCCACTACTTTATGAACAAACGACAAGTTTTCAAATAATGATTTTCGCTCGGTAAAAGGCACCAAAGGAAACCGTTTATAAGCGGCAATGGCTTCGTCCGTCAACACTCCTATTATAAGTTTTCCCAACCGAGCCGCCTTTTTCATTATAGCTATATGTCCGCTGTGTATGACGTCACTCGAAAACGACATATATACCTTTCGATTTTCCGCTTGATGCAAGCGTTCCGCCACGGATTTCAGATCTTCGGGCGTATCGATTTCGGCGCATAACATTTCCCTCGTGTCGTAAGGCTCAATATCGCATTGCCGCGAGACCGCATTCAATGCTTCTTCGGCATATACGGTCGTTTTGCCTTTTTCGCAAAAACGCTCGATACTTTCGAGCCAAACAGCCCAATCTTTCTTATCGAGCTTGTACAACGGCTGCGCCGCCACTGCATTTTCAAAAACATTTACGGAAACAGTCGCGATCTTTCCGTCTTCGATAACGGCTTTAAAGTCTTTTTTCGGAAGAGGCATCGAACTTGAAACAGCCATTCTGCTTCCGGAAGCCGCCGTTATGCCGTCTATCACGCCGTTTTCGAAAACAAGATCTCCGTGCATGAGAATTATATCGTCGTTTTTAAGATACTTACGAGCGAGATAAATGGAGTAAATGTAATTTGTTTCCGCAAATTCGGGATTCTTTACAAACGTCAATTTAAGAGGAAGTCCGAGACTTTCCGCGTAATTACGCAACACCTCGTCGTGATAACCCGTAGTTATGACCACATCGGTCACACCTATCTCGAGCATTGCGCTCAGCTGCCGCGACAAAATTGTATTTCCGACCGAAATTTCGGTCATGCATTTGGGTTGCTCGCTTGTAAGCACACCCATTCTTGTCCCCATACCGGAATTAAGAATTAAAGCTTTCATTATCTTTACCTGTCTTATTTATTATGAGTTCTTCTATCGTTTTATAGCCCTTTCTGCGATCGAAACATTCCAAAGCGCATTTTCGCGCCCCTTCTCCCATACGATGCCGCAGTTCCGAATTGTTTTTCAGTTCCTCTATCGCGTTAGCTACATTCTCGCCGTCGCCCACATTGCAATTAAAACCCATATAGTATTTTTCCACAAGGTTTCTATATTCATAAGATTCCTGCGTATTGATAACGGGTATGCCCGCTGCGGCATAGTCGGCGTGCTTGTTTATTATGGATTGCGCCGCGCCCTTTCTTATCGGATTTACGGCGGCCTCGCACGAAGCGATCACTCCGCACATCTTTTCATAAGGCAAACGACCTTCGAATACGACGTTTATCTTTCTTTCTTCGGCTTCGTCCTCGAACCTCTGTCTTAAAGGGCCGTCGCCGCAAACATGAAGCGTTACGTCGTCGATTCCGCGACTTTTCAGCACCGACATTGCTTCGAATACGCACGGCAAATCATAACTGTGCCCCAATGTTCCGCAATATCCGAGCGTAAAGCCTTCATTCGAAAAATCGCAACTGTTGGCTTTGACGTTTTCGTCGAAATCGGCTATGTTCGTACCCAAATATATCGGATAGACTCTGTCGACTTTTTTATTGACGCTTCTCGCTCGATCGCAATAGGTTTCGGAAACTCCCACAATCTCATCCGCATAAGCATAAACTTTATCGATTTTTCGTTTCATCGGATAAAATATCATGTTACTCAGCAGCGGAATGTTGAATACGAGACTAAATGCCTCCGGCCATAGATCCTGCACGTCGATTATAAACCTTATCCCGTTTTTTTTCGCATACTTCATAGAAGCATAAGCCGCATCGATAGACGGAACGGCGCAGTATAAAACATCCGGTTTTTCTATGGTGTTCAAATATTTTTTTAAATTCTTTCCGAATTTTTCATGACTCAAAAACCGTTTTACCGATACGTTCTTCTTATAGGCAGGCTCGTGAATAAGCGTGATTTTATAACCGCTTTTCTCATCGGCTTTGGTTCTGTATTGCTTGGAATCGTGAAAAAAATCAGAAGTGACCAATTCAACTTCGTCATCTGCGGATAATAAATCGGCAAGATAATTAAATCGGTTATTATCGCCGTTAACCAGTCCGCTGAAATGCGCTACAATTAAAATTTTCATTCTAACTCCGTTATATTCATCTTATAATGCGCAAGAGTCAACTTCTTTTAATAAGTAAATCGTTGTATTTCATCATATAAACGCCGCTTTCATACAATCCTATCCGCGCTTTATTTGCTCTGCCTTCAAGATTGTTTTTTATCAACTTTATATGATTGCACCCGCATTCGTAAGCGTGCGGATAGCCTCCGCCGAAACGAGGATTTACTTCGGAAATATAATAACGACCGTCTATTTCGAAAATATCTATATCGATCTGTCCGCAAAATCCCGCTTTCTTTACAAACCGTTCTATAACGGAAAATAGTTTGTCGTCTTTGAATGATACGGCTTTATCCGTTTCGCCCGCGCGCATAGCTATTTTTTTCTTTGTGAAAATCGAAACGACTTCTTTGGAAATAAGATCGATATATACATCCGCGCCGATTTCCTGCCCATTCAAAAATTCCTGAATCATCAAGTCGGACGAATTTTCAAATAAAATCTCTATTGTTTCGCTTTGGTGCACCTTACTTATCGCAACAGATGCGCTTCCTTTAATAGGCTTTACGAAGACAGGAAAGTTTATTTTTCCTTTCTTCAAATCATCATAAAATAAATTCTTATCGTCATAGCTTTTTGCGCAATTAAATCCGTTTGTTTCGAGCCACCGATACATTTTCATTTTATCGAGCGACATCTCGCACATTTCATAAGACGACCCTATTATTGTTACTCCCAAATCCTTAAATCTTTTTTCGTTTTTCGCAAGCAAAGAAAGTTCGGGATCAATCAATGACAACACCGCTCCGATAGATTCTTTTTCGCAGATATCATAAATTACGTCAAGATAATTTTCGGCGGAAATAGGCGGCACCAAATAATATTTGTCCGCTTCGTAAATTGCCGGAGCAAGCTCGCTCATATCGGTCGCAATAACCTTACCGACCGACTTAAACTCCTCCTTGAAATATCTTACTATTTTATTGCGTGTTCCGACACTCAATAATAATACGTTCGTTTTTTGTTCTGATTTATATGTTTTCATGATTGCAGTTTATAATAATCGTCCACTGTTATTCGCGACCGTACTTTAACCGACGATTGTCCGTCATCGACATATACGGGCGGCAAATACCGTATAAACATTCCTCCGAAAGTCATAGTATATGAACCGACTCGATGATATATTATCTCGTCTCCGCAACTCAATTCACGCTCGTTGCAC
Organism: uncultured Christensenella sp.; assembly: GCA_910585955.1. Lineage (GTDB taxonomy): Bacteria > Bacillota > Clostridia > Christensenellales > Pumilibacteraceae > MGBC157735. The sequence goes on from CAJUGC010000001.1 coordinate 99,866, forward strand.
AAAACCATAATTCGGTCGTAATCCATGCAAGTATAACCGCAAACGATTTGTTTTTCATGAGAGTTTTCTTTCGCTGTTTGCAAACTATATTTGTAACTGGTCTTTTTCCAAAGCGGGTCTATGTGCAGCCTGCTTCCGTCTGTCGTAACCAATCGAGAACAAACCGTATCTTTGACGTCCATAACCGACGTATGTAAATCTACCGCAGAACCTATTATAGCCGATCCAGGTTCTACGATCAATTTTGTCTTTTCGATATCGACGCTGTTCTTCAGTTCTTTCTTTATTGCGGTAATATAATCAAACGCGTTCGGTTTACCTTCCACTCCTCCGAAGAAACCGCCTCCGATATCTATATAAGACACGTCCAAGTCATATTTCCGGATAATATGCGCAACATATTTCGCAATGGATTCATAAACGCCGACGCTTCTTGTGGCGCTGTTGCAATGAACATGCAAACCTATGGCTCTCTTCCCGTAAACTTCGTATATAGTGTTTAGCGCTCGAAGCAAGCCTCCGCCCTCGTCCGAAAAACCGAATCTGAATCCGTCTTCCTTAAAAGATGTGTCTTCCGCGGAAAAATAATCGGGATTTACATTGATCCTTAACCCCAAAATGTCTTTTTCGCCATGATACTTCTTAATATATTCAAGTTCTTTTTCGGAATCGAGATTTAAAGTCGAATTTCCCGACACGGCTTTTTTAAACAATTCTTCGCTTTTTATGGGACCGTTAAAAATTATTCGATCCTCGGCGAAACCGCATTTTTCCGATAATAAATATTCTTCATCGGACACAACTTCCGCAAACAATCCCTTCCCTTTTAAATATTTTAACAGCCAAGGTAATGAATTCGTTTTTACCGAATAAGACAAAACGGAATTCGGCCACAGCTCGCCCAAAGCCTTTTTAAAAACTTCGATATTCTCATCAAGTAATTTTTGAGAAATAACATAATAAGGCGTTTCTTTGGCGCACATATCTTTGCTTCCCTTAAAATCTTCCATTGTCGCTTGCCCTTCTTGAGATATTCCGCTGCGTTTGAACACTTTTCCGATCGTTTGAAATAATATTTTTATATCGCGCCACAGCGTTATCCTGCGAACATAATCCAAATCGTATTTGAACTTCTCTTCCCATGAAATCGCATTTCTGCCGTTTACTTGCGCCAGACCCGTAAGCCCCGGACGCACGTCGTGTCTATGCCGCTGTTCTTCGTTGTACAGCGGCAAATACTGTACAAGTAACGGCCGCGGTCCGACTAAAGATATGCTGCCTATAAAAATATTAAAAAGCGAAGGTATTTCGTCGAGCGAAGTGGAACGTAAAAATTTGCCGTAGCCGTTTAGCCTATGCTCGTCGGGAAGCAATTCCCCGTTTTCGTCTTTGGCGTTTGTCATCGTACGAAATTTCAATAATTTGATTATCTTTTCTTCGCCGTAAGTCCCATAAGGAACGCCCCGTTTTTCGCACTGTCTTTTTGAAAGCCTTTTTCTTTTTCCCGGGCGTTTCTGAGCAAAAAACGGATTGCCTTTCATTGCGATTGCGCCCGCAACGGTCAAAACCAGCAAAAACGGCGAAAAGACAATCAATGCAAAAAGACTCAGGATAATATCGTAAAATCTTTTAAAAAAACACCTGTACAGCAATGCCGACAACACCAGCCATACGGATACGCATACAATGCAGATAATCGTTATGCCCCACCATTCGGAGGTCATTGTTTGCCAAAACTCTTTCACTTATTCAAAGCACGCTCTCACGATTTCTATCACTTTATCTTGCACTTTTTCAGACATTTTATTATCGCTCGGCAAACACAACCCGCGATTGAAAATATCCATCCCGACATCGTTGATGCCTCCGGCAATATAAGCGTTTGTTCTGCCTCTGCCGTTTCCCTCTCTCGTTACAAAACCGTTCATTCTGTAAATGGGTTGCATATGCATCGGCTTCCAAATCGGTCTGCCCTCGGCGTTGTATCTCGCAAGTGTTTCGAGTATTTCGGTCGGACAGGTTTTCCCTTTCTCTTTTATATAACAAACGTCGCGTTCTCCGCGAACTTGTTTACACATTGCTTTTTCGTCTATCAAAAGACAAGACAACCAAAAATTCGGCGTCGATTTTTTCTCGTCGTAAGGATTCATGCTTACAGGCAAATCGGCAAAACCGCTCTTATATCTGTCGTAAATGGCTTTTTTTTGCGCTATATGTTCTTCGAGATAGGGCAGCTGTCCCCTTACTACGCCGGCTATAACATTGCTGATTCGATAATTATACCCGAGTTCCTCATGCTGATACCAAGGCGCATTCTCTCTGCTCTGAGTGCTCCACTTACGCACTTTATTCGCTTGCTCCTCATCATTCGTAAGCAACATTCCGCCGGAGGAACCCGTAATTATTTTATTTCCGTTGAAACTGATAATTCCTATATCGCCGAACGTGCCCGTTTGTCTGCCGTTGTATGTAGCGCCGAAACTTTCGGCGGCGTCCTCGATAACAGTCGCGCCGTGTTTGTCAGCTACGGAACGAATCTCGTCTAATTTGGCGGGAGATCCGTACAAATTTACAATTACTATATGCTTGATTTCGGGATAAATTTCAAACGCTTTTTCAAGCGCAACGGGATCCATATTCCAGGTATCCCGTTCAGTATCGATAAATATAGGTTCTCCGCCCTCGTATACCACGGGGTTGAGCGTTGCCGAAAAAGTCATATCCGAACAAAAAACCTTATCTCCCCGCTTGATTCCCGCAAGCTTCATGGCAAGATGTAACGATGCGGTTCCGCAAGATAAAGCGACGGCGTATCGGCAACCTATTTTCCCCGCAACCATACGTTCGAGTTCGTTTATATTCTCCCCGACGGTGCTCATCCAATTTTTATGATATGCGTCGGACATCCATTTAAGTTCGTCGCCATGCATAGTGGGCGACGACAACCATACTTTGTCCGAAAATGCATTAAACTTATGATCTTCAGTAAATGCCATTATTTACTCCTGTCACTAATATCCCGTATTAATGTCGAACTTATTATCACAACTGATTTCTGTTACTTAACGTAAAAAGGTATGCTTCGCCATATCGCACAAACCACTTTATACGATTTCATATCTTTATTTCTACCGTCTGTAGTGTCGAGACCTTATCCTACGAACATACATAAACGGCTTGAATTAGGTGAATAGAACGCTGTCGGAAAGCCTTAATTCAATATAAAATCAGGCGCAATTCACAGACTTCATTATACAATATTATTTCCATAATAGCAAGAGAATAAAGCAAAATATTAAATTTTTACTATTATGCGAAGTAGCCCCAAACAACGTATAAAATAAAAACCCCGAAAGGTATTCGGGGCGTGCGATTGCAACAAAAACAAACTTATATAAGCTTACGGATAAGCTGTAAAAAGCTGCCGGCTTCCTGTTCGTCAAGACGGGAAATATACTCTCCGAGCTTTTTGAGATTGTCGTCCTTATCCGAGCTTTTGCCGAGCGTGCGGCGATAAGGATCGTAATACGCAACTTCGCGTTCTTTAAGCTCCTCCATAATTCGCTCTACATAAGCTCTGTGGTGCGTAAGCATACTGCGATACTTGTTTTGAAGCCGAAGAGCGCGCTTAGAATCTCCGTCCGACATGGCGGCGATCACTGCGCGAACGCTCTTTCCAGCAGCCTTGCCGACAAGTATGTTCTCTATAAGCGTGCGAATCTCCGCATCCGTAAAAAGCTCGAAACTGTTGCGCTTGCTCTCGGGAAGCTTTATGTCGAGATCGCTTGCAAGAGCGGGAAGCAACTGAAACATCTTAAGTTGCGAATAGTAAAAATTGCGTACGCTGTTTGCCGAACGTCCACACTTTTTCGACATCTTATCGAATGCCGTGCCGAGCCCCTTGCCCGATTTGTTCGCCTGTTCGACAAGCGAAAACAACTCTTTTGTCTGCGGCAACGTCCAATTATTATCCATGGGTGATCCTCCGATATTGCTTTACTGTACACGAATAATGTCCGTAAGTAGATCGGTTTATACATAAACGGGCAAACTTTTTCATACTAATATCACATGGAAACGCTCTATTTTTTCGAATGTGAATTCCCTTCCGTCTTTCTTGTGAACGGCGTGTTCTTTTCTTCGCTCACTCGTCTCAAAGCCGATTCGGGCGACAGTTTGTACATTACCGTCTTGCCTCTCGACGCCGTATATCTTCCTTATACGGTACGTCTCGGAGGCGGCGCAGTCTATGCCAATTCCGCTCTTACCGTGGTTTACAGACTTAAGGGCGAGCGTCATCTCGTTCGTCTTTTGCCGCGTTTCAACTATGTCTACACTCCCGTCAGACACGAACAACCCAAAACCGATACAAGCAAAGCGAAAAAGCTTTTCGACGCAATATCCAAACGCGACATAATATCCGCTCGATCTCTTCTCACCCCCGAGCTGTCCGCTTCCGTAGACGATAATTCACTGCTTGCCTTTTTCGACGGATATTACGATCTCGTGGATAACAACGGTTATATAACGGGAGAAGTCAACTCGTTTTTCCTCATTCCGACAGGCGACGGCGAAGCGGCGCTCTTTCGCGCGGAATACAAAAACGGTCTCATCGACAATATCGACGAGACCGAGTGAGTTTTTGTAAATAAGGTTAGTCCCTGCGATTCATAAGGAAGATCGCGAGCATTCTCAGGAACTGGATGGCGGACATCAGAAAACTTGCTATATACGTCATGGCGGCGGCGCGGAGCACTTTTTTCGCTCCGCCGAGTTCGTTCCCGCTCATATAGCCGTTTCCGAGCACGGCAAGCGCGCGACGCGACGCGTCAAACTCCGTCGGCAACGTCACAAGCGCAAACAGAAGCGACCCACCGAATATCACCATACCGATAATAAGAAACACATCGCCTATGATTCCTCCGAATCCTACGAAACCGAATATAAGTCCGATTATGAACAGCGGCCACAAAAACGTATTTGCAAAGTTCAAAAGCGGCACGAGCTTTATGCGAAGCGTCGCAAAAGGATATTTCTTCGCGTGCTGAATAGCGTGACCCGCCTCATGGCAAGCCACACCGAGCGCAGCCACCGACGTCGAATCGTAAACCGAATCGGAAAGAGAAAGCACTTTTGTCGACGGATTGTAGTTGTCAGTAAGATTGCCGCGAATACGGCGAATGGTAACATCTTGCAGTCCCTCGCTGTCGAGCACTTTCCTCGCCGCTTCGGCAGCTGTAAGATTGGTGCGCGAATCCACCCTACTGTATTTCGAGAAAGTCGAATTGACTTTGACGCTCGCTATTATTCCAAACAAAAATATCGGGATAATGAGCACCGTAACTATTATATATAAAAGATATGCGTCGTAAGCGTTTGCCGCGGAAATAAAGCAAGCAACCGAATCAAGCATTTGAAAGCCCTCCTTTTATATTACACGGGTCATGCTAATTATATCCCTTATAAGAATTTTTGTCAATTACGAAAGAGACCAAACCGCAAAGTTTCGTCTATCTTTCACAAACAAGCGAATTTCTTTTCGCGTATGTACAAAAAAAGAACCCGCGAAATAATCGCGAGCTCTTTATTCTTCGATGAAACGAATTTACTTCATTTCGGCAACTGCGCCGACTTCCTTGAACTTGTTGACAAGCTCGGTTGCGGCTTCCTTGCTGATACCTTCCTTTACGTTGGAAGGAGCGCCGTCGACGACTGCCTTTGCTTCGCCGAGACCGAGACCGGTTGCCTCGCGAACCACCTTGATAACGGGTATCTTGTTGGGTCCGATTTCCTTGAGGACAACGGTGAATTCCGTCTGCTCCTCCTCTGCGGGAGCCGCTGCCGCGCCGCCTGCCGCGGGAGCTGCGACTGCCATAGCGGCTGCGCTTACGCCGAACTCGTTTTCTATCATCTTTACGAACTCGTTGAGTTCAAGGACGGTCATGCCCTTAACTTCTTCGAGCAGTTTATTCAAATCTGCCATTTTTATAATCCTCCGATTGATTTTTGTATTTTGATTTTTTTGTTATTTATATTACCTTTCGGCAATGTTTTATTGTACATATTCAAGCCGCGCTTAACTTTATGCGCTCTGCTTCTTTGCGACTTCGGAAAGACCGACCGCAAGCGAACGCATGGGCGAAGTGAGCAGTCCCACGAGCTGGGACAGAAGCACCGTCTTGGGCGGGATAGCGGCAACCGACTTGATCGCCTTCTCGTCCATCACGCTTCCTTCGATCACGCCGCCTTTGAGCGCCGTCTTGTTTATTTTCTTTGCATTGTCGGAAAGCACCTTCGCGGGCGTGACGGGATCGTCGTAAGAAATTGCGACTGCCGTCGTTCCCTGAAGCACATCCTCGAGTCCCGTATAACCCGCCTTTTCGAACGCACGGAGCATTATACGGTTTTTGACGACCTTATACTCTACGTTGTTCTTGCGCATTTCGTTGCGCAAAGCGGTGTCCTCGGCAACCGTCATGCCGCGGTAATCCACGAGCACGATGCCCTTTGCCTTAGAGAACTTTTCGGAAAGTCCTGCGACTTCCTGCTCCTTCAATTTCATAATTTGTTCGGACACGTTTTATACCTCCTTTAAAAATTCGGTCCCTTCGCATTATGCGTCGAGACCGAAAAGACAAATCATAAAGATTTAAATCCGATCTTTCTCGACAAGCGGTTTCCCATTATATCCTTACGGACACTTGTTTTCTACGAAAGGGATATTTTGTTTTTTGATACTTTTGTGCAATAATCTCTCAAATGGTGTAGGCGCGGTGCAGGCGGACAGCTGGCAACGAGACTTGAGGGAGTGTACTTAAACGTACATGACCGAAAAGTCGAGGAGCACGCAGTCCGAAATGCGCCGATGCATACGCCATTTGTTAGTTTATTTTATAGTTAACCTTCACGCCGGGTCCCATAGTCGACGCACAGTAAACGCTCTTGATATACGTTCCTTTTGCCGCTGCGGGCTTTGCGCGTACGATTGCTTCCATAAGCGCGTTGAGGTTCTCGACAAGCTTTTCGGTGCCGAAGGACTTTTTGCCTATCGGGCAGTGAATGATAGCCGTCTTGTCGACGCGGTATTCGACCTTACCTGCCTTAGTGTCGGCAATCGCCTTTGCGATGTCCGTCGTGACGGTGCCGCTCTTGGGTGAAGGCATAAGTCCTCGAGGACCGAGGATTCTTGCCACTCTACCCATCTGACCCATCATGTCGGGCGAGGTTATGCAGACGTCGAAATCGAGGAAGTTTTCGTTCATGATCTTTGCGATTATCTCTTCCGCGCCTACGATGTCCGCTCCTGCCTTCGTAGCTATGTCGGCTTTGTCGCCCTTTGCTATTACGAGCACCTTAACCGTTTTACCCGTTCCGTTGGGAAGGACGACGGTGCCGCGCACTTGCTGATCCGCCTGACGGGGATCGACGCCGAGGCGAACGTGAAGCTCTATCGTTTCGTCGAATTTCGCCTTTGCCGTACTAAGCACGTTGTTTACGGCCTCTGCGGTGTCGTAAGCGACGGTCAAATCGACTTCTTTCGCTGACGCCATATATTTCTTTCCGTGTTTCATATCGCGCCCTCCTTAGTCCTTGACCACGACGCCCATACTGCGCGCCGTACCTGCTATCATACTCATTGCGCTCTCGAGAGATGCCGCATTGAGGTCGGGCATCTTCAAGGTAGCTATCTCCTTGATCTGCTCGCTCGTGATAGTTGCAACCTTGTCTTTGTTCGGTTTAGCCGAGCCGCTCTCTATCTTGCACGCCTTCTTGATGAGGACGGGCGCGGGCGGAGTCTTTAACACGAACGTGAACGAGCGGTCTGCGAATATCGAAATAACGCAAGGGATTATAAGTCCTTCCTGACCTCTCGTCTTTTCGTTGAATTCCTTCGTGAACGCCGGGATATTGATACCGTGGGGACCGAGGGACGAACCTACGGGAGGTCCCGGGGTAGCTTTTCCGGCAGGCAGTTGGAGTTTTACAACCGCTTGAAGTTTCTTTGCCATTCTTGCTTTCTCCTTGTAAAAATTTTATTACAATCGCAGTACAAACGACTTATAAAGTCTCCTGTTGTTGCCTTGTTATTCGACTATAAGCTCTATCTGGTTGAGCTCGAGATCGACGGGAGTCGGACGTCCGAACATCGAGACGTTCACGCGGCACTTCGCGTTTGCCTTGTCTACGGCTTCGACTTCTCCGACGAAGCCCTGAAGCGCTCCGTCCGTGACTTTTACCCTGTCGCCCTCTTTGATGTTCGTATCGAACACCGTGAGGTCTATCCTCATTCTTTTGACTTCTTCGGGAGTAAGCGGAAGCGGTCTGCCCTGCGGACCGACGAAGCCCGTAACTCCTCGAGTATTCGTGATAATGTGCCACATACTGTTGTCGTAAATCATCTTTACGAACACATACGAAGGGAACATTTTACGCTGAACGAGCTTACGCTTGCCGTTCTTCTCTTCGACTACGTCCTCCATCGGAATGGTTATGTCGAAAAGCCGCTCCGTAAGGCTGTTCTTCTTAAAGACCATGACAAGGTTTTCCTTGACCATGTTTTCATAACCGCTATAGGTATGTAAAACATACCACTTCGGCTCTTGCTGTATTATCTCCTGCTCGCTCATAGCAACGCTCCGAATATCGGTATGGATTTAATACTCGTCAAAACGCTCATAACCGCGGAAGTCGTCGGCATATCGTTTACGCCCGTCATAAGAAGCTTATAAAGCGCGCCGAGTCCCGCGTCTACGCCCATGAGGACGAGAAGGAAAAATAATGTAACGAGAAGCACGACGCCCGTCTGCTTGACGACCGTAAGAAAGGACGGCCAACTGACCTTTTTGAGTTCGGAAAACAGCTCCTTGAACCAGCGACCTATTCCGCGCTTTTTCTTGGGAGCTTCACCCTTGACGGCTGCATTATTGTTTGTGTTCTTTGCCATTTAAAAGCTCCTTAAAAGATTACTTCGTCTCTTTGTGAACGGTGTGCTTGCGGCAAAAACGGCAGTACTTTTTGAGTTCGATTCTGTCCGGATCGTTCTTCTTGTTTTTCATATTGTCGTAATTGCGCTGTTTGCATTCCGTGCAGGCAAGTGTGATACGCGTTCTCATACTCTTTGTCTCCTTGTCGTGACATAAAAACACCACCCATCAGTGGTGCTTTATAAGATTACCATAATAACAAAAGCTTGTCAAGCGTTTTGACATATTAAGAAATATTTTTTAATACAAGCTTCGATATATCGTATTACTTTATTTTCGGCGTAATAACTTTATCGCAAAGAACGAACAACACGTCGGTTATTACCGCCACGGCGCTTATTACAAGCGCTATGATAATGTATCCGAGCTTACCGACGGCCTCCATTACGTCTATTCCGCCGAGCACCGTGTATTTTGCGACAAAATACACGACGACAAAAGCTATGTTGACCAATACGATCGAAACTGCCGCACGCAAAAGAGCGCCTTTCACCGAGCGGTAATCAAACCGTCTCAACGGGATACACACAAGACTGTACGGAAAAAAGCAAACGGCAAGCAAAACGAGCGACGAACATATTCCGCCGCAAAGTCCCGTAACGAGAACGGTGGCGACGGCGGAAACGCTCCCGTACACAGCGCCGCACTTCGTATGTACGAGAAAAAAGCAGAACGCCGCAAGCACGAGAGGCATAATTCTCACGGGCAAATATACGGTGATGACAGACGCTATGATGGCAATCGCAGTGCCCGCCGCCGCATACGCTATGCGAGCCGACTGCTTTTCTGCCTTCTTAAAGCGCTTGTCGGGCTTTTCTGTCTCGACTTTTTTCGGCGCGTCGTATCCCGCGAACGGATCGGAGACCTCTCCCGACAGCTTTTCCCGAACATTGCTCTCTTCGGGCGCAGGGCGCTCCGCGCTCTCTTCGGAAACGGAATTATCTTTGATCTTCGTCTCGCAGGGACTTTCGACTTCTTTTTCGCCGATCTCTTTATTGTTCCGACTTTCGGACATCGCTATCCGCAGCAACGCATTGCGTTACAGCAACAATCGGTAAGGCAGTATGCCATACAGCAACTCGAAAGGCAGTTGCCCGCCTGTTGCGCGTCGCCGCCGTTGTCCATTACGGGACCGTTTTGCTGTCTGCCGAGGTTCTGAGCCTGAGCGTTCGGATTTCCCATTACCATTTCGAGCTTTGTAAGCGATTCGCGGTACTTCTCGACATCGGGCGCAAGCTCCACCGCCATTTTGAGCTGCTTGCGGCTTTCGGTGAGCCAATCGCGCTTATAGAAAATTATCGACTGCAGATAATGCCACTCCGCGCCCCGCTCCGTGTGCGCGTCGAGAAGGGCTTGAGCTTCGTCATACTTGCCTTTTTTTATAAGCTCGTCAATGCCGCCGAGGTTATCGCCGTAGCGTTCTTTCGTACGGCGTTTGTCGAGGTCGGCGGAAATCATGCTCCAGGCTTCCTCGAGTTCCATAAGCTTATTTGCGCCCTCGTTGCCCGCTTCGCCGGACTCGAAACGCTGTTCGGAATACTTCGTCTTAAGCTCGTTATAGCGCGCGCGCAATAGCTCTTCGCCGCTGTCTTCGGGCAGATCCAATATTTCGTAGGGATTGTTAACCATTTCTCTCCTTTTGCTCCGCTTTGTCGGAGCGCGGTTTATATTTATTTTCGCCTTAAGACCTATATATTATATCTTCGGTTTCGGCAATTTTTTCTTACTTGACAAAAGTTCTTTAATCTTTGCTCTCATTCCGTCGTAAAGTATGTTGCGCATGAGATCGTAGCTCTGCGTAAAACCTATGTTGTTGAAGTCTGCGATCGCACGATTCAAAGTAGACGTGAGCATAAAACACAAATCATCGTAATTGTCCGCTATGAACTTTTCGCGCGACGTAAAGTTTCCGAATTCCTTTAAAAGAGGATTATATCGTTTCTTTTTGAAGTCCTCTTCTACGTCGTCGAGCGCGTCCGTAAGATAGACGAACTTTCCGACATTGTACATCACGCCTTCCTTAAAACCGTCGCTCTTTTCTTTTAAGAGTATCTTTGCGATATCCTTAAGCATGGACGCGAAGCAGTCGGCAAGTCTGTCTATTCCCGTTTCGCCCGCCTGTTCGAGCGCGTACAGCTTTTCATAGCGCATGCGGGCGATCTCTTCTATTTCGGGACACCTTTTCTTTGCTCGCATAAAAGGCTTTTCAAGCATACGCCTTGCTATACGCATTTTGCTCCCCTCTCCGTCCCGCACTCCGTCCACTGCCTTGTAGTACGACAGAATAATATTGACGGCGGCAATGGTGTCCAGAAGTTCGCTGTTTTTTACGACGGCTTTTTTCCGAAACGGATTTCCGACGCACTTTTCCTCGGTTATAGTCACGTCCGCGCTCAGACAGTCGTGCAAAAACACGCTGAAAAACGTGAAATCGTAGTTGGTCGTATAACGCGGAAACTGGCCGAATTGCCGCCCAATGCTCTTACAAAGCCCGCAATAAAACGCGCGATACAGCACGAAATCCTGTATCTTCAACACGCTCTTGTCGGGAACGATATAGCCGTACATCAGGGACGAACGCAGCCGAGCTTACGCCAGACTTTCGACATCGTGCGACGGGCGATGTACGAGGCCTTTTCCGCACCGACGGCAAGAGTCTTTAAAAGTCCGTCCTTGTCCGCCATAAGCTTTTCGTAGCCCTCGCGAATGGGGCGCAGTCCCTCTATCACGGCGTCGGCGACCGTCGTCTTTAAATATGCGTAATCTCTTCCCTCGAAACGCTTTACGCTCTCGTCCATATCGACTCCGGCAAACGCCGAATATATCGTGAGTAGGTTGCTTATTCCGGGTTTTTCGTCGGGCGCGTAAATAATCTTCGAGTCGCTGTCCGTGACGGCGCGTTTGAATTTTCTCGCTATGTCCTCGGGTCTGTCGAGCACGAGCACATATCCGTTCGGATCGCTGTCCGACTTCGACATTTTAGCCGTCGGATCGGAGAGCGAACGCACCTTTTGCCCGAACTTCGGAAGTATGGCTTCGGGCACTTTAAACGTCGGCGAATTGCGGCTGTTGAAACGCTCGGCAATAGTGCGACTGAGTTCGAGGTGCTGTACCTGATCCTTGCCGACGGGCACATAGTCCGTCATGTATAAAAGTATGTCCGCAGCCATCAAGACGGGATAATCGAAAAGACCGACGTTGACGTTCTCGGGGGCTTTTGCGCTCTTGTCCTTAAACTGCGTCATTCGACGCGCCTCTCCGAACTGCGCGTAACAGTTCAGCACCCAACCGAGTTCGGCGTGCTCGTGTACCTGCGACTGCACGAAAAATACGCTCTTTTCGGGATCGATCCCCGCCGCCATTAAAATCGCGGCAAGCTCGAGCGTATTTTTTCTCAGCGCCGCCGGAGCTATGTCCACGGTAAGACTGTGCAGATCTGCGACAGCGTACAGGCAGTCGTACTCGTCCTGCATAGCCACCATGTTGCGCACCGCTCCTATATAGTTGCCGATAGTGATACTTCCCGTGGGCTGTATCGCGGAGAAAACTCTCTTCTTACACTCTTCCAATTCTATGCGCGCTCCTTTGCGTAATTTATGACGACGTCCGCTATGCCGTCCTTACCGACTACGCCCGTAAACCGTCTTTCGAGCGTCTCGAGTTCTTTAAGACTGTCGGGAAGCGGCAGCGCCGTCTCGTCCTCGAGCTTTTCGAGCGCCTTTATCGCGCTTTTCGGAACGCCTGTTCCGATTGCCTCGAGCACCGAACCGACAAACTTAAACGGGCTTGCCGTGCAAACCGTGACTATGGGGATCTCTTCGTCTCCGACATAAGCGTCTGCGGCGGAAACGGCAACCGCACTGTGAGGGTCGAGAATATAGCCGGTATCCTCAAAGAAATCAGCTATGGTTTCCTTCGTCGCCTCGTCGCTCGAATAGTCCGCGAAGAATATTTGCGACAATTCGGAAAGTTCTCTATCGCTTACGACATACTTGCCGTTTGCCTTAAGCTCTTCCATGCGGCGGGCGGTGAGCTTGTCGTCCCGTCCCGAAATCTCGAACAAAAGGCGCTCGAAATTGGAGGAGACGAGAATGTCCATTGACGGGCTTATCGTCTTATAGAACTCGCGGCGAACGTCGTAAATACCCGTATCGAAAAGATCCGTGAGCACGTTGTTGCTGTTCGACGCACAAACGAGCCTTTCGACGGGAAGCCCCATTTTCATGGCGTAATAGCAAGCGAGGATATTTCCGAAATTGCCCGTCGGAACGCTGAACGCCACTTTGTCGCCGTCCTCTATTTCGCCGCCCGAAACAAGATCTGCGTACGCCGAGAAGTAATAGGCTATCTGCGGGACAAGCCGCCCCCAATTTATCGAGTTTGCACTCGATAAATTATATCCGAACGAAGCGAGCTTATCCCTTATGCCGTCGTCCGTAAATATGTTTTTTACGGCAGTCTGAGCGTCGTCGAAGTTGCCCTCTATTGCCGAAACAAAGACGTTGCCGCCCTTTTGCGTCTGCATCTGAAGTTGCTGAAGTTCGCTTACGCCGCCGCTCGGATAGAAAACTATGCAGTCCGTGCCTTCGACGTCCTTGAATCCCTCCAAAGCCGCTTTGCCCGTGTCGCCGCTCGTCGCGACGAGTATAAGCGTCCTGTCCATGCGACCCAGCACGCGCTTGCTTCCCGTCAAAAGATAGGGCAAAAGAGTAAGCGCCATATCCTTAAATGCGTGCGTAGGTCCGTGCCAGAGTTCGAGAAGATAAAAGTTGTCCTCTATTTTCACAAGCGGCGCGGGATCGCCGTCGAACCGCGAATACGCCTTTTCGCACATTGACAAAAGCTCGTCCTTAAGCTCGGGCAAGAACTTGCCTATTATGAATGAGGCGCGTTCGGGGTAGTCCATATCTATTAAGGCTTCCCTTTCCTTCTCCGTTACCTCGGGCATGGTTTCGGGCACATAAAGACCGCCGTCGGGCGCAATGCCGCCTACGATAGCCTCTGCGCCGCTCACCTTCAAGGACGCGTTTCTCGTGGAAATATAGTTCATTGTCTTACTCCTCTATGCGAAAATAATTCGCTTGCTTTGTTTTACAAATTATCTCGAAGCCGCAGTCGCGTCGCAGGCGGGCAGCAGGCGACGAGGTGGCGGGCTGCTGTACATATTTTCGTACAGCACCCGCCGCCGAGGAGCACGCAGCCCGACTGCGACGATGAATACGGCTTCGAGCTTTTTAGACGTATTTCATCATAAACTTCGGCAAATTATCCGTCGAAATCGTAAGAGTGAGATCGACGCCGAATTTTGCCGATATGTCCTCAAGCTCGGTCATAAGTTCTTCAAGCTCTTCGGGCGGCTTCTTTGTAAAACGGGATATACCGTCGATATAGAACGACGTATTGTCGCTGTTCGCCGCAAGCATACCTTTAATGAACGCCACGAGACAGCAGTCCCACTTGATGTCGTACTCTTTGACGTTTACGAAACGCACGGCTTTGTCTACGCCGAGCGAGCGGTCGTTGTCGGTTATAAACACGACGTTCGCGTCTGCGCCCTTGCACTTTTCGTTGACTGCGTCCATGATCTTGACCGTCTTGCCGCTGCCTTTTGCCCCGTAGATGAGATTTATCATTTTCTTGTCCTCCATTATATATATTTTTTTGGGGTTTTGCCTAATTGATAGTTTACTACTTTCCGCTCGCGCCCACCGTAAGAAGCTTGTGACGGCGTTTGTCGGCGATTCGCACAAGCGAGTCGAGTTCGTCGTCGCCCATAACGGTATTTCTGCCTTCGGCGTACTGCATATCCACAAGCTGCTTGACTTTGGAAACAAGATCGTCGCCCTTCGTGATCGTGTCGTCGCCTTCGAGATCGTAATAGGAATTTATCCAATACGCTATCCCCGCAAGACCCGAAGCGTTGTTTATGGAAACGACGGGCTTCTTACCGAGAATTTTATGCGTATCGAAAATGTTGTATATCTCCTGATCTTTCAAGAGTCCGTCGGCGTGTATACCCGCGCGCGTAGCGTTGAATGCTCTGCCCGCAAACGGCGTGCGCGGCGGGATCGCGTACCCCACTTCGTGTTCGAAATAGTCGGCAATTTCCGTTATGCACGAAAGATTCATTCCGTCCGTCGTGCCTTTAAGCTGAGCGTACTCTATACACATCGCTTCCGTAGGACAGTTGCCCGTGCGCTCGCCTATGCCGAGCAGCGAGCAGTTGACTCCGCCGCAACCGTACAGCCAAGCCGTGGTCGCGTTCGTGACCGCCTTATAGAAGTCGTTGTGACCGTGCCACTCGAGCTGCGCGCTCGGCACACCCGCGTAGTTGTTAAGTCCGTAAATTATGCCCTGCACGCTTCTCGGTAGCGCGCAACCGGGAAACGCCACGCCATAGCCGAGGGTGTCGCACGCGCGTATCTTTATAGGTATGCCCGACTCGTCTGCAAGGTTCATGAGCTTATGCGCAAACGGCACGACAAAGCCGTAGAAATCCGCGCGTGTTATGTCCTCGAAGTGACAACGCGGCACTATGCCGTAGGAAAGCGCGGACTTGACTATGCCGAGATACTTGTCGAGAGCCTGCTTTCGGTCCAGCCCCATTTTCTTATAGATGTGATAATCGCTGCACGAAACGAGTATGCCCGTTTCCCTTATCTCCATCTCCTTTACGAGCTTAAAGTCCTTTTCGTCGGCTCGTATCCAGCTCGTTATCTCGGGAAACTCGAGTCCCGCCTCTCGACAGACGCGCACGGCTTCCTTATCCTTATCCGAGTATAAGAAAAATTCGGTCTGCCTTATAAGCCCTTTCTTTCCGCCGAGCTTCGACATAAGCGTATAAAGCCTGCGGATCTGTTCTACGGACAGGGGTGCGGTGGACTGCTGTCCGTCACGGAAAGTGGTGTCCGTAATAAATATGCGCTCCGGAGTATGCATCGGCACAAGGCGGTCGTTGAATACGATCTTGGGGACGTGCTCGTAGTCGAACATACCGCGATAAAGCTGAGGCTCGGAAACATTCTGAAGCTCGTAATCGAACTCCTTTGCTTCCAAAAGTCCCGTGCGCTTATTCTTTACTACGTTCTTTTTTTCCATTCTGCCTCTCTTTTATTTACTTTAAGCCGTCCGCAAACCTCACCAATCTTTTTACTCCGCGTTCTATGTCGCGCGGCGAAATCGCATAACTGAGTCTTATATAATCGGGCGCACCGAACGACTCGCACGGTATGACTGCGACTTTTTCTTTCTCGAGAAGGGTCTCGGCAAATTTTTTCGCACTGTCTATGACTACGCCGTCCGCGCTCTTTCCGAAAAGACTGCTTACGCAAACGAGGCAATAAAAAGCTCCCTCCGGCTCGATTATGGTAAGCGCCTTGCTCTTTTTGAGTTCCTCGATTATGAGCTTTCTTCTTTCTCCGAATTCGGTTTGCATCCCCTGAACGAACTTCTCGCCGCGAATGTCGTTGAACGCTATTTCCGTAGCATATTGCGCAATGGAATTGGGGTTCGACGTCATGTGGCTCTGCATACTCGACATAGCTTTCGCAAGTTCTTTGTTAGACGCGGTATAGCCTATACGCCAACCCGTCATGGAAAAAGTCTTGGACACGCCGTTTACGAGAATAGTGCGGTTTCTTATCTCATCCGAGTAAAGTGCGAAGGAAGCCGTTTCCGCCCCGTCGTAGACGAGGTTTTCATATATCTCGTCGGAGATTATGTATATATCCTTGTGCTTTTCGAAAACCTTTGCAAGAGAAGCAAACTCTTCCTTGGAATAAACAGCGCCCGTCGGATTATTGGGGCTGTTGAGAATTACGGCGCGGGTTTTAGACGTAATCGCTTTTTCGAGTTCCTTTGCCGTAAGTTTAAAATCGTTTTCTTTTTTCGTTTCTACTATCACGGGCACGCCGTCCGCGAGCTTGACAAGCTCCGGATATGTGAGCCAATACGGCGCGGGAATTATAACCTCTTCCCCCGGATCGACTATTACCTGAATGGCGTTGTGTAAACTGTGCTTCGCGCCGTTCGAAACGACTATCTCCTCGGGCGAGTATCTTAAGCCGTTTTCTCTTTCAAGCTTGCCGGCAATGGCGCGGCGCAGCGTCATTGTGCCCGCCGCCGGCGTATATCTCGTCATGCCCTCTTTGAGCGCAACGTCCGCCGCCTCGATTATAAAATCGGGAGTGTTGAAATCGGGCTCGCCCGCACCGAACGAAATCACATCCTCTCCGTCCGCCTTAAGCTTGTTGGCCTTTGCCGTTATCTCGAGTGTAAGCGACGGTGCGATCCTTTTTGCTCTTTCGCTGATTTTCATGTCGTAAAACTTTACCTCCGAGGGTCCATGCCCATAAAGTGTATAAATCTACATCATATACATTTTACCATAGAAGAGCAAAAAAATCAATTGTTATACCGTGATTTTTCGGTGAAATTGAAATTAACCGCAAAAACATAATCCCCTCGAAACATCAAGGGGATTATATGGACTATCGGGATTAAAAAAATCCGTTAAAAGCAGTAGTGAGTATAGAACTTTCTGTGCTTTTCGTTTATGGTCTTTATCTCGTCTTCGTCAAGCCGACCTCGTTCGTAAGCCTCTCCGAAGTTTCGTTATACTTGCTTAAATATAATCTATTTCATATTTTCGGATGATGTTTTATCGTGCGAATATTTCTTTATGCGTCTTTTAAATCGTGAACTTGTTTTTGCCCTTGACGAGCTTAAAGCCTTTTTCGCTCATGCCGTCGACGTCCTTACCAATAAAATCGCTTTTCAGCAACAGCATAACGTCCTTGCCTGTATTGTTATCGACTACGACGTCCACGCGGTCTTTCACCTTGGCAAATCTTCCGAACAGTTTCCCTCCCGCAAGAGTAATGCGAAATTCAACCACGCCGAGAGCGCGCAGATCGGGCGTAATCACTATTTTACTCAGTCCTTCGTCGAAGTTGACCCCCGCAAAATAGCGATACATGACTGCAAGCGGCATAACCGAACCGAGATAGCTTTTTGCGCCGCGTCCGGCAAAGTCCTCGGAAAGCGTGGACGTTCCGTTTTCCGCCATATCGTGATAGCGGCTCTTCATTCTGCGAAGAGCGCTGTCTCCCCTGCCCATTATGCAAAGCGCTTCGAGAACAAATCCCTCGTAAAGAGGAGTGGCCGAAGATACGCTTTCGAGTATTCTTGTAAGCCCCGCGAATTCCGCCTCGTCCGCAATACCGCCGAGCACGGCAAAAGCGTTCGCGCGATCGTCATAAAACCCTTCGACGCTCGTATAGCCCATGCCGTCGTAGCACCCGTCGAGCGCCGCCTTCAGGCTCTGTGCTCTGTCGTCGAGAAAACCGGAATGAGTGTCGTCGCCCGTCGCTTCCATGAGGCGTCCGATATTATTCAAAGCCGAATAATAGAGCATATTCAAGACAAGCTTATCATCGCAATTAAACAAATTGTCGCACTTACCGTCGCCGCGAGGCACGACGAAGCCGTCGTCGCCCTGCTCCCATTTTGCGAGATATTTAAGCCCCGCAAGCACAAACGTCGCAAGTTTTTCGTTCATACCGACATAAGCAAAATACCTCGCCGCTATACCGAACTCCGAAAGCGCGACAAGCATCTGCGACGGCAATTCCCTGCGCTCGCCGTATACGCTCGCATAAAGTATGTCGTTTTCGGCAAGTTCCGCAATGTCCGCCATAAATTTTTCGGTAAGAGCAACGCCTCCGTCCTCGAAAAGATACGACGCACAGTCCGCACCTATCGACGCCGCTACGGGCAGAACATAATTGCCGCGTTCGGGTGTATCGACGAAACTTTCGCGCATACAGCCCACCAAAGTATCGGCGCATTTTTCCTGAAGTTTCCCGAGGAAGTCGTCGTCGGTACGAAGCTCGCCGTCCTCTTCCGCTCCGTAGAGGCTTTCCCTATATCCGAGCGCCTGAACCTTGACGCCTGGCGTTATCGCAAATATGAGCTGTTCGCCGTAAAGAGTCTGAGGAAACTCGAAAGTTTGAGACTCTGCTTTACAGATATATTCGAAACGAAAACCGCTCGTACTCTTGCCTTCTTCGTCATAACATACGCCAACTTCGTAACGCTCGCTTCTGACCTCGATTCTGTCGCCGCTGTTTGCCGTGACCGAAAGTCTGGGGTATACGTTCATCGCACGCGGAAGCGTGAGAGTATACTCGTCCGCATACCTGTCGCCGATAAGGATGTTTGTCCTTTTGTCTGTTTTGCGGCACTTCTCGACCAACCTGCCGCCAAAGAGCGGAACGGGACGCCGCACAATCTCGCCCCACGGTTCCGAGCCGTACTCTCCGAGTTCGACAGCCGAAACGAACAGATTCGAAACAAACTCGGGCGAACGATAGCCTGTAAGCATACTTTCCAAAGTCGCGTCATACTTGATATTTATCCCCGTCGCCTCCGGCTTCGCATAATCGGGATGCGCAAAGTAAGCCCTGTCCCTATATACGGTAAAGCTTGCGTCCGAACATACTGACAATTCGGAGCACTCGAAAAGAAAACCCGCTTTGCCGACCGAAAGCTTATTGTTTTCCGCGCCGTAATATATAACGACGGCGCTTATGACATTATCGCCCTTTTCTATATAACTCGATAAGTCGACTTCGTCGTAATAGCCTTTACCCATGCGACTCGAACGTAACATTCCGCCGTCTATAACGACTTCTTTTCCGTTTACGCACAAGAAGTATCTGTTCTCCGCGGCAATTCTCGCAACGGCTTTCTTCGGAGGCTTTTCCACCTTAAACGGGCGACGGAATATGACTATGTCGTCTGCAGCGGAATCGATATCTTCCGCCCATATCCACTTGCAGTTTTCAAACACCGTTTCGCTCATGATTCTGTTCTCCTTGTATACATTATTAAATACCCGTAAAGAGTAGCGACTTAAGCCGCTACTCTTCGGATGCTTCATTTTACCTCGTGAAATTTCCTATTTACTTCTTCGTCCGCTTTGTTTCCGGCTCGGGAAGCGCCTTTGTTTCGTTCTCTTTGCCGAGATATTCGGGAATTTTCATGCCGTTCATCTTGAATATCTCATTCATCGGCGGCACGACGCTTAACATACTCGAAATGAAGTTCGACGTTGTAGACGAGCCGTCTTTGCCGTTCATGTTATCCCAAACGGTAACTTTATCGATCTTCACGTTCTTGATAGCTTCGACTTGAAGCTTGACAAGCTCTTCCATCTTGTCGGTGAGAAGCATCTGCACTGCCGCATCCGCACTTCCCGCCGCCTTGACTATCCTTTCGAAACCTTCGGCTTGCTTGCTGAGCACCTCGTACATACCTTTTGCTTCCGCGACTTTCATAGCCATGAGTGCGTCGGCTTCGCCTTGCGCGCGTCTGCGGATAGTCTCCGCTTCCGCTTCCGCTTCAAGCTCGCGTTTGCGCTTTTCCACTTCGACTTTGACTATGACGTCGGCTTCGAGCGTGCTCTTTTCTCTTTCGGCACGAACCTGCTCGGCAAGTTGTTCCGCCTTATAAGCTTCGGCTTTTGCTTTGGCTTCCGCCGTCATTTCGGCAACGGTAGCTCTTCTTTCCGCTTCCGCTTCCGCTTCACGTCTTACGGCGTTCGATTTACTTACTTCGGCTTGCGAAGTATTTTCGCCTTCGACCGCCTTGGAATTAGCCTCCGCGACTCGTATTCTCTCTTCCATTTGCGCGTTGGCTTCGCCGATCGCGCCGTCTCTTCTCTTTTCCGCAACCGCGCGGCGAGCGTCGCTGTTCGCGCGTTCCGCAGCCTCTTTACCGAGAGCGTCTATATATCCGGACTCGTCGGAAATATCGGTTATGTTGACGTTTATGAGTTGCAGTCCTATCTTTTTAAGTTCGCCCTCTACGTTACGAGTGATGGCGTCGAGGAACTTATCTCTGTCGGAGTTTATTTCCTCTATGTCCATAAGCGCGACTACGAGTCTGAGCTGTCCGAGGATTATGTCCTTTGCAAGCTCCTGTATATCGCCGAGTCTCAATCCGCGCAGTCGTTCCGCCGCGTTCTGCATGACGCCGGGAGTCGTGGAAATACCGACGGTAAAGCGCGAAGGCACGTCGATACGAATCTGCTGACGGGACAACGCGCCCTTAAGATCGACGTTTATTGAAATAGGCGTAAGGTCGAGAAAGCTGTACGACTGCACGACGGGCCATACGAATGCGCCGCCGCCGTGTATACAGCGGGAAGCTCTCGCCGAGCCGTCTTTGGTTTTGCCGACCGCGCCGTAGATTACCATGATCTTGTCGGACGGACACTTTTTATAGCGGCTTGCTATTATGAGTATCAATATTATAACTACTGCGACAGCGCCGATTATAATACCGATTATTCCGCCCATGGGGATTGCCGAAATTACGTTTGCCATTTTTTTATTTATTCCTCCTATCTATTATCCTTATATACGAGCTTTTTAATTCTCTTTGTCGCCGCGCGACTGCCTGTTTTTATCCCTCACTCGTTCGACTACGACCGCGGAAGAAGAATCTACTTTTACGACGCGCACCGTTTCGCCTGCGCCTATGGCGGCGTCGTCGTCCGTCATTGCCTCGAATTCCTTGAATCGCTCCTGAATGAAAATATTGACCTTTCCCAGCCCCGAACGCGACGCGGGAACGATTTGATAAACCTCGCCTTCCTTGCCTATGCAGTTCTTCATTTTGATAGTTCCGTCGCCTTGAAGTTTCATTATCTGATTCATGATAAGCGCCATTATGACTGCCGCCGCAAATCCTGCTGCCACGCCTATGATAAGCGCGAAATACCAGCTGACAAGCGCATCCATTATGAATACGACCCACGAGCCGAAGCAGAAAAACGCGATTATGCAGCGCAGAGACAAAAGTCTCATGCCGAGAGCATGAAAGCCTCCCGGATGCGGACAATGAGGTTCCAATGCGTGTCCCGTTATATTCCCAACGTCTCCTCCGACATCGCCAATTCCGCCCGAACTCACGTCGAAATCCCCGTCCGCGACGCTTGCGTCTATTCCCGAAACGTCCGCGTCAAGGTCGGCGCCGACGTCTATATCGCCGCCGCCCGCAAGACCCGACAAATCCGCTTCGGCAGAAAGGTCGTTGTCTCCCAGCCCTATGAGCATCATGATTATCTGCGCTATCATGAACAGAAGCGTTGCCGCCCCTATCACGAACATGACCTGCTGCAACGCAGATAATGCCTGCCACCATTCGTTCATATCCTACTCCTTTTAAGCCGAAGCGGAAACCGTTTGAAACTTCCTTTCGACCTACGCGTACATTATAACATATTATTCAAACAAAATAAAGTCCTTTTACAAGATTTAATGTATTTCTAATCTTTCTAATTGTATTTTTATCGCGTTTTATCCACATATATATAAGATAAGGGCGGAACAGCAAATAGGTCCGAAGATTAAAAACAGATTAAAAAAAGCGAATACATACGAAATTTGTTTGCGTAATCCCCCTCCGATAATGTATAATTGCCCCGTCAGTCAAATATGTACCTTTGGAGAACAAATAATATATGGATAAATTTCTGATTTCCACCGACACTTCCTGCGATGCTTTCAAATCCGATCTCAAATCGAACCGCGTTTCGTATATTCCGCTGACCTTTACCATAGACGGAGTAACGTACGACGACGACTTCGACAGCGACGAGGTTTATAAGAACTTTTACGATCAGCTCAGAGCAAAGAAAATGCCGACGACTTCGCAGATCACGCCCACAGCTCACTCCGAATATTTCTCTTCGCTCATAGAAAACGGCGCAGACAGTATCGTACATCTCACTCTTTCGAGCGGACTTTCGAACACCTACAACAGCGCGGTCATGGGCGCTGCGGAAGCAATGGAAAGCCACCCCGGCGCAAAGATCTACGTCGTGGACAGCCTTTCCGCCACACAGGGGCAAAACTTCGTCGTCGACGAAGCAATCCGCCGCAGAGACGAGGGACTTTCCGTCGATGACGCCCTCCCCTTTATACGCGACACGGCGCAAAACGTACATCACTGGTTCTATGCGGACGACCTGTTCCACCTATGCCGCGGAGGACGAGTATCCAAAGTAAGCGCGGTACTCGGCACTATACTCAAGATCAAGCCCGTCCTTATCATAAACGACGAAGGCAAACTCGCAGTCGTCTATAAAGCCAAGGGCGTGAGAAACGCATTAAAATACTTTACGGAGCAATACGAGAAATATGCCGTCGATACCAAAGGCGACGTTTATCTGCCGAGCGCCGACTCGAACGACGTAGCGCTCATGTTCAAGGAAGAACTCGAACAGACCTACGGTTGCAAGGTAAAGATCGGTTGGGTGGGTCCCGTAATAGGCGCGCACACAGGCGGAGGAATGCTCGGCTTCGTATTCCGAGGCAAGGGCAGACTCTCCGATAAATGATTCGATAAAAAAGTATGCAAAAACTCTCCCGACAATACTGCCGGGAGTTTTTTCGGCTTCGATCTACGATTGAAGACCGAGAAGATAGTCCACGCTTTCGTTGAAAAACTTAGCCAAATAGATAAGAGAGGTCGCGGTAGGCTCTGTCTTGCCGAGCTCCCACTTTGCAATCGCGGATTGGCTTATACCCGTCTGCTTGGAAAGCGCCATTTGACTCAGTCCGTGAGACTTTCTCAACTCTTTCAGTATACTTGCAAACTCCATGTTTACATTGTAACCCTTTATAAGTCCCAAAAGACTCATAAAGTCATATAAGACTTGAACGAATTGCAAAAAATCATATTTCCCGTTTCTTTCGCAACGTATAAAACGCGAGAACCTTACGGCTCCCGCGTTTTACCTCTTGTTTTAATCTACCCGCCTATGGAATCGAGCACCTCGCGCGCATAAGCGTGTCCCTCGTCCGCAGCTTTTTTCCAAAGCTTTTTCGCCATTACTCTGTCCTCTCCTACGCCGTTGCCGTTATAGTAGCAATAGCCGAGATTGAACATAGCTTCCACGTCCCCTCCGTCCGCAGCTTTGCGGAAATAGTGGACCGCCATCGCAGGATATTTCTTGACGCCAAGACCGTTAAGATAACAATAGCCGAGATAGAAAATCGACTCGATGTTGTTGTTTTGCGCGGCTTTATAGAACCACTCTGCCGCACGCTTGCAATCTTTATTCACGCCGTCGCCGTTCAAGTACATTACGCCTATGTTGTACATTGCATTGACATGGCCTTTCTGCGCCGCTTTTTCGAAATACTGCGCAGCCTGCCAATGATCCTCGCGCGTGCCGTTGCCTTTCATATAGCAGAACGCAAGATTGTACATACCTCTGTCGTAACCGAGCCGCGCCGACTTATAATACAGATCGAAAGCTTTTTTCGGATCTTTCTCCACGCCGTTGCCGAACTCGTATGCAAGACCGAGATTGCAAAGAGCGCGCATATCGCCGTTTTCGGCCGCTTTGTTGTTCCAATATATACTGCGCTCGGGATTAAGGAATGCCGTCTCGTTTTTATAGATGTATCCGAGCTTGCTCTGCGCAGGGTTATATCCCGCCTGCGCCGAAGTTTCAAAACACTCTATGGCGCGTTTGACGTCCTTAGGCACGCCCTCGCCGCTCTCGAAATGCTCGCCGAGCAGGAACAGAGCTTCGCTGCTGCCTTTACTTGCCGCCATATCGTACCATAGGCAGGCAGACGCGCTGTCGCGCTCGTTTTCGCCCTCGTAATACATCGCAAGCTTCATCATGGCGGGCACGTTGCCGAGAAGCGCCGCGCGACGAAGCCACCGGAAGCAATTTCCGTTGTCGTAATTTCTTTCGTACCAAAGCGCGAGATTATACGCCGCTCCGCTTATGCCGCTCTCCGCAGCCATTTGATAGAGCTTGAGCGCCATGTCGTCGTCCTGCGGCACTCCGTTACCTTTAGAATAACGGAAACCCAAAGCGTACTGCGCTTCGCCGTAATTCTTATATGCCGACTTTTCGATATAATTGACTGCCTTCACCTCGTCTACGTTCGTGCCGCTTCCTTCCGAATACATCTGCGAAACCAAAAATTCCGCAGCGCAATATCCGCGCTCCGCAGCTTTAAGAGCGAGCGTAAAAGCCTTTTCCGCCTCTCCGGTGTACGAATAGTACTGAGCAAGCAGATAGGTGGCAAAGAAGTCGTCGTTTTTCGACAGCACCTCAAGACCGTCGATTGCCTTCTTCGCATATCCGAGCGCCTTTTCTCCCTCGCCTATACTGCGCGCAAAATCGGCTGTGAGAAGCACGGCTTTCGCGTCTCCCTTCTTTCTTCCGAGAGCAAAGCACTGCGCCGTAAATTCGAGAGTAACTCCGAGATTCGGGTGCTTCATAGATATAAAGCCGAGATAGGTATAGCTGTCGCGATAGCCTCCGAGTTCGTCGAATTCCGCAAAAGCCTTGTCGAATTCGTTGTTTCTGAAATGCTCCTGCGCCCTGATGTACAACTGTTGCTTTTCCGTTGCGTCCATATTTATCCAAACCTCTTTGTTCTTTGCGTACGAGCCGAAACCCGAACCGCCTTTTATATATCTTACCACAAAAAGAGCAAAATGTCAAACATATAGTAAAACTAAAGCGCGACATCGGGCCGCGCTTCAAACATTCTTTTTACTCGGTTTTTTCCGAAGCTTTGTTCTTTTCCGCTACCGCTTCGCCGCGTTTTTTCTCGACAAGTTTGCTGAGACGCGACGCAAAATCTTTGGGGAATTTAAGTCCGCTGAGATTAAGCTCGCAACCGTCGGTCGTTTTCACGCGTACGCTGTCGGAGCTTATCTCCTCCGCAAGTTCGATGTCCTCGAGATCGCAATAAGTAAGCTTTCCCTCCTCGCAAAGGTAAAGCTTTTTGTCCGTGACGGCATACGTCGTGTTGCTTTCTCCGCGCACGGCTTTGACTATCCCCGCTATCCAAATCCAAACGGGCATAAGGTGTACAGCGAAAAACAACAGTATAAGAAGCATAAGCGGATTTTTTGCGAAAACTCCGCTTATGGACATTCCTCCGAGTATTCCGAAATCGAAAAGCATCCATATTACGACAAACGGAAATATACCTCCGAAAACAGCTTTCCTCAGCGGCTTTTTACCTTTGGAGTCAAGATCTATATATACTTTCTCGTTCATAGCCGCATATTGCGCCGCATTGTGTCTGCCCTTCCCCTTTAAATACCGCTTTCTTACGGTCTTGCTCGTCTGCTCCTCTTCGCGCCTAACTCTCGATATATCGAAAGATCTGCGTGCCGCTCTTTCCTTTCTTTCGCCGTAAGGCGTTCCCGAAAACGTATATTCTCCCGTCTCCGCACCCAAAGGCATATCGACCTCTTCCAGATTAGAACACTCCGCAAAAGCCCAATCGCCTATTTTCTTAAGCGTGGACGGCAAAGTAACCTCGCGGAATACGCCTCCGAACATAAACGCGTCCTCGCCTATCTCTTCAAGTCCTTCATTGAAAACCACCTCTTCCAAAGAAGAACAGCCGTTAAACGCATTGTTTCCGACCTTTTTGAGCTTCGGCGGAAGAATGACTCGAATGAGATTTTCGCATTCGGAAAAAGCGTCCTCGCGTATTTCCTCGATGCTTTCGGGGAAGTTTACCTCCTTAAGATTCGAGCATGAATAGAAAGCGGAAACGCCTATGATTTTCACGCTGTTCGGTATGACTACGTTCTCTATCTCCGCGCCGAAAAACGCGTCCTCTCCTATTTCGAGTACGCCGTCCGGTATCTCTGGCGCGGCTTCTTCGCCGAGATATTCTACAAGCACTCCGTTTTCGATTTGAAAATCGTCTTTCATATCCAAACGAAACTCCTATTCGTTGCCGAGCTCGGGAAAACGTATTTTCAACCGTTCGAAAAGTATGTCTGCAAGCATTTCGCCGCCCGCAGTTGTTTTGACGGTCTTGCAAGCGTCTTTGTACGGTTGCATTTTTTCCGGCGAAGAACAGTATTCGCGTATCTTTCCCACTATATCTTCAATCTTGTCGAGTTTTATCGCAGTGCCCACTTCGTCGATATAATACTCGCCGATCCACTTTTCAATCGGGGTCGCATAAAGCGTGATTATCTGCGGAACTTCGAGATAACTCGACTCGGCGAGATTGCTCGCGCCGCTTTTGCCCACGAAAAGATCCGCCGCCGCGTTGAGTTCGAGCATTTTATCCGTAAAACCGTATGCCTTAAAAGTGACGTTCTCGTTCGTTTTCAGCGCGTTCATTCGCTCCAAAAGCGGCTCGTTTTTGCCGCAAACGGCGACTACGTTGAGGTTCATATCGGTCTTTGCAAGCGCTTCGGCCGTCTTTTCGAGCTTGCCCTCTCCGTATGCTCCGTCTACCAAAAGCACGGTGAATTTATCCTTGTCGAGACCGTGAAGCTCCCGATAGTACTGCTTGCCCTTGTCGTAGTTTTCGACCGCCTTACGAAGCATGAACGGTACGGTGGCGAGCTGTTCGGGTCTTAACTTCAATTTCTTAATAGCCCGTTTCCTGCCGTTTTCCGAACTCAGAACTATGAGGTCGGTACGTTTATCCCATTGCCGTCCGACCACGGGATCGGGACAGTACGCGACTACGTCGGTATCAAGACCGCGCTTTTCGCGGCACTGATTGGCAAAGTAAAGCGTCGAAAAGTGAGTGTTGAGAATAAGGTCGGGTTTGAGGCTCATCATGTAATCCATGCACGCCTGTCTTCCTTTTTTATAGCGCGTATTGAAAAGGTACGACATCGACGCTTTTTGCCCGACGAGCGCCATGAGCGCAAACTGCATTACACCGTTTATCTTGTGATGATTGTGCTTGCGCACCTCGTTTATGAAGTCGTCCTCCATGGCTTTCATTACGGGGTCGCCCGTGTCCTGATAGAAGTACGTCTTGACGACTTCGCATCTGTCGCCATACTTTTCTTCGAACGCCTGCGAAACGGCGGTCATCGGCATTATATGTCCGAAGCCCGCTTCCACAAACGGAAATACCACTCTGGGTTTTGTCATAAAATTTGTTCTCCTAATGTTGCTTTTTTGTTCGGCGAGCCGCGCATAGCCCGTGCCATTCTCTATTATCGAAGCCGCAGCTGCGGCTCAGACGGGCAACAGGCGGCGAGTCGCACATAGCCACCAGCCGAGCGCGTAGCGCGAACGCCACGAGCGTAGCGAGTTCTATCAGCCGATAAATGCGGCTTCGAGTATTTTATGAGCGAGCTCCAAAGCCCTGTCCACCGCCTTATCCATATTGACGTAGACGTAGCTTCCGAGACGACCTGCGAAGTACAGATTTTTTATGTCCTTGACGTAGTCCGCGTACTTTGCATAGCTCTCCTTTGCTTCCGCCGTCGGCATCGGATAGTACGGAGAAAGCTTGCTTTCGCGATCGTATGAGCGCGGGTACTCGCGCACCGTAACGCTCGTCTTTGCCCTCGAATTCTCGACCGTGAATTTCTTGAATTCGGATATGCGCGTGAATGGCTCGGTGACGGTGTAGTTGACGACTCCGTACGGCTGGTAAGAGGGCGTATCCTCTTCTTTGAGATCGAAACGAAGCGTGCGATACGGCAGCCGACCGAACCTGTCGCCGCACAGCTCGTCTATACAGCCCGTAAATATGACGGGATAGTCCGAAGGCTTTCCGTAGACTTTAATGCTCTTGTCCTCTATCTCAAGACGCTCGAGCGCGTCGACGCCCGTCTCTACGACGATGTTCTCACTCTTTAACATATTCTCGACTATCGCGGAAAATCCGTCCTTCGGCATAGCCTGATATTTATCCGCGAAATATCCGTCGATATAACCCGTGCGCACGGGCACGCGCTTAAAGACGGCGGGATCTATCGCCGCCATGTCGAGCCCCCACTGCTTGAACGAATAGTACTTAAAAACCGTTTCGTAGACGAATTCCGCGAATTCCTTTATTTCGGGATCGGGATTCAAGCGAAGCTCGGAAATGGAAACGGCGGCGTCCGCGCCGTACTTACCGACAAGCACGCTCTCTATCTTCTTCGCCTTATCCGCGGGATATAGCGCCTCGAGCGAAGTAAAGTTAAACGGCACGGGGATATACTTATCTTTTATATCCGTGCTTAAAGTGTAGCGATCTATATACTTGCTCGTTATGTGCGAGCGCACTGTGTGGCGGTAGTCGAACCATTCGGTAAAGCGCGAAAGAAAAGCATACGCCTCTTCGCTGCTCGTATGGAAGAGGTGCGGGCCGTGACGTTGCACGAAATAGTCGTCCTTTTTATAGTCGGAGATTGCGCCCCCGACGTACTTTTCCTTTTCCCAAACCGTGACTTTTACGCCGCTGTCGGCAAGGGTGCGAGCAATCGTCGCTCCCGAAAGTCCCGCGCCCACCACAAGCGCTCTCTTTTCACTCATTGATAAGTCCTCCGAAAGTCTCATATCTTATATAGTATAACACACCGCACGGAATTTTGCAAGCAATTCGAGAAATTATATAAAAGAGCCCCGCGCGACTTTGCCGTCGCCGCGAGGCTCGGAAGTTAGATTTTAGGTATGATTCAATCTTTGTAAAGATACGAACGCGCTTTTTTGTGCTTTTCGTTTATGAGCTTTATATCTTTCTTTGTAACCAAACCATGTTCATAAGCATTAGCGAGTCCGATTATTTCGTCGGTCTGCTCTATATAAACATTAAATCCTATACTATCGGGATACTCGATTCGGACACCGCCGATTTTCTCACTTCGTAATGCCAGAAAAGCAAATACCGCATAATGCGTATAGAATACATAGACACCTTCCCTTGAGGTATAAAACTCCTCGACCTCAAAGTTCTTTTCTTCATTTTCATCTAACTCATACAAGTCGCAATATGCCTGAGCAATTTTTGTTCTTGTTTCCGCAGACAGTTCTTCATAGTCGTATATAGGAGTTTCCCTTGTCGAACCGCAAGCACAAAAAACTATGCTCATACACAATGCAAGCGCAATCAATATAGGAATCAGTCTCTTTTTCATGCATATATCTCCTCGTAGTTATTGTCTGTATTATACCAAAAATTTCCTTCTTTGTCAAAATATTTTCTACACTCTATTATATTCGAATACAGAGACTCTACGACACGTTCCATCTCAAAATCATCGGACAGTACTATTGCATATGTCTCAAAAAACTCTTCATCATAATATGACAGAACAACTTCCATTTTCAAAGAACTTGTTTGCCGAAAATTTTGAGAAAGCGCCTGCACAAGCTGCTTTGGACTTTCTATCACTTTAAGCCCCATAAGTTCAAGCTCTCCCGAAGATGAATTGCTTATTACAATTATGGGATTATTATCGATATTTATTTCATATTTACAGCACGCACAAGTAGCATATCGATGTCCGTTGTACATACGTAAGGAAGAAGAATATGCCCAATGTGGCTCAAGTTTATGATCCCCACATTCGCAGAATGATGCATGTTGTGTTTGCGATACAAATGAATAGGATTGCCCGTATCTATGACCCGCATGTAAACTAATAAGCTCATTTAAGGCATTAAGTCTACCACCCGAAACACACAGGTCACTGAGTGCGCTTACTTTACTGACATTGTTCTTTATAGCAGCTTTAATTTCCGCAGCAGTAAGTTCCGGAAATCTTGAAAGCAACAATGCGGCAACACCCGAAACATATGGTGCGGCATACGACGTCCCGGAGTCCGACTCATAATAACTCGTACCGGAGCATGACCCTTGATAACGCCCTTGTATCATCGTAGAATATATGTTGGCTCCCGGAGCAAATAAATCTACTGTCGTTTTCCCATAGTTGGAACCTGTGCCACCATTTATAAATCTTTTATCCTCTGTATTACTTGCTCCTACAGATATTAAGTTTTCTCTATAGCTATAACTCGCCGGATAAACTGCATTTTTGCTGTCATCATTATCCGCTTCGGCATTTCCGGCTGCACACACTATTACCCCTGTATATTTTTCTATTGCACTGCGAAGCCTACTGTCGTCTTGTTTACCTCCGAGACTAAGATTGATAATAGGAATCCCTTTTATCCTAGCATGTTCTATCTCTGACACGACGTAAGGGGTTTTAATTCCACCCAAGCTGTCACCGACTCTTAGCGAAGCTATTCTTACGTTCCACCCTGCGCCGGCAATTCCTTCTCCATTGTCGGTCTGAGCAGCTATAATTCCCGCAACCATTGTCCCATGATAAAAAAGACTTGACGTAGCAGGCATAGCAGAAGTATTATTTACGAAATCATAGCTAAGCGACGTATCGATTTTGTCTTGTAAATCGGGATGCGTAGAATCGACACCGCTGTCTATAACCCCAACAACAACATCACGCGAACCCGTGGTATAGTCCATGCCTCGGGCAGCTTTATTCTTTCAATTGCCCACTGTTGAGAACGTTCGGGGTCGTTAGGAAGCTTTGTGGGATTTACTACAGGTAAAATGGGATCTATAAATCCCCACCTATTGCCTTATTCGGTTCGATTCCATGTCCGTTATTTTCTTCGACATTACTATCGAATGAATCCAAAATATAACTCGGCTCAACAGAAAGCACATCATCACGCTTTTCAAGCGCCTTAATTGCCGCGAGAACATTCTCTTTGCTCTTTTCTTTCAATTTAAGGCTAAGAAGCTGATTATAATCTTTTGCAAAAGCCGATTTTTTACAAGCATGATCCTTGTGTATTCGCACATCATCGGCATATGCGATCGACAAATCATCAACCGACTCACAACCGATATCGACGAAATCACTTACTTCATATTTTTTGAACTTTAAACTTTCCTTATTTTTTATCGTAACTGCCACTTCGTCTTCCGCGAACTCATCTTCGAGTGTCGCGGTGCAAATTATCTTGTCTTCCTTGGGCTCCGCGTCTGCGTTAAGAGCAAAAGCGTCAAGAGTACTCACGGGAATAAGTACGAGTGCAAGCGCCATACATAGCGCACATAACGAATAGATTGCCTTTTTCATTGTCTTTGCTCCTTTTTAATATGTTCCGTAGTATATACCTGAAAATTGCCCGATTTGTCAACCGCTTTTGCAAATTTTTTTTAAATTTCTATATAAAAAACAGGACGCAAAGCTGCGCCCTGTTTGTTGTCTTGTATATTTTTATTTTAAGCCTTTTGATTATGTTTGTACTTCTCGGGGTGCTTTTTGTCGTCAAGCACGCGAAGGATGATGAGCACGACTATTGCCGCGACTATAAGTCCTATGATTATGCCCGCCACAAGCAGTCCTACCGCCCACGGCGACATATCGTAGTAGATTATCGCACCGGGCGCTGCGCCCTGAAGCGCGTTCGAATTTGCGACTGCGAAAGCTATGTCGTGAACGGCTCGGCGAATCTGCCACTGCGCCGTCGGGCTCGAAAGGTCGTCGCCTGCCGTTGCCGAAGGACTCATTTCGACCGCACCGCCCGCTCTGAGCATTTGATCCTTGTTGGATTGGCTGGGCATATCGGTTTGAACAAAGCCTTGGAAGCCCCATTCCTGTTTGAGAAGTTGGGTTATAAGAGCATAATTCGAACCTGCGGGAGTCGCACCTACGCGGTTGAACGAAGTCATGACCGCAGTTGCACCGCGAACAATCTTCGTCTTTACCGTTCCTTCGGTATCGGCGATATACTTTACCTGTCTGCGGGAGTTCTTGAATACTTCCTCGAACACCTTGAGATAGATTTCTCTCATTGTTTGCTCGGTCGCCCAAGTACACATGCCGCTTCCCGCGGTCTTTGCCGTCTCGATGTTGTTGAGAGCAAAATGCTTGAATATCGTGAAGAGTCCGCTGTCTCCCGCACCCGAGATCTCGCCTCTGCCGATTGCGCCCGCAAGCACGGGATCCTCGCTGTAGTACTCGGCGTTTCGTCCGCAGAATGCGTTGCGGTGGAGATTCATCGCAGGTCCCGTCCAACCGTTGAGATAGGTAGTCTCTCCTTCCTTTCTGAACCAATATGCTTCCTGACCCACCGACGCGCCCGTAAGATAGGCAAGTTCCTCGTTAAACGTGCTTGCAAGTACCGTATTTGCCGCATAACCGCACATCTTGGGGATTTTGTTAAGTCGAGTATCGCCGTAGAACAAGTGAGCAAAGAGTCCTATACCTGCCGGACCTTCTGCACTTTTTGTAGCGGGAAGCCCTATTGAATCAAGAGAGCCGAGGTTATACGCGCCGCCATAGAGAAGCTTGGTAAGTTCGTCGGTCTTGGAATAGTCGATTTGATCGAGCAAAAGTTCCCAGCTTGCGTCGTAGTAATCGAGTCCGCGCATATCGGCAACGGTAAGACCGTTTTGCGCCTTAGACGTCGGGGCGGTTGCCTTATATACCGCACTGCCTTCTACGTTGCCGAGAAGTTTATCGGTCTTGTAATCGAACGTGCCGTTGCTGTATGCGTCGATAGTGTCGCAAACAATTTTCGGAGCTTTGAACGAATCTCCCGCGGGAGTTGTGGGTTGGGTGTTCTTCCAATCGGCGCGCGAAAGCATTTTCACAGCCCCCGAGTTCATATATGTATTGGAGTCTTCGAACCGATTGCTTGCCGCAATGAAGTTGAGGCTGCCGTCGACTGCCGTCACGCCCATGGGGTTGCCCTCGTCGTCAAGCACCGACTGACCGTCTTTCTCGCTCTGTCTCGGGTTAGTGTTGTCGAACCATTCTTCGCCGATGTGAACGGTTTTTTTGTCCCACTCGTCATGGCTGTTCTTGCCGAGAGTAATCGTATAGTCGCCGCCCTCGAGCACATATGCGCCCTTGGTACCGTCCTTGTTTTCACGGGTGTAGCAGTACGACGCCATATCCTCTTTCGAGAACGTGAGCGTAACCTCTCTGCTCTCTCCTGCAGGCACTTCGACTTTGTCGAACGCCACGAGATTCTTTACGGGCTTTTCGATCTTTCTGTCTATGTCCCATTGCGTGTAAGGAGCGGTGTAGTAGAGCTGTACGACTTCCTTACCCGACTTTGCTCCCGTATTCTTGACCGAAACTTTGACGCTTATTTCGTCTCCCACGGTATTGAGCGATGTTATCTTCTGCTCGAAAGACGTATAGGAAAGTCCGTATCCGAACGGGAAAACGACCGCTTTGTCGTAATCGAAATTCGAGTCCATGACTGCCGCCGTCTCGTAATAGCGATAGCCCACATAAACGCCCTCTTCGTATTCCACAAAGGAAGTACCGACGGCTTTGCTGCCCGCCGTTTCGGCGGAAGTATAGATGTACTCGCCGTAGTTCTTATACGTCGGGTCGTTCAACTGATTGCTTACCCAGATATCCGCCGTTCTACCGGAAGGATTTACTTTGCCGCAGAGTATGTCGGCAAGCGATTCGGCTCCGTTGCTGCCCGAAAAGCCTATCCAAACGATTGCGTCGACTTCAAGTTCTCCCGACATAAGAGCGCCGAGTTCCATGGGGTTGCAGGCGTTTATAATAGCAACCACTCCGCCGCCGCAATTCGCTTTGGCAAACTTAATCGTGTTTTTCTCGTTGGCGGAAAGCGCAAGTTCATGAGGCGTTCCGTCCGCATAGCCGTCGAGCTTGAGGTCGCCGCCCTCGCTCGCGTCTCTGCCGATAAACACGAGACCGACCGTCGAAGCACAACTGCTTTCGGTTCCGGCATAGATAGAGGGGTTATATTCGTAAAGAAACGTATTGCTACCAGCACAGCCGTTTATCGAACCTATCTCTTGACACGGTATCGTTCCTGCAGCTTCACCCACCGTTTCCCATTTGGTTGCCTTCATTTTTTCGACGGTTGCTTTATTGACGTTAAAAGTCTTTTCTATCGCCGTCGGAATATCTACCGAACACGGGTTCGTCACTTTATAATTGTTGTCATAAAGCGAGCCTCCCATGAGTCCCAATGCCATGCCGTCATGAGGCGAGCCCGAGCCGTATATTCCGTAAACGGCGTCGTCATAGCGCAGTCCGAACGGAGTGACAGCCGATTTCGCTTCGAGCGGAAGAATGCTCTTGCCCTTGCCTTTCGGAGCGTCGTTCTTCATGAGAACGAAACCTTCGTCGGTGACTTTTTTCGCATTCTGCGTCGCCGCCTTTATCGACTCGTCGTACGTCTTATACTTTACGTCATAGTAATTCGTATCCCAATTTTCCGTTCCCTTTACGTTCGATATATGACGCTTTCCTCTTCCGAAGAAGGCGTCCATAACGGGCGCAAAAGAATTCATTACGCATACCGCGACGATTATGAGTGCAGTCAAAAACACCGCAACGGGAATCATAATCGCCATGAACCTTTTATTGCTCATTCTGAGCTTATCCTTTGCCATCTCTTTTCTCCTTATTTTTTATTATCCTCCGCATTTTGGCTTTTGCCGAAGACACCCGTATTATAAAATAAGGTTTTTGCTCTTTCAATAAGTCTTCCCCGCTTTAGCTCAATTTTTGCCCCGTTTGCAGCGGAATTGCCACATCAAGAGTGAAAACGCAGTCCGACCACGCCGCTTTGAGCCCGCCGCCGTACTTTTCGGAAATAAGCTGCATACTCCTCATTCCGTAGCCGTGGTAGTCCCTGTCGCCTTTGCTCGTCTCGGGCAAACCGTTTGTAAACTTCGGCTTTTCTTTGCAGTAGTTCTCGACATGAATGCTTTCCATTCCCGAAATGCGGCGAATGTGCAATTTGACAAAGCGCTCGCTTTTATCTTCCGTTTTCAGACAGCTCTCTATCGCATTCGACAATGCGTTTTCGATAAGCGAATAAAGTTCGGTCTTGCCCATAAAAGAGAGAGCGCCGCCGTCCGCGATTACCGTGAAAGCTATTCCTTCGCTTTCGCATATAAGACTCTTTTCGGCAAGCACGACATCTATTATGTCATTGCCCGTTTTGACGGCGCCGTCGTAAATGTTCACTGCTTTTTCTATCTCTTTCAGAGCTTCGCCGTCTATAACCTCATGTCCCTCCGACAGAGCGCGTATCTGTTTTTTCAAATCGTGGCATTTTATGTTTATGAGTTCGACGTTCCTGCTGCTGAATTCGTATTGTTTTCTTTCCCTCGCCCAAAGATCTTCCACTGTTTCAAGCTCCTGTTCCGCAATACGCTTTCCGAGCATGGAAAAAAGCATTCCCACCGCCAAACCGCACGAAATTATATTGTAGATTCCTATCACCGTTTTATAGGACTTGCTTTCGGGCACATACGGCAGATAGGTCACAACCGTAGACAGCACTATATCTATCACGACTATGACCGCGCAGAAAAAAAACAGCGACAGATTTTCCACCTTCAAGCTCTGCTGGCGCCTTATTCTGTATTCTATGAAAGCCCACACAAACCAATAAGTGAAAAAGTACGCGCAGAAATATGTAAGATACATGAGCGGGTTGCTCTCACCGGAAGGTGCGCCTCCGTAATACGAGCCCATATTTCCGAGGTCGAACGCCGTCATAGTAAGCGAGTTTATTTCATAAGCTATATGCTGAGTCGTATACGCTATGATTCCGCAGAAAATGAGGTTGACCCAAGACTCGTCGTAGCACATTTTCATTCCGATGAGAGTGCTTCCGAACAGTATGAAAAACATCACCGAAGTATACGCGGCGTTGTAGGAAAAAGAAAACAGCGGATACAAAAAGGCGACCGCAAGACAACCCGATACGGACAAAACCGCCCGCAAGACAAAGCGAGATTTCTTCTTGAGTGTGTAGGTCGCAAGGGCTTCGGCTATCAGAAGCTCCCCCATAAACACGAGCTTATACCAAAAGAGCGGCGCGGAAAAATCGAACATTATCTTACGCTCCCGAAATATGCGGCGACATCCGAAAGAAATTCTTTACGCTTCGGACGGCTTATTTTAAGTCTTTCGCCGCTTATCTCTACATCGTCTCCGTCTACTGCTGTAATGTGTGCCAAACTTACGAGATAGCCGATATTGCAACGCGAAAATTGGTAGCTCGGAAGCTGCGTTTCCAAATCCTTGAGACTGCCCCAAGCCTCAAAGCTATCGGTTTCGAGATGTATCGTAAGTCTGTGGCGATTGACTTCTATATAGCGGATTTCCGATACAGACACTCTTCTCATGCCATGCGCCGTCTTTATAGTTATATCATAGCCCATGCGTGAAGCCAATACTCTTTTTGCCTTGTCAAGCACAGAAAAAAGCGCTTTTTCCGACGGCGGCTTGACTATGAAATCGAGAGCGTCTACGCTGTAGCCCTTTGTCGCATACTGCCGCATATTCGTCACAAAGACTATAAGAGCAAGCGGGTCGGTTTCGCGCAACTTATTTGCCGCCGTCAGTCCGTCGAAGCCCGGCATTTCTATGTCCATGAAAACAATATCGAAATCGGCTTTTTGCTTAGTGAGAAACATGACCGCATTCGGAAATTCGCTCACCGAAAAGTCGCCCGCTCCTCGCGCTTCTGCCCAGCTCTTTATGAGTTTCGCAAGGGTTTTGCGAGCTTCCTCCTCATCTTCTATCATTGCTATTTTAATCATACGCCTCCCCACTTCCCGTTTTGGTTTACTCTTGAAATATCCGACTCTATTGTAACACAGTTCGCACTTTTTTGCAAATCTATATTTCCCGCTTTGTTGTTTATTTCGCCCGCTTTGCCTTATACGACAAAAAATTCCGTTGCTTTTTCTCGGCAACGGAATCTTTTTCTTTTTTTCTATCAATTATTTACGCTATCTTTTCGAAGTCGCTGTGTTCGAGCGTAACGGCGCTGCTGGTGTAAGTCTCTCCTCCGCGAGTATACTCAAGCGAAATCGTATCGCCGGGGCGCATAGTGAGAATTATATCGGAAATATCGAAGCTCCGATTTACCTTAGTCTTTACTCCGTCCACAGTTACAGCCGTAATCACGTCGTCTTTTGCCATGTCGAAGCGCGAAGCGATGGAATTGTCCGCAATCGACTGTACGACGACGTTTTCGACGATTTTTCCGTATCCGCGATCGGCGTCGTAGACATATTTCGAGCCGCTCGACATAACAGTCAAGCCGAGCGTTATCTTATACGCGCCGTTCGTTGCAGAATCTCCGTCCGCGTCCCAATACAATATATTTTCCACCGTGCCACGCACTATCTCGAGCGGAATGGCATAATTTATATTTTCCTCTTCGGAGCTGCCGGCATTCGCAATGCCTATAAGTTTGCCCTCCGAATTGAACAGTCCGCCGCCCGAATTGCCGCCGTAGAGCGCAGTATCCATGCGAATGGAACGATAGGTGCGTTTGGTATCTATGGTAAGCTCTATGGTGTCGTTGTCTACGCTCACTATTCCTTCCGTAACGCTTATTCCGCCGTCGTCGGGATTGCCGATCGCTATAGCCGTTTCACCCACGCTGTATTCGTCCGCAAGCTCTATAGCGCAGACATTGGGATTGACTCTCTTTACATCACTCGTTTTCGCTCTTATAACGGCGAGATCTTTTTCGAATGTGTAGCCGACTATATCGCAGGCAATACCGTAATCGCCGTAGTCGTATACGGTATATCCGCTTTCGTCCGTATCCGCTTTTCCGTCTTCATCCTTATCTGCCGTATACGGAGAACTTTCGCTGCCGTACATATAAAGCATGACTTTACGCGCGATCTTGCCGTCGTTCTCGATAAAAACGGCTTTGGAATCGTATATAACGTGGGCGTTCGTAACGAAATATGTATATCCGCTTTCGGATTCGTCTATAGACCACACCACCGCCGCACCCGTATAAATAGCTATGTCGTATACTGGTCTGCCGAAAAACGTGTCCGAAACTTGTTCGACGAACTCCGTATAGACTTTACCGACCGAACGCAAACATTTGGCTATCGTTGCGGAATTGTCGCCGGGCGCGTTTATGGAAAGATACTTGTCGAGAAATTCCGCATAGGAAATATTTTCTCCGGTTTCTTTGATATACGTTTCGTATATATCGGTTATCGTTACGTCTTTGCCGTCCTCCCCGTCCTTGCCGTCTTTGCCCGGAAGAACCAATGTCTGAGTTTCTCCGTCCGAATATGTGATTATGTACGCCCCGGATTCCCGTCCCGCTTCTATGGAAACGATATACCTTTGACTTTCGCCGCAGCCGACGCCGAAAACGGCAATCGATAAAAGCGTAAGCGCCAGCACGCAAACCGTAACTGCATTACAGAGTTTTTTCTTCATGGTTCTCTCCTCAAAGCGTCCCGTATGAAAGGATCTACGCATAATATATATTTTTACCGTACAAACCGTATTTTATAAATCTGCGATTTATACCGACATTCTATCATATAACGGCGAAAAAAATATGACGCGAAAGTGAAAATTTCGTGTATTTTAACGCTACGTTTCAATAAATCCGAACTTTTATTATTCTACCATAAAAGACAAAAACAACGCAAGCTTTTGAATATAAGGACAAACAAGAATAATATTGCCCCGATAAGAAATACTATTTAAGACTTTAAGGAGGATTTATTATGATATATATATGCGAAGTATGCGGCTGGAAATACGATGAAAGCGCAGGCTGCCCCGATTGCGGAATCGCACCCGGAACGCCTTGGGAAAATGTCCCAGAAGACTTTGTCTGCCCGTGGTGCGGCGTAGGCAAAGACCAATTCTCCCCCTCGGGCGGAGTAATTTGACAGCCCGATAAAAAGTTTTAAAGCGGCTACGTTGCGTAACCGCTTTTTTTTATTGCGAAATAATATAAACTTCAAATAAGCTTTTCGACGAGCTCGGAAACCGCCGCTTTGTTTTTAACGGAAAGGCGGCGAAAATTTTGAAGCATTCTCTTTTCGTAAGCCGTAAGTTCCGTTTCGTCCTCCCCCGTCGTAAAAAATTCCGACAACGTTATGCCGAATGCGTTGCAAATACACGACAGCGTCGTAATAGACGGCAAGGTTCCGCGTGTTCGCATATTGAAAAGCGTAGACTGCGTAAGCCCAGCCTCCTCGGCAAGCTTATACAGCGTCCAACCTCTTATTTCTCTCAATTCATCGATTCGTTTGTTTATCTCATACACCTGCATACAAATCTCCCTACCTATAAAATATACACTTCATATGTGTAATAATACATCACATATGAATTGACATATAATATACATTTGTGATATAATTGGTTTACATAATTTACGGAGGTAACGAACAATGAACAAATGCACAAACTGCGGCGCCATGTTCGACGGAAAATACTGTCCCGAATGCGGAACGAAGTTCGTAGACGAAAAGATATGTCCCGAGTGTGGGCACACGCTTAAAAGCTCGGTGAAATTTTGTCCCGAATGCGGATATGCTTTTAAGCAGGATTATGCGCAGAAGCAGACCGATTCGCGACAATCGTCGCCGAACAGCGAAAACGAAGCGTCGAAAGCCCCGCCGCCGAACAACGGGCAGCACGCTTCTTACGGGTATTATACGCCGTCTTGGGCAAACCCCATACCGCAAAGACAAACTCCGTCACAAACCGCAACTCGCACGGCAAACGCTTATGATTCGAACTCGGAAAAACTCGCTTTGCCCGAAAAAATATTTATGCTTTTGCGGTATCTCCCCGCCGTGCTATCGATGTTGTTCGGAGCGCTGCTCTTTGCTTTCCATGCAGCCGACGTCGCAACAGTAAGCTTCTTCGGCGCAAGCGAAGGCATAGGCAATGTTTATACACTTATTTCCGACGCAGAATACGATTTCGGCGGCGTCATGATAACGCTTATAGTGTTCTCAGTCATAGCTCTCATATATGCGATAGCAACGTGCATAGTCACCTTCAAACCGTCTGTAAGCGTAAAGACCTTGGGCAAGATCAGACTTACAGACATATTTGCGGTCGGCACTTGCGTCGTATATTTTTTGTTCTTAATTCTCGGCATTATAATAGCGGGATCGATAAACAGTACCGACGGCGGCATTGGAATGCTCAAACTCGGCGCTTGCCCTATTCTTATCATAGTCTTCTCTGCCATCTTTGTAATTTTACAAGTAGGCGGACTTACGGCTCGTTATCTGCTCGTAAAACGCTTTTCCTCTCTTGCCGACAGAGAAATGCTGTCCATTTATATGAAACTCGAAAAAAGTCAAACGGCAAAATCGAACTCGGAAAACAACGACTGCGAACAAAGCTCCGACGAAAAAGTAAGCAGCGGCAAAACTTCGATGAGCGCGCAAAAGCAAATCTATCTTATAAGCAAAATAAAATGCCTCGTGCGTAGATCCGATTTCTGCATGACGATAGCATTCGGCTTTTTGTCTGTTTTGGTACCGATCGTGGGTATGTTTATCTGTATGGGCAAAAAGCCGTGGGATTGGAATCCGGCGCAAATAAGAAAAGACAGAAAGCGGCTCATGACATTTGCCATAGTCTTTCCGATTGTCGGGTTGAATATCTTATCCGCCGCAAGCTGGATTCATAGGAGTTTTGACGTTATGAGATCCTACGGACAGGTTTTTATAATAATTATCGTATATCTGCTTTTCATCGCAGCTTTCTATTTTATCGGCTTTATAATAGCCCTATGCACGATGAAGCCCGCGCGTGAAATTGCAACCGCTTTTTACGGCACGCCAAACCCGTACGAATATATAAACACTCCTCTCGTAAGTATGTCGGAACTTCGCGCAATCGAACAAAGGCGAACGGCTGGCACGATAAACGTCAAAAAACCTCTTCAAGACATACTGTACATAGTCGTGACGACTCTCGTCATCGCCGCCGTCGTAACAGTAGGCATAGTCTCTCTTTCTCTTACTTACGGCACGAAATTCCGTGCGGCAAAGGTTTCGCAGATAGAACTCGGCGCAGGTAAAACACAAGTGGAAAAAGTGCTCGGAACTCCGGACAAATCAGGGACAGGCTATTACGAATACTACAGCGACAACTATAAAAATCATTTGAAAAAGTCCGAGGAGCTCGAAAAGAAAATGGAAGCCGCGTTCTTAAAGGGCGATATGACGGAAATCGCAAAACTTACTCAAAAACAGGTCGAGCTCGAGACAGAGCTTCAAGAACTTACTTACAAGATTATAACGATAACATTCGACATGAAAGACGCAGTGCAAAAAGTGGTTTTCGACGCGCAACGCTCGGGAAAGGGCTATACCGGCGAAAAGTACGATCCTCAAGTCACGCTTTCGCAATCCGTAGTGCCTATTTTGAGCAGTCCATACGAACTCAAACTCTCGGCAAAGATAACTTACGACGACGGCAGTTTCGTAAACGCCTATGTGCCTTCGGAAGCCTTTTCGGAAGTCAACTTACGAAAAGCGGGCACTTACACTCTTGAATGGCACGATTATACATTCTACAAAGAAAACTCATACGGCAGTTTAATAACCGCAGACATCACCGTTTCCGCCGAGCTTACTCAAAAGGTCACATACTCGTTCGATACAAACGGCGGAAGCACTGTTTCGAGTCAAACGGCAACCGTGCTCGAATCGCTCCCTTTCCCCGCAAAAAGCAACTTTTATTTCGCGGGTTGGTACGAAAGCAGCAAGTTCGACGGCGGTCCCGTTTCTCTGCCGTACAGAAGCAATAAGGACGTGACGCTTTATGCAAAGTGGACAAGCTCGCCGCAGTTAATATACACCAACGATTCGGCTTATCCCTTTTCCGAGAAAACCGCCGGCGCATTCCGTGTATTCAGTTCCTCGAATACCGCCGTCGAATCGTCTTCGCACTTTACGGTATCCGCTCCCGCAAACGCAAAAATTGTTTTGAGTTGCGAGGTCAGTCACGACCGCTACAGCTCGCTCACCGTTACTCACAGACACGCAAACGGCACTGCCGATACCAAGGTCGCGAAAATAAACGACTCGACTGGCACATCAGTCAAAACTTTTTATTTGGATATGAGCGCGAAAGACTCGCTTGCAATCGAATTTAAAGTCACAAGACTCTATGGGTATGACGATCTTTCCATATTCTACGCATCCTTTGCCATATCGGGGGAATTCGAGCATACATACGAATTCGACTCCAACGGCGGAAACATGATCGAAAGCGTCACTGGATTTTCACTCGAAACGCTACCGTTTCCCACCCGAAACGGATATTACTTTGCGGGTTGGTACGAAAGCAAAGAGCTTTCGGGCACACCCGTAAGTCTGCCGTTCAAAAGCAGTTCCGACAAGACGCTGTACGCGAAATGGACGACAACTCCGCAAGCAATATATTCAAACGACGCAAACTATCCTTTCCGTGTTCAATCGGGCGATTTCACTTCG
Source organism: uncultured Christensenella sp. (assembly GCA_910585955.1). Lineage (GTDB taxonomy): Bacteria > Bacillota > Clostridia > Christensenellales > Pumilibacteraceae > MGBC157735. The sequence goes on from CAJUGC010000001.1 coordinate 142,956, forward strand.
ACAAACAAAGTCCACGGATCGTCGTCTACTTATACCCTTACGGTTCCGAAAACCGCGAAAGTGACTTTTGAGTACGGCGTATCTTCGGAAAGCGTCGGCGACTATTTCACGATAGTCCACAAGCACGCAAGCGGCTCGTCGGACACACAAATATGCAATATTTCGGGCACATCGGGAAGCGCTCAGAGCGCAAGCGTCGATATGGCGGCGGGCGACAAGCTGACATTCACTTACTCGAAAGACGAAAGCACCTCTTACGGATACGACTGCGGATATGTCACCGACTTTACGGTTTTGTTTCCCGTCGCTTTTTCTTTCGATTCCAACGGCGGTAGTACGATTGAAAGCGTCACGGACTTTTCTTTGGAAACGCTTCCCATTCCCACAAAAAACAATTATATTTTTGCCGGCTGGTACGAAAGCTCTTCCCTCTCGGGCAAACCCGTCGTTGCGCCTTACGCAAATACAAAAGACATAGTCTTATATGCGAAATGGGTCACGGCGGAAACAGCAACTTCGATTACCAACAATTCATGGGATAGATTTACAGTTACAAACAACACCGTTACCTCGACAAATAAGGGGCATAGCAGTTCCTCGTCGTATACCATAACGGCGCTTGCAAAAGTTACGGTTTCCTTCGAATACACAGTCTCGTCGGAAAACGGCGGCGACTATTTTACGATTGTGCAGAGGTACGCCGACGACAACGCCGACAAACAGTTAGCTAAAATTTCGGGTACAAACAATTCGTGGCGCACCGCAACCGTAACCCTCGACGTCGGCGACAGTATAGTATTCACTTACTCCAAAGACAGCTCGACTTCGAGCGGAAACGACTGCGGAAGCATACGCAACATCACTGTAAGCCAACCGACGGCTTAATTTCCTTTAAAATAACGAAGCAAGACAGTCAAATGCGAGCAATTCTCTCCAAAAACCACCTGTTCGTTCGCTTTTCCGCATAAAGCTTTTTCTCTTTGCCACCTATCAAAACCGTGTATTTTCTCGTAAGCACTCCGCCCGTAAGTTCGGGCGGAGCGTTTCTTTCGTCCGTCACTCTGTCTATCTCGTAAAGAGTTCCGTCTTCCCACTCTACGGCGACAGGCTTTAAGATTCCTTCCTCGCTGACTCTTAAGATCATAGCCACATATACTTTTTCATACTTTTCCATGCAAGAAGTATTGCCGCTTTGCAAAAAAACACACCGCCCGAGCGTTTTTAAATAAAGACGGCAAACACCGTCCGCAGTCTTATATTTTGTATATTCAATATTTCACCTTAAAGTAATCCGGATATTTTTTGAACTTATCTTGTGCCGTAAGACAAGTATCACGCAAGTAGCCTCTTTCGTCTTTCCACTCTTTCAGTCCACGATAGTAGAACATCTTTAATTCTTCGTCGATGATAAACGGAACAATATTGTGTTTCAAGCATTCCTTAAATAGCAATAGTCTGCCGATCCTGCCGTTACCGTCTTGAAAAGGGTGTACACATTCAAATTTGTAATGAAAGTCCAAAAGGTCGTCGAATGACTTTTCTTTGTTTGCATTGTATTCTGCAAGTAGCTCTTTCATTTTCTCGGCAACTTCTTCGGGTCGTGCCGTGTACATATCGCCAACGGTATTCGGCATCTTTTTATAATTTCCTACCGCAAACCAATCCTGCCGTGCGTCCGTAGTTCCGTTCTTTAATGTGCGGTGCAGTTCTTTTATAAATGCTTCCGTGATCGCTTTCTTGGCATTCTCGATAATCATATCAATACACTTAAAGTGATTAACCGTTTCTACGATGTCATCAACCTTTACCGCACCGCCTTCTATTCCGATCGTGTTCGTTTCAAAAATATATCTCGTTTGGTCGTGCGTTAAGCGGCTTCCCTCTATGTGATTGGAATTGTAAGTCAAGTCGATTTGCACCGTGTGATAAATCCCGCCCGACAGTTTGGCTTTCTTCTCGGCAACAAGTACTTCAAGCAATGTGGTAGGTATTTCAACGCGCTTGTTTATTCTATTGGGTTTTTGCGCATCGTCGGGAATATTCCACGTTTTACCCGTCAAGAACGCGCCGTCAATCTTTCCCATAGCGCAATAGTTTCTTACGCTACGTTCGGACATCTTCCATTTTTTCGCCGTTTGCGCTACCGATAAGAATTTCATTTTTTATTCCTCGATTGTAAGCATATCATATTATCGGCAAAAAAGCAATCGATAAAACAAAATACTCTTCAATTTTGCCGATAACGGCAAAGCGTTCTGAAACACTCTAAACCTGTAGCGAAAAATATATGGATTTCGGACGCAAATTTCCGTTTATAGAAAAGGACGTGCCCTACCTTTTTGACGTTTGCAATTGTTTGCAAATGTATGCAATTAGGGTAGAATTAGAGCGTTTTAGGCAGTTTTAGAGAGTAGATGAACAAGGACGAACTCTACCTATAAAACCGTCTTATTTTTTGCCCAAAAATGTCTGCAATTCGTATGCAGTTGTACCTTGACTACTTCCTTACTATTTTAACACATAACTAAAAAGCACTATATTTAGTGGTGAATATGGAAAAATACCACCGTATTTGGTGGTATTTTGTGGAGCTGCTAACGAGATTTGAACTCGTGACCTCGTCCTTACCAAGGACGTGCTCTACCTGCTGAGCCATAGCAGCATGACCCGAAAATCGGGTGCTTTTATGAAATTCGTCGGGAGTTGATTTTTGCCTTGTTACTCCTTACCAAGGACGTGCTCTACCTGCTGAGCCATAACAGCATATGCGCACATTTATTATTATAGCAGACGACGGGAAGTAAAGTCAAGCATTTTTATTCGATTGATTTTTCAATGGCGATTCCTGCCGCAAACATATATAAATATCAAACCGCCTTTCCGAATTTCGGGAAAAGCGGTTTGAGTATAAACGAGTGATTTTACATTATTTAAGGTTCAAAAAATCCTTGCGGTAGTCCACCTTGAAAAGCTCGGCGAGCTTTACCATGTCCTCGTCCTTTATCGTATTTAAGCGAGGACTGCCCAAAGTCAGCATATAGATCTGTGCGGCTTTTTCGACCGTTTCGATAAGTCCGAAGGTCTCGTCCATAGTCTTACCGGCGCCGTAAATGCCATGCATACCCCAAACCACGAGGCGGAATTCCTCCATCTTCTTTGCCGTCGCCTCTCCTATCTCGTTCGTTCCGCACAGCATCCAAGGCAGAACGCCCACGCCGTCGGGGAACACGACGATACACTCCGTGCACATCTCCCAAAGCGTATGCGTGAGCTTTTTCTCGTCGAGCTCGTGAACATAATTCATGGCAAGCGTATGCGTCGGATGCGAGTGCATGACGACTCTGTTCAGGGGGTCGACCTTAAGGCGCGCCATATGGCTCATGAGATGAGCGGGAAGCTCGCTCGTGAATCTGCCCCCGTCCTTATATCCCCACAAAAGCTCCGCCGTCTCACCGTCTTTTGCGATGCGAATAATGCCGAGATTGGTTTCGGGGTCGTCGTCCACGTTTTTGAAATATTTACCCGTGCCCGTAACGATAAAGATCTTGCCTATCAAGCTGTCGGCTTTAAAGCCTATGGGAATGGTACGAATCACCTTTTTGAGATCGAGATATTCGGAAACATTCTCCGTATCGAGCAGCAGGCTTATATTGCCGCCGTTGCGCTCGTCCCAGCCGAGCCTGTACATATTTGCCGTAGTCTTTCTCATTTCCTCCACGAAGGGGGCTGTCAGAATGTTTTTCATAGTCTCTCCTTTAATATTTTTTTCTCGTATGCCCTTATCGCCGTGAGGTAGTCCTCGTCGAGCCCCTCGCGCGAAAGATACTCTTTCCATACCGCGCCAATAGGAAGATCCTTGACGCGCTCCTGCATGACCATAAGCTCGGTAAATTCTCCGGCGTCCTGAAGCTTTTTAAGCCTGTCGTGAGGCATGAGAAGCGCGGCAAGCAAAGCCTTCTGTATTGCTCTCTGCCCCGTAACCCACGCGGAAAGCCTGTTTATGCTCGCATCGAAATAGTCGAGCCCTATCATGACTTTGTCCACGGCGTCGTTTCTCACGATCTCCTTCGCGATTTCCTTGAGCTCGTCATCTAAAACGACTACATGATCGCTGTCCCAGCGCACGCCCCGCGTAACGTGAAGCGCAATTCTGTCGTAAAACGCAAGAAGCGCGGGAATCTTATCCGAAACGACCTCGGTCGGGTGATAGTGTCCGTTGTCCAAAAGACAGCATATATCGTTCTTTGCCGCATAGTTCTGATAGAACTCGTTGCTTCCGACCGTATAGCTTTCGACGCCTATGCCGAACACCTTGCTTTCGACCGCGACGACGACTTTCTTTCTGTCGTAGCCGCACGCAAGAATTTCATCGAGACTCTTTTTGAGACGCAGTCTCGGCGTGAGCCTGTCTGCGGGCACGTCCTTAAGTCCGTCGGGCACCCAGATATTCACAAGACAGGGAGTGGAAAATTCGTCCGCAAAATATTCGGCTATCTTAAGACAGGCTATGCAATGGCGGACCCAAAACTTACGGATCTTTTCATCGGGCGAGGAAAGCGTCAGTCCGTCCTTCACATTCCTATGCGAAAAACAGGTCGGGTTGAAATCTATGCCCGCAAGACCTATTTCCTTTGCAAATCTTACCCAAGGCGAGAAATGCTCGGGACGGTATGCGTCTCTGTCGACTTTTTCGCCGCAAAGTACGGCATAGCTCGCGTGAAGATTGAGCCGCTTTTTACCGGGCATCAAAGAGAACGCCTGCTTTAAGTCGGCTTTCAATTCGTCGAAGCTGCGGGCTCTTCCCGGATAGTTTCCCGTCGTCTGTATGCCGCCCGAAGCCGCGCCGCCGCCGTCGAAGCCGACTACGTCGTCGCCCTGCCAACAGTGCACCGAGACGGGAATCGTCTTTAATTTTTCGAGAGCGCCCTCGACGTCGACGCCGAAAGCCGAGAAGTCACTTTTAGCATATTCGTATTGTGTCATATATTACCCTCCGATTTGGATTTTGAGATTGCCGAGCGCCGTTGCCTCTATGGGAAGTGCAATTACTTTCTTTTGTGTCTCCGATTCGGTAAGTTCGTTTAAATATGTGTTTTTTGCGCCGCCGCCGACTATATACAGCTCGTCGTAGCGCTCGTCCGTATTGCGTTCGAGTTCGTCGATTGCCTCTTTATAGCTCCTTGCAAGGCTTCCGAAAGCGCAGTTAAAGTAGTCCGCAACGGTTGCGGGACGAGCGCCGAGCGCCTTATCGAACGCGCGCATCATGCTGTCGGGCGAAAGAAACGCGTCTGCGTTCACGTCGACTATTTCATTGAAATTACTTTCGCGCGCAAGACGGACTATCTCGTCGAACGGCATATTCGGGCACAGCTCGTCTTTGAGTCTGTTGACGACCCACATGCCCATGATGTTCTTCTGATAGCGTATATATCCTACTCCGCCCTCGTTCGAGTAGTTGGCTTTTCTGCTTTCTTCGTCCGTAATCGCGCGCGCCGATTTGACTCCCAAAAGCGACCAGGTGCCCGACGAAATATACGGACTGTTGCCCTTCATCGGTATGCCCTCGACGGCGCTTGCCGTGTCGTGCGAGGCGCAAAGGATGACGTCGAGATCGCCTCCCACTCTCTTTACTATATCGGGCTTAAGTCTTCCGACCTTGTTGCCGGGAAGGCGCGGCGGAGTCGGCAGACGAAATCCGAGCCGCGAGAAAATCTCCCTATCGTACTCGCCCGACGCAGACACAAGCCCCGTAGTAGTGGCGTTCGTATATTCGTGCGCTTTCACTCCCGTAAGCTTGTAGGTCAGCCATTCGGGGATCATGAGAAAGTCGCTTGCCTTTTCGAGCCGCCCGCTCTCCTTATCCGCAAAAAACTGATATATCGTATTGAACGGTTGGAACTGTATTCCCGTGCGCGAATACAGCTCGGCAAACGGGATAATCTCGTGCACCCTACCTATTGCCTTTTCCGTGCGTGTATCGCGATAGGCATAGCAAGGATAGATTTCCCTGTCTCCGTCCATTAAGACATAATCTACGCCCCAGGTGTCTATGGCAAGGCTCTTTATATCCGAATACTTATTCAGCGCCGCTCTTATCCCGTTTACGACATTTTCGAAAAGTTCGTCTATGTCCCAGATAAGATGACCGTTTTCCTTTTTTACGCCGTTATGAAAGCGATAGACCTCATCGGTCTTTATTTCGCCGCCGTCCGAAATGCCGACTATGTGCCGACCGCTCGACGCGCCTATGTCAATTGCGAGATATTTCATTTCGCTTTACTCTTTACTCCTCGGAATTTGTCTTGCCGATTAAATCGCACATTCCAAAACGTGTCTACCGCTCGAAAGCGTTTGTCTTTTTCCGCTCGGAAGTACGGCATCGCACGCCGTCCCAACGGGTACTTTTATTTCGAGCGTAAGCTTCCCGTTTTCCGCTCTCCACTTGCTTGATATTTCGCCGTAAGGGGTGTCTACGCTCGCTTTTGCGTAGGAAAGTTCCCCTCCGACGATAGGCTCAATCTTAAAAGTCTTATAGCCTCCGCTTGTCGCCTCTATTCCCGCGATACGTCTGTATAAAAAGTCGCCGACCGAACCGAAGCCGTAGTGATTGAAGGATATCATTCCGCCCGTGCCGTCGTTGCCTATCCTACAGACGCCGTCGGGGTCAAGCCCGTCCCAGCGCTCCCAAACCGTCGTCGCTCCCGCCTTGACCTCGTACAGCCAGGACGGACATTTTGTGTTGAGCAGCATTTTATACGCAACGTCCGTATGACCCGTGTCCGAAAGCGCGAACAGAATGTACGGCGTGCCGGGAAAGCCCGTGCCTATGCACCAGTCGTTCTTTTCTATGAGCTTAACAAGATTTTCCGCCGCCTTCGTCCTTTGCTCCTCGGGGAACATCTTAAAGTACAGCGGCAAAACGTACGCCGTCTGGAACTCGTTTTTAAGTTTGCCGCTACCGTCCGTCAAGATGCTCACATAAGCGTCACTCACCTTTGCGCTTAGCTTTCGGTATTTTTCCGCGTCCTTTCTATCTCCGAGAAGTTCGGCAATACGGGATAGAATACCGCTCGAAGCCGCAAGAGCCGCCGTCCCCGTCCATTTACAGCGAGCCTGCCACTGTCCCATTTTGGGAACGTCGGGCGCAACCCAATCGCCGAACTGCATGGCGGGAATATCGCTCCAGATATAGCGGTGCTTGCCCACGCCTATCCCCGCCCAAAAACGGCAGGCCTTGACGTACTTTTTCATCGTCGCATAGTTGTCCTTAAGGACGTTTATGTCGCCGTAAGCGTTGTAGAGCGCCCAGGGCACGAACACACACGCGTCGCCCCAAAACGCAACTGCTTTTTTCGGCATGGTCGCAGGGAAGCCGTAGCCCTGTACGGGAACGGTGTTAGGTATTCCGCCGCCGCGCGTCTGCTCGCTCCGAACGTCCCTCAGCCACTTGTCGAGAAAGCGCGTCATATCGAAATTGAAGCACGCCGTCTGTGCGAAAATGGCAATATCTCCCGTCCAGCCCATGCGCTCGTCACGCTGCGGACAGTCCGTGGGTATATCGACGAAATTCGATTTGCTGCTCCAAAGTATGTTGCTCTGGAGTTTATTCAAAAGCTCGTTCGAGCACTCGAAACTTCCTATGCTCTCGATGTCGGAATAAAGAGCCACAGATTCAATTTCTATGTCGCTCTCGTCTGCGCCGCTCACGCCCGCATAGCGAAATCCCATATACGTCATTCTCGGCATATACTCTTGCTCGCCGTCTCTGCAGATATATTCTATCTTGCATTTTGCCGAGCGCAGGAAAACCGTATTGAGTTCTCCGCTTTCCGTAAGCACTTCCGCGTGACGCACGGTTATCTGCTGTCCTTTCTTTCCCTTCACCTTAAAGCGCACTACGCCCGCAAGGTTCTGACCGAAGTCGTATATGATCTCTCCGCTCGGCGCGCGCGTGACCGAAATCGGCTTAAACACTTCGTGAGCGCGCACAAGCGAGCCGTAAGTCGCAAGCACGGCGGGCTTTATTTTCACTTTCTCGACGCCCACGGCGTTCCAAACGATATTGCCCTCATCGACAGCAGCGTCGTAGACTTCTCCGTCGTAGAACTCGGCAAAGCGCAGGTTTCCGCCGCGTGTAACAAGCCAGCTTGCGTCCGTGCCGACGACCTCGCTCTTTCCGTCTGCATACTCTATGCGGATTTCGGCAAGCAGCGCCTGACGCGGTGCGGTGACGCGGTTCTTGCGCGTAAACACGAACGCGCCGACCGCCCAGCCGCCCGCGACGGTAACTCTCAGATCTCCGCTTTTTCCGAGCTGCTCGGTTATGTCGTAAACCTGATATTGCAAGCGGGTCTTGTAGGACGTAAAGCCGGGGGCAAAGAAATCCTCTCCCACCTTTTCGCCGCCGAGCGTTATCTCGTAAATTCCGAGCGCCGTGACGTACATCTTTGCCGACTTTATTTCTCCGCTTTTTGCGATCTCTTTTTTAAAGAGAAGTGGCGCGGGCGACGTGCCCTTTTCGGTAAAGCGATAGCTCTTGTCGGTTATCCACTTTGCCTGCCAAGGCGTATCCATTCTGCCCGTCTCGAACGAGAGCACGCTTTCCGCACTCTCTCCGCTCGAAATCACGGCTTGAACTTTCGCGTCGTATCGCGTAAACGGCTCGAGCGGCTTTCCGCCGTACGGCACCGCTATCTGCTCGCGCGTCTCCGTCTTCCAATCGCCGACGGACAAAACCGCACTTTCGAGCGTCGCGCCGTTTACATCGCTTTCCGCCGCAAAGGAAAAGCGCGGATTCTTTTCGTCGGTCACACAACCGTGACCGCAATTTTCGACTGTGAATTTACGAATTTTCATTGTTTCTCCTTTACGGCTGTCTACTTTGTTGTTTTTTCCGAAACGCGATTATTCATTTCAAGATACCGCGCTAATCTTCCTTCGCGCTCTCTTTCCGCTTTTCGGCATTATATGCGGAAAGAGAAGCCGATAAGGAGAATGTAATAGGCCTTACTGTTTTTCTTTCTTCGCTCTCACTTCGGACAACGCGAACATTACAATCGAAGCCGCGCACAGCGCTGCAAACAACACCGTGAAGAACACTATAAGCGCCTTCCACCAGACGACTACGGGCTGAAGTCTCGTGAGGTTCGAATAGCCGTCCATAGCCGCGCTGTAGTTCGCAACCGTATACAGCAGTCTGTGCATCGCCTGTCTGAGCTTTGTGTTGAAGGTGTTGCTTCTCTGCATATCCGCACTGAAGCCGCTCATCGTGCCCTTGTCGAGGAAGCAGTCCGTACCGTTCATGAAGCCGTCGTCGTATACCATGAAGAGCTTGCCGTTCGAGCCTGCCATATCCGTCAGGGTATAGCCGTCGAACGCCCACTCGCCGCGAAGGATGTGCTCCATAAGATCGTCGCTCGCACTCGTCCAAAGTCCGCCCGCGCGGTTGAACGAGGTCATGAGAGAATGGGCGTTGCCCATGTCGGCGCGGCATGCATACTCCCACGGAAGCAGATATATCTCGCGCGCGGCCTGCTCGCTCATCCAAATGCTTATGCCGTTACGGTTGGATTCCTCGTCGTTGAAGATGAAGTGCTTGGGGCAAGCCACGACATACTGCGCCTGCATTTCCTGAATTTCTTCGAGAGCCGCAATGCCCGAAAGATAAGGATCCTCGGAGAAGTACTCCGCCGCTCTGCCGCCGAATGCGACGCGGTGGATATTAAGACCCGGCGCATAAAGCCCGTGAAGGTTCTTTTGCGTAGCGTCGTGTCCGCTTCTCGCATCGGCGGCGATCGCCTCACCCACAAGCCTATATGTACGCACGCTGAACGACGAAGCAATGACGCCCTCGCTGGACATCGAAGAATATCCCTCCTCGGTGTTGCTGACGCCGTAAGGACCGTCGTCCTCGTCGGTCATGGGCTTTGCGACGCTCGCAAGCGCGGGAGTGAATCCGTAGCAATTCGTAAGCGTAATGAACATATCGCTCTGCGAGATCTTGTCGAGGAGCTTGTTCCACTCGTCGTCGTCGTACTTAAGTCCCGCCATCATCGCGAGAGTGAGGTCGGAACTTGCGTCGCCGAACTTAGGCATGGTTGCATTCTCTTCCTCTACTATTGTCTTATGACTCGTGATGTCGTACTTTTCCTCCACCTTGTTGGTGAGCGCAAGCGTCGTCTTCTCGCTCGGAAGCGTGCCGAGCCAATCTCTGCGCGAGACGTACACGACGTCGCCGTCGTCCTCTTCGGTGTTGGTTACGCCCGCAAAGCGGTTGGGATCCATAAAGTCGAGCCTGTTTACGATCTCTGTTCCGACAGCCGTTTCAGAAAGGGTATTCGGCGTATCGTGTGCGCGTGCCGACGACTTCGAGAATATTTCGTCGTCCACGGCGCTGTTATCGAGTATGCAAGCCGCCATGGAAGCGTCGCCCGCTTCGTCCATGCCGCTCGCCACGTCATATCCCTTAAGCGCAAGTATGTTGTTTACCGCCTCATGCGAATTTCTCGCCGCCGTGAGGTAGTACTTTCCGCTGTCGAGAATGTACGTTCCCGCATTCTCCGCATCGTACGAGCGAAGCTGTTCGAACATGACGCGCATATACCGCATATCTTCCTTGTCCGAGAGGGTCGCCGTAAGCGTCTGTTCGCTTGCGCCCTCCGTGCTTCCCTCGGGATACAATATATCGGTCTTTCCGAAACCTACGAGCTCGACGGACGGCTTTTCTATGCCGAACGCACGGGCATAATATCCGTACGGTTTCTGAAGATAGAGCTGCACCACTTCCTTGCCCGCGAATGCGCCCGTGTTTTTCACCTTTACGGAGACATTGTATGCCGTGACCGTGTCGCCGCTTTTGACCTCTTCCACTTTGAAATCGCTGTAGGCAAAACTTGTGTAGGACAAGCCGTGACCGAAAGGATAGGCGACTGCGCGCGAATAGTCGAACTCGCCCACTCCCGCGGTTTTCATAACGTAGTCTTCATAGCGAGTCTCGTAGTAGCGATAGCCGACATATACGCCCTCGACGTAAACGCCGTAAAACTGCTGGGAGCTGTTTAGCCCCATGTCGGAAGCGTTTGCATACATTGAGGAGAAGCCTTCGTTCACCTGCCAATACATTGCCGCGGGATTAGAGAAATTATCGTTTAAGATTATGTCCGAAAGTCCGCCGGACGGGTTTACTTTGCCGACGAGAGCTTTGGCGACCGCCTTCATGCCCGTAGCGCCGGGAAGTCCTATCCACATCGCGGCATCGACCCCGTAAACTTCGTTATTCAAAAAATCACACTGAAGAGTCACTGCCGAGTTTATGAGCACGATTATCTTCGAGATGTCACCCGCACGCTTGAGCTGTCCGAGCCCCTCGAGTATCGAATATTCCTCCGCCGTAAGCGAAAGATAGCTTCCGTCTATGCCGTCGCTTCCCGTATAGGAGATGTCCTGACCTTCGCCGCTCTCACGGGTTATGACTGCAATCACGGCGTCGCCGCTCTCGCGGTATTCGTCTACAAGATTAGCCGAGGTGTAAGCGCTCCAAGCTGGCTCGTTCATGACGAACGTGTCGCCGCTTCTGCCGCGGTTTGTTTTGCCCGCGCCCGTGGAAAGGAAACCGTATATAGTCTCGTTTACCTTAAGCTCGGTTTCCTCCTCGATAGCGCGTTTAAGATCGTAAAACGCGCCCGTGCTTTCGCCGCTGCGGCGTACGCCCGGTCCGTGGGTCGCATAGAAGATCTTTGCCGAGCCCGAAAGAGCAAACGACACGTTCGAGCCGTCCGCAAGCGGAAGAGCGGCGTTGTCGTTTTTGAGAAGCACTATCCCTTCGCCCTCTACTTCGTCGTTTACGGCGCGATAGTACTCTTCTATGTTCTCCGCGTTTTTAAGCGCGGGACGGTTTATTTCCTTGAGCTCCTCGCCCGGCTTTAATTCGACCGTAGTCTCCTTGTAGTCCGCCGTGCCGAGGAAAGTATGTATCTCGTTGTTGAACGGCACGATCGCGACGTTCGCAACGCACATGACCATCAGAAGTCCCGCAAATACGACGGCGAGTACTTCCCACAATCTTTTATGTTCGAATAGTTTTTGCAACATTTTATTTTACCTCCTCGCCTGCGCTTTCTGCCGAAGGAACAAGCTTCTCGCTTCTTTCCTCTCTATAGATCGAAACCTGCCCTACGATGCCTGCGGCAAGCGCGCACCACATCGAGACGAACGCAAATATCAGAGCCGTGAAGTAACAGGCCGACAGCGTCGGATCGACGGGGTCGCCGACCGTACCCGAAACTATCGGGTAGAGAATGGTTCCGAGCAGCGAGTATTCGTCGAGTATCTGCATCAAAAATCCCAGTATAAGAAACAGGAACGCCGCAAACGCCGCGAAACGTCTGTAAGAGCCTATTTTCTTTACAAGAGCATTGTCCGTAAAGTACTCGGCAACTCCCGCACCCAAAGCGAGCGCGCCGAAAACTACCGCAAGCGCATCCCATGCAACAACGGCTTTGGAAACCGCTCCGCCGTTGAACTCCGACGCACAGCCCGCCGCATACAATATAAGCGCGGTCAATGAGAGCAAAAACGCAAGCGCCGTCAGATAGAAATCGACCCGAATATAAAACGGTTTATTCTTTTTCATTTTGTCCTCCATTTTATTTCGGAATCCGCTCGCCCGCAAGCAGACTTACGAGCAAGCAAACTCCCGAAGCCAACTGCTTTTAATTTCCCAAGTTCACGCCGGGAAGCGTGTCGAAGCCGTAATCGTTCTGCGTGATACCCGTAGAAGCATATATGTACATACAGTCGATCATCGGAGCTTCGGCATGGAACGTACCGCCGTGATTATTGTTGTTGTCGACAAGAAGCACTATCTTGTTCACACCCTTATTAAGATGAAGTTTGACGGCTATCTCCATATTTTCGAAAGGCGTCTTTCTGTTCGAAAGGTCCTCTTTCTCGACAAGGTTTGCCATCGGTATAAGAAGTCCGCCGTAAGAAAGCCTGTCGTCCGAATTCGTGCTGTTGACGATTATCTTGAACTCCTCGTCCGTGAGATAATTATACTTCTTGCCGTCTTTTTCACGCGTATTCATGAACTCGTAAGATTCGCTGGAAACTCTCAGCACCATAACTGCGTCCGTCACTTCCTCGTCCACGGTGAACTCGAATTCGAGGAACGCGCCGTTGTAGTAAAGCTCGCGCACGAACATACCGCCGCTTACGAAGCTGTCGCCCTTGCCCGTACCGTCGCCTATGAACTTCTCGCCGTAGATCATTTGCTCCTCAAAAGAGTTCGTCGAAGTTCCCTGTCCTCTCTTTTCAGTGAAGTCGACCTTCTCGGCTTCGAGCGTATAGCCTTTAAGCATCTTTCCGTAAACGGCAACGTCGTCCGTGAGTGTCGCGTTCATGTTGAACTCTTTGGTAAACGCTTCGTCTTCGAACCAGCCTACGAACATCCAGCCTTCGACCTTCGGAGCTTCGGGAGCCGCGGAAGCCGCCGTGCCGAGCGCTTCTACGGACACGCTTGCATGGACAATGTTGCCTCCGTCCGTCTTATAGTTGTATGTGACAGTAACCGATCCGCCCGCCTGCGAATTGTCTATCCAACGCGCGTAAAGCGTAAGGTTGCCCGTAACAGGCATATCGAAAGTGAACTGCGTCGTGCCCGCAGCTTCTCTGTACCAGCCGACCAAGCGATAGCCCGCACGCGTCGGCTTTTCGGGTTCCGTTGCCTGCTTGCCGTATTTTACGGTCTGCGTTTCGGGCGCGGCGGGCGCTCCGTCATAGTTGAGATCGAACTTGACTTCATAGCTTTCGAGCTCCCACTTCGCATAGACGGTCATGTCGTCGCCGATAGAAGTAAGATCCACCTCTCGTGCGTCGGACGGCTCGCCCGTTTCCGCGTCGACCGCTCTGTTATACCAACCGATGAACTTATGTCCCTCGTATGTTACGTTCGAAATAATGTTTGCCGCAATTGTTTCGGCAGACGTGCCGCGTTTTACCGTATACTGAACTTTGCCGCGGCTGATTGTGCCGTCACCGAAATCGGCTTCCGTATTAAGCGTCGCGCCGTTTACGTTGAACGTGACGACATACTCGCTTCTGAGCCAATGCGCATACAGCGTCGTCGCCTCAGTCACGGGAGAAGAGAAATCGTACTGCGTTCCTCCCACGCGTCCCGTGAACCAACCGCCGAATTCGTTCATCGCACGCACGGGATCCGCGGGCTTTGCAACTGCCGTACCGAGTTTTACGACGGTTTTCGTCGGTGCGGGCGCACCCGCAAAGTTTGCGTCGAACTCGACGGTCGTCTTGTCCGCCGTCCAGCCCGCATATAAAATTATGTCATCGTTTACGCTTTGAGTGAAATCGTAGGCGTTTTTGCAATCGCCGTCCGTATACCACCCGTTGAAAGCGTACATTTCGTTATCGTCGAATTTGGGGTTTTCGGGTCTTTCGAGCTGCGCGCCTTTATTCACCGAAACGATTTTGTCCTGCGTGCGTAAATTCATATATTTGAACGTCACGAGGCTGACCGAATCGTTCCTCTCCCACTTGGCAAATACGGTCGTATCCTTTACGACGGGCTTTGTCGCGTCGAACTCGACGGACGCGTTTTCGCCGTATTCGGTGTACCAACCCTTAAATATATAGCCGGTTCGGGAAGGCTCGGCGGGAAGAGCTGTCGTCTTGCCGCTTTCGACCTCGACTTTCGTCACGGTCCCGTCATAATTGTTGTTGAACCTGACGGTGTATGTGGCTATGTTTTCCTGTCCCTGTGTAGGCGTACAAGCGGCAAAAAGCGAGCCGAACGCCAAAACGAGAGAAAGAAGCGCCACTGTTACTAGATGTTTTTTCTTCATCATACACTCTCCTTGCTTATACCGACCGAACGCTCGATCGCTGCTTTCATCATCGAATATCCATTCGAATGTTATCCCGAAAAAATATTCTCCGACCCGATTCTATCTTCTGTCCTCGAGCCGGAGAAATATTCTGCGGGTTTAAAATCTTGCTCTTTCGAGCTTTTTAATTACCTATCGTTTACTTCGCCGATTTTGCCGAAGACTTGCGCTTTTTCGCAGCGATTGCAACTCCGAGTCCCGCGAGTACGACTGCCGCAGCAACCGCCGCGCTCGTCGTTTCTACGCTGCTTCCGCAACCGCCCTCGGGCGCAACTGCGTCCTCGCCCTTGGGTCCCTGAGGTCCCTGCTCGCCCGCGTCGCCCTTATCGCCTTTCTCGCCGGGTTCACCTTTCTCTCCCTGAGGTCCTACCGCTTCGCTTACGTTGATCGTAACGACCATGTCGGTCTTGATCCACTTGTCGAACGTACCGGTTACGGTTATTTCGACAGCCTCTTCGGTGGGCTCTTCCGCTACGCCGCTGATGATACCCGTCTTAGCGTCCAAGTCGAGTCCCTTGGGAAGCTCGCCCTTTGTGATCGCATAGCTGTGCGTTTTCGACTTAGCTTCCGCGTCCTTAAACGATACGTCGATGTTAGCCGTCGACATCGTATTTATCGTGACGTCCATATCCTTCCAATCGGTGAGGATTATGCCGTTAAGCGAGTGCGAGTTATTTGCGTATTCGCTGTACATGAGCATTGCGCTTTGACGGACGATATACCACTGGTTGTTCGAGTAGTAGATCTTCTGACCAGTAGCTTCGTCGTTCTTGCCGATGTAAACGCCGCCCTTTGTACCCGTAAGAGGGTTTTCGTACTCTGCGTCCCAACGACCTGCATAGGTGTTGTTAGCGGCGCTTCCGTCGCTGTTGGCGTTGTTGCCTCCGGGCGCATGGTTGTGACCGGTTCTGAGCATGAGATCCTCGGGAGCTACGTTCGCCTGAGGCGAGTACATATCCGGGTGGAACATGAAGCCTTCCGCACCCCATTCCTTACGAACGAGGAGATTGCACATATTGTCGCTTACGGGGGTGGGAACAGCGCCGATTCTCGCAAACGCCGACATCGCGCCTTCCGCTCCGCCTTCCTGGATACCCATCTGGAAAGGCTTTACATAAATCTCGCGGATAGCCTGCTCGCTCACCCAAGCCATGAGGTCGCCCTGGTTACGGTCGGTCTCCTGGTCGTTGAGGAACATATGCTTTAAGTGGCTGCTTACGCCCTGAGACTGTATGCCCTTGACTACTGCCTGAGCGAACTGTCCTGCCTGGTAACCGTCCTGAGCATAGTACTCGTTGTTACGTCCCGAGAAAGGAGTTCTCTGGAAGTTGATGGCGGGATTGAGCCATTCGTCGTTTCTGGTCGACGCCTGATTGTTTATCTTGCCTGTGTTGCCGAACAAGCCGAGACTTGCCGTAACTCTACCCTGCTCTTCGCCGAGTTCTACGTTGTAGGTGGAAGCTATCGAGCAGTTGTCGCACCAAGAGTACGTTCTCGCAAAGCTCGTCGGGCTATCCTGTATGCCGCCTGCGGGAATGCCGAGGTTGTCGACCGGCAAGCCGTTGTTGCCGCCCTGCCAGCAAGCCGTCGCAAAGTCCGCCCACGTCCACTGATTCATGAACTTCGTCCAAACTTCTTCGCCGGTCATGCCTGCGAACTTACCTTCGGTTATTACTTCCTTGTCCGTATACTTGATGCCGTTAAGCTCGTTGAACCAAATCCAATCGCCCGTAGCTATCCGAGCTTCCTGAGCGGCTGCGTCCGCCATCTGGCTCCAGCCGTGCATCATGTCCTCGGTTACGTCGTAAAGACCGTCCTCGTGTCCCTGATAGCCGTTTACGCCTGCCGTGCCGTGGAAGAGCTTATCGCTGTAGACATAGTCGCCCGTGTTCTCGTCGCTCGTCTTGGTAGCGCCCTTAAGCTTTATGTAATCGACATGGGTCACCTTTTCGGAATTCGAATCGGTTATACGAGCGCTTGCCGTGAACGAAGAGCAGTTTGCCGTGCCGCCGCGAGTGCTGAAGCTGTCTTCTTTCTTGATTTCTTTTGTCACAACAACCGTGTTCGTGCTTACGCCGCCCCAGCCTTGGCTGCAATATCTTACTATCTCGCCGACTTTATAGTCTCTGTCGGCCTTGCCGTCCGTGCGCGCCGCCGTCTGATCGATAATCGTCGGAGCGGCAAGAGCTTCTTTTAGCTTGTAGATCTGCGTGCCGATACGCACATAGTCGTCCTTTGCGTGAAGCGAGCCCGTCGTAATCTCTGCGACTGCGTCGATCTTATTTGCCGCCTGGTAGATTTCCTTCGTGCCCGTAAGACCTACTTTGCCGTTCGCTTCGACTGCGACCGAAGGATCGTAGTATGCCGTTACGGGCTTCCAGGTGTTGAGCGTATAACCTGCATAGTAGTCCATAAGGTCTGCAAAAGCCTGTGTTACGACAAGTCCGCCGACATAGTTGCCCGAAAGCTCCGTGACCTCGTTTTCGTTAAACGCGCCTGCCGCATGAGCCGTCGTGAACTTATAGAATTTCGTGGAAGACGTGCCCGTTACGCCCGTCGTTACCGTCGTAACTCTTACGGTATCGCCTACGGCGTATGCTTTCGTCTCGTCGAATGCCTGTATCGTAGAAACGGGTACGCCGTCTATCGTCGATACGGGAGCCTCGGGGAAAGTTCCGACAAGGTCGCTGCGCGAAAGAAGTCTCTGCTCTTTCGTAAACATTTTGTCTTTCTCGTCGACCATTCCGTCGCCGTTCCAATCCGCGTCATTCTTGCGAAGCGAATAGTTTCTGCCGTTCTCTTTGCTGAACAGGTTTACGATCTCGTTGTCGGAGAAGTCGTCGAGCGCGAGCCTGCCGCCCGTTTTACCCTTCTGCGTGGAAACGCCTTGCGCCTCACCTATTTCGAGTTCGACGCTTTCGGTGTCCTCCGTGCAATGCGACGTGTTCGACGCATAGATAGTATACTTGCCTGCTTCAAGCTCATAGCCCTTGAAGCCGTTGCCGTTTGCGTCCGCATAGTCGTACGACGCCATATCCTGAAGATTTACGGTAAGCGTAAGTCTCTGCGTGGCGCCGGGCTTCAAGTTGTCGGTCTTTGCGTAAGCGACAAGATTTACATGCGCCTTTTCTATGCCGCCGGCGGTGTAAGGCGCGCTCGAATAGATTTCGACTACTTCCTTGCCCGCCTTGCTGCCCTTATTCGTCACTTCGACCGTAATGTTGAAGGTCTTGACCTTAGCGGGTCTGCCGACAGACGAAGAAATCTCTTCCGCCGTAAGGCTGTCCGTAGACGTTCCGACTATCTTCATTTCGAAGTTCGTATAAGACAAGCCGTAGCCGAACGGATATACGACGTTGTCGTTGTGCCATGCTTCCGCTTCAGCAGTCGCATCGGTAGGAGTTCCCTTCGTGAGCTCTTTCGTCGTGGAGTTATACGAATACTTGCCTGCCGCGATGTCCGCATAGACGGTCTCGTAATACTTATAGCCCATATAGATGTCTTCGGAGTAATCCACGCCGTGCATCGTTATGTTGCTTGCGCGCGAGCCGTCCTCGAGTATATATGTGTTGCTGCCCGCGTCGTTCTGCGTGTTCGCCATCGAGTTGTACCAGGTGGGATCTGCGGTGAAGTCGTTGTACCATTCGGCAACGAGCTTACCGGAAGGATTCCATGCGCCCGAAAGGAGCTTGGGAACTGCGGCAAGACCGGTCGTGCCCGGACGACCTATCCAAAGAATGGAATCTATTTCGTTGTCGTCCTCGAGCGTCTTCATTTCCATAGCGTTCGAAGTATTGAGAATTACGACGACCTTCGTGCAGTTCTTCTTTGCATAAGCAATCATCGCTTTTTCGTTTTCGGTAAGCATCTGATTGTGCTTTACGTCCTCGCCCTGATTGTTCTGCGCAAGACGCTTGTGGGAAGCCGATTCATCCGCCGTAGCCTTTTCGCTCGTTGCAACGGGAAGGTCGCTGCCCTCGCCGCCGCCGCGCTTAAGTACGACTACGGCTACGTCTTTCGTCGTGCCCACTGCGGTATCGGCAATGGGATCGATTGCGGGCGTATCGCCCTTTGCGGGAGTTCCGACAACGTCCGTCTCCGTAATGATTTTTTCGTTTACCTTCGTAAAGCCGCCCTTTTCGAGAGCGAGTCTCACATTGCCGTATTCGGTGTTAGCAGTACCGCCGCCCTGAAGCGCGGACGCCGCAGCGCCGAATACCGTTATGCCTGCGTCTTTCTTGATGGGAAGCGCATTTTCCCTGTTCTTCAAGAGAACCGAGCCTTCGCCCGTAAGCCTTATGTTCAGATCTCTCGCCGCAGCTTCCGTCTCGGCTTGAGTATCGAACATAGGCACCGCTTGCCCGCCGTTTGCCGCAAACGCCACGAGCGTTCCCGCACTCGGCGCGACCGCCAACGACGCTACGAGTACCGGAGCGATGACTTTGGCGAATCTCTTTTTGCCTTGTTTTTTCATTCAAAAACCTCCTAAAAACATTTTCCCTAAAGAACATACGAAAATTTGTTCTTTAAATAACGAGTAAATTATAACACATACCCCCCCCGCTTGTCAATATTTGTTCATTTTTCGGGCAAAGTTTCTTTATTTCACTCAGAAATGAGCAAAAACTGTTTGAAATGAGCAAAACCTTTCACATTTTCACCCGTTTTTCTTGACAATTTTTCGCTTTTACACTACAATATGTAATATCTTAGAGCATACAAGGAGTCGGAGCCATGTCGCTGACGGGAAGACAAACCGAGATACTCGAATATCTTAAGACAAACAAGCACGCCAAAATTCGCGAACTTGCCCGACGACTTTATTGTTCGGACGCTACGATAAGGCGTGACCTTTCGGAAATGAAAAAACTCGGTATTTTGGAGCGCGACCACGGCGGAGCAATCATCCTCGATACCGCGGACGAAGTCGCCATTTCCGTGAGATACAGCCAAAACGCACAAGATAAAAAAGAAGTGGCTTTGCTGACACAAAGACACCTGCCTGATTTCAAGGTCGCGTTTTTCGACAACTCGTCTACGTCGCTGACTCTTGCAATGAATATGAATCTCGATTTCCGTACCGTAGTCACAAACGGAGTAATGCTTGCCTTGGAACTTGCAAAACGCGAAGACGTAACCGTAATAATGCCGGGCGGAAATCTTTTATACAATACGAATTCACTTACGGGAGCACTCGCAACGCGTGTGCTCGACGATATGCACTTTGATTTGATGTTAGCTTCCTGCACGGCAATTTCAGCCGACGGCGTTTATGAAAATTCTTTGAATCAATCCGATATAAAGCGCACGGTTTTAAAGCACAGCACAAACACGGCGCTTCTCGTAGACAAAACGAAATTCACGCTTACGGCTATGCACCGTACCTCCTCGCCCGCCGACTTCAATGTAATATTCACGAATGCTCCGCAAAGCGTGACCGCCCCATTAAGAGAAATAAAGGGCGTTCGCATAATATCATCCGCAAAAGAAAAAAAGGCTCAATAGAACATTGCGCCTTTTGATAAAAGAAAAGATTTCTTTAAAATCAACACCAAACGGCTTAGATGCGAGTAAGACGGACAGCCGAGCGAGCCATTATACGGCGAATCGAACGCCTCGAGCCTTGGCGAGTGCATATATAAACTGCTTGGGCTTCTTATTTGTTCATGTCCACTACGACTTTCAAATACTTTTCCGGAAGCTTTGCCATTTCTTCGAGTGCCGAGCCCAACTGCGAAAAACTTATTTCGCGGGAAATCAGCGGTAACACGCCGACGCTTTTATTTGCAAGCATATTTATTGCGGTACGCATATTCTTTCCCATGGAACTTTCTCCGTACACTACCAAACGACGGTTTACGACGGCACGAAGATCGGCGCAAAGTTCCTCCTCGGAATCGGCTACGCCTATAGTCATTCTGCCGCGTTTGCAACAGAACTCAAACGCTCGCGTAAGCGGAATTATCCCGGGCGTCATATAAGCGCAAGTTTCCGCCATGCGCCCTCCAGTAAGCGAAAACACTTTCTTGAATGCGTCGCTCATAGTAGTATCTACAGTATAATATATTCCGAGCGACGACGCTATGTCGAGTCGGTCGCGTCTTACGTCGATGAGAATGGGGACAGCCTGATAGTACATTGCGACCTGCGCGAGAATAATGCCCGTAATGGACGCGCCGATTATTGCGATGTGCTCGCCCTTTTCAAGACCCAATTTTCCTATAATGCTGACCGCCGTCGCAATATGCTCGAGAAACATCGCCTCGCCGTCGTCGATGCGATCCGGCAACTTATAGACGTCTCCGCTGTTTACGACAGCGAAATCGCTCAAAAAGCCGTCCTCGGAAAGTCCGTATTCGAGCTTGTTTTCGCAATTTTCGCTTCTGCCTTGATTGCACTCGAGACAACTTCCGCAACCTCTGTAAGGCGAAAGAGCCACCTTGTTTCCGCGTGCGACATTCTTGACGTTCTCGCCCACCTCGGACACCATAGCGACGCAATGCCTGCCCGGTATAACGGGAAGTTTTGCCGTGCGCTTGCCCTCGTAAATAAGATTGTCGGAGTGTGTAATCGCCGTCTTAAGAACCTTGATTTTTACGCAGTCCGCGCCGACGGGCTGAGAAGGAAGTTCGTCGAGCCTGATGTCGTTTGCACCGTAAATTCTCCATGCCTTCAAAACGCTATCCCCTTTCGGCTCTGTCAAGCCGCAGTGAAATCATATATATTGTATCACTTTTCGCATATTTTTTCAAGCGTTTACTATATGCGGATTTTGCGGATTTTTAGCCCCAAACGCAATTTCAAATATTTTCCAAAAGATCCGCGGCGGCGGCAATCGGCAACACGTCGGCTTTTTCCGTAAGTCCGCTGTCGCAAAGCGCGGTAAGTTCGGGATCGAGCGGCAAACGCGCAAGCAACTTTATGCCGAAACTTTCCGCCGTCTCCGCAGCATGGCTCTTGCCGAAAATATCATGACTCTTGCCGCAGTCGGGGCAAGTAAAGTAACTCATATTTTCTATGAGACCCAAAACGGGGACGTTCATGAGATTAGCCATTTTTATGGCTTTGGCGACTATCATGTTCGACAGCTCTTGCGGAGCCGTAACTATTATCACGCCGTCGACGGGAAGCGACTGAAACACGGTCAGTGCGACATCCCCTGTTCCGGGAGGCATATCGACAAACATATAGTCTACGTCGTTCCAAATTACATCGCTCCAAAACTGCTTTATTGCGCCCGCAATCACAGGTCCGCGCCAAATTACTGGATCGGTCTCGTTTTCCAGCAGCAGATTTACGCTCATGACCTCCATTCCGCCCTTGGTCATGACCGGAAACAGACCTTCGTTCGAGCCGAGCGCCTTCTCTTTTATCCCGAACAACTTGGGTATACTCGGACCGGTCACGTCTGCGTCGAGAAGCGCCACTTTGTTGCCTTTTTTGCTCATAGCGCACGCAAGCAGCGATGTTACGGTGGACTTGCCCACGCCGCCCTTGCCGCTGATTATACCTATTACTTTCTTGATTTTAGACAGAGCGTGAGGCTTTGCCTTCATGTCTCTTTCGTCGCAGCTCTCGCCGCAGTTTTCGCAATCGTGATTGCACGCCATAATATAAATCTCCTTTGATATTTTATCCGTCTTGTCTTAGCTTGCTCTTTAAGCCTGTCTTTATTCCGAACGTATTTCTTCGTCTGCCGCAAAGTATCTTCTTTCGACGTTGCCGTCGTCGTCGAACCTTACGCCCTCTTTTTCAAGCAACGCGCGCTGAACGTTTGCGCCGCCGAAAGCAAATGCCGGCGCGGTTCGTCCGTCTCTGTTGACCACACGGTGGCACGGAACTATGCCGGGGCGAGGATTTACATGAAGCGCCCAACCGACCGCGCGCGAAGCCCCTGGCGAGCCTACGGCGGCGGCAATCTGACCGTAAGACGCGACCTTGCCGCACGGTATGCGCTCGACCGCCGCATAGACGGCTTCGAAAAATCCGCTCTTCTCGCTCATCTCACAACCTCTTCTATGACCGCGCCGCCGAGACACCTGTCGCCCGTATACAACGCGACATATTGTCCTTCGACCGCCGCGCGCTGTCTGTCTTCAAAATCCACGAAAAGCGTCCCGTCTCCGTTCAACGACACGCACGCGCGTTGACGCGGCTGGCGATAACGAATCTTCACGTCGCACTCGAAACTCTTTCGGCTGCGGTCGAACTCGCCTATGATATTTACCCTGCCCGTCTTAACGCCGCGTGATAGAAGCTCCTCGCCCTCGCCGCACGAAACCACGAGCACATTGTCCTTCAAACTCTTTTCGACGACGTACCAACGGCTTTCCTTTTCGCCTTTAATTCCGCCTATTCCAAGCCCGCGTCGCTGTCCCAAAGTGTAATACATGAGTCCGTCATGCCGTCCGACGACTTTTCCCGAAGTGTCTCGAATCTCGCCGCCGACTGCGGGAAGATAGCCTTGCAAAAACTTCTTGAAATTCCTCTCGCCTATAAAGCATACGCCCGTCGAATCTTTCTTTCCCGCCGTCACGAGTTTTTCGTTTTCGGCGACTTGCCGCACATACTCTTTTTTGAGTAAAGCAAGCGGAAAAATAATTTTTTCAAGCGCGGAAGTTTCTACTTGATTTAAAAAATATGTCTGGTCTTTCCCGCCGTCCGTCGCTTCGAGCAGCTTTGCTCCGCCCTCTTCGTGCGAAATGCCGCAGTAGTGCCCCGTCGCAACGTAATCCGCGCCGAGCATTTCGGCATAGTGCGTAAACGGCTTGAACTTTATTTCTCGGTTGCACAGTACGTCGGGATTGGGCGTTCGTCCTTTCCTGTACTCTTCGAGAAAAACCTCGAACACGTTTTTCATATACTGTTCGGAAAAGTCTACGGAATAATACGGAATGCCGATCTTTCCACACACACCGATCACGTCTTGCCAATCGCTCGCAGACGTGCAAGCGCCGCCCTCGTCCTCCTCCTTCCAATTGTTCATGAAAAGCCCTATGACGTCCGCGCCCGCCCGCTTCAAAAGAAAGGCGGCGACCGAGCTGTCTACGCCGCCGCTCATACCGACGACGACGCGCTTACCGACAAGTCCGTCTATATCCGTACCCGCGCCGCGCCTGCGAAAAATATCGTCAAGTTCCATTATGCCTCTCCTTTTCCGCTTTCGTCATATGCGCAGATTGCTTTCCGGACCGAGGTCGAGTTCCGCAAAATTCACGCCCTCTCTCGCCGATAAGAAAGCCCTTACGGCAACCATTGCCGCATTGTCCGTACAGTACACGGGCGAAGGCATAAGCACCTTGAAATTGTTTTTTTCGCCCGCCTTTTTCATCCCCTCGCGAAGCGCGCTGTTCGATGCGACGCCGCCCGCAATAACGACAGTCTTGTGCCCGAAGCGTCGCGCGGCTTCGACGACCGTCTCGATAAGCGGCTCGACAGCCGCCGCCGTAAACGACGCGCAGACGTCCTCGACGGGTATGTTCTCGCCCTTTTGCCGCAGGTTGTGCACATAGTTGACTACGGCGGTCTTGAGTCCGCTGTAACTGAGTCTGCCGAACTCATGCGGCTTTTTTTTCTTGCAAAAATCTATGACCGGCTTGCCGAGTCGAGCCAGCCTGTCGACGTTGGGACCGCCCGGATATTCAAGCCCTATAAGTCTTGCGACTTTATCGAAAGCTTCGCCTATTGCGTCGTCCGTAGTCGAACCGACAAGCTTATACTTATTGTAGCCTTCGACGTCTATTATGCTCGTATGACCGCCGCTTGCGACAAGCGCGAGAAAGGGAGGCTTTAAGTCTTTATGTTCTATGTAATTTGCGCATATATGCGCTTCGATATGATTTACCTTGATAAGCGGTTTATTCGTCGCATATGCAAGCGCCTTTGCCGACGATACCCCGACGAGCAGCGCTCCTATAAGTCCCGCTCCGTACGTCACGCCGATTGCGTTGACGTCATTCAGGGTCATGCCCGCCTCTTTAAGCGCCTCGTCGACGACTGCCGGCAAAGCAAGCGTGTGATTACGCGAAGCAATCTCCGGGACGACTCCTCCGAAACGGCGATGAATATCTATCTGCGACGAAATGACGTTCGACAAAATTCTACCGCCCGAATAAACCGCGGCGGCAGTCTCGTCGCAAGAACTTTCTATGCCGAGGATTACCGTATCTTCCTTTCCTCGGAGAGCGTCGAATTTTCTCTTGACGTCCATATTAAGCCTTTCTCAAATAATCGAATATGAATTCTTCGATACCGCCGTTCATGACCGACTGCACGTCGGGCTCTTCATATCCCGTGCGATGATCTTTGACAAGAGTGTAGGGTTGGAACACATACGATCGAATTTGGCTTCCCCACTCTATCTTCTTTATTTCACCCTTTATTTCACTCGCCTTTTCGGCGTTCTCGCGCTCGCGCATTTCTATGAGCTTGCCCATAAGCATTTTCATCGCCGTCTCGCGGTTCTGGATCTGACTGCGCTCGTTTTGGCATTGAACGACGATGCCCGTCGGAATATGCGTGATTCGTATCGCACTGTCGGTCTTATTGACGTGCTGACCTCCGGCGCCGCCGCTCCTGTAGCGATCTATTCTAAGCTCGTCGGGATTTATCTTTATCTCGGTTTCGCCCTCTATTTCGGGCATTACTTCGAGCGAAGCGAACGACGTGTGCCGCCGTGCGTTCGAGTCGAACGGCGAAATGCGCACGAGTCTGTGCACGCCCTTTTCCGCCTTAAGATAGCCGTAGGCGTTTATGCCGCGCACGGCAAACGTGACGCTCTTTATTCCCGCCTCTTCACCGTCGAGACAGTCGAGTTCCTCGAGCGCAAAACCCTTCTTTTCGCCGTACATACGATACATACGATACAGCATGGAAACCCAGTCTTGCGCCTCCGTACCACCCGCGCCGGCATGAAGAGTGAGGATCGCACTATTGCAATCGTACTCGCCTTTTAAAAGGGTCTGCAAATGAAAGTCCTCTATATCCGTATCGAGAGCCGACAGCGAACTTTCGATTTCTTCCACTATGCTCTCGTCGCTCTCGGCTTCGGCAAGCTCGATAAACTCGCCTACGTCCTTAAGACGCGACGTCAGTCCCTCGACGAGCGCAATTTTCGTATCGAGATATTTCGCTTCGCTTCCCACGGCTTGCGCGCGCTTTAGGTCGGAATAAAGGTCGGGCGACTGCTGCTCTTTTTCGACCTCTTCGCGGCGGCTCTTTAACGCGGACAAATCGACAGCCGCC
The DNA here is from genome assembly GCA_910585955.1 of uncultured Christensenella sp. GTDB lineage: Bacteria > Bacillota > Clostridia > Christensenellales > Pumilibacteraceae > MGBC157735. Next base: position 169,100 of record CAJUGC010000001.1, read on the forward strand.
GCGCAACTGTCGAATTTATCCTTTAACTCTCTGTATTTGATTTTTATGTCGTCGAGTATCAGCATTTTTGTTTCCTAAGCTATATGGTCCTTGTCCCAGCAGCAGTTTTTATACTTCTTGCCGCTTCCGCAGGGGCAAGGGTCGTTTCTTCCGACGTCCTTTCTCTTGTCGTTTACGACCGTTTTATTCGTCTTTTCGGTGGCGCCGCCCGCGCTCGTCGAAACGATTTCTACTTTCGCCTGCTCGCGCTTGGGAGCGTTTTCGATGTTGACGCGCATCATGAGAGCGACCGTCTCTTCCTGTATGCGGTCTATCATGTCGTCGAACATCTCGAAGCCCTCTCGCTTATAAGCGATTACGGGATCTTGCTGACCGTAAGCCTTGAGTCCTATACCTCGGCGCAAAGCGTCCATCGCGTCGATATGATCCATCCATTTATTATCGACCACACGCAGAAGTATGACGCGCTCGATCTCGTCGAAATCTATGCCGAGCTCCTTCGCCATATCGATCTTCTGATTGTAGTAGGTCATCATGCCGCCGTAGATCTGCTCTTTGATTTCCTCAAGCGCCCACCTGTCAAGCCTCTCTTCGGTAAGGAAAGCGGGATCGCCGGGAATGAGCTTTCGCTCTATTTCCTTGTTGAGTTCCTGCCAATCCCACTCGTTCCAGTCGGTCTTGGGGTCGGTATACGCGTCTACAACGATGTTTATCCTGTCGTGAATCATTTGATCTATCTGATCGTGCACGCTTTCGTCCATAAGCACCTTATTGCGCTCGGTATAGATGATTTCGCGTTGCTTGTTCATTACGTCATCGTACTCGAGGACCATCTTACGAATGGAATAGTTTCTTCCCTCGATGTTGCGCTGGGCGTTTTCTATCTGTCTTGTCAAAAGCCCCATGGCAAACGGCGTATCGTCGTCTATCTTGAACATCTCGGCAATCCGCTTCATCCTGTCTCCGCCGAACAACCGTACGACTTCGTCCTCCATCGAAAGATAGAACACGGACGAACCTATGTCGCCCTGACGACCCGCACGACCGCGAAGCTGGTTGTCTATACGGCGCGACTCGTGGCGTTCGGTGCCTATTATGCGCAAACCGCCGACAGCTTTTACCTTTTCTTTTTCCTCGTCTACGCCGACTTTAAACTCGTCGTAGAGCTTTTTGTAAAGCGCTCTAGCCTCGAGAATTTTGGGGTCGTCCGTATTGAAATAGGACGTTGCGTCGGAGATCTCCTCTTCGGAAATTCCCTCTTCGCGCATTTTCTTCTTCGCAAGAAATTCCGCATTGCCGCCGAGCATTATGTCGGTACCGCGACCCGCCATATTCGTCGCTATCGTAACTGCATGGAGTTTGCCTGCTTGCGCGACTATTTCGGCTTCCTTTTCGTGGTTCTTGGCGTTCAGGATCTTATACGGTATTTTTTTGAGCATTGCGGCAAGCTCTTCGCTCTTGTCGACGCTCGTCGTACCGACGAGGACGGGCTGACCTCTTCCGTAGCATTCTTCTATGTCTGCGACTACGGCGCGGAGCTTGCCCGCAACCGTCGTGTAAACCTGGTCGTTTTCATCCACTCTTTGCGGCGGAAGATTGGGCGGAATAATTACGACGTCAAGCCTGTAAATACCGCGAAATTCCGCTTCCTCGGTCTTAGCCGTACCCGTCATGCCCGAAAGCTTACCGTAAAGACGGAAATAATTTTGGAAAGTAATGGTCGCAAGAGTCTTGTTCTCGTTTTGAATACGCACGCCTTCCTTGGCTTCGATAGCCTGGTGAAGTCCTTCGCTGTAGCGACGGCCTATCATGAGACGCCCCGTAAACTCGTCTACAATGATTACTTCGCCGTTGCTGACGATATAGTCCGAGTCGCGCTTCATGACGTAATGCGCGCGTATGGCGTTGTTGATATAATGGTTAAGCTCGGTATTTTCGATGTCGGTAAGATTTTCGACGCCGAAATATTTTTCGGCTTTCGTGACGCCGTCTTCCGTGAGATTTATAGCCTTTTTCTTCTCGTCTATTTCGTAGTCAAGCTCCTTTTTGAGCGTGCGGGCAAATCTGTTTGCCGCAATGTACATATCGCTCGACTTCGTGCCTCTGCCCGAGATTATGAGAGGCGTGCGCGCTTCGTCGATGAGAATCGAGTCGACCTCGTCGATAATAGCGTAATTGAGTTCGCGTTGAACCTTATCGCTCTTTCTGATTACCATGTTGTCGCGAAGGTAATCGAAACCGAGCTCGTTGTTCGTCGCATAGGTTATGTCGCAGTTGTAAGCCTCGCGTTTTTCATCGGGTTTCATACCAGCGACGGCGACGCCTACCGTAAGTCCGAGATAGCGATGAACTTTTCCCATCCATTCCGCGTCTCGGCGAGCAAGGTAGTCGTTTACCGTGACGATGTGTACGCCCTTACCCGTAAGCGCGTTCAGATAGGCGGGAAGAGTCGAGACAAGCGTCTTGCCTTCGCCCGTTCTCATCTCGGCTATTCTTCCTTGATGCAGACATATACCGCCCATAAGCTGAACGTGGAAATGCCTCATACCGAGCACGCGCGTCGCCGCCTCGCGAACGACTGCGTACGCTTCCGGAAGTATGTCGTCGAGCGTCTCGTAGTTTTCGCTGAGACGCCGTTTGAATTCTCCTGTCTGAGCCTTAAGCTCTTCTTCGGACATTGTCGAATACTTGTCCGCAAGCGCCTCGATCTTATTTGCCAGCGCATTGAGCTTCTTGACGTGGCGGCGATTATCGCTGCCCTTTATGAATGAAATCAAGCCCATAAATTGTTTGTTGCCTCCGAATTGGTTATATGATCATATCTGCCGAGAAATTTGCAAAAGCCGGTATCGGCTTTAAGCAGCGCCACAAGCTCTTCGAGAGTTTTGTCGCCCCCTTTCTTCGGCAAAGTGAAATCTACGAAAAATATATAGTCGCCGAGACCGCTTTTCGACGGACGCGATTGAATATAGGTCATATTCAATCCGGCGCCTTCGAAAATCTTGAGTACGTCCAAGAGTCCGCCCGGGCGGTTCTTCGCCGCGAATATCACCGAAGCGCGATTTCCTTTACTTCCCGCAAAGGGCGAAAGAAGAAGAAAGCGTGTAGCGTTGCTCGCATAATCCTCGATGTGCGAAAACAGTTCCTTTTGCCCGCGGGCAGGCATAGCTGCTATCGCGGCTTTATCTTTCGAATCAAGAAGCGTGAGCGCATAACTCGTCGAATGTACGGCGATCTGCTCGGCTTCGGTATTGTCGGCAAGCCATCTCGCGCATTGAGCAAGCGCTTGCGGATGCGAATACACTTCTCTAATGTCGGAAAGCCCGGCGCCGTCGTTTACTATAAACCCGTGGTGAATGGCTCTTGTCGTTTCCGCGCGTATGAAAAGCGAAAAGTCAAGCAGTACGTCTGCAGTCGCCGTGACCGAACCTTCGACGCTGTTTTCGACGGGCAACACGCACATATCGCATTTGCCGCTCGCAACCGATTCCGCGACTTCTCTTGCCGTGCGAAAGCCCTTGCACTCGGCTTGTTTTTTGCCGCAGAACTCTCGACTTGCAGCGTAAGTATGCGAGTATTCGTCGCCGAGAAAAGCTATCTTCACTTTAAAACGCTCTCTGCCTGCTCGCGCGTAGCACAATTGCGAACAATAGCGCTTACCGCTTCGCCGTCGATTTCGCGCAATCTGTCGAGAAGACTCCAATCCATGCCGCCGCATTTTATGAAGCTTTGCTTGAAATCCACTACCACGTCGCCGCGCACGGCTTTAAAGCGCACGACCGCGTCGCTTACGGATTCCGCCGTCTTAAACGCACGTCTGTCCATAATGTCGTCGTTTGCCGACGCAAAAACCGTCACGCTTCCCTTTTCTAGCGCGCACGCGCAACCGAGCAAACGGCGTACGAGATCGAAATTGCCGACGGCTTCGAGATTGTCGATCACAAGAGCCACGTCTTTGCCCTCTTCCGCCATGCGAAGAGCCGCCTCGCAAATCATCTCCGCGGCATAGCGCGCGCATTTTTCGGGGACATCGAACGCACAGGCGCTCGCACCCTTAAGCGAGTCTATCTCGGCTTCCCTCTCCGGCAAAGCGTTTAAAAACAGCGCTAGCACTTCAAGGTTCTTCTCCTCAAGCGAGCAGGCGAGTTTCAACGAAAAATCGGTCAGCGAACAGTCGCTCCCGTGCGAAAGAAAAATTCTCGATCCGTATGCGACGGGTGCCGCAAGAGCAAAAGAGCGCAACGCATGATCGGCAGACCAGATCTCCATAAGGCGGCTCGGACGTTTTCGCTCGGTGTGAAAAACATTCGCGGCGCGGTGTTCCGTAATCTGCCTGCCGTTCACTTTCAAAAGATGCGCGACAACGCCGGGCGCTCCGTCTTTTCCTGCAATATAATCGCCTTCGAGCTTGTCTCCCATTTCGAGCTTTGCTCCCAAAACAAAGTCTTGCGAAATAAACAAATCGTCTTCTTTCGGCAAAAACTTTCTCGAAACTATGCCGTCTCCGCCCGAGTAGGGACGAAACCAACCGATGAATTTTTCGACTGCGGCATGCTTGGGAAGTTGCTTGAAAGGTCCGTATTTACTGCGCTCGTCGTCAGGAACAAGCGCCTTGTTTATTATTCCCGCACGCGAATGCGGCGACATAAGTTCGGCGGGCGTCTTACGTTTATTATCGATTTCCTGCAATTTGTCGAAAACGGCGTTTTCAAGCGCTTCTTTCGTAAACGTCGTGGGAGCGCGCACCCCGATTTCCTTTGCGAATTCGCGCAAATCGGAAATGGGTATGGCTCGTATTTCCGCCATTGTATAAATCTTAAATTCCATGTCTATTACCTCCTTTGCGCAAAATTTTTTTAAACAGTCACTAAATATTATAGCTCATTTCTCATTAAAAAGCAAGTATTTGACCTATATTAAGACCGCATTCGTTCGTATTCTCAAAAAACGATAAAATTTCGTAAATTTTTTATACTCCTCTTATGTCGAGCACGTCTCTGCACAGACTTTCCGCGAACTCTCTTTCGTGACTTACGAGAAGAAGCGCGCCCTTATATTCTGCAAGTCCTTCTTTAAGCGCCTCCTTTGCGCGTATATCGAGATGATTTGTCGGCTCGTCCAATATGAGAAGATTTGTCGCCGTGTTCTTGAGTACGGTAAGTTTTACGCGCACCTGTTCGCCGCCCGACAATTCGTGTATCGGCTTTACGGCAAGATCGTTCTTTATGCCAGAGGAAGCGAGCGTCGAACGTATCTGTTTGGAATCGAGACGAGAAAGCCTGTCCGAAACGTAAGAAACGGCATTTTGGCTGCCGAATCCGAAATTCGGTTCCTGCTCGATATATCCTATCTTAATTTGCGGATGAAACGAATAACTTCCGCCGAGCGCTTTCAAAAATCCGGTAAGCGTCTTGACGAGCGTCGTCTTTCCCACTCCGTTCGTACCGCGTATCCAAAGCTTGCTCTCCGAACCAAGATGAAGCGTGAGCGGCGGCAAAAGCGGCTCGTCGTATCCGATAAGCAGCTCCTTTACATCCAATAGATCTTTCGTATGAAGCTCGACATACGGAAAGGAAAATGCGGCGTCGTAAATTACGGCGGGCTTCTTGATTATATCCAGTTTTTCAAGTTGTTTCTTTCTCGCATTAGCCATGCCTGCGGTAGCGGCGCGCGCGCTGTTACGGCTTATATACTCCTTCATTTTCTCTATCTCGCGCTGTTGACGGAAATAGCTTTCCTCGTATTGCTTTGCATTCTGTTCCCGTTGAGCAAGGTAAGAGGTATAGCCGCCGCTGTATTTTTTCATTTGCCCGTTTTCTATGCCGATTATTGCTTTGCACACCTTATTGAGAAAGTCCGTATCGTGCGATATAACAAGAAACGTCCCCTTGTACGAGTTCAGATAATCCTCGAGCCAGGCGATGTGCTCGATGTCGAGAAAGTTCGTCGGCTCGTCGAGGAGCATCAGATCGGGCTGTTCGAGCAAAAGCCGCGTGAGCATGAGTTTCGCCCTCTGTCCGCCCGACAGCTCGGATATGGGCGTGTCGTAGCCGAACGCGCCGACGCCGAGTCCGTTCGCTACTTTCTTGACTGTGGAATCGAGGTCGAAAAAACCTGCGTCCGTAAGCCTCTCGAGCATGGAATTACTCTTTTCGATGAGCTTTTCGAGCTCTGCTCCGTCTTTGTCGCCCATGCTTTCGTACAGTTTTTCAAGCCGCGCGTTCATTTCGTACAGGTGCGCGAACGAACCGAGCAGATATTCCATTACGCTTTTCGAGCGATCTATATCCGCGTGCTGGTCGAGATATCCGCGCCGAAGGGAGGAATTCCACTTAACCAAGCCTTCGTCCTGAACAAGTCGCCCCGCAAGAATATTTATAAATGTGGACTTGCCCGCACCGTTCAGACCCACAACGCCGATATGCTCTCCGTTCATAACGCAGAGCTCGGCCTTATCGAACAGCACTCTGCCGTCGAACATATGTGTCAATTCTTTTATTTCGAGTACGCTCATTATATTTCTTCGCCTATCTTTCTTCGCGGGTAATACTGATGACCCTCTTCGAGCCGCCCGCCGTTACGGTAAGAAGGCGCGACGAGTCCTTGCGCTCGGCGGACACCGTCCTGCCCGTCTCTTCGTCGTAGACATAGCTTTCCATAAAATCGAAACCGCCGTCCTCGCGATACGGTACGAACGTAACGTGCTTTAATATCACTCTGCCGCGCGCGTTCATGATCTCGCGTTCGCCCAAGTTGGTCATGCCCATCGTCAGCCCTTCGGTAGACTCGAGTTCGTAATAGACGTCGCTTATGCGTCCGCCGGAAAAGTCGGCTTGGAAGAAAGACTGCCCGCTCTCTTCCTCTCCGTCCACACTTGCGATGACAAAACCGTCGTGCAGCTTCATTTGCCTGAACGCGGGTGACAGCGTTACTCTTCCGTCTCGTATAATTCCGTAAAGCTCGCTTTCGGTATCGCGAAAAGTAAACGTATCGCGACCGCGTTCGACTATCTCTATGGGATTTGATATATACCGAGTTTCGGTTATGTTTCCGTCGTTGAGATTTACTATATTCATGACTCCTTCGTCAACCGTTACGGCATACTTGTTCTTAAGTCCGAAATATATTTTGTCATACTTTATCTTCAGCTTCTTGCTTTTAGTCACAAAATTTATTTCGTCCTTTCCGTAAACTACTATTTGGGTTTCCGAAACGATCGTCTTATCTTCTTCCCTTTGGACGTATTCGCCTGCAAAAGATCCGTTCTTCGCATAGAACTTGTATTCCGTTCCTTCCTCGTCGGCTTTGACGGCGGCATAGTAATTTTCGTCGTCCGTGCACTTAACTATTACGATCGAGGCGTCTTTTTCCGTTTCGAACGTGCCGCGCGGCATTGTGACCGCCTTCTTGCCTTCTTTTATTTCGGCGTAAACGGGAATAAACGGATCAATTACTTCCGCGCTCGCCATCTTGTTTTTGCGGTCGGTGACTTCGAAAAACGAGTCGTAAATAACCGTGCCGTTTGCTTTCGACTGCGTGACGATACGCGACGCAGTGCGCTCGTCGTTCGAGACGACAGCCGTCACGTTCTCGAGGCGCGGCTTCAACTCCTCGTTTTCATATGCGTAGATCTTTCCGTCGGCAAGAAGAAAGTCCACCTCGACGGTATACTGAGCGCGTTTTTTTTCCTTTTCGCGACAAAGAGTAACGACTTCCATTTGAATTGCTTCGACTCGGTTACATTTATCGTCGAACGCTATATAATTGCCGTCGCTGTGTTTAAAAAAGACATGGACGTTGCCGCCGAGAATTTCCGCCTCGTAACGCTTCCTTAAAACAGAAATCGAATTGCCGTTGAAAAACGAATGTTCGCCGTCGCCTCTGTTTATTACGGCGACGGTCCCGTCCGTAAGCTCTATATTCGAGCCCGACGGAGCAATGAAGCTCTTTCCGCTTTCGAGCGTGTACACAACCGAACTGCCGTCGCTTTTCCTGAGCACGGCATGAGATCCGACAACGATATATCCGTCGCCGTTTTTCTCTGCGGGCATATATCCGTCGAGATATTCTTCGCGCATAAGTTGCGAGTCGTAGGTCACGGGTCTTTCCCCCTCTACCGTCAAAAAGCCGTCGGAGGCGACAAAACTTTGGTTTATGTTGAAAGGCAGTTCTTTCTTTTCGTACTTTACGGTATCGACCGCCATATACTTGCCGGTCTCGTCCTTATAGACGACATACTTGTCCCCATACGCTCTGTAAAACGCGGGAAACTCTTCGATAAGAACAGGCGTTCCGCTTTCGCGAAAGTTACGATTTTCCCCGTTCCGTACCGCAAAATCGTTTTCCCCTACGCGCACCGCCACAAGAGAGGACGCTTCGGGTAAAAGTCTGTGATATTCCTGCGTATACTCTACGATTATCGCGCCAGAAGTATCGACGTAGCCCCAGCCTTTGCCGTCCGTATTGATAAAAGCAAAACGGCCCTCGTCCTCGACGTAGTCGAGACTGCCGAACGTGCGTGAAACGGCCCCCCCGTCACGATAAAGTTGCCAGCGTCCGCCGCGCATTGCGATATAGGTATTGTCATACATGACATTATCGACGTAGTCAAACTCCGCTCCGTAAACTTCCGTCTTTATATCGGTATATAAAAGTGCGAGAGCGACGACCCAAGCTATGGCGACCATAACTATTACGAAAGCCACTATGCCTATGGTTATCTTTACTTTTCTGCTCAATTCTCTTTTCATATAACCTCTTAAAACGCAACAAATGCCGTAGCTCGGTCTAACCCGCAAATAACCGCCAAGCAAACTTTGCTTGCGTCCATTATATCATAATAATCACCGAATGGCAATAGATTTGTTTGTATTTTTTGCCACCCTTGTTTCTCGCGTATAAATTTGCCCGTCTTAGCGAACAGCTAATATGGGAGGACTTTGTATGTTCGGTATCAAGCCCGTGCTTTGGGTACTTATAAATTCGCTTGTCTCGTTTGTGTATCTGTTTATTATCTCCAAAATTTTAGGTAAAAAACAGATTGCGCAACTTGAATTCATAGATTACACCGTCGGAATATCTCTCGGTTCTATCGCCGCGCAGATGTCGACCGATTCGGAAACGCCGTTCTATTTCTATCTGATAGCAATGTCCATGTTCTTTTTGCTCGCTCTTCTCGTCGCGGTAGTCGGGCGAAAAAACACTTTTTTCAAGCGTCTTTTGAAAGGAAAACCTTCGACCCTCGTCTACGACGGCAGGATAAACTACCGCGAACTTAAAAAGAACAAGATAGACGTAAACGACCTTCTGTCCATGCTCCGCGAAAAAGACTTCTTCGACATTGCGGATGTAGCGTATGCGGTATTCGAGCCGAGCGGCGAGCTGTCCGTGCTTCCGAAAGGCAAAAACGCGCCCGTCACGATAAGCGACGTCGCACCCGAAAAAATCGAGCAGGCGTCGCTCACGAATGTACTCGTCGCCGACGGCACTATCTCGCACTCGGGACTTTCCGAAGCAAACAAGGACGAAGCCTGGCTTCTCGGCAGACTCGGCTCTTCCGACAAAAAGGAACTCGAAAAATATATCCTCGTCACCTACGACGACAAAAAAGATAAATTGGAGACATACGAAAAATAATAAGCAACTTGACCTTTTGAAAAAAGGTGCGCGAAAATGGAAATATGCGCTTTCCAGAAAGCCGCGGAAAATGCTTCTGCACCTTTTTTCGAAAAGGTGCAACAAAAAGACAAAAGGAGGGGAATTTTCGGCTATCCCCCTCCTTTTTGCTCAGCCGAGCGCAGCGAACGCCACGAGCCTTGGCGAGTATTACCACCCCTTTAAACGACTTAAGGCGCCACCCTAAGAACCCTTTTTAGGAGATAAAATTATATAAAAAGAAACAACAGACCTAAAAGGTGTAACACCAAACGGCTTAGATACGAGCAGTTCGAGGAAGGCACGGATTTTGCGCAGGGAGTGTACTTTCCGTACATGACCAAGCAAAACGCAAGCCTGACATGGAAATGCGACGTATATAAGCCGTTCGGAACTTAAAGAAAATCTCCCCTGTCCCCAGAGGAGATTGTTTTATTATATTGAATATAGCTGTTTCGAACTTACTTTATTATCTTCGAAACGACGCCGGAACCGACCGTTCTGCCGCCCTCGCGGATAGCGAAACGAAGTCCCTGCTCTGCGGCGATGGGAGCGATGAGCTTAACGCTTATCGTAATGTTGTCGCCGGGCATGACCATTTCAACGCCCTTCGGGAGATCGATCGTACCCGTAACGTCGGTCGTTCTGAAGTAGAACTGAGGACGATAGCCGTTGAAGAAAGGAGTATGACGTCCGCCCTCGTCTTTGGTCAAGACGTAAACCTGACCTTCGAACTCGGTGTGCGGAGTGATCGAGCCGGGCTTAGCGATAACCTGTCCGCGCTCGATGTCTTTCTTGTCGATACCGCGAAGAAGTACGCCTGCGTTGTCGCCTGCGGTCGCGAAGTCGAGCTGCTTTCTGAACATCTCGATACCGGTAACGACCGAAGACTTCGTAGCCTTTATACCGACGATCTCTACGGGGTCGCCGAGCTTAAGCTGTCCGCGCTCTACTCTGCCGGTTGCGACTGTGCCGCGGCCGGTGATCGTGAATACGTCCTCGACAGGCATAAGGAAAGGCTTATCGGTGTCGCGCGCGGGATCGGGAATCCAAGCGTCGACTGCGTCCATAAGCTCGAATACGCACTTGCAAGCGTCGCTGTCTACGTCGCCGTTCGAAGCCGCTTCGAGAGCCTTGACTGCGCTGCCGCGGATGATGGGCGTGTTGTCGCCGTCAAACTCGTACTGCGAAAGAAGATCGCGGATTTCCATCTCGACGAGGTCGAGAAGTTCCGAGTCGTCTACAAGGTCGGTCTTGTTCATGAATACGGCAATCTTGGGCACGCCGACCTGACGAGCGAGCAGGATGTGCTCACGGGTCTGGGGCATGGGACCGTCGGTAGCGGCAACGACGAGGATCGCGCCGTCCATCTGAGCCGCACCGGTGATCATGTTCTTGACATAGTCTGCGTGGCCCGGGCAGTCGACGTGAGCGTAGTGACGCTTTGCGGTCGAATACTCGACGTGAGCGGTGTTTATCGTGATACCTCTTGCTTTCTCCTCGGGAGCCGAGTCGATCTGGTCGTATCTCATCTTCTCCGAAAGACCCTTTGCTGCAAGCGTCATCGTGATAGCTGCGGTAAGAGTGGTCTTGCCGTGGTCGACGTGGCCGATCGTACCGATGTTAACGTGAGGCTTGCTTCTGTCAAACTTAGCTTTAGCCATGATATTTTATTCCTCCATAAATGATTCTTGAATTAATTTTCGGGTTTTAAAGAGCCCGTCTCTTATTAAATTGTCCGTTGTCTTTCACAAAGTCCGAAAACTTCATGAACCTATTATACTGTATTTTTCGGAATAAGACAACCGTTTTGAGGCACTAAAGTTTAATTTTTCGTCCTCATGCTTATGACCTTTTCGGCTACGTTCTTGGGAACTTCGCTGTAATGGTCGAACGTCATCGTGTAGTTGCCTCTGCCCTGCGTGCGGGAACGAAGGTCGGTCGCGTAACCGAACATTTCCGAAAGCGGAATTTCGGCGCGGATCTCTTGCGAGCCGTTCACGGTCTCCATGCCGAGCAAATTGCCGCGGCGGGAGCTTACGTTGCCCATAACGTCGCCGAGATATTCTTCGGGAAGAGATATCTCCACTCTCATTATGGGTTCCATGAGTATGGGATTCGCCTTTCTCATGCCCTCTTTGAACGCCATCGAGCCTGCGATCTTGAACGCCATTTCGGACGAGTCGACTTCATGGAACGAGCCGTCGTAGACGGTTACTTTGAAGTCCACGCACTCGTATCCCGCGAGTACGCCGCTCATCTTCGCTTCCTTTATGCCGGCGTCGATTGCGGGGATATATTCTTTCGGGATAGAGCCGCCGACGGTCTTATCCTCGAACACATAGCCTGCTGCGGGTTCGAGCGGCTCCATGTAAATCTTGCAGTGACCGTACTGACCCTTACCGCCGGACTGACGAACGTACTTGCCTTCGACGTCGACTTTCTTCGTAATGGTCTCTCTGTAAGCGACTTGAGGCTTGCCGACGTTTGCTTCGACTTTGAACTCGCGAAGCAGTCTGTCGACGATTATTTCGAGGTGCAACTCGCCCATGCCGGCGATGATCGTCTGACCCGTCTCCTGATCGGTATAGGTCTTGAACGTAGGATCTTCTTCGGCGAGCTTTATGAGCGCCATCGTCATCTTTTCCTGACCTGCCTTCGTCTTGGGCTCTATTGCGACCCTTATGACGGGCTCGGGGAATTCCATGCTCTCGAGCACTATGGGCTTTGCGGGATCGCAGAGCGTATCGCCCGTCGTCGTGTCCTTGAGACCGACGAGCGCGCAGATGTCGCCGCTGTGGACCTCTTCTATCTCGCTTCTGTTGTTCGCGTGCATCAAAAGTATGCGGCCTATGCGCTCTTTCTTGTTCTTCGTCGAGTTGAGAACGTACGAGCCCGAAGAGAGCGTTCCGGAATAGCAACGGAAGAACGCGAGCTTACCGACGAACGGATCCGCCATGATCTTGAATGCAAGACCGGCAAACGGAGCGCTGTCGCTCGTCTCTCTTTCCTCGACCGTTTCGCCGTCGAGCAGCGTACCCTTGACGGGAGGAATGTCGAGCGGAGACGGCATATAGTCGACTATCGCGTCGAGAAGTTTCTGAACGCCCTTATTCTTGAACGAACTGCCGCAGGTAACGGGATTGATCTTCATTTCGATCGTAAGCTTGCGAATAGCCTTTTTGATCTCTTCGACCGTGAAGTCCGCGCCTTCGTTTTCGAAAAATCTTTCCATAAGTGCGTCGTCCGCTTCCGCGACCACTTCGAGGAGCTTCGCGCGGTATTCGTCCGCCTGCGCCTTAAGCTCTGCGGGAATCTCCGTCTCGTCCATCGTCGTGCCGAGGTCGTCCGTATAGATGTCCGCCTTCATCGTCACAAGGTCGATTACGCCGACGAACGTGTCTGCGGCGCCTATCGGAAGCTGGATAGCTACGGGGGTCGCCTTGAGACGACTCTGCATCATGTCCATGACGTTAAAGAAGTTTGCGCCTTCTCTGTCCATCTTGTTGACGTACGCAAGACGAGGCACGCCGTACTTGTCCGCCTGACGCCAAACCGTCTCGGACTGAGGCTGAACGCCGCCGCGGGCACAGAACACCGCGACCGCTCCGTCGAGAACCTTAAGCGAACGCTCTACTTCGACGGTGAAGTCGACGTGTCCCGGGGTGTCTATGATGTTTATGCGCTTTAAAGGATCGGTCGAGCCGGGACGTCTGTCCACGCGCCACTGGGTGGTGGTTGCCGCCGAAGTTATGGTTATACCGCGCTCCTGCTCCTGCTCCATCCAGTCCATGGTCGCGGCGCCCTCGTGCACCTCGCCTATCTTATGCGTCTTGCCTGTGTAGAAAAGTATGCGCTCGGTAGTCGTCGTCTTGCCGGCGTCGATATGCGCCATAATACCGATATTGCGCGTATTTTCCAGTGAATATTCTCTTGCCATAATTTCGTCCTCTTACCCTTACCAGCGATAGTGAGCAAACGCCCTGTTGGCTTCCGCCATTCTGTGCATTTCTTCCTTACGCTTTATGGCCGAACCCGTGTTGTTGTAGGCGTCCATTATCTCGCCCGCAAGGCGTTCTGCCATCGTCTTTTCTCCGCGCTTGCGCGAGAACGACACAAGCCAACGAATGGCAAGCGTCTGGCGACGGTCGGGACGGATTTCGAGAGGTACCTGATAGGTACTGCCGCCCACTCTGCGCGCCTTAACCTCGAGCACGGGTTTTATGTTCTCGAGCGACTTCGTGAATACGTCGATCGCTTCGAGATTCATCTTTTCTTTTACAATATCAAATGCCCCGTAGACTATCTGCTGTGCCGTTCCCTTCTTTCCGTCAAGCATTACCTGATTGACGAGCTTAGTGATAACTTTGCTGTTATACACGGGATCGGGCAGTACGTCACGCTTGGGCACACCGCTTCTTCTCGGCATACTTAAATTACTCCTTTATTTGAATTCTGAACAAATTTGCTTGCTTGCAATGGCAAATTTGTGATTGAACAAAAAGGTGAATATTACGCCGCCCTTGCGGCGGAATCGCGTGCGGAGCACGCGGACTCGGAAATCCGAGTCATGCACCTTTTTATTTTTAGCAATCGTTTAAGATTACTTCGCGCGCTTTGCGCCGTACTTCGAGCGGGCTTGCTTGCGCTTTGCGACACCTGCGGTATCAAGCGCACCGCGTATGATATGATATCTTACGCCGGGCAAATCCTTCACTCTGCCGCCACGAATAAGCACGACGCTGTGTTCCTGCAAATTGTGTCCGATTCCCGGGATGTAAACCGTACCTTCCATCTTGTTTACAAGACGGACTCTCGCGATTTTCCGAAGCGCCGAGTTGGGCTTCTTCGGAGTGGTCGTCGTAACCGAAAGGCATACGCCGCGCTTTTGCGGGTTGCCCTCGAGTATGGGGCTCAAAGACTTGAACTCTACCTTCTCGCGACCTTTCCTGATCAACTGGTTAATCGTAGGCATTATTACTCTACCTCCTTATAGTAGTCTCGCCCTCGCCCTTTAAGTACGCGCCTTAAGGCCGCTACAAATAAAGCGAGTGTTGCCGCCGTCAAAGCGGCAAGAAAAATTTACGCGCAAATTGCACGCCTTTGTATTCTACACCATTACAGACCGAATGTCAATCGATTTGAGCCTGTTTTTTCCGAAAGCCCCGACCCGTTTTCGTCCGCTTGTCTATTCTTACGGTCGAGCGCACGGACAGGCAAAAGAAATCGCCTTTTCTAAGCGAAAAGGCGATTTCTTGCGTGCTTGTACGTTCGTTAGGGAAAATCTTAAATTCGGGTTTAGTTCTCAGCCTTAAGCCCCTTCCTTATGACGAAGAAGCCCCATACGCCGAGACCGACTGCTGCAATGCAATCGACGGCAATCGTGAGAGCTATCCACCATTCCATGCGATAGCCGACGATTTCGACGTTGACGGAGTTGCTGTTCGCAACGGTGTATAGAATATTTTTGGACGCCTGACGGAGTATCGTCAGATCCTTTGCGTCCTCGGCATTTGCGTCCTGCCACATGAGGTTTGTAAGCGAAGCGAGAATAAGGTCGTTGCCCGCGTACAGCATCTGACGCGAGAACATGAAGGCGTTGTCGGTCTTGTAATCGCAGATCACAAGCCCTCTGAAGCCCCATTCGTTGCGAAGAATCTCGGTCATGAGACGATAGTCGCCGCCCGTCCAGCGCGTACCTATGCGGTTGAACGAACTCATAACGCCCGTCGTTCCCTCGAACTTTTCAATGCCGTCGGCTTTCGCCGTTACAACCGAAGTCGGATCGTCGTTACCCTTGACCGCAATTTCAAACGGCTTGAGATAGAGTTCGCGCAGAGCCTGCTCCGTGCAGTACGTCGCAATGCCCGAACGATGCGTCTCCTGATCGTTAAGCGCAAAGTGCTTGAGATCGGTATAGACGCCCTTGGTTTTCGCGCCGTTAACTACGTTTACGGCAAGCTTGCCCGAAAGCACTGGATCTTCGCTGTAGTACTCGAAGTTTCTGCCGGCAAACGGACTGCGATGAAGGTTGACCGCGGGTGCATACCAGCCGCTGTACGGCAAACCATTGCCCGTCTCGTCGCCCCAAAGTCCGTTGTCGCCGACTATCTTGCCCATTCTGTAAGCAAGATCCTTGTTCCAAGTCGAGCCGATTACTATTTCCGTAGCAAACGTCGTGTTGCCTTTATACTGCGAGCTCTTGCCCGGCATGAAGTTGACGAAGCCTATCGGACCGTCGCTGTCGTTCGTAAGATTCTTGCCGATACTTTCGATTGCGCTTGTCTGGAACGCACCGTTGTTGACAAGGTTTATCATGTCCTTATAGGTGAGCTTATCGAGAAGCGCGTCCCAACGCTCGTCATCGTAATCAACTCTGCCGTTTTCGTCCAAAAGATCCTTGAGCTTCAATTCGCCGCTTGCGCCCGTAGTGGGTTTTTCGGTCACAGCGTCTATGAGCGGATTGTTGTGTTTGTCGCTTGCAAGCACGTCGAGTTCGGCGACGCCGTCCTCGCTCGTCTTGACCTCGCGTTCGAGCGCCGTAGGCGCTTTGGGGAAAGTACCTTCGAAATCGGTCCTCGACATTCCCTTTCGCGTCTTGCCGTCGACTACGACGTCGCGAAGACGGTATGCCGAATCGAAAAAGTCGTCCGACGTGTATCTGTTCACGACCTTTTCTCCCGTCACGGGATCTTCCTCGAAGTAAATGTCTTGGGCGAGCTTGACCGTCTCAAAGTCGTACGCATAGCCGTCGACGTGAGAGTTCGCGCTGACAATGAACTTGTAATCGCCGTGTTCGAGCTCGTAACCCGTCTTTTCGTTGCCGTTAGCGTCGTTATAGTCGTATGACGCCAGGTCGTAAGCGGAGACGGTAAAGCGCACCGTGCACTCGCTCTTTTCGCCGCTCGTCTCGAGAAGCGGAGTTTTTGCGAAGTCGACGAGTTCGACGTAAGGCTTTTCTATGCCGCCGTAGTAGTAAGGCTTGTTTACATAAAGCTGAACTACGTCCTTGCCCGCCGTTTCACCGATGTTCTTGACCTTGACTTCAACGGTAATCTCGCCGTCGTCCAAGGAACCTTCGACTTTGGTTATTTCCTGAGTGAATTTCGTGTACGAAAGTCCGTGACCGAACGGGAATATTACGTTTTCCTCATACCAGGTGGAATCCGGCACAACGACGCTCTCTTCGTAAGCTCGCGTCTCATAGTAACGATAGCCCATATAAACGCCCTCTTCATAGGACACGAGGTATCTTCCGGCGATTGCCGACTCGTTCTCCATGAAAGCCGAACCGTTTTTGCCGTCGTTGACCTGCGAGTTATCGCCGAAATTCTGCCAAGTCGGATCGAGCGAATAGTCTCTGGCGTAGATGTCCACCGTCTTACCCGAGGGGTTGACCTTGCCGCTTAATACGTCACCGAAAGCCTGCGCGCCCGTAGTGCCGGGACCGCCTATCCAGAGAACCGCATCGATACGCTTGTCGGTAGCCGTATTGTTATATTCGGCTATGAAGTCGCATTGGAAAGCCGTAAGTGTGTTGAGTACGACTATGACCTTTTTAAAGCGTGCCGTCACCATATCGAGTAGCGCATACTCGTTCGCGTCGAGCTGGAGATAATGATTGCCCTCTATTCCGCCGTTACTGACATTCTGACTTCTCGGAAGATCCCAGCTTTCTCCGCCGAGGCGGGATATTACCACTATCGCCGCAGCGCCGTAGTCCTTAAACGAGCTTTTGACTTCGGGCGTGTAACGCGAAACGGGAGTCTCGCCTATATCGAGAGTGGGAGCGGCGCTCGAGCCCTCGGTAAGCGCAGGGCTTTCCGATCTTCCGTTTCCCGATTCTCCGTCGTTTTCGTAGAATTTTTTAAGTATCGGATTATATTCGAAGCCGCCCTTTTCGAGTCCGTCGAAAATCGTCGAAGCCGCCTCTCCGCTTATGCCGCCCGAACCGGTGCCGCCGAGCACGAGATCGACGGAGTTTTTACCGAACACCGACACTTTGGGTTTGTCTTTGACCGAACTCGACGATACGGGCGTCGGAATGGGAAGGGCGTTCTCCTCGTTGAGAAGGAGAGTAAAACCCTCTTCCGCTATTTCGACGTTAAGCCTGTCGCCCGCCTCTTTGCTTTCCTTTTTAGACGCGTAATCGGACTTATAGATCTCCGTGCCGCCATCTGCTTTTATCGGTTTCGGACCGCCGAGCACCGTCGAAAGTATCGGGTACAGCAATGTATTTTCAAGCACCGTAAGCACTATAAGAAGCGCGACGACAAAGACCGTCACCGCCGTCCAAACGATAGTCGCGGGGCGTTTTATTACTTTTACGAATTTGTTCATATATTTTTACCTAACCTCCCCTTATAAGTACAGATTGTCGAATACGGGGTACCAGTACAGTTCCGCTCCGCCGAGGTTGTCGAGCTTGATGAAGTCTACCATGGGCGCGACCGCCGAAGTAGTGCCGGCAAGCGCTTCGTTTGCGTTCGCAGTGACAAGCTCGATTACGTTCATGCCTTCGACAAGCGACACGTTTGCGGAAACGGTATATTCCGCGAACGTAGATTTAAACATACCGCCGCCGCTGATATCTTTGCCCGATATTGTGATCGGAGAATACGAAAGCGGCTTGCCGTTCACGACGAAGCTGTAGGCATTTTCTCCCGTCGGCGCAATCGTGAGAGACCCCGTATCGAGGATTTCATAGCCGAGACTTGCCGAAAGTTTTACGTTGCTTACCTCCTTGTCCGAATAGATCACGAACTTAAGCGTCGCTCCTTCCTTATAGAGGTAAGTGACGTAATGTCCGATATGCGTCGGCTTTTTGCTGTTAAGCGGGAATTTTTCGGAATGGACGGTTCCGCCCGTATCGTCCGCCGTAACTATCTGCGCGCCCGTTGCGCTGCCCGAATAGCCGGGGAAAATTTCCGTCGGATCTATTTCCGTATACTCCGCGTCGAATATGTTGGTCTTTACCGCAACCGACTTCCAATGAGCGTAGACGTTCGTCGTGCGAACCGCTTCCAAGGGGAAGGTAATGCGCGTACCGCCTCTTTCGTTCGTATACCAGCCCTCGAACGTAAAGCCCGTTCTTTCGGGTATTTCGGCAGGCTCTTCCACGAGCGTGCCGCCGTCGACCTTGACCGACTTGAAATTCACGCTCGGCGAATCGACGTAATTGTTTCTGAAGCTTATCGTATACTGCTCCTTTTCCCAAACCGCATAGAGAGTTCCGCTCTCGGTCGGCGTAAACGGCAACGATATTGTTTCCGTCGAATCGGCGCCGAGACTCCAGCCGACAAACTTATAACCCGAACGCTTCGGCGTGCCGAGCTGAGCCGCCGTAAGGCTGTCGCCCTGCGGTACGTTGAGCGTCGCGCCATCCGCCGCATTTTCGTAATTCAAATCGAGTTTGATATTTAGAATGTCGCCTGTTACCCAGCGCGCATAGAACGTGACGTGCCCTTTAACCGTATAAGGGAACATGACTTCCGCGCCGCCGTTTTTACCGGACTCCCAGCGGTAGAACGTATAATTGGGTCTTTCGGGATTTTCGGCAGGTCTTTCGACCGTTTTTCCGTACTCGATTTCCTCTACCGTCTTTTCGCCGCCTTCGTAGTTTTCGTCGAAGGTGACGTTGCAAAGCATTGCCTTCCAATGCGCGTAAACGGTTACGTCCTCGGTGGGAACGAGCGGGAAGGTCACTTCGCTTCCTCCCTCCGCCTCGGTATACCATTTGACGAAATCGTATCCCGTGCGCAACGGAGCGGCAGGTTCGCTTACGCTTTCGTTTTCGCCGACGAGAATCCCGAGCGGACGGGAAACTCCGTCGTTGTAATCGAACTTGACCGTTATTCCGTCTTCTTCGTACTCCGTAGGTCCGCACGCCGAAAACGGCAACGCAAACAGCAGTGTAAGGACGAGAACGAGCGAAAGAACGACATTCGATCTCTTCTTCTTTTTCATGAATGCTCCTCCTTGAGAAATTGTCGGATAATATTCGCAAATTTTGCAAATCTCTCCTATAAAGCCGAATAGCGACTTCGCGCGGAATTTCCACGGCGAAGTCGCTTTCGGTCTGAAAGTCGGTTAAGACTTTGTTTTATTACACATTAAAGCTACCGCGCCTTTAGTTTGCCGCTCTCTTTCTTCTTATGAAGAATACTACAGCCGCGCCGGCAAGTACCGTTAAGACCGTAACGGCAGCAGCCGTCGTCTCGACAGTGCTTCCGCAACCGCCCTCTTTGACTTCTGCGTCTTTACCTGCCGCGCCGGTATCGCCCTTGTCGCCCTTTTCGCCGTCTTCACCCTTTTCGCCGTTTGTGATTTCGAACTCGAAAGTCTGACCGTTCGTAAGCGTTATGACGTACTTATCTACGAGTCCTTCGCTCGACGCTTTCTCGATGGAAAGGATACCTACGCCGCTTACGCCGTCTTCGCCGGGTTTACCGTCTGCGCCGTCGGAACCGTTGGAGCCGTTCTGTCCTTCCGCTTTGATACCCGTGCTTACGCCGTCGATGTACCAAATGCCGTCTACTATCGCAAGCGAGGGCATCTGCCATACCGCATA
The DNA here is from genome assembly GCA_910585955.1 of uncultured Christensenella sp. GTDB lineage: Bacteria > Bacillota > Clostridia > Christensenellales > Pumilibacteraceae > MGBC157735. The sequence goes on from CAJUGC010000001.1 coordinate 189,324, forward strand.
GTAAGTCGTAGCCTCCGTGACGGAAAGATTTGCGTCAAGCGTCACGTCCGGAGCCTTTGCGTTTGCTTTCGTAGCCCAACCGAGGAACTTATAGCCGCCTGCGCGGGTCGGAGCGGTGATCTTGCCTGCGAGAACGTCGCCCGTAACCGTATCACCGGAAGCCACGCCGATGATCTGCGTTTTCCCGCTGCCGTCGTTTGCCGCGAACGTCACGTTGTAACCGTCTATGGTAATGACCGCGCCGCCGTAGTAATCCTCGTTCGCCGTCTTGTACGAAGGACGCCAACCGCTTTGGTCATAATAGACCTTTCCGAGTCTTGCTCTGATCGCGATGTTGAACGTGCCCGTTTCGGTAGGCGTGCCGGTTATTTTGCCGTCCGCAGCCATCGTAAGACCTGCGGGAAGACCGGTCGCCGTAAAGGCGAGACTTACATACTTGCCGTTGTTTGCTGCGTTTGCCTGACCTCCGGAGACATAGTTGTCTGCGGTAAGCGTAACTGCCGTTTGAGCCGCCTGACCGGTATAAGCCGTGCCGAGCGTCATCGTCTTATTGTCGAGAGTGACTTTCTCTTCCGCGCCCGTGGGAGCGTTTACGTTTAAGGTCACGTTTGCAGTGCCGCTTATCCAACCTACACCGTACTTGCCTACTACGCTTATAGCGATCTTCGCACCCGATACAAGCGCCGTGGGCGTTCCCGTAAGCTTACCGTTTTCAAGCTTGAGTCCCGCAGGAAGAACCGACGTCGTCGTAACCGTGAAGCCGGAAGCTCCGAAAGCGGCTTTTGCGTTTTCGGTAAGCAAATCTTCTTCGACCGCTTTGCCGAGCGTGAAGTCTACCGTAGCTACTGCGAATTTATTCGAGACAAAGCCGTTCTTCGCGCCGTTGTTGTTTACCGTCGTATAGAACATATGCTTAGCCGTCTCTCTTACCCAATACCACTGAGTAAGGCTTTCGGCGTCGCCTACTTTTACCGTACCTTTGCCGCCGCGAGCCGCCGCGTCCCAAGTTCCTTGAGGCTTGTATGCGCCGCTGTTGTTGGTGTTGCTACCGAGAGGCTGAGTGAAGGAGCGAGCCATTGCCCAACCGGTCCAGCCGCTTGCGCGAGCGTAGCTTGTAGGTCCGCCCCACATATCGGTTACGGAGAAGCCGTCGAAGCCCCATTCGTTTTGATACATCTGGATTACGGTTGCGTATCCCAAGGAGCTTTCGATACCGATGAGGTTGAAGGAAGCCATCATGCCGTTTGCGTTGCCTTTCTTGACGGAAATCTCGAAGGGCTTAGCATATATCTCGCGGATAGCCTGTTCGGTTACGAACGTAGCCATATCGAGACGGTTGGTCTCCTGATCGTTCAGGAATGCGTGCTTCATGTATACATGGCAACCCATATCCGTCGCGCCCTTTATTATAGCGGATGCTATGAGACCGCCCTGTATGCCGTCCTGCGAATAGTACTCGAAGTTACGTCCCGCAAGAGGGCTTCTGTGCGTGTCGAGACCGGGTCCGTACCAGCCGTTTACACCGATCCACATACTTTCGTTGCCGATTATCCTGCCCTGCTCGTAGCAAAGCTCGGTGTTCCAGGTGGAAGCGACTACGACTGCGCAAGCCCATGCCCAACCGTTGCCTTTATTGGGATTGCCTCTTCCTTTAAGCTGTCCGGGGCCGTCGTTGTCAACTATCGAATCCTTATCGACATTCGGAACAGCGGGATTCGAGAACGAACCTGCGCTTATGCTGTTTACGAGTTCTTCCCAAGTAAGCTGGTTGAGGAACGTATCCCATTTTGCGTCGTCGAGCGCAACGCCTGCCATATCGTTATATTTGATATTGTAGTTGCCCGAAGCCTGCGTCCAATTTGCGGGAACTTCCTTGACTATCCAAAGGTTTTCGTAATCGGTTTCCTTCTCGAACGTCTTTGCGTTATCGAAGTCTTTGGATACGTCGTTGCTGTATCTCGAGTTGAGGACCGCAAACGCGTCGTCTACGAACTCGTTGTCCTCGCCGTCGTTCGCGATCATCCAAGAAAGCTCTTTGAGGTCGCTTACCTTGCCGTCTACGACAAGCTTGTCGCGGGTAAGGTAATGATCGGTGCCGCTCGTCGTCCAAGCGTTCGACAGCGTGTTGTACTGTCCCCACTTGGAGTCGATAGGCTGCGAGTAAATATTGTTCGGAGTATCGGGGTTGCCGTCCTCGTCCCAGGTAAGAGCCGTCTCGCAAGAAAGCGTCTTGCTGTCGAGCGCAATGTGCGAGTTCTTTCTTATCGAAAGCACATAGTCGCCCTTTTCAAGCTCGTAACCGCAGAAGTCGTTTTTGTTCTTGTCGTTGTAGTCGAACGAAGCGAGATCTTTGACCGCTATTTCGATTTCGACCGTCTCGCTTGCTCCGGGAGCAAGCTTGCCCGTCTTTGCAAAGCCGACGAGGTTTACCGCCGCCTTTTCGATACCGCCCTTCGTGTAAGGGGGAGTGCTGTAAAGCTGAACTACTTCCTTTCCCGCTACGGAACCGGTGTTCTTTACCTCTACGTTTATGGTAACTTTGCCGTTTGCGTTTTTGAGGTCGCCTTCCGTTTTAACTATCTTCTGGGTGAAATTCGTATAAGACAGTCCGTGTCCGTAAGGATAGAGGACGTTGCTGCTATACCATTCTTCGCCCTTTTCGCCGAGTTCGGCAGCCACCGTCTCATAGTAACGGTAGCCTACATAAATGCCTTCGGCATAGTCGATCATTTCCTGATTGTTGGTCGCCTCGGAGCCGTCCGTCTTGCCCATGGGAATGGTGTGAGGAGCGATCGTTACGCCGAGGTCGTCGTTTCTGTATTCGCCCGTGTGAGCGTACAGAGCCTGCGTATAGTCGGTGGAGTTATACCATACGGGATCGGACGTGAAATCGGTCATGTAGAAGTCTACAGTTCTGCCCGAAGGATTGATCTTGCCCGTAAGTATGTCGCCGATTACCATCGTGCCGTTCCAGCCCGGCTGTCCTATCCAAAGTATAGCGCCTACGCTGTCGTCATATTCGAGGCAACCGAGTTCCATTACGGCAGGGCTGTTTATGATGACTATTATCTTTCCGAAATGCTTTTTAGCATAAGCCATAAGTTCTTTTTCGGCGTCGTCGAGCTCGAGATAGTGCTCGTTTACGTCCGAATGTCCGTCTACGTTATGCGAAGGATTGTCCGCGCCTTCCGCGCCCGAACGGGATATTACTACGATCGCAGCGTCGTCGTACATATAGAGATTGCCGTCTGCGCCCGCAAGCGAACCGTTTGCAATCGACTTATAGGAATTGCCCGCAAATTCGACTTCGCCTCCCGTCGTCACCTTTTCCATATAGTGACCGCTCTCTCTGTAGTTCGTGCTGAAAGAGCTCGGCTCTCTCGCCATGGCTACGGGATTGACAGTGAGGTATCTGTCGCGAATACGGGGATTTGCGGTTATGCCGGCCGCCTCGAGACCGTCGAATATGTCGGTCTTTTTGCCTGCGACTTTGCTGTCCTTGCCGGGAGTTCCCTGTCCTCCCGATCCGCCGCCGCCGTAAGCAAGGCTGTCGGCCTGAGCGCCGAGCACGGTCACTTTTCTCTCGTCTTTCGCAAGAGGAAGCGCGCCGTCCTTATTCTTCAAAAGAATAAAGCCCTCCGCCGCAATTTCGAGGTTCAGGTCTTTACCCGCCTGAATCGTGTCCTCGAGTGAATCGTATTGACTTTCGTACGTTTTGGCATTGCCGGACGTACTTGCGGCCTCTGCGTTTGACGTGAATGCCGGCACCGTAATAAGGCTTACAGCCAAAATGAGGGCGACGACAATCCCGACAAAAGACGCAAAACCGCGTTTTTCTGTCTTTACTTTCATGTCCACTTTCTCCTTATATATTTTGTGTCGTTAAAACACAGCGTAATTATAGAAGAAAGAACGTACACTTTCAATAGGTTTGGTATATTTCGGCGGGTTTGCGGTTTTTATTTGTACCATCGGAAACAACCGCCGTAAAGAAAAAAGCGAAACTCTTATTCAGTCTCGCCGAGCTTGTTGTTTTATGATGTCAGACACGCGTTTGATTTTTCAAATACCTTTCGAAATCGGCGTAAAATTCGCCCTTGCAACTCTTGGAAATGGGCAGTATCCGATCTCCCACCGTTACGGACGCACCATCCGCCTGCTTAACGAACATGAGATTGACGAAACACCCGCTGTTTATCCTCGAAAATCCCGCGCACGTCAAAATTTCCTTCTTTTCTCCGATAACGCCGCGCTCGCGTATGTCGCCGGAATAAGTATGATATACTATGTAATTCTTATCCTTTTCGACGTACTCGACTTTTCGTACAGCCACTCTCGCATAGCCTCGCTTAGCTCTTATGCTCAAAGCCTTTTCCGAATTTTCGAGATTTTCCATGATCCTTACGAGTCCCTGAGTAAACGCGGAAAAAGCAACGGGCTTTTTCAAGAAGTCGGCGGCGCTCACCTCATAACCTTTCACCGCGTAGCTTACATCCTCGTCCGCCAGTACGAGCGCCGTCTCCGCATCGTATTCGCGAATCTTTTTCGCCACGCGCATTCCGTCCATTTTCGACATGACGCAGCCTATGTATACTATGTCGTATAGCGTTCGCGCCGCGGCAAAAAATTCTATGCCGTCCGTAAACGCTTTTACTTCGAAAGTGTCCCCCCCCCCGCACTCTTCGCTGTAGCGGCACGCATAATTTTTTATACTTTCGGCAAATGCTCTGTCTTCGTCTACAACGGCTATTTTTAGCATAATTCCTCTCTGTTTTGTATATAAGCTTTGTTTTACATTATACACGCATTTTATAATTTAATCAACCGTTTTCGCAAACAAGGCGCAAAACAATATTATTTCTTTGCTTTTTCGCGCGGATTTCACACAGCTGTCACAATCGTATTGTATCATATAGGCAACCTCATTAGTTTCCTATCTTTGCAAAAGCTCCTTTGCGGCATACGTCGCAGAGGAGCTTTTGTAATACTTGCTATATCTTGTCGCCGGCTTTGCCGCCTTTTTTCTTTTTCTCTTCCGAAGCAATCGGCGCTGGAGACTCGCATTTTTTAAGCTCGAACCAAAATGTAGTTCCGCTGCTTATGACGCCCTCGCCCTCTACGACGCTTTCGACTCCGAAGCGAGCGTCATGCTGGGTAAGTATGTTCTTGACTATTGAAAGCCCGAGTCCCGTCCCCTTTGTCGCCCGCTTCGTGCGCGAGGCGCGGTAGTATCTGTCCCAAACCGATTTGAGTTCCTCTTCCGGTATGCCGCTTCCCGTATCCGACACTTCGACGCGGACGCAAAGCGAAGTTTCTTTCGCCCTCACCGTGACCGTGCCGCCCTCTTTCGAATAATTAAGCGCGTTGCTTATAAGGTTATACAGTACCTGTTCGATCCGTCTCTTGTCGCAGACGACTTTCGACGTACAATCTATTTCTCCGACCACGGTCTTATCTTCGCTTTCGGCAGTCCCCGCAAACCTTTCGGCGACGCTTCTTACAAGTTCGCCTATCTCCGTCTCGGCAAAAGTATTCTCGTTCGTGCCCGCCTGGAGCTTGGACAGTTCGAGTATATCGCCGACAAGCATGGTAAGCTTATCCGACTCGTCTATTATTGCTTGCGCATGGGCAGCGCGCTTTTCGGGATCTTCTCCCGATATATCGCGTATCATCTCGGCGTATGCTCGCACTATCGTAAGCGGCGTGCGCAAATCGTGCGAGACGTTCGCGAAGAAGTCGCGGCGAAGCGTCTCGGTCTTGCCCATTTCCTCCGTGGCATAGTTGAGAGTTTCGGCAAGCTCGTCTATTTCCGTCCAACCGTTACCCTCGAAGCGTACGTTGAAATCGCCTCCGCCGAGTTTCAATGCCGTCGCCGAAAACTTCGTGATCGGTTTTACGAGTTTACGGCTGAACATGAGCGCGAGAAACATACTTATGAGCATACAGACGACCGTAGCGAAAACGAGCTGTTTCCTCAGGACTACGACCGCAGAACCGTTCTGCGTGTACGGCTTTATAAGGCAAAGAATTCTCGGCGCATAGCCTTCCGTCATTCTGCCGTAAATTATAAAATTGCCTCTGCTTTCTATGGATGCAATATAAACGTATCCGTCGGGATCGGACGACAGCCGCCGCCTAAACTCGCCGCCCTCGGCAAAAACGCTTTCAAACAGTTCGGCGTCTATTTCGTCGATAGCCATCGTGCCGTTCGAGCTTGCGTACATTTCGACAGCGCCTCGATTCATATTTACGACGACTGCGGAAAAGCCCCCCTCTATCGCGTCGGCTCTGAGCCTGTCTCCGAAACCGATGATCCCTATTTCGGCAAAAAGTCTGTCTCCGGCGCGGGCGATCTCGGTTTTGCTCATATCCCTATAAGAAGTAATATGAAAAATTATCTGCGCCGACCATAGAATTACGAGAGTGATGGCCGTAAGCGCGACAAAAGAGAGCCAGGTGCGAAACTGTATGCTCCTTATGCCCAAAAGATCGGCGTCCGCCATGGACGGCTTCGGTACGCGTTCTTTAGTTTGCCCTTCCCTTTCCCGCATTACAATTCCAACTTATACCCCAGTCCGCGAAGCGTGACTATCTTGTCGCGATATACTCCGAGCGAGGAGCGCAACATCTTTATATGAGTGTCCACCGTTCTGTCGTCGCCGAAAAAATCGTAGCCCCAAACTTCTTCGAGCAGCTTTTCGCGCGAAACGGCGATGCCCTCGTTGTCGGCGAGATAAAACAACAGCTCGTACTCCTTGGGCGTCATTTCCGCTTTTGCCCCGTCGACGTAGACGTTTCTGCCCGCCTTGTCTATGACAAGCCCGTCCGAAACTATCTTTGTTCTTCCTATCTTTCCGCGCTTTAAAATCGCGTTTATTCTCGCCATGACCTCTTTTGGAGAAAACGGCTTAGTGACGTAATCGTCCACTCCCATTTCGAAGCCGAAAAGCTTGTCGTACTCCTCGACGCGCGCCGAAAGCATTATGACGGGCGTGTCCTTGTACTTTCTTATCTCCTTGACTGCCGAAAAACCGTCGAGCTTCGGCATCATGACGTCCATTATGATGACGTCGTAGTTGTTTGCCTTCGCCATTTCCACGGCTTGCATTCCGTCCGCCGCCTCGTCGTGCTCGAAATGCTCGAAGTCCGCATATTCGGCGAGCACCGAGCGTATCATTTCTTCATCGTCGACAATAAGAATTTTCGTCATAACAGCCTCCGTAAAGTCTTTCTTTCAGTTTGCTTTTTCTTTATATACATCGCGCATATCAATCGCCGTATGCGAGTTTTGCGACCGTGTATTTTTCCAGCACGGCTTTTTCCGTGTAGTAAAGTTCGTTCCACATAGCTTTAAGAGTGCAGTCGCCGATTGCGTCGCATTTTCCGCCTATACACGGAACAGGCTCCGTCGAACTTTCCATTAGCCTCAAAATGTCGCTTGCGCGATACTCGTCGGCGCTCCCCGCAAGCGCATATCCGCCGAAGCTTCCGCGCGTTGCCGTAACATACCCCGCGCGTTTTAGTATGCTCATTATCTGTTCCGCATACTTTGCCGAAATGCCCGTCTCGCTTGCGATCTCGCTCACTGAAACGAGTTTGTTCCGCCGCCGCGCGAGAAAGACCATTATTCTCAAGGCATATCTGCTTTTCGTCGAAAACATACGCTTCTCCTTCTTTCGCTTTTCGGATGATTCCGTATCATCATATCCCTACGATTAAGTATAGATTAAAGGCGAGCCGCTGTCAAGACAAAGGCTCGCCGAAAAAACAATATTCACCAAACTTTCACTTTACTTCATAAGCGAGTTTATGCGCGTGACGAAAGATGCGGGGTCGTCCACTTCGCCGAGCGCCATAAGCGCCGCCTCGTCGTACAGCGTGAGAGCGAGCGTCTCGAATCCCTCGCCCGACTTGTGTCTTTCGATGAGCTTTTTGACAAGCTCATGCTCGGGGTTAAGTTCGAGCACCTTTTCCGCCCGAACGCCCTCGCCGCTCGCACGGAACACGCGCTCCATTTCTATCGACACTTCGCCCTCGGCAGTGAGGCACACCGCGTGCGAAACGAGTCGCGTGGACATTCTCACATCGTAGACCTTACCTGCAAGCAACTTTTTATAATCGGAGAGAAGGGCTTTTATGTCTTCGTTTTTTTCTTCCTTTTCTTCGGTATGCTCGCCCGCCTTTAACGCGTTTATAAACTTTTTCTTATCATACTCGCCGAGCGCCATGAGACAGAACTCGTCCACTCGCTGCGTGCAGTAAAGAATTTCGTAACCGTCGGCTTTTATCTTTTCGAGCTGCGGCTGCGCGTCTATCTTGTCCGCGCTCTCGCCGCAGGCATAATAAACGCCCTCTTGCCCTTCCTTCATGCGCGAGACGTACTCGGAGAGCGTGACGGCTTTCTTCTCCGTGGAGGAGCGGAACAGAATGAGATCCTTAAGTTCGTCCTTTTTCTCTCCGAAGTTCTCGTAAACGCCGTATTTTACGCCCTCGCCTAGCTCGGCGAAGAACTTTTCGTAGCCCTCCCTGTCGCTCCCAAGCCACTTCTTGAAGTCGGCGAGAATCTTTTTGCGCAGAGAGTCGGCAATGAAGCGAAGCTGTCTGTCCTGCTGGAGCACCTCGCGCGAGAGGTTGAGCGTAAGGTCGGGAGAATCGACTACGCCGCGCACGAAGCCGAGCCAATCGGGCAACAGCTTTGCGCACTTTTCCTGAATGAGCACGCCGCTCGAATACAGCGCAAGTCCCTTTTCGTAGTCCTTCGAATAGTAGTTTACGGGTTGCTTCTCGGGAATAAAAAGAAGCGCCGTATAGTTTATATTGCCTTCTATGTTCACGCTTATGACACGGCTCGGCGCGCGGAAGTCGTGGAAAGTCGTGCGGTAGAACTTGTCGTAGTCCTCTTTCTTGACCGACTTTTTCGCCATCTTCCAAATGGGCGTCATCGTATTGAGAGTCTCGGTCTCCGTATATTCGGTGTAACCGTCCCCGCCGTCCGCCTTTCTCGACTTTGTTACGTCCATGACTATCGGATAGCGAATGTAGTCGGAATAGGTCTTGACGAGCGAGCGAATCTTATATTCGGAAAGATAGTCGGAATAGTTGCAGTCCTCGTCGTTTTCCTTGAGCGTGAGCCTTATCGTCGTGCCCGCTTCCGCTCTGTCGCACGACTTGATGTCATAGCCTTCGGCGCCCGAGCTTGTCCACCTATAGCCGCTCTCTTCATTTACCGAGCGAGTCTCGACTTCGACTTTCGCCGCGACCATGAACGCCGAATAGAAGCCGACGCCGAACTGGCCTATGAGGCTGTCGTCGTTTTGCTGCTGCTCCTGCTTGAACTTGAGCGTGCCGGAAGTGGCAATCGTGCCGAGATTGTTCTCAAGCTCGTCCTTCGTCATACCGACGCCGTTGTCGGAAATCGTTAACGTGCGCGATGGCTTGTCCGCAACTATGGTAATTTTGAAGTCGTCCGCAAGAGACGAATTCGTAAGCGACAAAAACCGACGCTTGTCGATGGCGTCCGACGCATTGGATATTAACTCGCGCAGAAAGATGTCCTTGTTCGTATAGATCGAATTGATCATCATGTCGAGCAATTTTTTCGATTCCGCTTTAAACTGTTTCATATATTATACCTGACCTCCTGTCACAATTTTTTCTCGATAAAAATTTTATTATAATACTTACTTTGAAAGCGCAGTCGCGCGTCAGACGGGCAACAGGCGACGAGTCGCTCGGGTTGCTGTACAAATTCGTACTGCGCCCGAGCGGCGAGGAGCACATAGTCCGTATCACGCGATGAATGCGGTTTCATTAAACTAATTTGTTCCCAGAATTACGAACGAATGCGGCGCGACAGTTATATTGTCGCCCGCAGACTCTCCGCTTAAAAGGTCGGTAAGTCCGCCGCCGACGTTCATATTCACGGGCTCGTCCGAAATGTTGACGGCAAGAAGAGTCCTTTCGCCGCCGTCCTCGCGCTTTATGCAAAAGTACTTGTTGTTTAAAACGACCTTGTCGTAAGAACCGTACTTAAGACTTCTTCTCGACGCTTTGAGCGCGATGAGCCGCGAAACGGTCTCGTATATTTCGGGGTGCGCCTTGGTGTCAATCTCGCTCATTGCGGGGCGAAGGTGCTCATCGCAGTCTCCTTTCTGCCCCTCCGCGCCGTACTCCGATCCGTAATACACGCACGGAATGCCGGGCATAACCATAAGCACGGCAAACGCCGCGGGCACGTCCCGCTTGTCGTTTAAAACCGAGTAAATGCGCGGCACGTCGTGGTTGTCTACGAAGTTCATGAGGTGCTTTCCCTTGTAGAGCGCCCACGGCGTGTTCGCGAACTGCCTTGAAAGCGAGTGCTCTATCTCGAAAAGGTTGCCCGAGTTTATCGCAGAGTGCAGTCCCTTGTAGCACTCATAGTTGGTCACGCTGTCGACGCCGGCGTTAAGCAAACGGTTGTAGTCGCCGTGTATGGCTTCGGCAACGACGAAAAAGTCGGGTCTTATCTCCTTGCAAAAGCGGGTAAGCTCGCGCAGAAACCACTCGGGCAAGAGGTATCCGACGTCGAGCCTCAAGCCGTCTATGCCGAACTCGTCAATCCAAAACCTCACGGAGTCGTAAATATATTTCTGCACTTCGTAATTTTCGAGATTGAGCTTTACGAGGTCGTAGTGCCCTTCCCAGCCCTCGTACCAAAAGCCGTCGTTATATGCGCTGTTTCCGCCGAAATTTATTTTAAACCAATCCTTATACTGAGAGCCTTCTCTCTTCTCGCGCACGTCTTTAAAGGCGAAGAACTCGCGCCCGACGTGGTTGAACACGCCGTCGAGCACGACGCGAATATCCGCCGCATGAAGAGCGTCGCACACTCTTTTGAAGTCTGCGTTGTCGCCGAGACGGTTGTCGACGACGCGAAAGTCCGCCGTATCGTATCCGTGCCGCGACGACGAAAACAGCGGGTTAAACAGCACCGCTCCGAAGCCGAGTTCTTTCAGCCGCGGGATCTCTCTTTCGACCAAACCGAGTCGGTGCGAAAGCGTCTTAAAGTCGTTGTCTCTTTCCGCGCCGCAAAAGCCGAGCGGATAAATTTGATAAAAAGTACATTCTTGAAACCAAGCCATATTTTTATCTCCTGCGTTTTCTTGTCAGCAGCGGCATGACGAACATTATTATTGCCGAAAGAATTATGACAACTATGACTATTTCGAACCAGGTGAGCTTGACCGCTCCGAAGCCGACGGCTGTGTCGACGCGCACGACATCGGCTCCCACGAACAGCGCATACTCGCCCGACGCTTCGTCGAACTTGATGCTCATCGCAATGCTTCCGTTTATGTCCGTGCGCAAGATGTTATCGTCCGAAAAGCCCATTTTTTCGAGCCGCTCCATGACCTCGGCATGCGGATGTCCGTACTTGTTGTCCTTGCCGCAACTTATTATTATGCGAACGTCCTTGCGCGAAGCGGCCGTAGTCATCGTCTCGAGGTAGTCCTCGGACGACGACGTGCGCGAGCCGTGATGCCCGAGCTTTATCGCCTGCACCGTGAACTCCTCGGTAAAAGCCGCATATCTTCCCTCGCCCGCCTTCGCCTTTTCGACGAAATCGGCTTCGGCTTCCTTTTCCGCATCGCCGGAAAGCGCGACTTTATTGTCGTTATATTCGAGCACGATTATCGGAGAATAGTTGTTATAGTCGCCGTAGCTGTCCTTTACAGGCGAATAGAAATTTATTTCGTAATAGCCCTCCTCGCCGCGAGCGACGTTTTCGGGAGCAATGACGTTTTGGCTGTCGTCGAGCGCGTTCGTTACTATGCCCTTCGCGCCGCCCGCATAGCCCGCGCCTATAGCTTCAGCATACGCCTTCGTACTCTTGCCGTTGTAATTGCCGTACAAATCGGCTTTGCCGGGGTCGGAAAAACCGCTGCGCGTAGCTTCCTGATTGGGACGATAGAACGCCTCTTTTGCAGGGAAACGCCCGAGCACGTCCGCCATTTCTCCGCAATGGTCCTCGTCCGAGTGAGTCATTATCACTATATCGAAGCCGCCTATAGTCTTGCCGTCGTCGTCCTTTATGTTCTCGTCTATGTAAGAAATGAGCTTATCGTCTCTATCTGAGGAACCGCTGTCTATAAGCATATTGCGTCCGTCGGGAAGTTCGACTATACAGGCGTCGCCCTGCCCGACGTCGACGAAGTGAAGATTGAGATCTCCGCCGCTTCCCGAAAGCACGGCGTCGGTGTTCATGCCGTCGTATTCGTTTTCTTCGACGCCCGTAAGCCCGAGCGCGGCGTTTATTTTATCTTGCCAAATAAGACTTATAAGAAGCGCCGCCGAAAGTACGGCAAACACGATAAGCTTCAAAATAAGCGCCTTTTTCTTTTCATTTGCTCTGCTCATTTTTTACAAACATGACCTCCAAGCATAAATATTTTATATTATAACAGTACAGTCGCGTGTCAGACACGATGAATGTACTGTTATAACAGAGCTTTTATTGCCTCCGTATGCTTTCGCGCCTCGTTATAGCCGAGCTGTATCATCTCCTGCCAGCCGTCTTTGGACGAGGACGAAAATTTGCCGAGATCGGGCGCGATGACTATATCCGAATTTTTAAGTCCCATTATAGACGAGTTCGCCGTAACGATGGAGAGCGTAGCCTTAACGACGGAAATTACGCCGAGATCGGGCGTTCCGCCGCCGCGCGTCGGATTTACGTCGACAGTGACGACTTTGTCCGCACCGAACATTCGGCAAACGTCGGACGGGATATTATTCAGCAGTCCTCCGTCCACGAGGTGAGTTTTGCCGCGCACCACCGGCTTAAACAAGACGGGCACGCAAGCCGAAGCCGCGCAAGCCGAGCCGACCTCTCCGCTGTCCATGACTATTTGCCGAGCTTCGACGAGGTCTACGGCAACGCAGGCGAATTTCTTTTTAAGCTCCTCTATCCTTAAATTTCCTATAAAGTCCGTCACAAGTTTTGCAATGCCGACCGTATCGTTCGGCATAAAGATTATGCCGTTGTGAATGGCTTTCATGTTGACGGTCTCGCCGTAAAGCGTCATTTCGTCGGCGGTCTTGCCCGCCGCGTACATAGCACCCACAATGCTTCCCGCAGAAGTTCCGACTACGAGATCGAAGTCTATGCCCTCTTCCTCGAAAGCTCGGATCGCTCCGATGTGCGCAAATCCGCGCGCACCGCCGCCCGACAGACAGAGCGCAAGCTTTGCCTTCTTATTCTCTTTCTTTTTGAATCTGTCGAAAAATCCCATTATTTCTCCTTATACGTTTGACTTTTCAAATAGAGTCCGCACGCGGGCGCGATACCCTTTATGCGTGAGCGATCGCCGCTCTCCATGATAGGTTCGACATCGCAGGGCGCGAACTTTCCTCTCCCGACCGCTTCGAGCACGGCAGTCATAATTCGCACCATATTATAGAGAAAACCGTTTGCCGCAACCTCGAACACAATGAAGCCGCCTCTTTCTCCGACGCTCGCACGCGTCACTTTTCGCACCGTCGTCTTTACGTCCGAGCCGCCCGCCATAAACGCCGAGAAATCTTTTTCTCCGACAAAGAGTTTTGCCGCTTCGTCCATTCTCGAAACGTCGATGTTTTCGTCGACAACATAGGCGCGGTCCGCAAACACCGCTCTTTCCGGAGCACGATACATGAGATAGACGTATGATTTTTCGACGCAATCGAATCGAGCGTGAAAGTCGGCGGACGCAAGACTTACGCTTTGCACTCGAACGGCGCTCGGCAGAAAATGATTAAGTCCGCCCGAAAGTCTCGCCGTCTCCCATTCTTTCGACAAATCGAAGTGCGCTGTCTGTTTGAGAGCGTGCACGCCTGCGTCCGTCCGTCCGCTCCCCGTGACCGAAACGGTTTCACCCGTCAGTCTGAAAAGCGCGGTCTCCAATTCGCCCTGCACCGTTCTTCTTTCGGGCTGGATCTGCCAGCCGCAGAAATCCGTTCCTATATAGTCAAGCTCTACCCTATAGCGCATGGTTCACCGCAAAAAGGCAATAAACGCCCAATCGAAGTAGTTGTATCGTAAAAACAACATGGCCGTAAGAAGCGCCGCCATGAAAAGAAGCGACAGCCAATCGCCTACGCGCATTTTAAGCACTTTCATTCTTGTGCGCCCCTTGGCTCCGCGATAGCACCGACTGTCCATAGCGTCGGCAAGTTCGTCGGCGCGTCGGAACGACGAGACAAAAAGAGGAATGAGTACGGGAAGCATGGCTTTGGCACGCTTAAAGATATTGCCGCTTTCAAACTCCGCGCATCGCGCTTTCTGCGCCGAAATGATCTTGTCCGTCTCTTCCATAAGCGTAGGGATCAACCTAAGCGCCATACTCATTATCATAGCCAACGTGTGCACGGGAAGCCTTATGAGCGCAAGGGGCTTCAAAAGGCTTTCGAGTCCGTTTGTAAGATCGACGGGCGTAGTGGTAAGCGTAAGCAGAGCGGGACCCATGACAAGCAGAAGCAAACGTATGCAAAGTTTCAGGCTGCTCCAAAGTCCGTCCCAATACAGGTGTATAACGCCCCATTCCCAAATAAGATTTTCGGGCGAACCGCGGTAAAAGAAAAACGATATTATAAGCGTAAAGATCAAAAGAAAAAGTACGGCTTTCACCGAACGCAACACCTTACCAATCGGCACGCGCGAGAGGAGCACGACGATAAGCAAAAACAGCGCCATTATGCCGAATCCCGTAAACGTATTTATGAAAAACAGCGTAACAATATATATTATCGACGCAAGAAGTTTTGTGCGCGGATCGAGCCTATGCACGGGACTCGATACGGGATAATATTGTCCGAAACTCACGTCACGCATCTATATGACCGTTATCTCCTTTTTAAAATTTTTTTTGAAAGTATAGTCTCACGTCAGACGGGCGGCTGCCGACGAGTCCCTCGGATTGGGTACTAAACGGTACTGCGCCCGTAGCCGAGCGAGCCGTCTCTCAGCCGAGCGCGTTGCGCGAACGCCAACGAAGTTATACGGCGACGCGAACGCCACGGAGCGTAGCGAGTATGCGGCGAGAAGCACATAGCCCGTATCACGCGATGAATATGCTTTCAAGACGAAAGAACGCGCTCGACTTCGCTTACCAGCACTTCCGGACGGACTATGCCGCGAGCGATGTCGAAGCCCCTTTCCCGAAGCTTTTCGGCAAGAGCGGTGATTTTGGGCATGGCAAGTCCGAGAGTTTCCAAAAGCTCCTTTTGCGAAAACAGTTCGCTCGGAGAAAACACCCCGTACAGTTTCCCTTCCGCCATGACCGCGACCTTATTGCAAAAACCCGCCACTTCGTCCATGTTATGGCTTATCATTACCGTCGTCGGACAGCTCTCCCGTATGCTTACGATAAGCTCCATTATCTCGCGCTTGCCTCGAGGATCGAGTCCCGCCGTCGGCTCGTCGAGCACAAGGATTTCGGGGCGCATAGACAGAACTCCCGCGAGAGCCACCCTGCGCTTTTGTCCGCCCGACAGCTCGAACGGCGAGCGGTCTTTTATTTCTTCGTAATCGAGTCCGACAAGCTCTATCGCCTGCCGCGCTCTTTGGCTGCACTCCTCTTTGGAAAGTCCGAGATTTTTGCAACCGAACGCCACGTCGTCTTCGACGGTCTTGTCGAACAGTTGGTATTCGGGATACTGAAAGACCATACCGACAGTCGAGCGCACTTTTTTGAAATCTATCTTTTTGGGCGTCAGATCTGTTTCACCGAGATATATCTTGCCGCTTTGCACCCTCGTAAGCGCGTTGAAGTGCGTGACGAGCGTAGACTTGCCGCTTCCAGTGTGTCCTATTATACCGAAAAAATCGCCGTCCTCGATTTCCATGGTCACGCCGTCGAGCGCCACCTTTTCGAAAGGCGTCTTTTTACTGTAAACATATTTTAAGTTCTCGACTTTAATTGACATAGCGCCTCTACAAGCTCGTCGGGTTCGGTTATGCCCGCCTTTAAATCCACTCCGTCTTTTCTCAGCCTTTCCGCCACGTCGCCCGCCACAGGTAAATCCAACCCTGCCGCCGTCAGCTCGTCCGCACGCTCGAAAAGTTCCCTGCCGCCGTCCATAAGCACTTTGCCGCCCGAGAGAACTATCATTCTGTCGGCTCTGAGCGCCTCTTCCATAAAGTGAGTGATCATGACGACGGTGATCTTCTCTTCCTTATTCAGCTTTTCGACGACGTTCATGATCTCTTCCCGTCCCACCGGATCGAGCATTGCCGTCGATTCGTCGAGCACAATGACTCTCGGTTTCAAGGCGAGTATGCCGGCAATAGCGATTCGCTGTTTCTGACCGCCGCTAAGCCTAAACGGCGTTCCCTTCTTGTGCTCGGACATTCCCACACATTCGAGCGCCCAATCGACGCGCTCGCGAATTTCCGTGGGATCGAGTCCGATATTCTCGGGTCCGAACGCGACGTCGTCCTCTATTATGGAAGCGACCATTTGATTGTCGGGATTTTGAAAAACCACTCCGACCGTTTTGCGAATGTCGAACAGTTTTTGTCTGTCGGTCGTCTCCATGCCGTCTATTACGACGTTTCCGTCAGTCGGTTCCAACAGCCCGTTCATAAGCCGCGCCACTGTAGACTTGCCCGAGCCGTTGTGTCCTACGAGCGCGACGAATTCGCCTTCCCCTACAGAGAAAGACACGCCGTCAAGCGCCTGCGTCTCGGAGGCATAGCCCTTGTTATAGGCGAAACTTACGTTTTGAAATTCGACAAGGTTCATTACCGCAAACTCCTACGTTTACATTATATCATAAATCATATCATTGTCAAAGTATTTGACCGACCTTTTGAAAAGTTATACCTTTCTCCGCAAATTTCGCGCTTGCATATTTAAGGGTTAAGAAAAAAAACATTGACACGCCCGCAAAAAAACGGGTATAATATATTCGAGGAAAGCGAAGATGCAATTTGAGAGATTGAAACTGAAAAGGCTTAACAACACCCGCGATCTCGGAGGCCTGCCGACAAAGGACGGAGGCGAAATAAAGCGCGGGCTTTTGTTCCGCAGCGGGAGACTTTACAATCTGCCCCGCTCGAGCGAAGAAAGCCTCAAAGATCTCGGTATAAAAACAATAATCGACCTACGCACCGACAGAGAGCGCGAAGAATATTTCTGCTCTCCGATTGAGGGAATAGAACACATACACCTCCCGCTCGTTTGCACGGCAACGGCAGGCATAACTCACTCGAAAAGCATGGCGCGCACAATGCGCGAAGAAAGCCGCAGAATAGAAGCGGAATTCGGCACTGCGGACAACTACATGAAACGTATGTACGAAATAATCCTATTCGAAGAAAGCTCCCGCAACCGGCTCAGAAATTTTTTCGACATACTTCTAAATGCCGAGGGCGGAGTGCTCTGGCATTGCAACGCAGGCAAAGACAGAACAGGTCTTATCTCCATGCTCGTCGAAGGTCTTTGCGGCGTAGACGAGCAGATCATAATCGACGACTATTGCGCTTCGGACAAGTTCCAAAGAAAAAAACGCATGCCGCAAAAATTTCTGCTTCGCATATTTCCCATGCCGCGGCATTTCAAAAATATTCTGCTCGCGCTTATAAAAGCCAAACCCGAATATGTAAAAGGAGCGATAGACGCCGTTAAGGCGCGTTGCGGAAGTTTTGAAAACTACTTTAAAACAGAGCTTTCTTACGACGAAAGCGATATAAACGCATTCAGAAAAAAATACGTCGCTTTCAAAGAAGCGCCGCAATTGCCGCGCAAAGAAAAAAATATTTGCGAAAAGTCAATGAAATAGTTTGTATATTCCATAAAAAAATGCTATAATTACATAAAGTAATCCTAAAATAAGCGATGAAACGGAGGCGCAGATGTCTAAAATCATAGCCATAGCCAATCAAAAAGGCGGCGTAGGTAAAACCACCACAAGCGTCAATCTCGCCGCGTACCTCGCGTTTATGGACAAGCGTACGCTTCTTGTCGATATCGATCCGCAAGGCAACGCCAGCAGCGGCCTCGGCATAGACAAGCGCAAAATAAAGCAAGCCGTCTATTCCATGCTTTGCGAAAACGCGTCGCCCAACGAAGTCGTCCACCGCACGGGAGTCGAGAAACTCGACATCATTCCGTCGAACATCGACCTTGCCGGCGCGGAAGTCGAACTCGTTTCCGAGCAGAACCGCGAAAAGGTTTTAAAGACGGCTCTCTCCCCACTTCGCAACGTATACGACTTCATAATAATCGACTGTCCGCCCTCTCTCGGGCTTCTCACCGTAAACGCACTTACGGCAGCCGACAGCATACTCATTCCCATTCAGGGAGAATTCTTCGCGCTCGAGGGACTCAGCCAGCTCATGAACACCATAAAGCTCGCGAAAAAATATCTTAACCCGCCGCTCGAGGTCGAGGGCGTCGTGCTTACGATGTTCGATCCGAGAAGCAATCTTTGCAACTCCGTCACCGAAGAGATATTGAAGTTCTTCGGAAAAAAAGTGTTCCGTACAAGGATACCGCGCAACGTACGCCTCGGTGAAGCTCCCTCTTACGGATTACCCATTATGCAGTTCGAACCGAAAAGCAGCGGCTCTCTCGCATATAAGGCGCTCACCGAAGAATTCCTTGCCCGAAACGGCATAGAGGACTACAGACGCATTACGAATCTCGGCGCGCTGAAACGCAGAATCTGACATGAAAGAACGTATTTTCAAAAAAGACCCGAGACTCGTTTACATCGGCAGGACGTTGCCGATACGAAGCGAATCGGAATGGGAAAACGAGAGCCTTACTTTGGTGCTGTTCTTTTCTCGAAGCGGCGCCAAATTTCGTGTTGACTCCCGCTCATTCCTTCCCCGAAGCGGAGACGTGGCGGCGATAAATTACAACCTCGATATAAGCGTAGATATCGGCGAACTTCCCGACAGTTCTCTTACCTGTATGCTCGTAGAAAACGCTCGGTTGTACGGCGACGCGAGCCTCTACGGCGGCGGCATAAGGCTTTGCGCAAGCGGCGACTATCGCGGGATTACGGAAGCGGCGCTTAGACAGCTGATGCGCGAAAAAAGCGTCAAGCTTCCGGCAGGCGAATCGCTTATAGAAACGCTTTTCGCTTCCGTCATGACCCTTCTCGTGCGCATAATGCCCGTAACTCTTCGCCCTCACAAAAGCTCGAACGTCTTTTATGCCGCCAAAGAATATTTCGACGACAACTACCTTTCCGACGAAACATTCGTCGAAGTGTGTAAAAAACTCAACATCGACCGCTTTTACCTCACTCATGTATTCAAGCAGGAAATCGGGATCCCTCCCGTAAAGTATGTAATCGGCAAGCGTATGCAGCAAGCGCGAGAGCTTTTGGAAACGACCGAGCTCGACATCAATATGATAGCGAAAAGCTGCGGCTATTCCGATCCCGCCTACTTTTGCCGCGTGTTCAAAAGCACGCAGGGGCAGACGGCTCTTGCCTATCGCGCAGACTTCAAACAGCGGCTTAAGGAGCTGAGAAAAAAAGAGGAATCGGAGCACGGAGAACTCCGCGATATTTCCGTAAACATCTCCCCAAGCGAGAACAAATGACAATTTTATTTTATACAGAAACCCCGAAGGTCAACTCAAGACTTCGGGGTTTGTTTTTTAAGCTCTCTTATTTAAAAACATATTACTTTAAAAAAATTCCGCGTATCTTTCTATAAGCTCGCATATTCTTTCATAGGTTATAAGTCCTTTGCCTATCGCTACTTTAAGATACTTGCCGTTAAACGCTTCGAACACTTCTTCGGATATAGGATAGAACTCATAAAACTCTTCGTGTGTAAATGTGCCGTATGTCGCTATATCTTCGGCGAACGATTCTTCATCGATTGCCATAGTCTCGTCATCCACCTCGAAGATATCGAACAGTCCCGCAACTCCGCCCGGAATAGACAGCATATCGTTTACATAATAGCAAAGATGTCCGTATGTGACGGGGCTGTAAACCGTCGTCACTTCCTCGCTTATATCCACGCCTATCAACTGCACTTCCGTCCAACCGTATGTGCCGTCGGCGTTTTCGGCTCGCTTATTGAACCTATGTCCTATATATTGCGAAGCATTCTTATCGAGATAGACATATCTGTTTAAATCGACGTCCCAAAATCCGTGTTCGGATACGACTTTTACGGTAGTTCCGTCGGAGAATGTAAGATTTATGACCTCGTAGTGTCCGATTGGTTCGCTGTCGACAAAAAGTATAGGCGCGCTGTCGAAATTTCCCGTTTTCATATTCCACACAAGCAGCTGTTCGTCGCCCGACAAATCTTCGACCGCTTTCTTGCTTCCGTCGGCAAGCGTAATCAAAGTCCCTTCGGCGATGCACTCATCCGGAGCTTGCGTCGTATCTATTGTGTTACCGTAAGCAGTCATAGTTCCATCAGTATTAAGCTTATTGGCATAAAACACTCTTCTATAATTGCCGTCCATATAGCTTATGGCTATACTTGTCGCCGTTCCGTACTCTTGAATTACAATGAAATACGACTGACCGTTTGCAATATTCAAGGTTGTAGCGACATGCGATAGTCCGTTCCAATTTTTCGCATCACCCTCAAAACACATTTTTTGATTGTACTCAAACTCACGATTGGTTCCCGTATTGTTTGTCAATTCGATTATCCAATCACTCGCGTTTTTACCTAATATGCTTACTCGCATACCGTTTTGAGTATACGAATAATATTGTATGGTACTACTGTAGCTTTGCATTGTTCCCGTCGTGCTGAGGCTATTTGCATAAAATATGTACCGTCTGCTGCCGGAGGTGTATGATATAACTATGCTCGTTGCCGTTCCGTATTCCTCTATTTCCAAAATAGTAGATTCGCCGTTTGATAAAGTCACTGTCCTCGCAATGTCGGAAAGACCTGTCCAATCCTTAGCGTCCCCCTGGAAACACATTTTTTGATTGTAATAAAATTCTCGTTTGCTTCCCGTGTTGTTTGTAAGTTTAACTGTCCATTTGCCGTCATATTTAGAGAGAATTCCCGCTTTAATGCTGTTTTGAGTATAACTATAATATGCCTTTGTGCTACCGCTCGAGGACATCGTGCACGATGTGCCGTCAAGCTCATTGGCGTAGAATATGTATCTGGTGTTACCGCTGTCGTATGATATAACTATGCTTGTTGCCGTTCCGTATTCCTCTATTTCCAATATGGTCGAAGCCCCGGGAGCAAGAGTATCCGTATTTGCAATGTGCCCCAATCCGCTCCATTTTTGAGCGTCCCCATAAAAACACATTTTTCGGTTATACTCGAAACTGCGTGAACTACCGGTATTGTTTGTCAATTGTATCAACCACTTTCCTTTTGATTTGGCAATAATACTTGTCTTTATGCCATGCTGCGTGTAACTGTTATATGGTGTATTATTACCGTAATCTATGACTTTCAATATGCAGTTAATCATATCCGCATCATAAGTCTCCAAATTATGCGGAATAGGCACATGCGGTTGACTTCGTTTATTTACGTTACAGTTTGACGACGTGAATACTTTGTTATAATTTACTACGCCGTCATAGCCTTTCGCCTTTTGCGAATCGGTATCCACGCAAATATCCCCCGGCAAAAAACCTGCGGCAATATTTATGGTAAGCATAGAGCCGAATACCGCTCTTATGCCGATCGCTGCACCTTCCCCGATATAATCTTCGAGATAGTTGTTAGTCCATACGATATGCTCTATAAGACTTAATGATGTTTCGCCGCTCAAAGCAAGAAATTTGATGTGGCGATTTTGCGAATATACAGTGTTCCATGTATTTTTTCTAGTGCTTTGGTTGCAAAAATAGTAATCATGTCCGCAAGTTCCGGAAATACACTGTTGTTGCTTAAAATCTGTAACCCCAAACATTTCGACAATGGGATTATCATAGCTACTGCCGTTATACGGCGTGCCCAAGCTGACGAGCGATGCCACGTTTTTGGGATGCTCTATTGCATACTGCAAATTTATTAAACCGCCCATTGAATGTCCAATCAGGTTAATACGCGGCAAAACGCCCTTTTCTATGTAATAGTCATACGATATTTTATCAATAACATTATGAAAACTTTTATAAACTTTCTCCATATCCATCCAAGTATATAGTTGAACAACTATGACGGTATGTAACGAGAAATCATTAATCTTTGTTAAAGCACTATTGCTATACTCGGAGTAAATTTTTAAACCGCTTGAATCGTTAATTGCTCTATATAACTTAATTCCGGATTTAGAAGTCCGACGCATATTTTCTATAATGGAGTTTGAATCTTCGGCAAAGGCAGTACTGCTACCTTTCGCGCCGGTGAAATTATTGCTCCAATCTCCTGCATCACCGCCTAATCCATGCATTAATACCGTAATTGCAGGAATATCTGAACTAACCGAATTTGCCAAAGTTGCCGAATGCAACTCCTCTCTCGACAAATGTCCACTGTCTCCCGTATAGGCATTTACAGTAAGCATAGACGCACCTGCGAGTATACATAAGCCTATCGCGAAACAAAACGTGAATAAGAGTGCCCTCGTCCTACTTGTTCGAACATTGTTTTTCATTGTACTTCCTCCTTTGTTTTTCATTGTATTTTCTTTATTTATATGGAACGCCAACCGGCGTAGAGTCTGAACTCGGTGTCAACGTCTATGACGGGCGATGTTTCGAAATCCCATTTGTTTATACACTCGGGCTCTTTATACCACCCCGTAAATTCATACCCGTTTCTTTCAGGAGCGGTAAACGGCGCGGGGATTCTTTCTCCCACCGAAATATTGTCTAAACTATAATACCCGCCGTTTATCTCTTCGGAATAGTTGTTCATAAAAACTATATTTCCCCAATAAACATTTTCGTTAAAACTTTCCGAATCGAACAACGATTTATATGTATAAAATTCTCCGTAATTGTGCTCTATGAAAATGCGATACGGACTTCGCGGCGCACAAATCATGATTTCCAAATCTTGCTCGTTTTCACCGAAATACCAAAACGCTTCTCTGCAAACCAACTTAATGTTGTCATGAACATACACTTTTTTGAGATTGGCGCTTTTCAAATGATAAAAACTTTCCTGAAATGTACTGTAATCGCGATAGCCGATATATTGCACGGGAATACCGTTTATTTCTCTAGGAAACTCAATAATCTCTTGTTGCGTGCCCGACTCCGTAAACCCGACAATAGCTACGACAGCACTGTTGTCTTTATCCGGATTGCGATTGTTTTCGCCCACAATGACATACTGAAAATATCCTTCCTCATGTATTTCCAACTCTTTGATTATCTTACAGCCGCCGACAAGAAAAATACCGACGCCAAAGCAAAACAAGCCAAAAATAACAATCACGACTATTATTTTCGATATAAGTGTTATTAACTTTACTGTCGCAGACGGTTCTCTTGTGTCTTCGAAAATATTGTCTCCGTCAAGCATTTTATTTATTATATCATACTTTTTTTGCTTAGGCTTTGCCATTTTTAAGTTCTCCGTTTTTTACTCGTTTCCATTGCCTTTTTGTATCCATTTTGCGTACAAAATTGTTTCTTGGTAAATCGCCACCTCCTCTATTAACGTTTCGCCGATTATGTGAACTTCTTTTTCTTCCTTTTTTTCCTTAGGTAAAATATCTACTTCAAAATCCCATTCGTTGATACATTCGGGCTCCTTAAACCACCCACCGAACGTATAACCCTCTCTTTCAGGGTCTTTCGGAATATATTCTATCTTTTCGCCGTAGTCGCAATCGTCTACAAAATAATATCCGTCGTCCTCCGCTCATTCGCAATTGTAATAAAATGATATGTTTCCAGGATGTGTTCCATATGCCTGCGCACCTTTTTCATATTTCAATCGAGTTAATACATTTCGCATCCACTGATTCTGTCAGAGCATATTCGCAAGTCTGCGCTTCATACACATCACTTTTCTTATCGATTATCATATTGCCGATATTTACTTTAAATAACAAGTCCTAAAGTAATTATACCATTCTTTCGCCGAAATGTCAATATATATGTAAAAAATCCCGTGTCGTTTCGAAATGAACGACACGAGACATGAGTATATTACCCTTATCCGCAAGGGAAGTCTTTTTTATTCGTCTATACCGACTCCTATTCTTTCTCCGCACTTTACGATTGTTTCTTTCCCCGCAGCCGTATTTTCTCCAAGTTCCGCATCGGGAACGACTTTCCCCTTTTCGACAAGAACAATGATCGTCGATCCTCCGAATTCGAATCGCCCCTTTTCTTCTCCTCGCTTAAACGAATGTTCGCCGTGCAGATTGACTATGCGTCCGACCATCATAGCTCCGACTTCGACCTGCGTCACCGCACCGAAATGCTCTGTCTCGAGCACGGTATACTCTCGGCAGTTTTCGGTAAACACGCGTTTCTTTTCGAGCGCGGCGGGCTGTACAGTATGGAGCCGCCCCTTTATGAACACATTTTCGCCTTTTATCCCGTCGTCGAGATAAAAATATCTATGATAGTCCTCGACGGCAAGTCTGAAAATAAAACAGAATCCGCCGCGATAACGCGAAGCGAGTTCCCTGTTTTTCAAAAGCGTTTCTACGGTATACTCAAATCCCTTGACTTCGAATTTGGTTTCGTCGTCTATTTCATAAAGCGTAAGCTTTCCGTCGCACGGCGCGACGAAAGAAGCAGGCGAACGATCGAACGGGCGAAGTTCGGGTTTTATCCTTCGCGTAAAAAATGCATTAAAACTTGCGTAATCCTCTTGTATGAAGTTCGACATATCGATGTCGTGCTTTTTGATGTATTTCTTTATTTTGCGACGAGAAAGTTTACTGTCGAGATATTTGCCAGCAATACGGGAAAGAGGTCTCCAAGTAAGCAGCCGTAAAAACAGCCTGCCGAAAGGATTGTAATATAAAAACCGCACGCCTTTTGCCGTAGGTTGTTTGTCGAGCGTTTGTCTCATTATACAAGCGGCACACCGCATACAAACGTGCGGATAAGAGCGAGAGCTATGACTATCACGACTTCTATCGTAATGGTTATGACTATACCGCGCCAACCGAGTTTCGGAACGCGAAAGCGAAGAACAAACAACAGAGAAAACCCGAAAAACGCCGCGGCCATTATGATGTGGGTTATCAATATATCTCGAAACATCGTCGCCACAAGAAAGAACACCGGCAAACCGACCGCTACGTTTGTCACAGGCAAGCCCTCGTATCCCCTCTTTTGCGCAGGCGTAACCGTTGCCGCGCACTCCGCAAGCTCGCTCGACTCCGAAATCATGACGGCAGGCTTTTCGGCTTTGACGTTAAAATGGGCGAGACGAATAAGCGCGCACATTACAAAAAGTCCGAAAACCGCTATGTAATACCATTTGTGCATACCCATACCCCAACCTATCATTACGGGTGCGATCCCGAAAGCTATCATGTCGCTTAACGAGTCTATCTGACAGCCGAACGATTTTTCGTCGTCGGTGCGGTTTTTACGCGACCGAGCCACTATTCCGTCGAAGGAATCGCAAATTCCCGAAACGAACAGACACACTACGCCCCATAAAGGGCTGACGGCGACGGAAAGAAACATTCCGACTATTGCGGAAATTACCGACAAATATGTTAGAATGACACCGTAGTGCCAATACCCTACCACTTTGCTGTTTGTTGTTTTCATGATCGTAACCTCTCGATAAGTTCCTATCGTTTTCTTTGCTTACTTTAGTTCTTCTCTTCCTCTGACAAAGCTTTCGCCTGTTTGTTTCCTTCGCCCGTTTCATCCGTGGAAATTTCTGTTTTCCCTTCCTCCGGCGAAAGAGCATCTTTGTTTTCTTCATTCGAAACGCTTTTTTCAACTGTAGGCAGGACGCTTCCATCGTCCGATCTTTCGTTTTCGGCGTCGCCGCCTCGCGTTTTTTTCATAAGCACGATGTGATATGTAAGCGTATATACGCCGCTGACAATAAGACTCAGATAATACGATATCGCACGCGTCACCATCATCGCCGAAAGAACAAACGCCTGTTCGAACGAAAGCGCATATATGCGCAGGAACAGATATTCGTAAGCGCCTACTCCTCCCGGAAGGGGAATGGAGTTATAACCCAGCGTAACGAAAGCCTGCATGGCAAACAGCTTGACGAAACTTGCGGAAGGATCTACGGCAAGACAGACGAAACTCGGAATGAGAATTTGAGAAACACGTTGCAACACGTTTAAAGCAAGCGTCCCTATTATAAGCCCCGGTCTGCGGCGCATTTCGTGAAAGCTCGAGCGGTACTTGTCCACCTCCGTCGCAATCTTATCCAGCCACTTTTCACGGTTCTTTACTATACGCATTTTGGCAAGCAGCTTTACTATGCCGCCGCCTATCTTCAAGACCGCCCTATGCCAACATATACAAGCTATGAAAAATCCGAGCAGCAAAAGCTGTAGCGCCACGCCGAGCATTACGAGAAAGACGGTAAAGCCGCCGCAATCCCACAGCAAAAACGGCTGAAGCGCAAACGCGACCGCGCCTATTATGACTATCGCCGCCGTGTACGCCATGAGATTGAACACGAGCGCAAACGACGCTTTGCCCGCATCCATTCCGTCCTTTACCATGTAGAACGCCGACGCGGGCTGACCGCCCGTCGCGGACGGAGTTATGCCCGAATAGTATACGTCCGCCGCGGCATATGCGACAGACGAGCGAAACTTCGCCCGGTGTCCTATCTTTCTCGACACCGCGTGGAGACTCACCCCCTCAAGCAGTATGTATAACAGCATACAGCCGACGGCGACAAGAAGCAACCATACGTTCGCACTTTGCAGGAAAGAGAATATATTCGCAAAATTCAATTCACTGTTCGAAAGCACGAGTATGACAAGGGTTATGCCGATAAGTACGACAAGAAAAACTATATTCAGAATCTGCTTTTTTGCCTTCTTAGTCATTCCTGTATCCTCGCTAATATCCTACCATTACCCCCCCCGAAAGTCAAGCAAAATACCCTATATATGGAAACTATAACAACTTTGTAACACAACCGTACGCCGAATGCACCATAAATGATATAAAAAAACGACACACTCTTAAGCGTGCCGTTTTCGTATTGTATATTCCGTCCTTTAAAGCTTTTCGACCTCTTCTATCCAAAGCTTGCCGACCGCGTCTGACGGCATACGAAAATCCGAACGAGGCGACAGCGAAATTTCGCCGACTTTTACGCCGTCGGGAATACACGAACGCTTAAACTGCTGAGAAAAAAATCTCGAATAAAAGACCTTCATTGCGGCTTTTATTTCGTCGCGCTTTTCTTTGCCGAACGCCTGTAAAGCAAGATACATGATTTTTTTCGGCGAGCGTCCCCACCGCACGACATGATATAATATAAAGTCGTGATAGACATATTTGCCGAGTATGTCCTCCGTCTTTTGAGTGATCTTCCCGGAGTCCGGCGGCAAAAGCTCGGGACTTATTTCGGTATTCGCAATATCTTCGAGAGCCTTACCCGCTTCGCCTTTGAGCTTCTTTGCGGCATAGCGCACGAGATATTCGACGAGCGTTTTCGGAACAGAACCGTTAACGCCGTAAGAACTCATATGATCGCCGTTGTACGTCGTCCAACCGAGCGCAAGCTCCGACATATCCCCCGTTCCGACGACAAGTCCGCCTATGCCGTTTGCTATATCCATTAGTACCTGCGTGCGTTCTCTTGCCTGTGCGTTTTCGTATACGGAGTCGCGAATGTTCTTATCGTGCCCTATATCTTCGAAGTGTTTTTCCACAGCCTCGTTTATGGAAATTTCCTTGAAGTTCACGCCGAGCGCAGAGCACAATGCGCGCGCGTTTTTGAGCGTGCGCTTCCCCGTTCCGAAGCACGGCATAGTGACGGCCGTCACGTTTTCGGGCGTTCTCGCCGCCCGTACGGCGACGAGAAGCGCAAGCGCACTGTCCAAGCCGCCCGAAATTCCCACGACGAGATTTTTCGTATTCGAGGCGCTCATTCGTTTTTTCAGACCCTCCGTCTGCAACGAAAGAATGAGCTCCGCACGCTCCTCGTCGCCCTCTTCGGGAAGGAACGGCGTACCCGAAATTTCGCGCACGAGACTGCCGTCGAAGTTCGCCGCCTCGAACGGCACATATGTTATGCCCTCGTCGTCGCTTGCCGAGAATGTATTCGTCTGCCTACGCGTGAAATCTATCTTTTCGACGTCTATCTCGCTTATAGCCAAACCTTCGGAAAACAGTGAGCCTTCCGCAATGAGCGCGCCGTCCTCGGCAATGAGCCTGTGTCCCGCGAACACGCAGTCGGTCGTCGATTCGCCCGTGCCGCAATCCGCATAAATATATCCGCACAAGAGTTTTGCCGAATGTGCTTTTACGAGCGTGCGGCGAAACTCTGCTTTGCCGACGGTCTCCACCGATGCGGACGGGTTGCATATTATGCTCGCGCCGCCCCTTGCAAGAGCCGCCGACGGAGAGGAAGCCACCCACATATCCTCGCATATCTCCACGCCGAACGAAAACCTCGGGTCGCGCTTTTCCTTAAACACGAGCCCGAAGCCGAACGGAACGACGCTCCCTCCTATCTCTATGCTTTTCGGAGCTCCCGACGAGGCAAAATATCTCGCCTCGTAAAACTCGCAGTAATTCGGAATGTTGGCTTTGGCGGCCGCACCTATGATTTTGCCGTCCGAAAGCACAGCCGCCGCGTCGTAAAGTTTTCCGCCGGCGGAAAGCGGCAGACCGATTACGGCGGCAATGCCTTTCGTATGCCCCGCAATTCCGAGCAACGCCTCCTCGCACGCCTTTATAAGCGCAGACTGAAGCAATAAGTCTCCGACGGTATATCCGCACAGCGCAAGCTCGGGAAATACGATAAGCGAAACGCCTTTTTCCTTAGCGCTTTCGATGAGTTTTATTATTTCCCTCTCGTTCGCCTTTACGTCGGCCACGGTCACTCGCGGACTAGCCGCCGCCACTCTTACAAAACCGTACATTTTTTATTCCTCCCAAGCCGCAGCGCAGGTCTTTATCTCTCATAAAACAAAAGGGCTTTCACGCCCTCATGTTTTCGTTATTTTAATCGTTTTCCTTTGCTTCGGAAGAAATTTGCGAAGCAACTTTCTCTTCCGTTTTCTTGCGATTTTTGTTGCGTTTGCCCAGCGCGAACGTAACGACAAACGACGCCAATATCGCAATTGCTACCGCCGCAATATAAACAAGTAAAGTCGGGAATGTCCTGCTCGTATACACATAAGAAGCAGGCGACACTATCTTGAAGCTGTCCGAACCCGCAAGCTGTTCCGCGTACTCTTTGCTCGCTTCGTTGAGTCGGGCGATAAAATCCACCGAACCCGTCCTTATCTGAGCAAGCATACTGTCTGCCTTCTCCTTTGTGTCGGCGCTCGCGCCCGTGCCGCTTTGTATCTTTTCAAGCAGTTCTTCCTTCTCGGCAAGCTGAGTATCTACGTTGGATTTTTGCTCAATATAGCTTTGAAGCGCCTTATGAAGATCATTATATATCTGCGGATAGGACGAAGTCGTCGTCGTACCGCTCGGACTTACGATAGTAACGACCGTCGGCTCTATACTGTCTATCTGCGCGCGAGTGTCTCGAATGATCCCCTCGAGACGAGTCGATTCCCGCGTAAGTCGGCTTACTTGATTCTGCGTAGACGAACGCATATTTTCGATATTATTAGATACGTTGTTGTTCGTGATGAACGCCTTTAAGGTTGCCACCTGCGTCTGAAGAGAACTTAGTTCTTCACTGTAGTCGACAAACTGCATACCCGTCTTTTCCGATCTGAACTGCGGAGCTTCGGCGACCATTTCCGTAAGATAACTCGAAAAAGTCGCATAGTTGGCGTCGAAACTATCGGCAAAGTCGATATAATCGATAAGCGGATTCTCGGGATCCACCGTCATGGTAAAAGCTTTGTCGCTGAGCGATACCGCCGCGAAAAATTCGTTTGCGAACCACTTGCGGTAGACATTTAAAAGTGCGTCCAAGAGATTGTTTGCATCGGTTTTATCGAGTCCGAGCTCTTCATAGTTGCGAAGACTTATTACGAAGTTCGTAGGATAGTAAGTCATTGTCGCAAGCTGAGCGTATGCGTCTGCCGAGCTCATTCCCCCTGCAATCAATTCGTTGTACTTCTGCACATACTCGTTCGGCATAATAGGCGTAACGGAAATATGATTTCGCGCCGCTGTAAGATCGCCGTTTGCGAGAATTTTTGCGCCCAGCCCCGTCTCGTCTATGGCACTGCGGACATTGTTTATCGAACGTATGTCGTCCTTATCGAAAACAGACCCGTCGGGGTTCTGTCCCTGCGAAATCCCTCGGAAAGAATATTCTACGGTTGCGGCTACCGAATACACTGTTTTTCCTATATACTTAAAGCCGGCAAACGCCGCCGTCGCAATAACAAGAGCGACAGCCAAGTATATTAAAGTGCGCAGCCATGTGCGCTTTAAAAACCTGCCTATGCCTTTAAGCGTGATTTCTCCTTCTTCGGTATATATGGTTTCTTCGTCGAAATTTTCTTTTCTGTCCATAATAAACTCCGTACTTCATATTTTACGCACGCTTCCAAATCCGCCTGCGCAGATAGCACATCGATTTTAGTATACCATATAAAGACGAAAAAAATCAACTGATTTGTACGATATTTGCAAATTTATTATTTGCTATTTGCGCGGCGGTATGTTTATCTTATTACGGAAAGCAAACCGCTTGACTTTGCCGCATTTTTTCTCTATACTCTTTATGGACGCAGAGTCATAGGAGAAAAATATCATGAACATAGCGGAAGAATCCCTTAAAAAACATTATGAGTGGCGCGGAAAGCTCGAAACTCGGGCGCGCGCCGAAGTCAAGGACACGGCTTCTCTGTCGCTTGCTTATACGCCCGGCGTTGCCGAAGCCTGCCTCGAAATACAGAAAAAGCCCGAGCTTTCCTACGAGCTTACTCGGCGCTGGAATACAGTCGCAGTCGTCACCGACGGCACGGCGGTATTGGGACTCGGCGACATAGGACCGGAAGCCGGTATGCCCGTCATGGAAGGCAAAGCAGTGCTTTTCAAGACGTTCGGAAACGTAGACGCAATACCGCTTTGCGTGCGATCGAAAGACGCAGGCGAAATCATCCGCACCGTAGAACTTCTCGGCGGAAGTTTCGGCGGTATAAATCTCGAGGATATATCCGCTCCCCGCTGCTTTGAAATAGAGCGCGAACTTGAAAAAAGGCTCGACATTCCCGTCTTTCACGACGACCAGCACGGCACGGCCATTGTCGTCGGCGCAGCCCTTTTGAATGCCTTGAAGCTTGTCGGCAAAAAACTTTCCGACGTCAGAGCGGTCATAAACGGCGCGGGAAGCGCGGGGATAGCGATAGCCGAATTTCTTACGGGACTCGGACTCGGCGACGTTGCGGTTTGCGACCGAAAAGGCGTGCTCGATAAAGACAATGCGGGCAATGCGGCAAAAGCGGAAATAGCGGCTAAAACGAATAAAGCGGGCGTAAAGGGCAAACTCGAAGACGCTATGAAAGGCGCGGACGTATTTATCGGCGTATCCGCTCCCGGAGTGGTAAACGAGGACATGGTGCGCAGTATGGCGAAAGATCCTCTCGTCTTTACGATGTCGAACCCCATACCGGAAATACTTCCCGAAAAGGCGCTCCATGCAGGCGCCGCCGTCGTGGGAACGGGAAGCTCGCAGTACAAGAACCAGATAAACAACGTGCTCGCTTTCCCGGGAATTTTCCGCGGCGCGCTCGACGCACGCGCAAGCGACATCAACCTCGATATGATGACCGCCGCTTGCCGCGCGATCGCCGACACAGTTCCCGAGGACAAGCTGACAGCCGAATACATCATTCCCTACGCATTCGATAAAGACGTGCACAAAAACGTAGCCGCCGCCGTAAAACTCGCGGCTGTGAAAAGCGGCGTGGCAAGAATAAAATAAATAATCGGCGACAAATAAAAAACGCAAGTCGAAAGTCCGACCTTTCCCTTGCGTTTTTTCTTTTATTCAAGTTTAAAAATATTATAATAGAACGTGTTGGCGAGTTCGCGCGAGCGATTTTTTATGAGATTTTCGTTCCACTGCCCGACGTCGCCGTAATTGTTCAGAAATTCCTTGACCGTCTCGAAACTAGATTCACGGTAGAACGGCACTTTCTTATCAAACTCGGGCTTGCCGTCGATTTTCCGCTGAATGGAATCGGCAAGAGGCAAAAGGTTGCCGATATAACATGAGTGAATGTCGTTTTCCGAATCGTTCAT
This sequence comes from uncultured Christensenella sp., assembly GCA_910585955.1. GTDB lineage: Bacteria > Bacillota > Clostridia > Christensenellales > Pumilibacteraceae > MGBC157735. Next base: position 221,607 of record CAJUGC010000001.1, read on the forward strand.
TATATGTTCTATTGTCATTTTATCTATCGTCAGTTCGTCGGTGCCCTGCCTGTAAAGTTCATACATACGCAACAATTGCCTAATGTCGGTCTTTGTCCTGTCCCTATTGTACAGCTCCGTCTTATTGGAGTAACCGAGTACGCAGAAGCTGCTGACGAACATATCGTAGGTTATGGAAATTTTGAGCGTCTCGTAAATCTTATCTATCTCACACGCGCCGCTTTCGATGTTTCTCGCAAGCTCGTGCACCTTGTTCTCAAACACTTTGGGTTGCTGTTTCTTTATTACAAGCTCGATGATCGACATATCGAGAAGGTGCGTCATAGCGGCGTCTACTTTTTTTTCGTAATCGCGGTACTCCCGCTTCAGTCTCGCCGCCTGTTCGGGATCCTCCGCACCCGTCTCGCTCGCCAGCCTGTATTCGTCGAGCCGCGAAAACAAAGAAAGAATAAGCGGACGGAATTGCGACTGTTTTTTGAGATCGAAGTAGACGAGTATGCTGTAAATGTTGCTCGTAAACTCGATCTTGTCGAAAAGGTCGTTGTCCCTGAAATCGACGGGGCTTATGATCCACTTGTAAAATCGAGACTTTCTGTATAGATCCTCGAGTATCTCTTTGGTATTGTTCGTGCTGTTGGCTTTCTTTATGACGCGCAAGACGGTATTTATCCTGTCGGCTTTTCCGTACTTGTGCACAGTATAGTGATCGATGAAATTCGAAAGAGCGCTTTGACTCTTGGCTGTCAAAAGACTTTCGATATTCGCCCACTTCTGCTTTGCGATGTCTATGTCCCCTATCGGCTTGTAATACTTGAAGATGTAGTTCTTCAAAAGCTCGTGTTGGGCAAGAGGAGTGCCTCTGGCATTGAGGATCTCGAATATGTCATATCCCTCCTGCTCCTTGTCTACTATTATCTGCACTATTTGCATATCAAGCAGACAATTCGAGAATTTCATAAGCTTTTCGATTTCGCTTTCCGTTCTGTCCGAACGTATAAGCTTACGGATCTTATCGTAGAAAAACATATAGCACTTATAGATATTTTTCTGCTCCGCGCTGTATGTGTGATAAGCTTTTGTACCGAGCGGTCTCAATTCGTTTGCCGAAATAAATTCTATATTGTCTCCGATTATCTCGCCGAGAAGATCGACGTTTTCGTTGCCTATCTTTATGTATTTTCCGCGCTCGTCCGTCGCCGAAAGGTATTGCACGAGCATGGAATGACGGGCTTGAGCGCCTCTTTCTATAAGCAGCCGGCAAACGGCCGAAAGCATAGCCGAAACCGTCGATATGCGTTGCTGTCCGTCTATAACGGAAAAGCAGTCTATGCCTCCCTCATTGCCGAGCTTTTCGAGAATAAACGTACTGAAAAAATGCTTGACGTCCCCTGCTTCGAGATTGTAGACAAACAACAGATCTTCAAACAGATCTTGCCAATGCTTGTCCGTCCAAACGTACTTTCGCTGATACCTCGGCACCGTATATTTGACCGTTCCGCCGAGCAACTGTCTTATGGTAGTGCCGTTTCCCACTTCGTATGCCATAATATTTTTCCTCCGTTATTTCGATAGTATATCATAAAATCGAACTCATTGCAACCTTTTTATAAGAAAAAGCCCCTCGTTATCCGAGCGGCTCTCCTATGGTTAAAGGATCGCTTAGGCAATTGCGGACATATATTTTTGCCGTTATTCGATCTTGTCTGTATTCTATAATATTTACACGAGCACGGCAACAAATAACGGTAACGATCTTGTTACATCTTCGTCACACTTATGCGTCAAATACAAAGCAAGCTGTTTTCAGAAAATGTTTTCAACGTCGAGACCGCGGCGCAGGCGGCTCTCTATCATATCTGCGAGTTGTTTTGCCGTTCTGCCGCTCCTTCCTCCCTTTCGGAGCGCATACCTCTCGGCGACAAGCGACAGCGCCGTATCGTCAAGCTTTATATTTCTGTCGTCAAGAATCTCCTTGAGTATGGAAATAAATTCGCGCTTGTCGGGACTTAAGAAAGTCACGGTGATCCCGAAGCGGTCGGACAGCGACATCTGTTCCTGAACGGTGTCGTTAACGTGCATATCGCTCGCGCTTCCTTCGTAATTCTCCTTTACGAGGTGGCGGCGGTTGGATGTCGCATAAATCAGCGCATTGTCGAGACGGCTTACAGATCCTTCGAGCGCGGCTTTCAGTTCGGCGAAATCGTCGGCGCCCTCGACGAAAGTAAGATCGTCTATAAAGATTATAAAACGAAAACACTTCATGCCGCCGATGAGTTTAAACACCGTCGGAAAGTCGCGGATCGCCGCCTTGGACACCTCCAAAAGCCGCAAACCTCTACCCGCATACTCGTTCAACACGGCGTGCACGGTACTCGATTTACCCGTTCCCCTGTCTCCGTACAAAAGCACGTTGTTTGCGGGCATACCTTCCAAAAAGTCAAGCGTGTTTTCTGCAACCGTTTCTTTACAGTCCTCGTAAAGTTTCAAGTCCGAAAGTTTTATCGGATTCACGTTTTCTATCGGAACTATAGTCTTTTCTTTAACGTCGTACGAGTAGGCTATCGATTTCGCAAACACGCCGCAACCTTTGCGTTTAAGAGTCGCCTTAAGCTTTTCGACATCAAAAACGCCTTTTTTGCCTGCCTTCCACTTCGGAAAAGCCGAAATCTCTTCGCCGTACACGGAAATAAAATCATTGGGTTCGAGCTTTGAAAGAGCGTCTAAAAGTCGAAGTTCGATTTCTGCCGTGCCGCCAAGCGAGTCCGCGTTTCCGCATCCGACTACACGAAGTGAAAACGGATTTTCGTCCTCGCAAACAAGGCGGTCAAAATATTCTCCCGAACCGTTTTCACAGCCTTTTTCGCACAACGCGAGATAGTAATCCGCCCAATAAGAAGCAAGTTCTTTCTTCTCCGGAAGCGCACACATTTTTATAAGAGCGTTTACTCCGACGTCGTTTTTGAGATTTTTAAACAGCGACAGTGCCGCCGCCGAAAGCGATATCGAAGAAAAATCGGTCATGGCTGTCTCCTTGATGTTCCTATTCGCCCACTATTATATCAAAATTTGAGTTTGTCCGTCAATAGAATTTGACAAATTCGTCCCGTCGGTGTATAATTACCGCATACACGCGTTAAAGTGCGAAAGTAAAAAAGCGCAAATCAGGTAAATTCTTCTTCAAGGAGCAAAAAAATATTATGGCTAAAATCTTCTATGCAAAGGACTGCAACCTCGACTATCTGAAGAAAAAGACGGTCGCAATCATAGGCTACGGTTCGCAGGGACACGCGCACGCACTCAATCTCAAAGACAGCGGCGTCAAAGTCGTCGTAGGTCTCTATCCCGGCTCGAAGAGCGCGGCGCGCGCAGAAAAAGCGGGGCTTACCGTGCTCACCGCCGCAGAGGCTGCAAAGAAAGCCGACGTGATCATGATGCTCACGCCCGACGAAAAGCAAGCGAAAATATACCGCGAGGACATTCTCCCCTCGCTCACCGAAGGCAAAGCGCTCGCATTCGCGCACGGCTTCAACATTCACTTCAAACAGATAGTTCCGCCCGAAAACGTAGACGTCTTTATGATAGCGCCCAAAGGTCCCGGACATACGGTACGCAGCGAGTACGTCGAGGGCAAGGGCGTGCCCTGCCTCGTCGCAATTCACCAAAACGCAACGGGCAAGGCGCAGGAAATAGCGCTTGCTTACGCGCTCGGTATCGGAGGTGCGAGAGCGGGCGTGCTTGAAACGACGTTTAAGTGCGAGACCGAAACCGACCTTTTCGGAGAGCAAGCCGTTCTTTGCGGCGGTGTGACCGCTCTCATGAAAGCGGGCTTCGAAACGCTTGTCGAAGCAGGCTATGACCCGCAGAACGCATACTTCGAGTGCATACACGAAATGAAGCTCATAGTCGATTTGATCTACCGCGGCGGCTTCTCGTTCATGAGATATTCTATTTCCGACACGGCGGAATACGGCGACTACAAGATAGGCAAGCGTATAATCACGGACGAGACGAAAAAGGAAATGAAAAAGGTGCTTTCCGAAATTCAGGACGGAACTTTCGCAAGCAATTGGATCGCCGAAAACAACAACGGCAGAGCGTATTTCAACGCTACGCGTCGCTTGGAAAGCGAACATAAGCTCGAGGAAGTCGGCAAGGAGCTTCGCAAGATGTACAGCTGGAGCGACGAGGACAAATACGCCGACTGATTGTATTTTATAAAGGTAATCACGGGAGATAAACCGTAATGAAGATAAATGCTGAATCCATGGTTTGGACAAGACCGCCCAAAGAGTACCGCATAGCAGAAAATCATGTGGAAATAATTACCGAACCGTTTACCGATTTGTGGCAAAGAACTTATTATCATTTCCGCAATGACAACGCGCCCGTACTGCAAACGGGCACTGACGAGAAATTTTTCTCTTTTACGGTGAAAACCGAATTTGCGACGAAAACCCGATACGATCAAAGCGGTATCGTAATGTACTTGGACAGCGAAAACTGGCTTAAAGCAGCCATAGAATACGAGAACGATCAACTTCAGAGATTGGGAAGCGTAGTGACAAACAACGGATATTCGGATTGGGCGTCGGTTGACATAGATACTACGGTAAACTCCGTATGGTTTCGTTTGAGCCGCAGAGAAAACGATTTTTGCATCGAAAATTCTTTTGACTGCAAAAGATTTCATCAAATGAGGATTTGCCATATGTTCAATGCAATCAATTCGGTTCGATTCGGAATTTACGCCTGCAGTCCGGAAAACTCTTCATTCAAAGCATTATTTTCCGATATGGAAATTACCGAATGCAAATGGCTTCCCCATAACGGACAAGCGCCGAATAAAGAATAGCCGCCAACTTGCGAAAATTCATAAAAACTCTCGAATATTTTTCGAGAGTTTTTTGCGTTACTTCTATAAAATATATTTAAACTGCGATTTATGTTTTGTCCTTATCTCTTTTTTTTGATTTCATCGATATTCAAAAACAAATCCACGGCTTCTTTTATTTCGGAATCGTCCGCTCCGCTTGCCTTCATTCGTTTGGTTATTCCGTCCTCTGCTCACATATCGAATTCCGTTTTCACATCGAAATCGGTCGCATAATCGAAAATATCTTCTTGCTTTATATGATAATATTCCAAATAGCTTTTCAACACCTTGGGTATCGACATTCCGAGTTTGGTCAGCTTAAACGACTCTGTATTTCCGAGCTTGGTCTTATAATACCATTCCTTGTTTTTCAAAAAATACGGTCGTCTTTTAAACATAGAATTGCCTTTTTTACTCCTCGCAGGATTTTCGATTCAAAGCGCGAAGTTTGGCTTTCACGGGAAGCGGAAGTCGGTCGCAACCGCAAAAGGCTTTGTCCCCCACGGATTCGAGAGCAGCCGGAAGCTTGAACGTCGAAAGCGCCGAGCAGTTATACAAGAACCCCTCGCCGAGCCCGAAAACGCTCTTTTCAACGGAAAGCTCGGTAAGCGCCGTGCAGCCGCCGAACATATATGCGGGAAGCGCGCACTTAATCGACTTTATGCTTGCGCTGCGAAGATGGCGACAGTTTTCGAAAATTCTGTTTCCTATTCCCGTCACGCTCTCCGGCACGGTCACGGTTTCAAGCAAAGTCCCGGAAAATGCGCCGTCGCCGATACTTGCGATCTTTTTGCCGAAGGTAACGCGTCGCAAGGCGCTCGCAAAAAACGCCCGCGCTCCTATTTCCGTGACAACAAGCGGCAAATCCATTTCTCGCAGACTCTCGCAGCCCTCGAACATACCGTTTGCGATCTTCGTCGGTTTTCCCGAAAGCGAGACGCGCGCAAGCGAAACGCAGTCCTTAAACAGCCTGTCGGGATAGATAGACAGTTCCGTCGGGAGCGCTATTTCATGAAGGCGGGCGCAACCCTCGAACACGCCGTGCACGTTCTCGCCCGTACCGAACTCCGAAAGCGCTGCGGGCAAAACTACGTCCGACAGGTTCTTGCACCCGTAAAACGCGCCGCCGCCGACATACTCGACGGTATTCGGCAAAACGACTTTCTTTAAAAGCCCGCACTCCGCAAAAGCCTCTTCGTCGATACAGCGTACGCCCGCGGGCAGGTTCAGTTCGGTTATGCTCTCGCATCCGCGGTAGGCTTCCGCACCTATTTTCTCCACCCTTCTAAGCCCCGTATGCACGAGCTTTTTACAATCGTAAAACGCCCGATCGCCTATCTCCTCGAGCGTGGACGGCAAACTTACGGTGATGAGACCGCTGCCTTCAAACGCCTCTTCCCCTATGGTTTTGAGTCCCTTTTTAAATGCAATGCTCAAAAGATTTTTACAGTAGGCAAAAGCCCTCGCGCCCACGCCGGCAATGGCTCCCGCCGCGACGACTTCGGAAACGGCGCTACCCGCGAACGCTTCGTCGCCTATTGTTTTGAGAGTGGACGGCAGCACGGCGCGCGTGATTTTAGCTCCCGCAAATACGCCGCTTGCGATCTCGGTCACTCCGCTCGGCACTTCTATGTCCTTTGCGAATCTCGAGCGAAACCCGACAAGCTTTGTCCCCTCTATTTTGTATGCGGACGGGTGCCTGTCCAAATTGTATTTACTGCCGAGCACGGTTACGTCGTCTATTTCTCCGTCCTCGCCCTCGTAAAGCGTCACGACTATCCCCGCGCCGTTTACCGCTCCCACGCAACCGCAAACGGCGCAACGCACTCTTCCGTCCTTAACCTCGTCTTTGGCGATCTTCGCGCCGCAACGCGCGCATCTGTATTTTTTCATACGTCCTCCGAGAGCCGTTGGTTTTAAATAATTCTACCACTTTCGGCAAGGGTTTGTCAAGCCGTAAGCCTTTATATGAACAAAGGAAAACCCCGCATATCGCGGGGTTCGATTACTGTAAAAGTCACGATTATTTAAGCGTTTTTGAATATTTCGAGCGCGTCTTTCGCCGTGGGAGATACGCATAAAACGGGCACGAACATACAGTTGCCGTTTATGTAATCGCTTTCCGAAAGATCCTTTAAAAGCCCCTTAAGCGTTGCGCTTTCTTCGACAGCTTTTTTCATATCGTCGGTCGACTTAAACTCGATAATGAGTACCGTGCAAGTAAGTCCTTTCGTAAGCGCATGTGGCGTCATGACGATTTCGTCCTTTTCGAGATCTTTCGTAATATCGGTAAAGATGTTGCTTACCGTTTCCGACTCTTTAAATCCCTCTTTCTCGAACGCTTTGAGAACCGAACCGTAACTGTTGCAACCCACAAGCGTAAACACGCAGAGCGCAAGACAGAGCACGGAAACCAAAACTTTTCCTAACTTTTTCATACCGTTACCTCCGTAAATATTTTGATATAACAATTATAACACTCAAAGCGGCAAACGTCAAGAAGAAAATCGAATAAATAGCAAAAATATATTCGCTTTTACCGCTATCGATTTCTAAAGAGTAACGAGCACGTTTTCGATTTCTTTTTCGTCGATATTTTCGCCGCGTAAATCGGCTACGATCTTTCCTCCGTCTATAATCGCCGCACGGTCGGCAAGTCTCGCCGCCTCGAGCGGGCTGTGTGTGACGAACAGCACGTCGCACGGATGTTCGGAGCGCAGCTCGCAAAACAGCTTCATTATGCGAACTTTTAGCCCTATGTCGAGTCCGCGGAACGGTTCGTCCATAAGCAGTACGCCCGCATTTTTGAGAAAAGCCCTTGCAAGCGCCACTCTGTCCGCCATGCCTCCCGAAAGCTGCTTCGGATAAAGCGACTCTCCCACTTCGACGCGCTCAAGCATTTTTTTCGCGCTTTCTCTGTCCGCGCCCGCAAACTCGAGATTTTCGAGAACGGTCAGATTTTTTATGAGACGCGGCTGTTGAAACATATATGCTATGTCTCCGTCTTTTGTGACTTTACCGCCGTAATCGGTGAGTCCCGCGACTATATTGAGAAGGGTCGTCTTGCCGCAGCCGCTCTTTCCGAGGATCGCCACAGCTCCTTCGAAGTTCGCGCAAAAACCGTCGTAGACGCTCCTGTCTCCGTATTTTTTCACTATGTTGTCGAGAGTTATCATCTCCACCTCCGCGACGGCAACAACAAAAGTTTTACGGCGAATTCGAGTGCAAAGCAGACTGCTACGGCAATAAGAGTAATCGCCATAAGCCGCGCCGTTTCGAGATAGACGTTCGCAAGATTCAATGCGCCTCCGAGTCCCGCCGCCGTCTGCGCAAGAGCTTCGCCCGCTATTACGAGTTTTACGGCAAACGACAGATTGCCTGCCGAGCTTTCGATAAGGGTCGGCGCAATCTGCGGCAAAACGAAATGTGTCAGCACTCGTTTTTTCGGCACGTTATAGACCTTACACATCTCGAAAATGCCGCCGTCGAGAGAAGAAAGTGCGGTTTTCGTCTCCGTATAGCAAAGCGGCATGAGTATGGTAAACGCCACCGCCATCGGCGCAAAGCTCGAACGAAACCACAGTACGAGCAGAAATATGACCGCCATGGTCGGTATCGCGCGCAACAGCACCATAAGCGGCGACAAAAGTTTTTCGACCGCTCTGTTTGCGTTTGCCGCTATGCCGAGAGAACCGCCTATCACAAACGCCGCCGCGAACGCAAGAAGCGAGCGCAGGAGCGTGAGCGAAAGCGATTTATAAAAGCTTCCCTTAATAAGCAGCCTTCCCGTCTCGCCGAGAATTTCACCGATACGCGGCAAAATAAGGCTCTCGTTTGCGACAGCCGCCGCCGCGGCATAGACGGAAACCATGACGCCGACAGTTACGAGCGGAAAACAAAGATTTACAAGCGTGCGCTTTAAAATTGTCTTGCCGCGCGCTTTCACTCGTCGGTCTTATTTATCAGATCGTATACGGTAGAAGCCGCAGGCTCGGCAAGCAGACCGAAATCTATCTGCCCCGCCTTAAGCGCGCGCGCAACCGACGCTCCGTCCGAATAGTAGGTAATGGCGACTTTGCCCTCCGTCGCCGTATCCGAAAAAACATACTCTATGTTCTTCTGTTTTAAGATATAGCGCAGTACGAGGTCGGGCACTTGCCCCTGTCCTATCGCTCCCACGCGCTTGCCGACAAGGCTCTCCGCTCCGCTCATGTCTCCGCCGACGATGTAGAGATTGCCGTGCGTAAGTGTCATGACAAGCTTATATTTGCCGTTTGCATTGTACATCTTAGCCGCCGCGTTCGACGGCATGACCGCGAGATCCGCGCTGCCGTTTGCTACAAACGAGCCTATCGTGCTCGCGGTCACGACGTGTATATCGAGCGTAGCTCCCCCCACCTTTTCTCCGCTGTGCATGAAATACGCAAGCGCAAGCGCGGTCGCGCCGTCGGGCACAAAGACGTTAACCTTTTCGGGCGTTGCTCCTCCCGCGGAATTTTCGTAATAGAATCCGTCGTCGGGAAGTTTGCCGCCTATAAGAGACGTCTCAAGCTCCGTCTCGAGCGCAAGAAACAGCCCCAAATATTTTTCGACCGCGGCTTTGTCGTCGCCCGCGTCGATCGCCTCTATGTGGCATCTCTTTACTATGTCCGACGTAAGCGATTTGACCGTCGAACTCGCCCCGCCCTCCATGTGTGCGTTTATTGCCGCGACGGTCTCGGAGGGGTGGCTCTCCGCCCAATCGTCATGCTCTTTGAGCGCCGCGGAAAAATCCGCGACAAAGCTCGCGTGCTCCGCCGCGAACGCCCCGTTTACGACAAGACAAGCCTGCGGATAGCTTTCCATGCCCGTCGCGTCTTTCCAAAGCCGTTGCACGTCCATTCTGTCGGTTACGGGCGTTTCGCCGCCGCAAGCCGCGCACAACGCAGTCAGGCATATAGCAAACACCGTTGCCGCGAATCCGAAAATCTTTTTCTTCATAAAAACACTCCTTTAAAAAGACTATTTGCCTTATTTACTCCCGTCAGGTCTTTGCGAAAAGCGTCTTTGCCGCCACGCCCTCGAGACTTCCGAGCTTCCCGGTAAGCGAGTTTATGACGTCCGCGGGCGCATCTACCACAAGCGATATGACGCTTATTCCGCGCTCCTTTACGGGCAAGCCCATGCGCCCGATGATATATTCTCCGTAGGCGCTCAAAAGCCCGTTGAGAATACCCACGGCGCTCTTCTCCGTTACTATTATGCCGATTTGCGCAAGTCTTGTTTCGTTCATGACAAACTCTCCCAAAAATATCAAAACCCTCTCCTTTTACGCAGAGAGGGTCATATAAAAATCAAGCCGCGCGCGCAACGGTCCACAGCCGCGAAATTTCTTTCTTTGACGCACGCAGAACTTTTACTTTTCCCTCCTTCGCGATCAGGTCGCCCTTTTCTCTCAGGAACACGGATATTCTATCACACGGAAAATATTTTGTCAACTTCTTTTAAAGAAAGATTTGTTTTTATATTCGATTCGGCAACTATCATTTTCAAAGCTTGTTTTTTCTCTTCGAAATTTGCCTGTTTTTTCTTAAATCTTCTCCCTGTTCATGCTTATGAAATTTTTTGAAATACATGGTCAAAACACTTGCCAATTTCCCGCTTTTATAGTAAAATAATCAAGCAGTCGAAATTCGACTTACGAATATAAATTATGCTTTCTGCGGTTCATCGGCAAAAGCGAGTGCACAGCCGAAGGCACAATAAAATTTAATATGCTTCTGTGGCTCAGTCGGTAGAGCGAGTGATTCGTAATCACTAGGTCGGCGGTTCGAGTCCGCCCAGAAGCTCCAAAGAGAGGTTTCCTTAAACGAAATCTCTTTTTTTGCCGTGCTTACGAATCACATTCGTAATACTCGCCTTCGGCTCGTGGCGTTCGCAAACTTCGTTTGCTCGGCTAAGCACTAGGTCGGCGGTTCGAGTCCGCCCAGAAGCTCCAAAGAGAGGTTTCCTTAAA
>CAJUGC010000001.1:232574-280122 GCA_910585955.1 uncultured Christensenella sp.
CCTTCGGCTCGTGGCGTTCGCAAACTTCGTTTGCTCGGCTAAGCACTAGGTCGGCAAGTCCCGAGTCCGCCCGGAAGCTCCAAAGAGAGGTTTCCTTAAACGAAATCTCTTTTTTCTTTTATGCCGAATGATTTTTCATTACTTAAAACGGAATTCAAAAATTCTCCGATTTCACGCCAAGCCTGTTTGCTCTCTTTCAAAAACGGAGTAAGATACTGAAAGTCGTGCCACATTCCGTAATATTTCGTCATCTTGACTTTTACGCCGCTTTTTATTGCTTTTTCGTAAAGCATGTCGTTATCGCTTTCGGAAGTTTCCGCTTCTCCGCACTGTATCAGCATGGGCGGAAAACCGTCGAATTCGGCATACGCGGGAGATAAATACATATCATAGGGCGAAGTATCCCCTATATATTTAATTGTCCGTCTTATATCCTTTTCATGTTCTTTGAAACTTTGATTTTTCGGCAAAGAATACAACGGATCTCTATAACAGTTCTTTTCATAAGAACTGCCCGTTGCGGCAAGGTCGATACAGCAAGATACCGAGACTATTGCATCGGGCAGAAGAAAATTATTTTTGCGAAGTTTAAGGCATATCGACAACAGAACATTTGCTCCGAAACTGTCTCCGACCGCTATTATTTTTTTGTCTTTAAGAACAGTTGAAATAAGATTTACATACGCAGTATAACATTCGTCATGTACAGACGGGTAAACAAGTTCTTCACCCGTTTTATAGTCGATAGAATAAACTTCCGCATTTGAAAGTTTGGATAGTTTTTCAGCGACTTTTCTATACATACTATTCATTGTTTGATTGCTGCCACCGCCGTGAAATGCACGACTACATAACGCTCGTTCGGTTTATTCGGTGATAAAACTTCGAATTTCGAGCCGCCTATATCTTTTATCCCAAACACAAAACCTTTGGGCGGAGCGTATTTTTTATTCTTGAATTTTACCGAACGGGAAAGCGACAAATGATTTTTACGATACTTATAGGTATATAATCTAAGCAATGCTCCCGTTATTTTCGCACCCAAAGACATCATAATTCGGCGAGCCTCTTTTTCATATTTTTAACAAGCGGATTCATAATGAAACCGACAAGCATTCCCGATTTTATGTAACTGTATACTTCATGATAAAGTCCGTAAAATGCACATTTTATGTCGCATAATTTGCTTGCGCCATATTTTTCAACATACGTTTGGCGCAGAAAAAATCTTTTACCCGTAAGATTATCGAATTGAAATAAATCGTATTCGCGGTCTGCATACATGGAATTGAGAGGGTCGATAAATCCGCTCAATTTATGCTTTTTATCAATCATCATATTGGCGATATTGAAATCGCCGTGAATAAGACAGGCTTCCGTGACTTCTTCCGAAAAAATAATATCAAATTTCTCCCACGCGGCACGCATGATTTCGATAACTTTTTTCGGGAGTTCGCCTTTGGAAAACCTTTCTTCCGCTTTAACTAATATTTGTTCGGCATACGGTTTATAGAAATCAAGCCAACGGTTATAAGTAGAACATAGAGTATCTCCGAACTTATCATTTTTACAACTATGAATACTTTGCAGAGCGGTCGTAACCTCGTCTGCGAATTGCTTACGCTTTCGCTTGGATGACAAAAGCAAGCCGAGCGAAAATATAGCATTGCTACCCTCTATCAATTCCATTCCGTAACAATCGACCGAAACTTCGTTGTCTGCCTTACGAGAAAACAGAACCTTCGGAATTTTAACGGGACAATTTGCTGCAAGCAAATCAAGGTCGTGCGTTTCTTTTTCAAGCATATCGTTCGCTCTTAAAAACTTGACTACGATTTTTTCATCATTTTGAAAGACGATTTTGTAAGCCCTGCCAAATGAACCGCCTCCGAGATATTTAACTTTTTTAACAGGCTGTCCGATTTGTTGACAAGCAATCGTTTTCGCATATTGCTGTGCGTTTTTTTTATCGAGTGCTATTGCTTTAATTCTTTCGACTTTCATTTGGTCTCACCTTTAACAAAAAATCCCCGATAATGCCATCATTTTTTTGCTGTTTGCATTATAATGCAGTATAACACATTTCCAAAGAAAATGAAACCTTTTTCGCAAAATATGCTTATAATCAGGTTTATTTTTATCTGTTATCGCGCAAATAAATCTGCAATCTTGAAGCAAAATGATTGCGTTTTTGTTTTTTTCGTGCTATAATTTCATTATGTTCAATTTTGTTTACAAAAACATCGACTTTGCGCATAAGCTCGACAAGCCGAGTTCGCCTACGGAAGAGTACTACAAACACCTGCACTCTTTTTACGAAATTCTTTATTTCGTAACCGGAAAGGTGACTTACACGGTCGAGTCGGAATCGCGCCCGCTGTGCGAAGGCGACATAGTTTTCATTCCGCCCGGCAAATACCACTTTGCCGCGGTCGATTTGAGCGCGCCGTATGAAAGATACGTCTTAAAGCTTCCCGATTCCGCCGTTCCCGATTTTGTCGGAAAAAAGCTCGTATCGGGCAGTTCTTTTTACGGCAACTCCAAAAAATTCGGAGCGCTGTTCAATTCGCTCGACTCGTATATCGGACAGTACACGGACGAAGAGATACACACGCTTTTTGTTGCGGACGCAAGCAAGCTTATGGTAATGCTTTGCCACGAAACGCCTCATTCTGGCAGCCGACACAATAAGCTCATAAACGCGCTTATCGATTATGTAGACGCCAACATCTACAAACCCATAAGTACGCAAATCCTTGCAGACGAATTCCATTACTCGAAATCGTTTATAAACATAGAATTCAAAAAGCAGATGAAGATTCCCATAATGCAATATGTCCGATCGAAAAAGATCATGGCGGCGCACCAAATGATACTCGGCGGCGCGAAAAAATCGGAGGTCGCCGAGCTGTTCGGCTTCGACACCTACTCTACATTCTACCGCGCCTATAAACAGCTCATACAAAATTCGGGAACGGAAATCGTTTAGCAAAAAGCCTCGGGACTGAAAAATCTCGAGGCTTTTCTTTTCCGAATTATATCAATCGGTGCGTTGTCAGAAATTCATTATCTCATAAAACGCCTTTTTCGGTTGCTTGTCGGTATCGAATACAAGCGGATATTTGCCGTCGCTCCACGCGCCGTTACAGCCGTCCTGAACACCCCAAGTAGTCACGCCGGTCACGCCGTGCGCCTTGCCGGCGGTCTTGGCATACTTGCGACAGATTTCGAAGATCTTGCCGTACATTTCGCCTTGTTCGGTCTCGAGCTCATCCGTAAGCTCTCCCTCGAATCGAATATCAAGTTCGGTGATCTGAACGTCGAGCCCCGCGTCTATAAACGCCTTTACGGAGTTCTCGAAGTTCCTAAGCCAAGTCGCCTTATCCTTCGTATACGAATCGAGCTTATAGTGCGCCTGCATACCTATGCCGTCTATTGGCGCTCCGCTGTCGCGAAGCATCTGTACGAGATTGAGGCAAGCCTGTCTCTTATAGGGGTCGGTGAGACCGTAGTCGTTGTAGTAAAGTTCGACCGAAAGATTATTCGCCTTTCTTACCTCGTCGGCTTTTTTGAACGCGTGCGCTATGTATTCGTAACCGCCGCAAACCTTGTACCAATCGACCCAATCGTTACCGCTCGCGGGCATATTGTCGTTCGTGCGCCAGATGTCGCCGTACTCGCCTTTCGTCTTGTCGTCGAGCTTCGCCGACGTCACGGAATTGTAAAGCGCTTCGTTCACAACGTCCCAAACATAAACGTCGTCTCCGAAATGTTTCATAACATTTTCGATATTCTTGTCGATATACCCGAGCGCACTCGCCTTTACGCTCTCGCTGTAAGTCTTACCGTCAAACTTATCGTGCAGCCAAGAAGGAAGCGACTTGTACCAAAGAAGACAGTGTCCGCGAACGCCGACATCGTTTGCCTTCGCCCATTTTACGAGCGCGTCCGCGCTGTCTCCCGACTTGTTGAAAGTATATGTCCCTTCCGTCCCTTCGAGATTTTTCCACTTCATACTGTTTTCGGGCGTTATGCTGTTGAAATGTTTCATGAGATCGCCGTAACCGCCGTTTAGCTTTCCTGCCTGAACGGCAGCTCCGATGCAGAAGTAGTCGGCGTGTTTGACCGCAATAGTAGGAGCGACAGCGCCAGGATCTTTCATTCCGCAAACGCAAACGCCCGATATGTACGAATGCGCCGTCTTTGCGCTTAATACATCGCAACCGGAGCGCGCGCAATTCTTCCAATGCGCTTCGTCGTCTTTAAGATATGCGCCGCTCTCGAAATCGTGACCGAGTGCCTTTATAACCGTCGACGCAAGAGTTATTTCCTCCGTGCACGCCTCGTCCGAATAGTACTTGTCGCCCTTTGTCCAATATTCGATATTGCCCGCCGCCGTACACGTTGCCGCTTTTGCGGAGTGATGTTCCGCCGCCTGAGACTTACTCACGATGCTTATGTCGCTTAACGAGAACGTCACGTTTTTATCCGAATTTGCGGCATCGATTCGCACGGAGAACGGCTCGACGTCGTTTACCGTTCCGTCAAAAGTCAATTCGCTTACCGTGTTCGCCGCAAGCTGCGCCGTTTTAAACGTCGTATAGTCTCCGCCGCCGCTCTCTTTTTTCGCGGGCGCTCCGTAGCGAATTGCGCCGCCGACGTTCATTTTCGCCTTAAACGTCAAAGTGTACTGCGTCCCGAGCGCATAACCGGGCTGATAGCGGAAATAAAAATATTTAATGTTCGCATTGGAAATATTGTATGCGGAGAAGGCAACATTGAGGCTCTTGTCCGGAAGCTGTTCGGGTGCAGTAGAAAAGACGTAATCGGATCCTTCGCCTCCGTCTATATGATAGAACCACTTACCGGGGTTGGCGCGCACCTCGGAGTTCATCTTTTTCTCGAGCGGCACGGCTGCGGGTATAGGCTCTTTTCTGCCGCAAACACATTCGCCCGAAGAATAAGAATGAGCCGTCTTGGAACTTATTTCTCCGCAATCTATGCGTGAGCAAACTTTCCAGTGCGCATTTTCGTCATTTAAATACGTTCCGCCGTCAAAGTCATGACCGAGAAAGCCGATGACCGTGTCCGCCTCCGTTATTTCGTGCGTACACTCTTCGTCCGAATAGTACTTGCCGCCCTTAGTCCAATACTTAATGTTGCCGTTTTCAGTACAGGTAGCCCCGTTTGCGGGGTGCATAACGGGTTTTTCCGGCTCGGGCTTTAAATCTTCTTTTCCGCAGATACATTCGCCGTCCGAATACGAGTGAGCAACCTTTGCATCCGTAGCATAACAATCGGCGCGAGCGCATTTTTTCCAATGCGAAGCCGAATCGTAATCGTACTTGCCGTTTGAAAAGTCGTGACCGAGCGCTTTTATCGCCGTCTCGTCCGCCTCTATCTCGCGCGTGCACTCCTCGTCCGCATAATATTTGCCGCCCTTAGTCCAATATTCTATATTACCGGCCTCGGTACACGTCGCCTCGTCTGCGGGATGCCACACGGGCGATTCGGGATCAGGTTCGGGATCGGGCTTAGGTTCGGGCTTCTCCTCCTGCTTTTCGACAACCGTTATATCGCAGGTCGCTTTTACGCTGCCGCTCTTAGCCTTTACCGTGACCTCTCCCGCCGCAAGCGCCGTGACCGTCCCTTTATTATCCACCGTCGCTATGTGCGCAGCGTCGCTGCTCCAGACGATTTCCGCGCCCTCTTTGTCCGTCGTTGCGACAAGCGTAAGAGTGTCGCCGATATACATCGTCGCCGTCGTCTTGTCGAGCTTTACGAAACTCGCCTTACCGCAAGCGGCAAACAGCGACACCGACATACATATAGAGAGCATGGCGGCAACCGCCGCCATGAATCCCTTTTTTATCCGAGTTTTTTTATTACTCATTTTTATTCTCCGTCTCTCCGTTCGGCGATTCTTTGACAACGACGTGATATTTTATTACACGCGTTGCAATAAGTCCGGCAAGCGCAAGCACGAACAGCACGCCGAGTACTATCGAAATCGTAATGAGCGCGGTCTCCCACCAAGGAGTGACCTCGACGACCCTTGTAGAAATCGAAGTTCCGTTCATTGCATTCGTGCGGACTACGTTGTATATGACGCGCTTCGTCGCAAGGCGCAGAGCCTGCGCGACGGCGGCGTTCGTCTTGTACGGAGCAAACTTGTCGGCTTTCCAGTTGCCGTCGAACGTATCCGTGCCTGCCATAACGCCGTCTACTGCGGACATGGCGCTTCCGCCCGTTACCCAGTCGGAAATCACGAGTCCGTCGTATCCCCATTCGTTGCGCAGGATTTCGGTCATCATCGCATACGACGCGCCGTTCCACTGCGTTCCGATACGCGTAAACGAGTTCATCGTAGCGCTCGCCTTGCCTACAGTGAATACTATCTCGAACGCGCGCAAATAGATTTCTCTGCTTGCCTGCTCGTTCGACCAGATGCCGCAGTTGACGCGGTTGGTCTCCATGTCGTTAAGCGCGTAATGTTTTGCATAAGCAAGACAGCCTTTAGACTCTATGCCTATGCTCTCGTAAGCTTCTGTATATCCCGCAAGATACGGATCTTCCGAAGGGTATTCGAAAGCTCTTCCGCCGAACGGACTGCGGTGCATATTCACGCCCGGTCCGTATATGCCGTTATAACCGAGATAGAGCATATCCTCGCTCTTGTGCTCGCCCACTCTGCGAGCTATGTCTATGTCGTAAGACGCCGCAAGTATGCCCGCGCACGGGTATGCAAGCCATGTCCAGCCTGTGCCGTTTTCGCCGGCTATGGTATCTTTGTTGGGCACCGCGAAGAACGCTTCTTCACGCTTCGTGATACCGACAGGACCGTTTTCCTGCTTCGAATCGGGAAGCGCAATAGACTTTGCTCCGTTTATGAGGTGATAGGAATTGGCGACGATTAGCGCCTGTTCGTCGAAACTCATCTGGTCGAGAAGCTGATTCCACATTCTCTCCCAATGTTCGACGTACGCAAGTCCGTCGTCGTAGACGAGTTTCAAAAGCTCTTCGTCCGTGACTTTCTCGGGATAGAGCGGCGCGTCCATAAACATATATGCGACGAGATCGCCCGCTTCGACGTCGGGATAGCCGTCGGCCGAACCGCTTTTGAAAATCTTTTCATCGGGCATCTCATAACCCGTAGCGTCGGGAGTGATGTCGAAGTGCAGATCGTTTGCCATATCCGCATTGAGCGAAAGTTTTGCGGGAGCGGTAGGATAAGTCTCTTTCCAATTGCTTCTCGACAGATACGTCACCTTGTTGTCGCCGCGGTTGACATACTTATTGATATCGCCCGATGCAAGCTGATTCGTGACTTCGTATCCCGTCTGCGAGGACTTGGAATAGGTCTTAAAATCTTTTGCGAGATTGAATTTCTTTACAAAGTCCGCGCCGAGTACTTTCTTTGAATCTACGTTGCCCGAAAGAAGGACGCTGTCCTCTCCGCTTACGCCTTGCGCGGCAAGAATATTGTTTGCAGCCTGGTGCGAATCGGTCGCAACGGTAAGCAGGTATTCGCCGCTCTCTATTATATAAGTTTCCTCGCCGTCGGCGTCATAAGTCTTGAACGATTCTCTGGGAACGGAAATCGTCACCGTCTCCTTGCCGCCGGGTGCAAGAAGTCCTGTTTTTGCATAGCCGACAAGTTCGACCGCCGATTTTTCGATATTGTTTTCTCTGTCGTAATCGGTGTAAGGTTTGGACAGATATACCTGCACCACCTCTCTGCCCGCATATGTGCCCGTATTCTCGACCGTCACGGAAACGTCGTAATTTTCGCCGTTCTCGACCGCGCCGAAGCCGTCGTATTTAAAGGTCGTATAAGACGTGCCGTATCCGAACGGGAACGCAACTTCCTCGTTGTACTTCCAGCCGTCCTTCGAGTGTTTTGCGCCGACTTTATCGCTCGCAAAGCCCTCGTTTCTCACTGCGTCGTAATAGCGGGTCTCATAATAGCGGTAGCCGATATATATACCTTCCTGGTAGACCATGTACTTGCTCGCAAACGAAGTCGTACCGTGGCTGCTGTTAAGAAGATTGCTGTTTGCGTAAAGGTGATTGCCGTCGTTTACGGACGCGGGTGCGGAGTTGTTGTCATACGCCCATGTATCGGTAAGTCTGCCGGACGGAACGAGAGTATTTCCCTTCATATCCTTGCCTTTCAAAAGATCGACAACACCGTTCATGCCCGTAGAGCCGGGTTGTCCTATCCACATACACGCGTCGATTTTATCCATATACGGCTCGAAATCCTGCATTTGGAGAGGATTGCCCGTATTGAGAAGGACTATAACTTTTTTAAAGCCGGAGGTCGTTGCGTTTTTAAGCAGGTCTTTCTCCTGCGCGCTCAATCCGAGATAGCCGCCGTTTGCCGACGTGTTCTCTTTGCCTCCCTTATCGTTCGCTCCGACGTAATCGGTCGCGCTCGTATAGTTGTAGTGAAGATCGGAATACTCGCCGCCGCTTCTCGCAAGCGTGACTACGGCGACGTCTCCGTACTCGGCAAACGAACTCTTGACGGCGTCGGTATAGACGCTCCAAGGCACTTCGTTGACGTACCATTCGCGCCATTCCTTGCATATCGTCTTATCCCAGTCAATCATCTTATAGCTGCTTCCGGCTCCGGAAAGATAGAAGCTCCAAAGCGCGGGATTGACTGAAAAACCGCGGCTTTCGAACGAGTCGCGCATGGTGACCGTCGCCGTCTTATTCGCCTTGTAATCGAAAGTTCTGACATATCCCGAACCCGTGCCGCACTCGACGATATCGACGGACGCATGACCGAGAAGACTGACTTTCTCGTTGCCCGCAAGCGGCAAAGCGTTCCCCTTGTTCCAAAGAAGGACCGCTCCCGCGGCTTCGGCTTCCTCTATCATCGCCGTATCCTCTTTATAGAGGTTTTCGCCGTTGAGCGTAAAGTCGTAACTCGTCTTGTAAAAGTCGGTCACTTCGGCATTCGGGTCGTTAACCGTCTCGAAATTGCTCGTGCCGAACATCATGTTTATAGCCGCCGACGCCAAATTTATCGCAACGCACGAAAGCACGACGCTCGCCGCGAATATAAATCCGAGCACGCTTGTAAGCACTATCCAAAGCACTTTGGAAAACAGCGGCTTTTTTACCAAAACATCCAATTTCATTTTTGTCCAATGACCTCCTGTCATAAAGTACTTTTGAAAGTATAGTCGCGCGTCAGACGGTCAACATTCGACGGGTCGCCTCGGGCGCGTACTTTTTAGTACGATACCGCTTAGCCGAGCAAGCCGTATACGGCGACGCGAACGCCGCGAGCCGCAAGGCGAGTATTCGGCTCGACAAACGTAGCCACTTGCCGAGCGCGTAGCGCGAACGCCACGAGCGAAGCGAGTTCTATGTCGCGATGAATATACTTCAAAAATTAAAAGTTTATAATCTCGTAGTACGCCTTCTTTTCCGTCTTGTCTATGGAAAACAACAGCGGATATTCCCTGTGCATGGGAGTGTTATGCGCATTGTTCAGGTCTGCCACGCCCCATGTGGTGACGCCGCTGACCCGTCCCGCACCCTCCTTCCAAGGAGTAGCGTACTTACGGCAAATGTCGAATATAGCGCCGAACATTTCGGCTTGTGCTTCCTCTACTTCCAGCGGGAGCCTGTCGAACTCCTGCTTGTCGTCTTTGCTCGCATAGACGCAAATATCGAGTTCCGTAATCTGCACGTCCACCCCGAGTTCGGTAAACGCCTTTACGGAATCTTCGAAGTTCTTTAAAAACTTCTGTTTGTCTTTAGTGTAATTCGGCAATCGGTAGTGCGCCTGCATACCTACGCCGTCTATGGCTATTCCCTCTTCCTGCAACATTTTTACGAGCCTTACGCACGCTTCGCGCTTATAAGGGTCGTTAAGAGAATAGTCGTTGTAATACAGATCTACATTGTCGAGACCGAGCGCCTTTCTCGTCTCGTCCGCCGACTTGAAAGCCTGCTTCACGAAATCTTCGCCGCACAGAGCATACCAATCGACTGCGGTGTTGGAGGCCGTGCTTACGACTTCGCTCTCGCCCGTGCGCCAAATTTCTCCGCGCTCCAAAAGTTCCCGCGTGACCGTATTTTTAAGAGCCTCGTTGAGGACGTCCCATGCGTAAATATCTCCGCCGAAGTGCGTCATCGTCTCTCTTAT
The DNA here is from genome assembly GCA_910585955.1 of uncultured Christensenella sp. Taxonomy (GTDB): domain Bacteria; phylum Bacillota; class Clostridia; order Christensenellales; family Pumilibacteraceae; genus MGBC157735. Next base: position 242,743 of record CAJUGC010000001.1, read on the forward strand.
ATGTTTGTCGATGTAATTCAGCGCGCTTTCCTTGTCCGTCACCCTCGAGGGTAGCCAAGCAGGCAAGGATTTATACCATAAAAGGCAATGTCCGCGCACCGCGGTATCGTGTTCCTTCGCCCAAGCGACAAGAGCGTCCGCCGTCGCATAATCGGGCTTTCCCTCCGTCTTTTCAAGCAATCTCCACTTCATGTCGTTTTCGGCGGTTATGCTGTTAAAGTGCGGAAGTATATCCTCGTAGCGTTCGAGACTGTAAGTCATGACGGCGGCGCCGACGGGAAAGTAACTTGCGTACTTGTCGCGAAGTAACTTCCCGTCCGCCGCCGAGGGCTCGGGTACGCACCCGATGGACGGCAACACGCACAAGACGATCGCCGCCAAAACGGATAACGCTATTTTTATTTTTACCCTAAAACCCTTTCTCACGACCTATAGTTCCTTTATTGCAATTTTGTTTCGAATATTGTTTACGCTTCCGTCGCTTCGGTGAATACGATGTCGGAAACAGTGATCTTGACTGCTTGCTCTATTTTTGCCGCGGGCATGAACTGTATTGCAAGCGGATTGCTCCCCGCAAGATATTTGAACGTACCCGTGACAACGGTTTCTCCGTTCTCACCTGCCGTTTTTGTGTAATCTGTCGAACCCGTTACCGAAAGAACGTCTATAAGATCGACATCGGCTTCGGTCTCCGTCTTTACAACAAACGAGAAAGTGTACGTCTTGTTTTCCGTTTGCTCGCAAGGAAGGTAACGAAGCATATAAGCCGCGCTTTCCATTGCCGTGCAATTAACGGTTATTACGCCCTCTTCATACTTAGGCGCGGGATCGAAATGCGTCGTCACTTTGCCGTCTCCGACATAGTAATACCATACGCCGGGATCCGCCTTGACTGCGGAATTAAGTCCCTCTTTGATCTCGTATGTGGTGGGTATAACGGCTTTTTCGACCACAACGTCCTTGACCGTCATCGTAACTTCTCCGTCCACAGCCGGCGCAAAACGAAGCAACATTACTTTGAACTCGCCTTGCTTGAACCACCCCGTCGTCTCCGTAAAGGAAATTTCGGTCTCGGTGTCGGCGGCAATCTCTTTGGACTGATCGCTGCCACCTTGGCAGTGAATCTTGTATTTTCCGGCAACACTGGTCGTCAGTTTGAACGTTACCGTATATTTGACTCCGTCCTTATAATTGGGAGCGAATCTGAGCTGCAAATCGTTTTCCTTAGTGAAATCCGCGGCTTTCGCGCCGGTCACGTTAAGAGTGACCACTCCGTTGTTATAACCGGATGTTTCCGCATTTACGGTCGCCTTGGGGTCTTGAGACTGAATACCTCTCAAGTTGTAGTACCAAACTTCTCTGTTTCCTTCCGCGTCGCCCAAGCCGCCGCTTGCCAAAGCATACTCCGCGTCCGCCGTCCACTTTGCATGAAGAGTTACGTCCGCAGTGGGAGCGTAATCGTTATCCACGGGTTCTCCCGAATATTCTGCGTTAGTGTACCAGCCTGCAAGCGTATATCCTTTGCGGGTGACAGCGGGAAGAGTCGTCGTGCTTCCCTCCGCAACAGTGACGGATCCTCTCGTCTTGTTGCCGTGATGAAGTTCGAACGATACCGTATATTCTTCCAGCCACTTCGCGTAAAGCGTTGCGGTCGCCGTCGGCGTATAAGGCGATTCGAGAGCCTCGCCCGTGCACGCCTCCTCCTCAAACCAACCGCCGAACACAAATCCGTCTTTGGTCGGAACAGCCAGCGTTATGCTTCCGCCCGCTTCGACAGTCTGAGCTTCCACTGCGGAGCCGCCTTTGGAGTCGAACGTAATCGTATAAACCTCGGCTTCGTCCTCTATCCACTTCGCATAGAGCGTTATGTTTGCCGTCGGCGTATAAGGAGCCGCAATAGCCGTTCCCTCGCACGCCTCGTTATCGAACCAACCGAGGAACGTGAATCCGTCTTTGGTCGGCACGGGAAGCGTAGCAATGCTGTTTTCTTCCTGAACGGAAGCTGCGGGAACATCCGAGCCGCCCTTCGAGTCGTAAGTAACCGTATAAGTTTCGGGAAGTTTCTCGACAAAGGATATGTCAGTGACCGTCATCGTTATCGGCGCTTCCTTATCGGTAGCCGTTACCTGAATGACGAACGGCGTATTTTTGGTAACTACGAAGTCGAATACTATCGTTTCGGGAGTGCCGACTTCTACGTCTCTCGAATGGCCTTCTTTGTTCTGATCGCTATTGAGACCGAACTGTACGGAACCTGCCGCGTCGAGATCGACCGTAAAGGTCGCGCGAGCTTTCGTGCCGACCTTAAGTCTCGGCTGATAGCGCACATGATAGGTGTTCGTTCCCTTAAGAGAATTGTGAAGCGCGAATTTTACCGTGCCGTTGTCGAAAGTCGCTTCCTTGACGTCCTCGTTGCCGTCCTGAGGATCGACGAGCCAGAACCAGCGTCCTGCGTCGTCGCAGGTCTCGCTTGCCGTGCCGCGAACGATCTCGTAGGTCGAGGGGAGTTCGTAATCGGGGATTTCGGGTTCTTCTTCCTGTCCTTCGTCGCCGATCTCATACTCTTTTACGACTATGTTCGTGATCTTTATGGATACCTTTTCGGGAATCTCGCCGGTTACTTTATTGATGTTGACATGGAACGGTTCGTTGTTGTTTACCGTACCGACATAGGTAATGTTCTTAGCAGTATTCGGTTTTACGTTGGTATAGGATACGCCGCCGAACAAGTTTGCCGTGCCGTAGCCGATCGAGCCTTCGACATTCGTTTCGATCGTAAACTTGAACGTGTACTTCGTCTCATGCTCGAATTCGGGCTGATAACGGAAGTAGAAACGCTTGCCGCCCGCCGGATCGGAGAACTTGTCGAGCTCGACGGAAAGGGTCTCGTTGCCGTAAGCGGGAGCGTCGGAGAAGTTGTAATCCGTGCCCACCGCACCGTCGCCGTGATAGTACCACTTGCCGGGATTCTGTACGATGTTTGCGTTAGTCTCTTTCATGAGCGCGTAGTAGTCGTCGGGAATGGACGGGCAAAGAACCGTGATTACGCAGCTGTCTTTGGCAAGTCCGCGCTGAGCAGTGATCGTAACGGTCGCCGTCTTAGCCTGCGGTTTTCCGAAAGTGACTACGCCGCCGTTTACCGTCGCAACGCTCGTATCCGAGGACGACCAGGTAAGCGTGCCGCCGTCTGTAGACGAAGCGGAAAGCGTGACCGTTTTGTTTTCTCCGAGTTCGTCATAGTTGACTTCCTTCGTCTTTTCGGTCATAGTAACCGTCCTGTCCTTGACCGTAACCGTACAAGTCGCCGAAGCGCCCTCGACGGAAGCGGTTATGGTCGCAGTGCCTACGCCGACGCCCGTGACCGTGCCGCGTCTTACGGTTGCGACCTTCGTATCGCTCGAAGTCCACTCTACGTCGAGATCGGGATCGGACAGCGTCGCTTCGATTTTAAACGTATCGCCTGCGTATATCTCTTCGCTCGTCTTGTCGAGAGAAATGCTGTTGCCGCCGCAAGCGATAAACAGCGTGCTCATCGCCAAGGCAATCATTACGAGAGCCGCGAATAGCGCGATACTCGACTTTGCCTTTCTGCTTTTCTTAGTCATTTTCTGACCTCCTTAAAATATATTGTGTCGAAAGCGTTTCCGCTTTTTTGCCGTGGATTATGCCTTTATTCCTTCCGCATTGTTGCGGCGAATGTTCCTTATGAGGAAGAATGTCATTACGCCTATGCCCGCCGCAAGAACCACCTCTATGAGGACTATATAGACGACCCAAGTGTAGTTATATTTGAAGCCACCCGAGGAAAGCGAGGTGTCCGCATCGGGGTCGTACGCCGCATAGACGTTGTTCGTATCGGAAAGCGTCCACAGTACGTCATGAGCGACGTTCTGCGCGCACTTTACGAACACAGCGTCGTCCGCATACTGCGAATCCGAGAATATCTTTTGAGCGTCCGCGTTGTTGAGCCAGGTGCTGTTGCCCGCCCAAATACCCTTATATACGGGCATATAGTCGGCGTGACCCGTATCTACCCAGTCGGTAACGATACTGCCGTTGAAGCCCCATTCTCCTTTTATAAGGTCGGTGCAAAGGGCACGACTCGCGCCTACCCAGGTTGCGCCTATTCTGTTCATGCTCGACATGAGAGCGTTCGCGCCGCCTTCCTTGACGGCAATTTCAAACGGTCTCAAGTAAATCTCGCGGAAAGTCTGTTCCGTCATGAAAGTAAAGAGTCCTTCGCGAAGCGACTCGCTGTCGTTTGCGACGAAGTGCTTGATGTAGCAGTAAAGTCCCGCGTTTTTCGCGCCGCGCACGGTCTCCGCCGTGAATTTGCCGGAAAGGAGCGCGTCTTCGCTGTAGTACTCGGCGTTTCTGCCTGCGTAAGGATTGCGGTGAATATTTGCCGCAGGTCCGTACCAGCCGCGTATACCGAGACTGTTGCCGTCTGCGCCTTTTGCGTTTCTCGCCTCCTTGCCTACGCTCAGTCCTATCGCATACGCAAGGTCGGTATTGAACGTCTGCGCTACGAGCGTCTCGCTCGGATAGGAAATAAACTCGTTCGTCGTATTGCTCGTGACTCGGGTGTTGAGACCCAAAGGTCCGTCGAGATCTACGAACTCGGGTTTTTTGATACTTTCGAGCTTAGCCGTCTTGAAGTAACCGTTTCTGATGAGCTCGAACATTTCGCTCTTTGAAAGTTGCGAAAGAACGGAATCCCAAAGCGGATCGTCATATCCGTCTACGTCGGACAAATCGTCTACGGTGTAAACAGGTATGTTGGAAGTAAGCGGCATTTCGGTGTTTGCAAAGCCCGTTCTTTCGAGCTGCTCGGCACTCGGAGCTTGAGCCGAAGCGACCGCATATCCTTCCGCGCTTCTCGAGCGCACGATTTTGGTCTTAGGGAAAGTACCCGCAAAATCGGCGCGCGTCATGTACTTAACGGGAGTCGTCTCTTTGCTTCCGTCGATGGGATAGCCGTCGAGCGTGTTCTCGCCCGTGAAGCGATTTTCGACGGGATTGCCCGTTTTTTCGTCGTTTTCGTAATGGTATCCACCCTCGGGAGCAACGTATTCGAACACGCTCTTTTCTCCGTCCGCCATATTACCCGCTTCGTGCGAATTCTTCATGAGGCGAAGGAAATAAGAGCCGCCGTCAAGCTCATAGCCGGTCTTATTGTTTTTATTGTCGTCGTAGCAATCGTATGACGCCATGCCTTGCGCGGTAAGTTCGAGTTTTACCTGCTTCGTTTCGCCCGGCTCGATTACGTCCGTCTTTGCAAAGTCGCCGAGAACAACGGACGACTTTTCTATTCCGCCTTTGAAGTAAGGCGCGGAGTAATAGAGTTCGACCACATCCTTACCTGCGAAATTACCTGTGTTTTTTACATTTACATAGATCTCGATCTTGTCTTCCTTGCCGAGAGAAATCGAAGCCGAATTGAGATTTACGGGCTTCTCGTTTACGAGCATAGCCTCCACGCTCCACTCGAAATCCGTATAGGAAAGACCGTAACCGAACGGGAACTGAACCGTCTCGCCATAATCGATATAGCCCTCTTCCGCAGCCGTCTCGTAATAGCGGTAGCCTACATAGATCCCTTCGTTGTAGTCTACATAAGCGTCGTAGTAACCTTTCGAGTAGCTGTTTGACGTGGAAAGCCCCGTATATTTAAGCGCTCCGCCGTAACCGGAGTTGACGGACGAAGGCGCGCTTGCGATACTGTAAGCGTAAGTATCGGCAGTTCTGCCCGAAGGAGAAACCGCCCTGCCGTCTTCTGCCTTGCCGCCGAGTATACTTACCAAAGAGTTTACGCCCGTAAGCCCCGTAAGTCCGACGAGAAGAGCGGCGTCGATGTCGGGATCGTCGATAAAACCGAGCTCCATTGTGTTGCTCGTGTTAAGTACGACTATTACTTTCTCGCAGGCCTTTTTCGCCGCGGCAATCATCTCTTCCTCTTCGGTCGAAAGCTGGAGATAACTGCGCGAATTGTCGCGAACGGTGGAATTCGATCCGTTCGTCTGCACCTGCTTGGTCTGTTCGAAGCGAAGATCCGCCGCCTCTCCGCCCGTTCTGCCTATGACAACGAGAGCAACCGACGAAAAAGCACGCGCTTCGTTTATGACTTCGTCCGTATAGTAGGACGCGCCCGGCTCGTGGAGCACAAACTTTTTAGTCGTGCCTACGTCCACGTCTCCGCGATATTCGTTCCAATCGCTCTTGCCCCAATCGCGGCTGCCTATCGAAGTAGCGGAGTAAAAGTTTTTATACATATCGTACAATGTCTTGTTGTACTCAACGCCCGCCTTCTCGAGTGCAGGGAAAAGTTTTACCTTTTCGAGCGCGGTGTTGGAAAAGCCGGAGCCGAAGGTACTTGTCATCCAATCGTAAGCCGCCCAACCGAATACGTTTATCTTGCCGAGTTCGTCTTTTCCGAGCGGAAGGGCATTCCCTTCGTTCTTCAAAAGCACCGTCCCTTCTTCGACTATATCCTCGCAAAGCTTAGACCCTTCGCTTAAAGTCTTAGGATCGACTTCCGCCTTACCTACGCCGTAAAGAAACAGGCTTATCGTGCTTGAAAATACAGACGACAGCACAATAAGAGCAACCATTATTACCGCGATAAGCGCCATGAACGGCACATTAAGCGCAATAAGCGTATTGTTGGACATTCTCTTCTTTTCGTTCATTGTCCCTCCTAACAGTCGGGCCTTCCCGCCCGTGATCTTGACTAATAGGGCAATCCCCTATTTTTGTACTCTAAGTATAGCAAATGTAAAAGCGTTTGTGAATTGCAAAATATTTATAAATACATTGCATTTTGTGCACCAAAGACATATAAAAATCTCAGAGTCCCTTATTAAAAGCAGCACACTTTAATATAAAACGTATATTTGAATAAACCGTATAAATAAAAACAAACTAATAAGGCGGCGGAAACAGTCCTGAAATTTATCCGCCGAAGGGAACAATCCATTATGAAAGTATTTAAAACGCTCGTGTTCACGATTCTTGCGACGGCCGTTTCGTTTTCCTTGCCTTCTTCACACAGATTAAACGACTCAAGCGTCGCTGATAATACGCTTGTCGAATACTCCGCAAAAGCGGAAATACCGCACTTTTTCACTCACGCGCTTGTCGCCTACCCGAAACTCGGTTTCGACAGAAACAACACAATGTGCGGAAGCTATGACGCAGACTGCCTGACCGTAGGCGAATTTAAAGCCATACTTTCCTCTCTTTACGAAAAAGGATACGCTTTGGTAGACATAACCGAAACTTACGATACCGCAGACGGACAGGCCAAACGAACGTCGTTTCTCTTTCCCGAAAACAAAAAACCGATAGTGCTCAGCTTCGACGACATAAACTATTACGTCAAAAAAATGAACAGAGGTATGAACGACCGTCTCGACGCGGACGAAAGCGGCCGCATTTTTACCTATACGGAACATGCCGACGGACAGATTAGTTATGACAACGAAGTCGTGACGGTGCTCGAGAATTTTATAGAAGCTCATCCCGATTTTTCATATAACGGCGCGCGAGGCGTGCTGTGTCTCACCGGATACGACGGCGTGCTCGGCTATCGCACCGATCGCGACAGCCCCTCGAAAGAACAGGATACGCAGCAAGCGAAAAGAGTAGTAAACGCGCTTAAAAAACGCGGTTGGCGTTTTGCCTGCCATTCGTACGGTCATTACCACATGAAAAAAATATCCGCCCGGAAATTTCGGGAAGATACGGACAAATGGCTCTACGAAGTCGAACCCATAGTGGGCAAAACAGATATATACGTCTACCCTTACGGCGAATGGGAAACGAAAGGAGAAAAACACGATCACCTCGAAAAGCGCGGTTTTAAACTGTTCTGCGGCGTGGGAGCAAAAGATTACTATACCCGCATGAACGACAAAGTTTTGTTTTGGGACAGAAAGCCGCTCGACGGGTATTCCCTGCGCAATTTTCGCAAAGCTTATGCGCCGTATTTCGATGCAACAGATTTTTACGACGCGTCCCGTCCCACGGCTTTCACGGATTGCGACTGACAGAAGAAAATTTGTACAATCGGGCGTAAAAAAGATACACTTATAATACAATTGACATAGATATATTGTAAGTGGTATAATTGTCCTACGAAATTTCTACTTTCAAAGGAGATTTTTTTTATGTCCGAAAACGACAAGAAATCCGATTCCCGTCAGAAACCGACGGCAAACACGGCGAGATCCGCCCCTTCCGTCAAATCGTCGACTGCTTCCCATGCAAAGACGACGTCTGCCGGAACATCCAAACCCGCAGCAAGAACAGCTTCTTCTGCGCCTTCGGCAAGTTCGAAAACCGCAACAAGTGCCGCGACGTCCAAAACGGCAAAAACGACAACAACCGCAGCGGCTAAACCTGCGGCGTCTTCGTCAAGAACAGCGGTAAACTCGCATACCCCCAAACCTGCGTCCTCGACCGCCGCGCCGAAAACCGCAACTTCTTCCGCCGCGTCCGCAAGACCCGCGCCGACAGCGCACAAGACGGAATCGGCTCCGAAGGTTGCGGCTGCGACTTCGAAAGATAAAAATACAAGACGGCCTCCGTCCGGCACAAACAACGGCGGAGGAAACGGAATCGGCGCTTCCGTCCTTGCTTTCGCTAAATCGAGAAACGGAATTATTACGATCGCCGTAACCGCTTTCGTCATTGTTCTTGCCCTCGTGCTCGGACTTTCGTTGGGGCTTAGCAGTTGCGCGAGCGCAAAAGAAGTTTTCGAACACGAATATAAAGCGACTACTCTCGTAGGATTTTCCGGCGAAGTCGTCGGTACGACCGACAGGCGCAAACCCGTCGCCGAAATGAGCAACGGCGGTCTGCCCGCATATCCCGAATACGGCAAAACGCTTTCGTCGGTCATCGGCACCGATCCCGATAAAGTCGCGGCAAGAAACGCGCTCATATCGGAAGCAAGTTATCTCTCCGCGACGGGGACCTGGAACGGCGGCGGCGGCGGTTACACCTGGATGGACAGCGAAGGTCGGCTTTACAGCGGATCGGTGTCCGAACCCGTGCCCACGCTCGACAAAGACGGCAATCACAGACAGCTTTATAAGCACACGGCGTCTGTCGGGCTTTACGGCGGCGATGTCTCCGACGACGAACCCGGCATAATAAAAAATGTCACTATGCGTCCGCGCACATATTCGCGCGGCTACGGCGTAACGGGCGTATACGCTCCCGCGGGCGAAGTCATAAAAATTCAGATCAGCCAAGAGGATATGGACGCAACGAGCGGACTGAAGATACACATCGGTCAAGCGCTCTACAACGGCAAAGCAAACAACATTTGGACGGCTAAAAACCAAATGCAGCGCTTCCCCATTATTCTGAATACAATGTCCGTCAACAAAAACACCGCGACTCTTAAAGACGGAGTTTATACGTCATATGTCGGATCGTTTGTCGGCGGACCCTTATACATAGTAAACAATGCACACGAATACACGGTCACCATTTCCGGCGGCGTAAGATATTCGCATTTCATACTCGGCTATACCACTCCCGAAGAATTCGAGGAGAACGCAAAATCGACCGCGCCCTATTTCGATCTCGAAGTTTGGCAGGACGGCGTGCTGCACTCCGGACCGAAGTCCCAAGCGGACGGACTGACTTACGACGACCTGTACAAGGCAGCAGTGCTTTGGGAAAAGGTTTCCCTCGTCTCAACGCAAGGCAGCACTCAAGGCATTGTCTTTTTATATGAACCGTTCGTAGCGGCGGGCGCGGCTGTCGCCTTCCCCGGGCAAGGCTCGGTAAACTGCCCGACGGGTTGGATGCGCAACTCGCTTAATTATAACACTATAATCAAATCCGGCGGGTGGGGAAACTTCCACGAATATCATCACAACTTCCAAGGCTACGGCGTAGGCAACGGCGGCGAAGTCACGAATAACGGAATGACCCTTGTATCTTATGCTCTGTTTACGAAGATCTCATCGGCAAGAGGTATTTCGGGATACGGAGCGGCAGGTCTCGGCGGCTGGAATCGCTACACCAGCGCGACGTGGGCGCTTGATCAGATTACCGAAAACAAATTCGAAAACGGCAGACAGGGACTCTCTATCTACGCCACCCTTCTCCACAATTTCGGTCCCGACGCCTACATTCAATCGAAGCTCAGACAGCAGTACCAAAAATACGGTCAGACCTATACGGGCTATCTCAGGGCATGGCAGGACATCACGCACAACGACATGACGTATTTCTTCAAAAACCTTCTCGGAGGAATTTCCGAAGAAGTTGCGTCGCAGTATCGCAATCCCGAGTATTCGACGTTCGTACCCGTTGCGTCCGTATATCAGACGGGCAGAAGTTATATGTACGACGGCGAAAAGAGATACATAACCACTATGCAACCATACGTTATTCCCTACGGGCAGGATTTTACCGTCGATCTCTCGAGATACAATGCTCCGAGCGGTCAGTACGCGAGCGGCAGCATAATTCTTCCCGACGATTTCGAATATACTATAAAGGAAAGCGAAATCAAACAGCCCGAGCACGGCACGTTAAAATCCAACGGTAACAACGTATATACTTTCACTCCGGATAAGACTATGAAATCGGGGAAAATCATTGTGCCGCTTGCAATAACACACAAGACGGATTCGTCGTTCAAAGTGGACGACGTAGATCTTGTGCTTGAATTCGAACAATCACACGAAACAAATAAAACCGTACTTACGAGAACCAATTATTCTTTCGACGCCGACAATATGTATTCGGATGCCGAAGAAGCATACAATGCAAACTATGCAAACTATAAGAACAAAGAGGAAGTAAACCATAAGAACCCGACACAAAATTGCAACACCGACATTTGGTATTATCCCGACAACCAAGCCACTCACGATAAGTATCCCGACGCACCCGAAGATTACTTCGTGAAAAACAACACAGTCGCGGAAGTTCGCGGTAAACTGTACGCAGATGAAGCGGGCACATACCGCATATACCTGCGCGGCAGAATGAACTGTGCATTCTACTATTCGCTTGACGAAGGAAAAACGTATACTCTCGGCGGAACCATAAAGGATACGACGGTTCCGAAAAACAGCCACCTATTCCGACCGAACGATCAAAATACATATGTCGATCTCGAACTTCCGGAGCACAGTTGGGTACATTTTAAATCGGTTCTGATAGTACAGTCGAGTCCTGCCGTCAGCTATATAGGACTCGGCATGGCGATGTGGTCTACGCCGATGTTCACGATGCACGAGGGCGAAGACGGCAAGATACATTACTACAATTATTTGGGCATAGAAGTAACGGAAGAGGAAGCGAACAACGCCCAGCCCGTTGCGCCCGTCGTCACAGACCGTTCTCAGCCGTATGTAAACGCTTACAGAGAAACATACGAGTTTACTACGGAAGAATTTGAAACCGATTACTTCTATACGAAGAAATATTCGTACAATTATAGCGATAATGTATGGCAGAATGAAAATCAAACCATTTTGAAAGAAGGCTGCAAGTACAATAAAGGTTCCGACAGTTGGGGCGGGAGCGGCAAAGGAACGGCGATCGAAAACGTCGCCGACGGAGATAAAAACACTTGGATACATACAAGCGGCGGCGTCTCCGAACAAAATCCCCTCGTTATCGCTATGGACATGGGCGAAGCGAAAACCGTAAACAGAATAAGCCTCTTCAGCCAGTACCGACCGAACGGCGATTGGAAAGTGCCCAAAGCGTTCACTATTCTCGGAAGTCTCGACGGCAACGAATTCTTCACGGTCGGAAACTTTACGGAAGTGCCGCACAACGGATCGACCACGACGGTGGATTTCGAGCAAGCCACATTCCGGTACTACCAACTTATAATCACGGAATCTTACGCAACGCACATAATAATCAGCGAAATAGAGCTTTGGAACGTGTTTGAAGTCAACGGCGGAAATCTCCTTTCTCCCGACGACGATACTTTCACCTTTAAAGGAAAGTGGTCGGCTGTTTCTACGAACGCCACGTTCGGGCACATATACACCGGGAAGAAGAACGCAACCGTCACTTTTGAATTCGAAGGCACACGGCTTGCAGTCCTTGCATCCAAACACTTCGACAGAAATATAGAAGTCCGTATAGACGGCAAAAAGGTCGAGTCCATAGCGCTCAAATCGCTCGAAGATCTTACGACCGACTTCGGTTGTACTTATATGTCCCCCGAGCTTCAAAGCGGAAAACACAAAGTGGAAATAAAGTGCACTAAAAACGCAAACATCGATTCCATTGTGTTCTTCTCTTAGATAAACGACGAACAAGCGTCTCGAAAACTCGAGGCGCTTGTTTTTTTATATCGAAACGGCGCGCCGCAAATAAATGCAACGCGCCGTTTTCACATTATTTTACATTACTTCTTTTCTATAACTACGGTTTTTATGACTACGGGAGTTACGGGGACGTCACCGTAACCGTACGGAAGAGTATGGGTCGGCACCTTTCCGATAGCGACTGCCGTGTTTTTGCTCTCCTCGTCGACGCACTCGCCAAACGCGGCATACTCGCCGTCAAGGAAGGGAGTATCGTCTACGCAGATAAAGAACTGCGAAGTTGCGCTGTCCTTTAAAGGAGTGCGCGCCATGGATATTACGCCTTTCTTGTGCTTCAAGGCGTTGGGAACACCGTTGCTTTCGAACTCGCCCTTTATCGGTTCAAGCTCCCGCGCGGGACGAAGCGAAGACGCTCCCGCAGTAAAGCCGCCGCCCTGGATCATGAATTTGTCTATTACACGGTGAAAGCAAAGTCCGTCGTAATACTTCTCCTCGGCAAGCTTTACGAAGTTATCGACCGATATGGGAGCGACATCCCTGCGAAGCTTGAGGCGCATTTGTCTCCCGTCTTCAAGCTGTATGGTAGCAAATATTTCAGCCATTACATATCTCCTTTTTGTGCGCGAATATGCGCCTGTTGTTCTATTATTCTAACATAAGTCGCAGAATTTGTCGAGCAAATACACGTCTGTTATTTTTTCTATACGTTTGAAGTGCTCAAAAGCTCGAGCGCTCTGATGCAAGCAGGGTCGTCTTTATCTGCGCCCATACGATAGTATCCTTCCGCAGCAGACCGATTTCCCGCATCCTCCGCCATTTTGCCGAGGTTGAACATTGCGGGGGTATATCCTTTGTTTGCCGCCAAAGCGAATGTTTCGCGCGCGCCTATGTTGTCGCCCTCGTTTCGCAATATACAGCCGTAGTTATACATTCCGGTTTCGTCGCCGGCGTCCGCGGCACGTTTAAACTCTTCCTTCGCTTTCTCCCTATCTCCCCTCGCGCCGTACATCACGCCGAGCGCGACCATGGACGGAGCGTTTCCGTTCTTTGCCGCACGCCTGTACCACTTCTCCGCTGTTTTCGGGTCTTTTTCTCCGGCAACTCCGTTTTCGAAAAAGGATGCGAACGCATATTGAGCGCTTGCCTGACCGCCCTTTGCCGCGCGCTCGTAGCAACTTCTCGCACGCTTAAGATCTTTTTCGCACCCCACGCCCTTTTCATAGCAATAACCGAGATTGTACAACGCGCCGAGATGTTCGCGTTTTGCCGCTTCCGAAAAATATTCGAACGCCGCTTTTTCGTCGCGTCCCATTCCGTCGCCGCGCAGACTGAATACACCGAGATTATAAACAGCTCTGACGCTACCCGCTTTTGCCGCCTTTTTATAGTAACCCGCCGCGCGAACCGAACTTCTTCTGTCCCCGACCTCGCAAGCAAGTCCGCGTTCGTAAAGCCGTTCGGCTTCCTCCGCGCACGCATATATCTTGCTTTCTATCCTCTCATAAGCCTTAGCGGCGCGGAACGAACCGGACTCTTTTGCAAGAGCATTATATTGTCTGGCAAGATTGAGGTCTATTCGCGTGCCTATTCCCGTCTCGTAACACCAACCGACATTGCACGCTCCGTCCGTGTCCCCTCCGTCTGCCGCCGCTTTATAAAGTTCGAACGCGCGGCGCAGATCCCTCGGCACGCCCTGCGCATTCTCATAGCAGTAGCCGAGATTGTTCATGGCGCGCACATTGCCGGATTTCGCCGCTTTATCATACCATAGGACTGCTTTTTTGATGTCCTTACCGACGCCCACCCCGTTAAAGTAGCAATAGCCGAGGTTGCACTGAGCCTTGGCGTTGCCGCGCTCGGAAGCCGAAACATAAAGCGCCACGGCTTTGGCATAGTTCTTTTTTATCCCGTCGCCGTATTCGTAGCACACCCCGAGACTGAGCATAGCCTCGTCGCTGCCCTCTTCGGCGGCTTTGGTGTAATAATAGACGGCTTTTGCCTTGTCCTTTTTCTTTCCGTTTCTGCCGTATTCGTAATCGAGCGCGAGCATATAGTTCGCCTCTCCTCCGATCTTATGCACTGCTTTTTCGTCTGCAAACCCGAACACGGCGTCCCTTCTTCCCGTTTCGCTGCGCTCTGTGTCCGTATTTGCAACAGGCTTTTCTTCTCCCTTGCCGAGACCCATGAGCCTTTTTTCATACTCGGCCTTTTCGGCTTTCAGCCGCTCTATCTCCGCCGCCATTTCCGCGGCTTCCCTCTCCCTCTCGGACTCGCGGTACTTATCGGGGCTTCCCGCCTTGTCGATTCTGTCGAGCTTTTCCTTAAGCTGAAGCGCGAGTCTGTCGAGCATATCGGAAGGAGTCGGATATGCGTCGATGTATTGACAACCGTCGAAGTACTCGGCATAGTCTCCCGCCTTGCTTTCCGTCGCGCGATCTATTTCCTGTATTCGAAATTCCGCATTCGGTTTTTTGAGTCTTTTCGCTTCGCCTATCTCGTAAAGCACATAGTTTTCGCTCGATGTGTCGAACGCAGAGTACGAGGATATAAGCAAAAACAACTTCGTCGAGTCTATCGCCGCCGAAAGCGCGCGCTCGAACTTTTCGCCTATCTCCAAATCTTCGAGATTGCGCTCCGAAATAAAGCAGGATATGCCCTCGGCTTCGAGGCGAGCGACGACCGTTTCGGCGATAGCTCCGTCGCTCGAACGGTGACAAACGAAAACGTCCTGACCGCCGTGGTGATATCTTGCCGCGCGCTCTATCTGCCTATCGGCGCGATCTATGTATTCGAGCCGTGCAAGCTCGTCTTTCACGTTGATATCGACGAAGCGGCGTATAACGCTGCGTTCGTTTTCCTTTGCGTAGCGTATGACGTTGTTCATGACGAGTTCGAGGGCGCGCTCGTTCGGCGCGAGATTTTTTTCGTCGGTCAAAAACTCGAGATACTTGTTGCGTTTGCCGCTCTTTTTGAGTGCGAGCGCGTAGAAGTATTTTGCTTCGAAATCATATCCGCTGATATTGAGAATTTCGTCGGCGATGAATTTCATCTCCTCGAAATCGTGATAGCGCGCGTTTACGCACTCATAGAGCCGCTCGCGCAAGTTCTTGAGTCCGTCTGCATTTCCCTTGCCTGCTTTTTCGGCAAAGCGCAGATAATTCACGCTGTCGCAATACGGGCAAGTCACCTTGTCCGTGTCGCCAAAGGGCAATCTCGCCCCGCAATATGTACATCTGAGCGTCTTTGTTTCCATGATTAAAGTATACCGCAAAATGTTTTCAAAGTCAAGAGCCGCCGTATAACGCAGCCAAACTTTAACCGAAATATAAGACTTTTAATGCGTTTTTAATCTTTTGTTTTTTGTCGAAAATATCTTGCCGTCGGAAAAATTTTTTTAAGCGTTTAAGCATAAAACCTTGATTTACCTATCGCAATTGTGGTAAACTAAAAATATAACATCATTTCGGAGGTAGTTTTCGTTGCCCGTAATAATTTCGACTTTCGCCGAAGAGCTCGGCTCCGTGTGGGAAAGCATAGTAACTTTCTTCACCGGCGCAGGCTGGATAGTCGTCGAGGCTCTTGCCGCGCTCGTCATCGGCATAATAGTAATTCGCATAGTTCATGCGCTTTTAAGGAAGATACTTTTGAAGCGCACTATGGACAATACCATTGCCAACTTTGTGCTCACCGTCGTACGGTTCGCGCTGTGGCTGTTCTTGTTCTTCATAATAGCGTCCATAATAAACGTCCCGCTTACCCCTCTCGTGACCGCGCTCGGTTCCATCGCTCTTGCCGTCGGTCTCGCGCTTAAGGACTCTCTAACAAACCTTGCGAACGGCGTGCTCTTAATTGCGCAAAAACCTTTCGCCGAAGGACAATACGTCTCTATAGACGGCGTCGAGGGTACGGTAAAATCCGTAGGGCTTCTTACGACCGAGCTTATTTCGCCCGATAACAAAAAAATAATAGTGCCGAACTCCAAAATAACTTCGGCGTGCATCACAAACTTTTCCGCAAAACCCACGCGCCGCGTCGATTGGGAGTTTTCGGCGTCATACGACAGCGACGTAGAGAAAGTCAAGTCCGTGCTTTTAAACGTCCTTGCCTCGCATGAAAAAATATTATCCGATCCCGCGCCTATGGTGCGCCTCAAAAGCCAAGGCGCAAGCGAAATAGTGTTCGTCGCGCGGGCATGGGTAAACAACGCCGACTATTGGGACGTTACCTGGGATATAAACGAACAGGCTTTCGCCGCCCTTAACGATGCCGGAATAGAGATACCTTATCCTCAGCTGGACGTCCATATCGACGACAAAAAATCAAAGAATAAGGAGAACGGCAGATGATGTGCGAATTTACCGTAAATCAAATAATTTCCGCGATTGCCGCGCCCATACTCATAGTCTTACTAGTGCTCGTGCTTATAGTGCTCGTATCGAAACGTAACAAAACCGATACTCTCGCGTCGCTTGCTTACGAGCTTCAAAATCTCGTACACGCCTGCAAAAAGCATAATCCCGACTTAAAGGAACTTCGCTTCCTCGATTCCGCAGGCGCGAAATGCGCGCTTTTATGCGACCGCGCGGTAGGTCAGCAAAATCAAGACATAGGCCCGGTTCCCGACCACATAGCCGCCGCACGCAAGATTTTATCCGCGCTTTATGCGGCTAAAACACCGGCAAGCGAGTGCGACAAATATCTCGACCTTGCCGTCATTCAACTCGAAAGCGCCTACTCTTTCCTTATAAACACACTCGGCATAACCGCCGCTCCGCCGACGGCAAGTCTCAAATTCTTTTCGTCGAATATGCGCAGCGACAATGCACGCAAGTTCCTCGATTCCCTAAACGTCGCGGAAAAGCCTTCGCAAGAGGAAGTTCCCGCCGTCAACACTGCCGACGACGAAGAATAAATCTCCTCACCCAAGCAACTCACAAAAAAAGCGCGATTGCGCTTTTTTTAATTTTTTTTTGACAAGGCAAGCGAGCATTTGCGAAAGGGCGTGCACTTCTTCGTACACGCCCCGAGAAAAGCGGAGCTTAACGCCGTATTGCGCCGCATATAAGCCCTCGAGCTTTAACGGTTTTTGCCCGAGGACAAAAACTCAAGCGTCGGCAATTTCGGCGCTACGATAAGAGCTATGGCGACGGAGACGGCGACTTGAATAAGTGAGCCGACAAGAGTCGCAGCTCCCGCGACTAATGCCGCAATCATCAAAGAACCTTCGACTTGCATATATCCGACGAGCACGAGCACGAAATCGGCAAGGAAATATCCGACGACGACTATTACCGCGCCGACGACAAAAGAAACTACGGCACGCAGATAGACGCTCTTTTTGGTAAATACGCACTTAAATACCAGGGCGCAGACAAATCCCTCGCATCCCTTTATGATCATCGTGAACGGCGCGTAGACGACATAGCCCGAAACTATATCGGCAAGCGCGGGTCCTATCGCGCCGACGACGGTTGCGCCGAGCGGTCCGAGCACGACGGACGAAACCATAACTACCGCGTCGCCGAAATTGACGTAGCCGATTCCGACGGGGATCTGAATGAGAAAAGTCGCGACGAATGCGAGCGCCGTGAGCGTCGCCGTCATGACTATGTAAAATGTGCTTACTCTTCTTTTCGCGCCTTCGCGCGCGTCCTTAATCGACATAATGCCCCTTCCCTTCCGAACTGCCATGATCGACTTTCAAATCAAAGAGATACGACGTTTACCGTTAGCGTCGCCGTAACTTCGGCGTACGGTTTTACAGTCACTTTATGCACGCCGAGCGTCTTTATCGGCGATGTAAGCACTATCTTTCTCTTATCCACCTCTATACCTGCGGCTTTGAGCGCATCCGCCACGTTCTGCGAATTGAGCGCGCCGTAAAGCTTGCCGTTTTCGCCAGTCTTTATGGGAACGGTTACGGTCGTCGCATCGAGCTTTTTCTTAAGTTCGAGCGCCGCCGCCTTTTCCTCGGCTTTTCGCTGACGCTCGGCAGCTTTCTGGCGGTTCAAAATGTTCATATTCGCATCGTTTGCTTCTATCGCAAGATTGTTTTTAAAAAGAAAATTGCGTGCGTAACCGTCCGATACGTTTACGACGTCGCCCTTTTTGCCCTGTGCCTTTACGTCCTGTGTGAGAATAACTTTCACTGTCTGTCTCCTTTCGCTCTCGCGGCGCGGTCTTTTACCGCAACCTCTGCTTTTTCGTTATTTTACAACTTTACGCAGTCAAAGTCAAGGCATTTGCCCGCACGCCGAAAAATTGCCGAATTATCTAAAAACCCAGCGCAAATACAACGGCCTCGGTAGCCGTTCCGAGAGCCGCGCCGAACACAGCGAGCAATGCCAAAATCATAAAATTCTCCTTCATGCGCCTATTTTCCTTAAAGAGAACGGCAAGCCCGAGTCCTGCGTTTACCGACAGTCCCGCCACCGCGCCGCCGAGCGAAAGCGTCCCCACGCCGTAAAGCTCTGCGATGGCAACGGACGACGCGCAATTGGGAATAAGACCGATAACCGTCGCTACGAGCGGCTGTAAAAAACGAACGCTCGACATGAACGAGGCAAGCCTCTCCTCGGTAATAAAAAATATGACTACGCCGAGCAAAAGATTGACGGCGAGAATGTACAGCGACACCGTGAGCGTATGTACGAGCGGATGCCACAAAAACCTGTCCAGAAGTATCTTTCTGTTTGTTTTCTTGCGAGCAGCCTCGTTCTCTTCCCTTTGCGCGACACTTTCGTCTCCTTGCGTATGCTCGAGTTTATGTTTATTTTCCTCGTCAACGAGAGAGTGCCCGTGACAGCCGACAACATGGAAGCTTTCGCCTTCGGCTGTATCTACGATATTCTTTTTATCGCGGCGCGACAATACTATCGACACCGAATAGCCTATTATCAGAGCGCCTAAAAACTTCACTGCGAGAAGAGGTAACAGACGCGCCGCCGACGTCGGCGAAGAAAGCAAAATGGGAATAGCCTCGTCGCTTGTAGCAACGAATACGGCAAGAAGCGTCCCCATGCCGATATGACGCGACGAATACATTTTAGCGGCGACGACAGAGAAACCGCACTGCGGCAGCAGTCCGACACCTGCGCCTATAAGGGGAGCAAAACCCCCTTTAAGCGCTTTTTCCGCGCGTATTTTTCCCACAACAGTATGCTCGAGCAGTTCTATAAGTACGTTCGCGGCAAATAGCAACGGCATGAGCTTTAATGTATCCAAGACTGCGTCCGCAAGAATTTCGAGCATCGCTACTCCTTTTTCGAAAAACTTATACTGCCATTTTACCACAAAATAAACCGCCTTGCAAGATTTCCGCACATATCGACAAGTAAAATTTTCGCCAATTTCTCTCTTTTTTCGCTTGCCGAACCGCGGGCGATTGTGCTATTATTTATAAGGATATAAAATACGACGCATACCGCAAATCGGTCGGCGTCAAAGGGAGAACTTATGGTAATACAAATCTGCATAGGAAGCGCCTGTCATCTTCGCGGCTCGTACGACGTCATAGAGCAGCTCAAAAGCTTCATAGCCGAGGATAAACTCGAGGATAAGATCACGCTTAAAGCGAGTTTCTGCCTCGGACACTGCGGCGAACACGTCACGATGAAGGTAAACGGGGAATTCCTCGACGGTGTAACGCCCGCAAACGTAAAGGATATTTACATAAACACACTGAAACCCGCCGCTCTCGGAGAATAATGCGATGGCATATCTGAACTTCAATTCGTCAAACTGCCGCAATTGTTATAAGTGCCTGCGCGAGTGTCCCGTAAAAGCAATAAGCGTATTGGACGACAAAGCGCAGATAAACGAAGAGCTGTGTATTCTTTGCGGACACTGCGTCGGCTCCTGCCGGTTCAACGCAAAAGTGATTGCAAGCGACATCGAGAAAGTGCGCGATCTCATAAAACGCAAGCGCGTTTTCGTTTCGCTTGCGCCGTCGTTCGTTTCGTCGTTCGACGTAAAAGGCTTTACGGCAATGGAGAAAGCTCTTAAGACGCTCGGTTTTGAATTTATCGAGGAAACCGCAGTCGGAGCAGCCGCCGTTACGAATGAATATAAAAAGCTCCTGTCGGGCGGCAAATACCGCAATCTTATCGCTTCCGCCTGTCCCGCGACGGTGCGACTCATAGCGCAGTACTACCCCGACGCGCTTCCTTTCCTCGCCCCCGTAGACAGCCCGATGGTTGCGCACGCGCGCCAGCTTAAAAAGGCGCATAAAGACTGCGCAGTGGTATTCGTCGGTCCTTGCCTTGCGAAAAAACGCGAAGCCGCCGAAAGCGGGTTCGTCGACGCCGTGCTCACGTTCGAGGAACTCGAAACGATGTTTAAAGAAGCGGGCATAACTCCCGATCCTTCGCTCGAGGACGATAAGGACGCTTTGCGAGCACGCTACTATCCGATAAATCGCGGTATAATCAAGTCGTTCGACGGATTCGTCGACGGCTACGAATACCTTTCGGTGGACGGTGTAAACCGCTCGAGAAACGTACTCGAAAATATAACCACGCTTGAGGGAATGTTCATAGAAATGCACGCGTGCGAGTTCTCCTGCATAAACGGTCCTTGCGCGCTTACGCCAAAAAAAGGAGGACTTTTCAAAGCGACCGAGCAGGTGCGCGAATATACGCGAAGCGGTCTTTCGGATAAAGCCCACCCTCTTCGCGACGGAGAATATACGCACAAATACGAACGCATTCCCATGCGGCTCATAACTCCTCCCGATTACGAGATCCGCACAATACTCGAAGCAACGGGAAAATTCAAGCCCGAGGACGAACTGAACTGCGGCGCGTGCGGTTATCCGACCTGCCGCGACAAGGCAATCGCCGTCTACAACGGCATGGCGCAAATAGATATGTGCGTACCGTATATGCGCGAGAAAGCCGAAAGTCTTTCTTTTGACATAATTCAAAATTCTCCGAACGGCATACTCGCCGTGGACGAAAGCTTCCGCATAACAGATATAAACGAGCAGGCCGCACGCCTACTGTCCATTCCGAGAAACAGCTGCAAGGGAGAACTCATAGAAAGATACTTCAATCCCACCGACTTCTACATAGTCGCTTCGGACGGAAAAGCCGTCGACGACAAAAAAATGAAACTCGAAAAATCGGGCGCGTGGGTGGAGATGAGCATACGCAAGGTAAGCGGTCAAAATCTTTTGTTCTGCATAATGAAAGATATAACCGCCGAGATAGAGGACAAATCCCGTCTCGATAAGCTCAAAGAGGACACCTACCGCACGACCGACGAAGTCATAGGAAAACAGATGCGCGTCGTTCAGGAGATCGCTTCCCTACTCGGCGAGACGGCGGCGGAGACAAAAATAGCTCTTTTAAAGCTCAAGAACACTCTGAAAACGGAGGAAGAGTGATGTCTTTCGTAGATTACGGTCATGTCTCTCTGAATAAAAAGCACGAGGAACTGTGCGGCGACAACGTCGAACACACCGTATCGAACGGCGTGCATACTTTCGTGCTCGCAGACGGATTGGGAAGCGGCGTAAAAGCCAATATCCTCGCGACTCTCACGAGCAAGATTCTCTGCACGATGGCTGCGGCAAACATTCCGCTGTCCGACTGTATCGACACCATTATCGACTCTCTGCCCGTCTGCAAAGTGCGCGGCGTGGCATATGCGACCTTTACCGTGATTTCCATAAACGAACACGGCGAAGGGTATCTCGTCGAATACGATAATCCGCCGGCAATATATATACGCGACGGCAAGCTCGTTCCTCTCGAACGAACCGAGCGCATCTATGCCGATAAAAAAGTTTATTTTTCTTCCGTCAAAATGAACGAAGGCGATCAGATCATTACGACGAGCGACGGGGTCGTCCATGCCGGCATAGGAATGTCGTTGAACTTCGGCTGGGACATAGCCGAGATCCGCGAGTTCATGGAAATACACTACGATAAGTACGGCGCGGCAATGACCGCAGCTTCCGTACTTGCAAATGCCTGCTACTCTCTTTACGGCAAGGAGTGCGGCGACGACACAAGCGTTCTTTGCGTAAAGCTCATGCCTACACGTCCTACCAATATAATGATAGGTCCGCCGGTCGACCCTTCCCGAGACGAAATGGTCGTGGGAGAATTTCTCGCAAGTCCGGGTAAGCACGCGGTCTGCGGCGGCACAAGTTCGCAGGTGGTCGCGCGCGTCATGGGCAAGGAACTCACAAGCTCGTTCGACTTTCCCGACCGCGACGTCCCGCCGATAGGCTACATCGACGGTATAGACCTTGTATGCGAGGGCGTGCTTACGCTTAAAAAAATGCTTTATTATGCCGAGCAATACGCCAGTCCCTCATATCCCGAGATAAAACAGTTCGGAGGCAAAGACGGCGCGTCGCTGCTTGCAAAATTGCTTCTGTGTTCGAGCAGCGACATAAATATTTTCGTAGGGCGCAACGTAAACCTCGCACACGAAGGACTTGCGATAGACAACAAGTCGAAGCTCGACATCGTAGTAAAGCTTTTAAACATACTGACAAAGCTCGGCAAACGCGTGCAGATAAAATACTACTGATAAGAAATACCCGAAATAAAGAGAGGAATCGATTAAATATATGGATAGAGTTTTCGATACAAAAGTACAGGTACTCAAATATTCGGTTCTCAAGTCGCTGATAAGGCGCGCTTACGAGAGCGAAAAAAGCCTCGAGCTTGCCCCGTACGAGATCCCCAAGGAGATAGTGCCCGGTCCCAAGACCGATATGCGCTGCTGTATTTACAAAGCGCGTGCCGTCGTCGAAGAGCGCGTGCGCATGGCTATGGGCGGAAACAAGGATAACCCCAATATAATAGAGGTTTTGCCCGTCGCCTGCGACGAGTGCCCCATTGCAAGCTATTACGTCACTCCCGCCTGCCGCGGCTGTATAAACCACCGCTGCATGGACGTATGTCCCGCAGGCGCGATAACGATAGACGGTCAGGCGAAAATAGACGAAACCAAGTGCCTCAACTGCGGCAAATGCGCAAAGGCATGCCCGTACAAGGCGATCATAGAGTTCACCCGTCCGTGCATAACGAGCTGTAAGATAGGAGCGCTCAAGATAGACGAGGATAAAAAAGCAAAGATAGACAACGACAAGTGCGTCATGTGCGGCGCGTGCGTCTACTCCTGCCCGTTCGGCGCGATAACCGATAAGTCGTTTGTCTTAGACCTCGTGGATATTTTGAAGGAAGCGGAAAAGACGGGACGAAAAGTGTACGCTCTCATAGCGCCCGCGATAGTAAGCCAATTCAAGTACGCGAAAATAGAGCAGATAGTCGAGGGAATAAAAATGCTCGGCTTCCACAACGTCATCGAAACGGCAATGGGCGCAGACATAACGCTTCACAAGGAGCTTAACGAACTCAAGGAAGTCGACAAACTCACGACCTCGTGTTGCCCGTCCTTTGTCATGTACATAGAAAAGCACTTCCCGCAGCTCGCGAAATATATCTCGCACTCTCCGTCCCCCATGGTCGAAGCGGCGAAACTTATCAAGCGCACGAGTCCCGACAGCAAGGTCGTATTCATAGGTCCCTGCTCGTCCAAAAAGCACGAATACAAGCTTGAAAAAACGGGCGGCGCAGTGGACTGCGTAATCTCGTTCGAGGAACTTCAGGCTTTCCTCGACGCGCGCGACATAGACGTGTCCACTCTTCCCGAAAGCCCTTTGAACAACGCGTCGTTCTACGGAAGAATTTTCGCAAAGAGCGGCGGCATAGCTCAAGGCGTATCCGAACTCAAGGAAAAATACGGCATCACCAAAGAGATCTGCCCCATCGCTCTCAACGGTCTCGAAGAAATAAAGCTCGCCATGCTCAAGATGAAAGCGGGCAAGCTCCCCGAAAACTTCATAGAGGGCATGGCTTGCGTAGGCGGCTGTCTAAACGGCGCGCTATGTCTGCATCATGAGGAAAAGAACGTCCGCGACGTAGACAAATACGGACAAATGGCAAAGGAAAAAGACATATCGGGCTCGGTCGCTCTGTACAACATGACGCTCGACAACAAAAATTAAAGACATCGTAACCCACAAACGGAGGATATAACAGTGGAATTTTCGGACAAAGCACACGAAGAATGCGGAGTGCTCGGCTTCTATGACATCGACGGCTACAACGTCGCGCTCGAGCTGTATCACGGTCTGTACGCTCTTCAGCACCGCGGACAGGAAAGCGCGGGCATAGTCACGAACGACGATTCGCGTCTTCATCAAGTGAAGGATTGCGGACTCGTAAGCGAGGTGTTCAACGAACACAATCTTTCGACTCTTGTCGGCAACATCGGCGTCGGTCATGTGCGTTATGCGCGCGGAAGCGAGCCGAGAGAAAACGCCCAGCCCCTCGTATCGCGCTACCGCAAAGGTTCGCTTACTCTTGCGCATAACGGCAGCATTACGAACGTAAAAAAATTGCGGGCCGAACTCGAAGACGGCGGAGCTATCTTTCAAAGCACGAACGACACCGAGGTCATAATGCACCTCATAGCGATCGAGCGCACTAAAACGCACAGCGTAGAGGACGCGATGTTGCGCGTAATGGGTAAGCTCGAAGGAGCGTACAGCATGGTCCTCATGAGCCCGAGAAAGCTCATGGGAATACGCGACCCTCACGGATTCCGTCCCCTCTGCCTCGGCAAAAAGGGCAACAGCTATATCATAGCTTCGGAGAGTTGCGCCTTGGACACCATGCACGCGAAATTCATTCGCGACATAGAACCCGGCGAAATCGTGCTTATCGAAGGCAATAAACTGACCTCTTTGCGCATTGCGGAAAAATGTAAGCCGTCGCTATGCGTATTCGAATATGTTTATTTTGCCCGCCCCGATTCGATCATCGACGGCGTGTCCGTTTACGACACTCGCATAAAGACGGGGGAACTTCTCGCAAAAGCCGCGCCCGTAAAAGCGGATATGGTCATGGGCGTGCCCGACTCCGGTCTCAATTTTGCGCAGGGCTATGCGATAGGAAGCGGAATTCCTTACGGCGAAGGTCTTATCCGCAACCGATATACGGGCAGAACATTCATTAAGCATACTCAAGCCGAACGCGAATCCGCGGTAAACATCAAACTCAACGCTCTTCCGTCCGCCGTCAAAGGCAAGCGCATAGTAATGGTCGACGACTCTATCGTTCGCGGCACGACCTGTGCGAACATAATAAAAATGCTTAAAGACAGAGGCGCGCTCGAAGTACATCTTCGCATAGCTTCCCCTCCTTTCTTGTGGCCGTGCTACTACGGAACCGACATTCCGTCGAAAAAGGAGCTTGCCGCTTGCAAGTATACAGTCGAACAGATACGCGAAAACGTCGGCGCCGACAGTCTTGCCTATCTCCCCCTCGAAGCCATAAAAGACATCGGGATAAGAAGCGATTTCGGTTATTGTTCCGCTTGCTTTACCGGCGACTATCCCGTAAAGCCCGAGGAAGAAAAATAAAGCATTAAATTTATGAAATATTTAAAAATCTCTCCGAATGAGTCGGAGAGATTTTGTTTTATTATAATATCCTCTCGGCAGGGAGCTTACCGTATCCGGTAAGTCCCGCCGCACTATTGAGGAGGAGAAACAAATTCTTTTTGCTCAACCTGCGTTTTCCTCGGAAACGAGAGGCACTCTGTAAGCCATGAAGTCTTCGGTTATTCTCCAGGTCTTGTGAAGATTCGAATACTGCGAACCGTTGCCGCCCACCTGCACTACTTTGACAAGCTCGGTAAAGGTAAGAATGTCTTCCTCTATCGTGTACTTGCAAATGAACGTATCCGTATGCTCGGCATACCAATACTTATAGGATATCGTAGCTTCGCCCTTCTCGGCGTCGAGGAATATGACGCGTTGTTCGGTGTTGCCTCCGATACCGGGCATCGGCTCGTTATCCGCGCGATCGGACTGAGGGAAATCGGGAATGGTGTATACCATAGCCATCGAAAGCGTAAGAGTTTCCTTGTCGCACATGAACTGCTTATGCAAGCCGTTCCATTCCGCATCCGTAAGCGACGTGTCTCCCTGCGGTCTTGCAAGATTGTAAACCGTTTGATCCGCTATTTTTCTGGTTGAATAATTAAGGGTCGCCGTCTTGCCGTTAAACTTGATCTCGCAATTTTTATCGGTGACAAGTTTAAGCTCGACTTCGCCTTTTCCTCCCTCGTAATTCGCTTCGCCTTTAAAAGTAGGCTCGACAACGTCGATATCAAACGAGGTCTCGAAATCGGCAAACTTAATAGTAATCGTCTGCTTCTCGGTTGCCTGAGTCGTATCGAAGCCTTCGAAAGTGCAACGATTTGCCGCAAGGCTAACCGTCTCTCCGTCGTTTCTTGCCGCCATTATAGCAAGACCTTTCGTATCGAAAGCGTCGCCGACATAGTAGGTCGTCTTTGCCTCCTTGGCGTCTACGGAAATACCGCTTAAACCGAATACTTCGCAATTGTAGGTCGCTTTTACTTCAGTATTGATATATGTGACGGTTATTTCATGATTTCCTTCCGTCGTGCTGTCATAGCCGGAGAACTTCACGCGGCAGTCGCTTTGCGGGAAAGATTGCTCGTCGATATCGATAGATTTGCCGTCTTCGCGCGTAACTGTGACTTTAAGACCCTTGGTGGAGAAATCGTCGCCCACCATGGCTTTCGTCTGTCCGCCCGAAACCTCAAGGCTCTTGACGGGAGAATAATGTCCTCCGCTTATAAGAACGGTACGCGTACCGAAGCTGTCCCATATTACAGTCGAAGAATACTCGTAGAAGTCGTGCGTCATCGATTCGCATACCGACTCGTAAACGCCGCTGTTGTATTCTCTGTCGTTGTAACGGACTATATGAAGCACGACGTTCGTTCTGCCGCGCCTATCGACGTTCGTCCAGAAACCATAGTAGTTTTCGTTTCCGAACGTCGCATGAAGCGAGCCGTCCTCATAACAGTTCATGTAAAGGAAAGTACGGGAATAATTTCCGCCATACGCCTCGGAGTACGACCCCTCAAACTGATAGTAAATAGGCGCTTCTTTTTGCTTTTTGCCCCAATCGTCGATGTCTTTATAATCTTTCCAGGAAAGTTCGGCATACGGATTGGTCTTTTCGGAATACCTTACCGTCTCCGTTATTTCGGGGACTTCCTCCTCCTTAGGTCCGCAGCCGATCATGAAGAGCGAGCACACGGCAAGCGCTACTATCATCAAACTGCAAAGTAGTAATAATTTCTTTTTCATATTGCCTCCTTATATCAAATACTTTTCGTCTTTGGTCTGGCTGAAGAAGCAAGCGGCAACACTGCTCAAGATAAGCACTAAGCAAACAACCGCATACAGAATACATACGACGAAGTTACCGCCCTGATAAGCGACTTTGTTGAAGTAGTCTGCGATAGCTTCCGCAATGCGCAGAAGAATCACGCCGAAAGTTATACCGTAGACGCCTACCGATACGACCGCCGCAAAACGTACGGGGAAGAAAGTTACGACCGCCTGCACGACGAATGCGACAAGAAATACTATGCCGATGACGTAGCCGTCCGTAACGCGGTTGGGCAACACATTAGACCAGGTCGCAAAAACGACGATCGCCATAATCAGCGCAACTACCGACGCTCCCGCGCAGATCCAATATCCCAAACCTTTGTTTTTAATAAGCTCTTTCGGGTTCATTATACCGTTTCCTCCTTTTTCTTATAAGTCGACAGAGCAAACATTACGACCGCGCCTGCCATAGCAAGACCGAGCACGACATTAACGCCGATCAAAAGTCCTTGCCACCACTCGATAGAATCGGTATACTCATAGCTGTCTCCGATACTTCCGCCCATGGACGAATGTATGAGCGCGTAGAATATGCGTTTGTTCGACTCCTGCAATTCTTTCAAAAGATAGCCGTCGTCCGTGCTTTGAATGAGCGTTCTTATCTGACCTGCCCTGTAGCCGTCGAGACAGAAGATGTTTGTGCCTGCCGCAAGCATATCCGCCGTTACGCTGTAATACTGCGATTCGGTAAGCGCGTCGTCGATTATAGAGCCTTCATAGCCCCACTCTCCGCGAAGCACGTCCTGCATAAGCGTCTTGTGAGTAGCCGCATATTGGAGACCTATTCTGTTGTACGAAGTCATTATGCCGAGGCTTTGTCCCTTCGTAAGCGCGCCCTCGAAAGGACGGAGATAGATTTCGCGAATTGCCTGCTCTCCCGAGAATGTCGCAACGCCTTGGCGGTTGGTCTCCTGCTCGTTCAAGAAGCAGTGCTTGACGTTGCAGATGAGTCCCTTCTTGCGCATAGCGTAGATTACGTTGGATACCGCATAATAGGACAGCATGGAGTCCTCCGAGAAATATTCGGAAGCACGGCTGCTGTAAGGCGTTCTGATGATGTTGCAACCGGGTGCGTTGACCATGGCTACGCCGCAGAACAATGCTTCTTCCGCGAACAGATCGCCGTGCTTGGACTGAAGCTCGTGATCCCAAGAAGCCGCAAGAGTGGGAAGCGTCGGGAAGCCCGTTGCCGCACGCTTGTCGCCGAATTTAAACTTGGCGAGCAGCCCTTCCGGACCTTCCGCAATCGAGTTGCCGGGCTTGTTTATCGTAGCAACGCCGGCTATGCCGCGAGCGTCCGCCATAGAGATACACAAATCTTCAAGCGAGAGCTGAGAAACGAACGTATCCCATTTCGGGTCGTCGTAAGGGATATCTTTCATATCCGCAAAGTCGATGGGAGTTTCGAGCTCTACGCTGTAAACCGTCCCGTCTCCGTCCTTATAGGAAGGCGCGTCGCTTGCTTTCTTATACTTATCCATGCGAAGTCCGTCTACTATCTTTTCGTTTGCATGAAGAGTCGTGACCGTAGTCGGGAAAGTTCCCTCCCAATCGTTTCTCGTAAGATAGGTGATCTTCTGATTGTCGTCCGCCCAATAGTTAAGGTCCGCGTCGTCGAACTTGTTTTCGACGACAACGCTTTCCTCGTAAGGCGAATTCTTATAAGTGGTTCTGTCGATCTCGGAAAGCTTCGGATCGTATGTCTTTACGCAAGCTTCCTTTGCCGTGAACGATTTGCCGTCATGATCGATAAGACCCGTAGCGTTCTTTGCTCCGAGCACATGGTTGAGCGCCTCATGAGCGCCGTTGCCGATTGCGAAATAGTAAGTGCCGGGTTCGAGTATATATCCGCCCTTACCGTTGGTTTCGTCGTAAGAAGCAAGTATATAGCGATCGAAAGTTATGGATACGCTCTCGGTAGCGCCCGCAGCCACATCGGTCTTGGCATAACCGACAAGCTGAATAGCCGCTTTCTCCACGCCGTTCGCCTTATCGTAATCGGTGTAAGGCAATTGAACGTATAGCTGAGCGGTGGCTTTGCCTGCTGCGCTTCCCGTATTCTTAATCGTGATATTAGCCGTAAAGGTATCGTCTTTCGAATTGTATTTTACGCTGTCGAGCGTCTGCTCGTATGTAGTGTAGGAAAGACCGAAACCGAAGGGGAAGCATACTTCGTCCGCATAGTTCCACGCCGAAGCGCCGTCGATCGCGCCTGTTTTGGAAGTTGCTTTTCCGCGTCCGAGTATCGCGTCCTCGTAACGGGTTTCGTAATACTTGTAACCCACATAGATGCCTTCTTTATACACGACGTATTTCGAGCCGAATCTGCCGTCTACCGCACCGCCGTCGAAACTGAAGGTGTAGTTGCCGAAGTTCTGCATTGCGGGCGAACCCATAGAGTTTGCCGCAAATGTGAATGTATTGTGACCCGAAGGATTAGCTCCGTCCTTTGCCGTCAAAAGATTGACTACGCCGGGAAGTCCGTAATAGCCGGGGTTGCCGAACCAAAGGCAGGCGTTTACGTTGTACTCGTCAAGCCAGCCGAGTTCCATGGGAAGCGGGCCGTTGAGCAGCACGATTATTTTGTCAAACTTGCCGCTGTCGTTTATCATCTTCAAAAGCGCGGCTTCGTTGTCGTCGAGTCTCATGACGCCCATTGCGGGGTCGGTGTTTTCCGTACCGTATCTGGAAAGAGTTACGATTGCCGCGTCGCTGAATTTCTCGAATGTGTTTTTGATAGCCGACGTATAAAGCGACTGCGGAGCTTCGTTGGGGCTGTTTATGGACACGAAACTCTTATTGTTTGCATATTCGTCGTAAAGCGTCTGATTGATGTTGAAGCCGCCGTCCTTAAACGCCTTTGCCATATCTATTACATAGGAATCGTTCGGCGTAGGTCCGCCCGCGCCGCTTCTGTATATAACGTGCGCGCTGTTATTGCCGAAAAGGGTGACGTTGCGCTCGTCGGACTTAAGGGGCAAAGCTCCGTCGTTCTTCAAAAGAACCGAGCCCTCCTCGGTCTCTTGAATACAGAAGTCGTACGAATCGACTATGAGCTTTTCGTAACCTTCGTCCGTAAGCTCCCCGTTCTCGTTTCCGTACGCGCTGCCCTGCAACGTCAATCCGCTCGATGTTATACCGAAGAAGTCGTTGATGTAGCCGGCGTAAGTATTGGCAAGAATCGTCAAAGATAGAAACAGCGTAAACAGGAAAACCGCCACGCCTGACAATCCGAGCCAGAGTCTGCTTTTTTTCATTCTCAATATATCCTCCTTGAAAATTTCGAGTTTTGCATAATTTTTGGCGCACTCGCTGTACTTTCATGATAAAACATACAAAAAACGATTTCAAGAACAAAGTTTGAGAAATATGGCAAAAAGTTTAGGTGTTGTCTCCCAAAGAAAAATATATAAAAATCGGACGCTTTCCTCTCGAAAAAACGTCCGATTACTGCTTCGATAGCCGTTTAAGTCCGCCTATGTTTTAGTCTGTACTCCGTAGGAGACATTCCGTAATCGTTCTTAAATTGTTTGTTGAAACTCCTTAGGCTTTCGAATCCGCAGGCATTGCTTATCTGCACCATGCTCTGATTCGTGGTACTCAAAAGTTCCGCCGCGTTTTGAGATCGGAAGCGATTGACGAACCGCGAAAACCCGCAACCGAAAATTTTATTGAACACGTTGGACAGATAGGTGTAGTTATATCCTATTTCCTGCGAAATTTGTTTCAGACTTATAGGATTATTGTAGTTTTCCTGAACATAGCGAAGCAGTTTTACCGACAGATCTCCGCTTCCGCCCTCGTCGAAATACCTAACCGCCGTCTCGATCGCTCTCCCGCAAATCCCGTAAAGCACCGACCTCAATATATACTTATTTGTATTTTGATTGCTTAAAAGAGCGATCTCGCCGCTGTCCGTAAACGGAAATAACGAAAAAGCTCCCCCCCCCCGACAGTTCTGCATATCCTTGTGGAAATCCGCAACGTAATCTACGGAAAACACGCACAAAAAACTTTTCGAGCTTCCCACCGTTTCATAGCTATGCTCGTGATTGGGCGGAATGAGCATTGCCATTCCCTGTTTCAAAAGAAAGGTTTCCGATCGAGCGGAGCACTCGAGTTCTCCTTCCAGCACCGTGATAAATTCATAACTGTTATGCACATGGCTGCCGAAAGCAAGATTTTCGTCCGTCTGGGTATATATATAATGTTTTTCTATCGAGCGTTTGGTTTCAAAAAACATATTTTACTTTAAAGACTTTGTCGCCGCAGCCTTATTTTCTCCTTTCGTTTATATCTGACCTCGCAAGCAAAAAACTTTCTTCTATTATATCAAAGCGTACTTTGCCTGTCAAACGGAAATTTACGCGCTTTGCACCACTGTTTACCCCGCCGAACCTTAAATCCAAACTTTTTGCCATAACATCAAAAATTTTTTCTTGCTTTACCCCTTTGGAATTTTTTATAATGTCTGTAATGAAAGATATTTCGCTCGACAAAATATCAATCGAAAAAAATTATCGGAGGAATAAATAATGAAAAAGACCTTAATCGCAGTCGTACTTTGCTTGGCGTTGGCGCTTGCTACGTCCGTGCTTTTTGTAGGCTGCGGCGACTCGGAGCCCGTACATAAAACGTGTTACGACGTCGATGCCGACGGAATTTGCGATGTTTGCGAAAAGGATATCGCCGGTCATACCCATCTCTTCTCGAAAGTTTGGTCTACGGACGAAACATCTCACTGGCACAAAGCTACTTGCGGTCACTCAAACGAGATAGATTCGAAAGCCGATCATACCTATGTAAATTCCGTTTGCTCCGTCTGCAAAATGTTCGACTCCGCTCCCGTAGCTCCGATTGACGGAGTTTACCACTTCGAAGCGGAAAACGCTATTTTAAACGACGGCGAAGGCGCTCCCTCGAACGCAACCATGGTTGTGGAATTCGGCAGACACGAATTTACGGAATCGGGTAAAACCGACGGTCCGCTCGTATCCGACGTCGGATATTTCGGCGGAGGCGCTTCGGGACAGACGATCACCTGGAAGATAAACGCAAAAGCGGCAGGCGAAGTCAAACTTACGTTAAGACTCGCATCGGCAGTCGGCTCTTGGGATGACAGAAAGATCTCCCCTATAGTTCTCGGCAGCGAAGGCGCGCCCACTCTCTCCGTCAATAACGCGGCAGTCGACCTTACTGGTCATACGATAGAAGGTCTCGACAATCTCACGCAGGAAGATATGTCAAGCGGTGTGGCTTACAGCCACTTCGTCGAGATAGAGCTTACCGTCAGTCTCGTTGCGGGCGACAACACCGTAGTGCTCACTTCGGGAACGAAAGGCTGCAACGTCGATAAGATAATGATAGCTACAGACATAGAGCTTGCATTCTCGAGGACAAACAACACCGATCGTCCTTCGAGCCATTGATAAGTCCCCCCCCCTGATGATAAGGACGTCTTCCGTTGCGGAGACGTCCTTATCTTTTATCCGCTCTCCGTTTTCTCTCGATGTTTCTTGACATTTGATTGAAGGTATTATATAATAGCCGCATAATAAATCCATAAGGATCCTACCGTGCAAGAACACCGCCCCGAAAATACATATGCCTCAAAAAACAAAGCCGAACCTTCGCACAGAAAGCGGGATAAGCGCGCTCCTGCAACAAAGCGCGCAATACACAACGCTTTCGTACAGCTTGTCGGAGAAAAGAACTTCAACGACATAACCATAAAGAACATTGCGGAAAGGGCGGGCATAAATCGCAAAACATTCTATTACTACTACGCCGGCATACATTCTCTCATAGAAGAAATAGAGAACGGTTTTGCAAACTCTTTGACAAAGCTTATGGAAAATGTGGAATATCCTCGCGGCTCGAACCGTATAGAAATATTGCTGCGCAAGATCACCGAAGCGATAAGTCTCGACGTCGATTTTTACTATCACCTTATGCGCGCGGAGCACGACAACAGCATTGTTTTCAAGCTTACGGAAATCGTGAAGAAAAACGTAAAAAACCAACTCGTCTCTTATTATGTAATCGACGCCGAAACCGTCGATTTTATAGCCGATTTTTGTACGGCGGGTATGTTCGAAGTATACCGATTGAGATTTACGAGCGGCAAAGAGCTACGTCTCGACGAATTAGCCGATAAAATAGAAAAATTGCTGCTTAGCGGACTTAGGTCTTTTCTTAAAGACTTCGATCGCAAAATATAGACGGCTCGCCGTTATAGTAGGCGTTCGTTTTATCCTCGTTTCTTTGCTTCCTATAAGGGGACAACTCTCGAGTTATCCACATTGGAAGGAGATTATCCACAGAGTTATCCACATTGTGGACAAAATTCGACGCTCTTTGCACTTTTTTTGCGCAAAGAGCGTTTTTCCGTTTCATAGAATATTTCTTTAGCCTTTCGTTCCGAAAAAACCTTCACCAATCCTGCTTTTTCAGCGACGGACTTTTTACGTCGTCGTAATGCTCGAAATATTTGCGCTTGAACGCTTCCGCGTCTGTCTCGTAAAGACGCGCTATTTCCTCCCATTCCTCCGGCGTAAAATCGGACATACTTATCTCGCCGTCGAAGCTGTCGAAGAAACGCATAAAATCCCTCTCCGTCATGCTCTCTCCGTCCCCGCCGCCTTAAGCGTCCGCTCGACAGCGCTCTTATTCACCCCGAGAAGAGCCGCCAGGCGACGTATACTTACGCCGCGCTCATGCAGATAGCGCACCGCGTCCGCCTGTCTTTCGGGAGTCAGGTTTTCGACTTCGTAAGCAGTCAAGCCCGCAAGTCTCTCCTTAAGCATTTCGGCGATTTCTGCGTCGGTAAGAGTTTGCTTTGCTTTAATAAATCCGCTTTCTCGCTCCATCTCAAGCCTAAAGCGAGCCGCCGAGTCGCCGCATAGCATCATTACCGTTCCGCCCTTTAACTGCGCCGCACCCTTATCATACGCACCGTAACTCGAAAAAGGATAGCGCATATCCGACGCCCCGTTTTCGAGAGGCAACCGGTGGACGTATCGTACCGCGTCGAGAGCTTCCTCCGCCGTCTCGAGCGGGCGTGACTTAAAGCGGTCGTAAAACAGCTTTCCGCTTCTCTGATACTTGCGGTTATACCGCGCGGTATACTTCGGAAGAACCGTGCGCATCAGATCGGATATGCCGCTTAGACCTTCCTTAACGACGAGGCAAATTTTTTCGGACAACAGTACATACGCGCAGATCTCGGCGTAGTCCTCTTCCGCCGCAGCTCCGAGCATCTCGACAAACCGACGGCAATCGTCGTCCTCTACGAAAATAAGTTTGTTGTTTCCGAGTATTTCGACATAATATATGCCCGACTCGGCACGCACTCTTGCTTTCCTCGCCATAGCTTTTCTCTCCTTAACGCTCTTCGAGCATAGCGGCTTGACTGTCTATAAGATCTTCGCCCTCTGCGATTTCTCTTTTGACGTATTTTCCGCGATCGGTCAGATAACGCCCTTTGACATTATCCGCAAGAAGCAGGTCGAGCAAACCGCGGATCTTTTTCCGTATACTCTTGTCAAGCACGGGCGCGGCTATCTCCACCCGCTTGTCGATGTTTCTCGTCATGAGGTCGGCGCTCGAAATGTATACCTGCGCATCGTCTCCGTCTCCGAACGCATATATTCTCGAGTGCTCCAAAAAGCGTCCGACTATGCTCTTTACGGTTATATTTTCAGTCACTCCCTCTACGCCGGGGATAAGACAGCAAATCCCGCGCACGATAAGATCGATGCGCACTCCCGCCTTGGACGCGGATATAAGCTTTTCTATAAGCTCGCGATCGGTAAGGCTGTTCATCTTCATTATCATGCGAGACGGCTCGCCTTTTTTTGCTCGTTCGATTTCTCTGTCGATCAGTTCGACAAATCCTTTTTTAAGCGTTTCGGGCGCCACAAGCAGTCGGCTGTATTCGTGCTCCGCATTCGCGATCGCAATATTCCTGAAGAAAGCGACGGCGTCCTCTCCGATTTTATCGTCGGACGTAATGATGTTCAAGTCAGTATACTGCTTTGCCGTGCTCTCGTTGTAATTGCCCGTTCCGAGATGAGTTATATAACGCACCTTATCGCCGTCCTCAAGCACTATCGAAACTATTTTGGAATGTACCTTATAATTACCCATGCCGTATATGACCGTACAACCCGCTTCCGCAAGCAGGTTCGCATAGTACATATTGCTTTCTTCGTCGAAGCGCGCGAGAAGCTCTATTACGACCGTAACGTCCTTGCCGTTTTCGCACGCTTTCAAAAGCGCGTCCACCACTTTGGAACGAGAGCTTAATCTGTAAATGGTTATCTTAATGCTGCGCACCTTTTCCGACTGCGCGCACTCGTTCAGAAGGCGTACGAAAGTCGTATCCATGCCGTCGAACGGATAGGACAGAAAAACGTCCTCTTTCATGACCTGCGCCAGGACTCCTTCCTTCAGTTTTTCGGGAGTGCGACCCTTGAACGGCGGATATTTCAAGGTAGCGGCGACCTCGCTCGGGAAATACTTGTCAAGCGAGAACAGAAATTTGTAGTCGAGGCAGTCCGATACCGAAAAGCAACGGCTCTTTTTGAGTCCGAGATTTTTTATTATAAAATTTTTTATCTTGTCGGAAGCCGTGTTTATCTCAAGACGCACTACGTCGAGCGAAGCGCGCATATCTATCTTGTCTTTTAAGTATTTGGAAAAATCGTAATCGTATTCGGAATCTACGTCCGACTCGTCCGTTTCGAAATCTGCGTTTCTCGTCACGCGAATGAGCGCGCTGTCCTTAACGGTATATCCCGAAAAGCAGAGCGGGCCGAAAGCCTTTATAAGCTCCTCTATCGTCATTATCGATTTCTTTTTGCCGCCCGAAAGTTCGACTATGCGCGGCAGTTTTTCGGGTACGGGAAGAAGTCCTATCATGCCCTTGTCGCCCTTGTTTAAATCGTATACGATACACATGGATCTATTCGCAAATCGGAGCATAGGGTGCTTTGCGTCTATAACGAGTGGACTGAGATAGGGCAAAATGTGCGAGGCGAAATATTCGCCCGCCTGCTTTTTCTGTTTTTCGGCAAGCTCGTCCGCACTTAAGATCTTTAATCCCGTGGCCTTGAGTTCCTTTTTAAGCTCGCGCCAAACTTGCGCGCGACGCTTATATCTCGGCTTTGTTTCGGCAAGTATACCGTCCGTCTGCTCGGAAGCCGTAAGCTTTGTCTTGTTCTCCTTGGACGAGGGGGACACCATCATTTGATTGTATAAAGAGCCGACTCGCACCATATAGAATTCGTCGAGATTGGACGTGAATATAGACAAGAACTTGCACCTTTCCAAAAGAGGGTTCGTCCTGTCCTCGGCTTGATCGAGCACCCTGTCGTTGAAAAGCAACCAACTGTACTCGCGGTTCATATATACTCCCGAACAAAAAATATTTCGGCTCATTTGACTCTCCTTTTTCTTTTCGATTATTCTTTCGTCTTACTATGCGGCGACAAACTCAGCCGTTCACACACAAAGCAGCTTGTGCCGATGAATACGCGACACACTTTTTCCTTCTATTGCGCCTCAAGCCCCGAAGCCGTAGTCGCGTCGCAGACGGGTAGCCGGCAACGAGGCGAGCGGGTTGTTGTACATATTCGTACTACGCCCGCAGCCGAGGAGCACGCAGCCCACCTGCGGCGATGAATACGCGGTTTCCGTTTGCCCGCATTTTTGCCTCAAGCCCCGAAGCCGTAGTCGCGTCGCAGACGGGTAGCCGGCAACGAGGCG
>CAJUGC010000001.1:280222-363777 GCA_910585955.1 uncultured Christensenella sp.
AGCGGGTTGTTGTACATATTCGTACTACGCCCGCAGCCGAGGAGCACGCAACCCGCCTGCGGCGATGAATACGGTTTCGGGAACTATCGTTTAACGCCGAACGATATCCCAATATCCCTCGCCGCCTTTATGAGAGGATGATCGGCGGGAACGAATTTCATTTTACCCGCTATGTCTTCGAGTTTATTGTAGGTCATAGTCTCGCCGTTTATGGCAACGGTCACGCCGAAAATGCCCTGCTTTATGAGATAACCCGCATATGAGCCTACCTGCGTCGATATGAGGCGGTCGTACGGAGAAGGCGCGCCGCCGCGCTGAATGTGCCCGGGAACGACAACGCGTGTGTCTACTCCGACTTTTTCGTGAAGAAGATCGGCAAGCTCCTGCGTAACAGTCGTCTGCCCCTTTTCTGCGCGACGGGCAAGCCTCTCTTTCTTCTTCAGCGTCGCCTCTTCCTCGGTCATAGCGCCCTCGGCAATCGCGATTATGGAAAAAGCTTTGCCGCTCTCCGCGCGCTCCGTTATCTTCTTGACCACTCTGTCGACATTGAAAGGAATTTCCGGCAAGAGGATTATGTCCGCGCCGCCCGCAATGCCGGCATAGAGAGTCAACCACCCTACTTTGTTGCCCATGATCTCGACGAGCATGGTGCGACCGTGGCTTGCCGCAGTCGTGTGGATGCGGTCGATACATTCGGTCGCGACGTCTACCGCAGTATGGAAGCCGAATGTAACGTCCGTTCCGTAAATATCGTTGTCTATCGTCTTGGGAAGCCCTATGACGTTAAGACCGAGACTCGATAAAAGCGCGGCGGATTTGTGAGTTCCCGCGCCGCCGAGCGTTACAAGACAGTCTAGCTTCATCGCCTTATAGTTCTCTTTCATCTTTTCGGCTTTCGTTACGGGATCGTCGCCGTCGCGCACCGTCATTTTTTTGAACGGCTGTCGCGACGTGCCGAGAATAGTTCCGCCGACGTTTAAAATTCCCGAAAAATCCGATTCCTTCATCTTGCGGCTTTCTCCCTCTATAAGTCCGCCGTAGCCGTCGGGTATACCGATTATTTCGGCTTTGGGAATATTCGTGTAAACATACTTCCCGAGTCCGCGAAGAACCGCATTGAGCGCGGGACAATCGCCTCCGCTTGTCAGTACGCCTATTTTCATGATTTTACTCTCCTTAATTATATTATTTAACAGAATGTGAGAAGCACGCAGTCCGCTTGCGGCGATGAATGTGCGTTCTTTCAATCCGCGATTTTAAGCTCCGTAAGCCTTTTTATTCCGCTCTCCAGCAGCATTTTAGACGGCACGGACTTTTCTATGAGCGTGCGCAAAAGCACAAGCTGCGCGGGAGTCTTTTCGCCTACGATCCTCCACTCGTAGTATCTGACATACGAGGCAAAATCCTGCCTGTCGTCGCCGACTTCGAGACTGAAAAAGATGTGAAAAAACACGTTGACGTAAAAGTCCTCGTTTATTGCGGATAAAAGTTTTTCCGCAATGGCTTTTTGCACGTCGTTTTCCGGAGCGTAACCGTCAAGCGTTATTTTTTCTCCGACATTTACTTCGTCGAACTCCATACGCCGCAAGCGATTCATGACGGCAAGCACGGTGTTGGCGTACCTTTCGCCGGCAAGAGAGCGCATAGTCGCCTGTTTGACTCCCGCTCGCGAAGTGAAGCTCGAGTATTCGAGCACATACTGTACGAGCGCTTCGCTGTATGTCTTTATGTTGACGGGAAAGCCGACCTTCTTTTCTACGACGCGCGAATAGACCTCGTTTATGAGCGCGTTCAGCGTCTCGCCCACCTGGTCGCGATATTCGACGTTCGGACTCGCGAGACAGCGTTTGAACAGCATATGAAGCTGACTGTCGATATTGACGAGACTGTCGTGTATGCTCATCATGAGTTCGCCGACGAACTTGTCGATCATCATATACTTTTTATTTTTATAGATGACCTTGTGCTCTATCTCCGACCAAAAGCTGTTTACAAGCGACTTGATTTGAAGTTCGAACGAATATTTTTCGTCCGCTTCGAGCACATACCCGTCTATACGGTAGATGTCGAGTCCGTTCTTCTGCCGCTCGGGCTGCGGCGTATCGAGCTTTAAATATATGTTGCCATAGCGGTATTCGCTTGCATTTTCGCCGACCGAAAAGAGAGAGAGCAGCCTTTCGTAAAGTATCTTTTCGTCGTCCAAAAACCTACACTCGAGCCGCACGCCTATCGTATCCGACGCATCGTATATAAGCCTTTTTGCGTCATACTGCATATAAAGAGCGTTGCGCACAATCTTTTCTTTGAGGGACGCCGCTGTCTTTATGCGGTAGGTCACGGAAACAGTTTCGTCCACTTCGCCGAACATGGCTTCAAGCGTCTCCGTGATATGCGCGGCAACGCGCATTAGGTCGTCCTTTTTCTCCTCGAGC
The DNA here is from genome assembly GCA_910585955.1 of uncultured Christensenella sp. GTDB lineage: Bacteria > Bacillota > Clostridia > Christensenellales > Pumilibacteraceae > MGBC157735. The sequence continues at coordinate 282,655 of CAJUGC010000001.1, forward strand.
AGAGCGGTCGCCCTTTCGACATAATCGAAAACTTCAATCTTCGGTCCCATTATTTCTCCCGCGGATTATCTACGCGCGCGTGCCTATCTCGCCGTCGAGTGCGGCAAGTTTGCTTTCTATGTCTCTGCTCATCTTGTCTTCGCTCTCTATGTCCTCACGCCCTATAATATCGTCGATTTCCTCGTCGCTCACTCCGCCTGCCGCCTCGTAGCCCGAATCCATGACGACGTTCATCGCGTCGAGATATTCGTTCATCTTCTCGCTTTGAACTTGCGCTTTCAGCACCGCTTCGTCGAGGGTTTTGCCGACCTTGACGTGATCGAAACTCACAGTCAGTTTTTCCATCTGCTTGCCCATTACGGAAACGTCTTTCAAAAACCGCGCGCTCATCTCGTTTATGTCGCTCATATTCGTCATTATCTCGAAATCGAGAAGCATACGCTCGGCAAGCTTCTGCTGGCTAACGACCTGTTTTAAAGCGGCTTTTGCCGCTGCTTCCTGCGCGGGCGCGCCCTGTTTGCGCGCAAGCTTAGCCTTGTCTATGAACAATTTGCGTTTCGGCTCGAGCTCGGCGACGAACCGACTCATACGCTCCTTCGTTTCGTTAAGCGCCATGCGTCTTTCGATGAGCTTCTGTTCCTTTCTGCTTCTCATATCTCTTCACCCGCACCGAGCGAACGCAAAAAAGCTTCCGCCTCGTCTTCCTCCTTTTCGACGTTCTTCTCTTCGACGACAGGCATATTCTCTGCGATTTCGCTTTCGCTCTCTTCTCTCTCCGCAAGACGCGCCGCTTCTTTCTCCAATCTCTCCTCCTGCTCCCACTCGTTTAAAAGTTCGTCTGCGGGCAAAGAATTTCGGACGGCGACGTTTTTGTGATAAAGAGCCTTGTCTATAGCCTCGTTCGTCAACTCCGTCACCGTTTCGCGTTTCTTACGAGACGAGTTGATCGAATCGGACATCTTTCCTATCTCTTCGAGCGACAGAGTCTGCATTTTTTCGAGTTCTACGAAAAGCGTCTGCGTATCGACGAGTTGCGCCATTTTGGCGTTCGAGACTATTTCTTTGCTTATCTCGTTTATCGCATACGCATACTGTTCTTTCTCCCGCTCCGCATTCAGATACAACGTAGCGTAGTGCCGTTGCATCGTCTTGTCCTTTTCCTTTTTTGCCGACTCCTTATATTCGGCTTGTTTGGAAACAACGCCTTTCATCTTGTCGAGATATACGATCTGTTTGTTTTCGAGTTCCCAAATATTGCGCTCTATTTCACGCGCTTTTGCCGAATAATCGTCTTTCTTTTTTTTCTTAAACAGTCCCATGTAAAGCTCCTTTTGCCTATCCGCCTCAAAGCGTTCTGCGCCTTGCAAGCAGTTCTTCTATCCTGTCGAGGTATCGCTCCGTAAGCACTCCTTTTTCCGCGATCGCCGTAAACTCCGTCAGCCTCTTTATAAGTTCCTCGTCTATATAAGCGATCTCTGCGCTGTCGCTGGGCGCTGCCACGGCAAGCTTTTCCTCCGACGCGCGAAGTCTTCGCTTTGCCGCCATATCCGAACATTCTCCGCGAACGCTCGACAGCAGGAACATTATTTTCGACGCGCTTTCTATGTTCAGATCACGCTGTTTCTTCATCGTCTTTTCCTCCGAAAACATCGCTTATTTCTTCGATACGAACGGCGTCGAGAAACAATCCGAATCCGTCGAATTCCTTTTCGAGCTTTTCCTGAATCTCGCCTCGAATCCCATCCGTACGCGCTCCTATATTGTATCCGCCGTCGATCGCGGAAAGCACCGCCTGCCTGACTGCGCTTACGACTACGGGTTTTAACATGATTTTTACGTCGGTTGCCGTTATGACTTCCTCATAACCGAACTTTCTGAGCAGCGCGGATGAATTGTCTACGACGAATGTATAAGATCCGTTTGCGCCGGCGACGCCTTTTTTTCCGTCTTTCGACATAAACGGTATTCCGCCCGTGCCCCAAAGAACCTCGAACTGCTTACAGCGGTTGACTACATAAATCTGCTGCAATTCGCGACATTTCGCAAGTCCTTTAAGCCCTTGCGCAAGATTTATTTTTCCCGATCCTTCCCTTACGACCGAGCAGACCGTTCCTCCCTTTATATGGACGGCTTCCATACCCGTCGGAACGTCTACAATCGTGTTATATGCAAGCGTACCGTCATAAACGCGCTTTGCAACGTCTTCCGTCGCCTGTACGGCAAATCTCATAGCTGACTTCTCCTTTTTTACCCTAAACTCCCTTTAGAATATTCTATCACAAGACAACGGAAAAGTAAAGGTTTTATGCGTAAATCGCAGCCGAAATATGCGGATTTTGTCTTTATGGGCAGACGCTCAAAGCAAGCAATTCAAACGAAAACGATTGACTTTAAGGTCAAAGAATGTTATATTGATTATGCGATACAGTTTAATAAACTCTCAGTATGGGAAGTATTCTGCCAATAGGTACAATTCGGGCTCATGCTGATGAGAAAACTGTGTCGCAACAATTCCGGAGCGTACTATTGGAGTGCGCTTCGCAAGAGGCGCACTTTTTAAATGCCCCGCATATCTTACGCGCGAAAGGATTTCGGAGTTACACAAGGAGGAAAAGAAATGAATACGGTTACCGACCCGCAACTCAAAATCTATGTGTCGAACAAAAAAATAAGCTACGATCTGAAAACCGATGTCATAACCACGGATAAAGCGCCCATGACGCGAAGCCGAAAAAACGGCTATACGATAAAAAACGAACAGGGAAAACCTCTCGGACTCGTGTTCATGTCCGACGATAAGCGCACTGCGCGGTACGGCGACTGCGAAATTCTTTTCTTCAAGGAACATGAAAAAGAATACGGGTCATGGCGGGTAATAAAAATGCACGGCGAGCGTTTTCCGTTCGCCACTCTCGAAAAAATCCTGTCCGCAAAGGAATGCCATACTTTCGTCATTGACCCCCGTACAAGAAAAGTGAAATAAACACGGCTGCGGAGTTTTCCACAGCCGTGTTTTCGCAGTCTTATCTGTCTTGCGGCTTTAACTGCTTGAGTATGGTTTCGACTATGCTTTCTTTTTTGGAAAGACAATTCTCCGCAAACTTACAATCTATTTCTCCGTTCGAAAGATTTACAAGCTTGTAGACGGGAAGTTTTTTTGCGGTTTCCGTCAAACGATCCGCCCGTCGTCCGTCGCCGCCCACGGCGATAAGAGCAAGTTTTTTCACTCTTTTCAAGAATTTCTTTCCGCCAGCCGTATCACATATTTCGTCCAAAGTCGAATAAAAATTCGGCTCGCTTCTTTGTTCTTCGCAGGCGTTTATCGACTCTTCCGCCGTGCTTTCGATCACCTCTACTTCTGCGGCAGGCAACGAAATTTCATATTTCAAATCGAGTCGGGACGCTCCCACGAAAAGCTTTCCGTGAAAATCCGAAGAGCCTACGGCAAGCGTGACCGACCGCGCTTGTCCCGCTCTCAACCGCACTTTTTCAAAAGCGACAAGCCGTGAACACGAATCGTATACCTGGACGACTTCCGCCGCCGCATACCTGCCCTCGTTTCGCACTTCGAGAGTTATTCCGAAAGATACGACTTTCGGCTCGCCGTAAACAAATCTGCTGTATGTCAGTCCATGTCCGAAAGGATAAACCGTCTCCGCCTCTCCTCCCGTTTCCGACACGAAATCCTCGCACAGTCTTCCGCACGGCGAAACCTCTCCGCAGAGAATTTTTTTCAGAGCCTCTCCCGCGCCGTCGCCGAGATACGGCGCGTAAATGACGGCGCTTGCCGCGCTCAATCGTTTCAAGTCCAGCCGGCCTCCGCCTACGGCGATAGCCACTACTGCTCTTCCGCTGTCCGCAAGCCGCTCCACAAGCGACAACTGCTCTTCGGGAAGCTCGGTTTCTCTTTTCAAAAGAGGGCAATCTGCGTCATACGCTTCGAGCACGACTACAACGGGTTCGTCGGGATAGGTCATTTCGAGCGCCTCTTCCGAAAGATCTTCGCCCTCCGTATATCCGCGCACGAAATCGACTCTTCTGTCCGCTTTGAGCGCATCTACAAGCGACGCGTTTCTTTCCTCTCCGCCCTCTTCACCCGATATGGAAAACCCCAAAGCCGCCTCGCCGCAGACAGTAATACTGTCGCCGGACAACGGAAGTATCCCGTCGTTCTTAACAAGCACCGCACACTCGGCCGCAAAATCCGCAGCTTTTCTTCTCTGATCCTCTCCGTCCGAATCGAACTCATGATCGTCGTACGTCTCGTCTATGAGAGCAAGCACCCTCTTCGCGCTTTCCCGTACGTCGCCTTGAGTTATATAACCGCGTCCTATCGCCGACAGCAGACAGGCAGGTTCGTCGAAGCCGCTTTCAACGGACAAATCTATACCCGATTTTAACGCGGCGGAACGCTCGTCCACATCGCCGCGCTCGGAAAGTATCGCGCCGTCATAGCCCTGTTTTCTCGCCGCGCAGGCAAGCGAAAATTTCTCTTTGGGAAGCGTCAACGCTTTCGCTTTGCACCCGTCGAGCGCAGCCGAAAGCTCGCTTTCGTCGCCGTCAAAGCGCACGTTTGCCCCGACTCCGGTCGACTGCACTCCGTCGATATAAGCTCGCGCAAGCTCGTGCGAGAGTTTACGATTCGACGAAAGATATCTGTATCTGTCTCCGCAGTCCGTATTTACAGCCGAAAGACGCGGCACCCGAGCGGTAACGTGAATGCCGCTTGCGCAACATTCCTTGCCGACTTCTTTGCCTATTGCAAATGCAAGCGCGGCGTCGAAACCGCAAGCTACGGCAACGGGACCGGGAAAAAGCACGCCTCCTTTTCGCTCGAAGCCGTCATGATCGAGTCTGATCGACGGCAAAATACGCACCGTTCGAGTCCGCCCGCCGTTTTCTCCGCAGATGATCTGCGCTCGTTCTTCTTCGCTCATAGATTCGAGAATACGATCTATATCCATTGTGTTCACCCGTAATAGTTTTGACCGGCTTTTTTGCCCGTCCGCCCTATATTCTATCATAATACGTCGAAAAAATCAACGATTGTGCAAACAATAGAAAAATTCAAAACAAACCGTTATGGCTCATGCTTATTCGATTCCCCGTAAAATGCAAAACAGCCGATTATTGCAATCGACTGCTCCGCTATATAATAAGGGGGAAAATGATGAGCTATTTTGGGCGATTCGGTTTCCTAACACCTCTTCGCGAGTTCATTATATACTATTTAAAATTGTTTGTCAAGCATTTTTAATAGATTTTTTTGATTTTTTTCTGAAAATTTATTGATTTTATATTTACCCTTCGATCTCCGCGCCCTCGGTCTCCTCTTCTTCCGTGTCCTCTTCTTCCGAATCTTCTTCGCAGCTTGTCCAAAACGACGGCTTTTCGTCTGTCTTTTCCGGCGGAAAAAACAATCCGCTCGAAATGTATTCTTCGACGGGAGCAAGCGAGCCGATGTCGGTCTTATCGGTTCCTGTCGCGCATAGCTTTAAAAGCGCCATTTCTTCCCGAGTGCGCGACGGCGCTTTTTCGAGCCTCGAGCAGATGAATTTGATCATGAGCTTGTCTTTTCCTTTGAGTCTGCTTGCGTCGAATCCGCCTCGCAGAACAAACAGAGGTATTCCCTTCAAAAGATAGGGAATGTTCGCATCCTCTAAAGCATAGTATTGCGCGGCATTCGGCTCGGCAAGCCCCACGGCGACGATCGCCGTGTATTTTTCCGCAAATTTGTTCGCATACTTTATTACGGTCTTGAACCCCGTAATGACGTTGTTTACGACCCTCGACATGAAAATCGCCTTGTCGCAGTCGTCGAGCATTTTTGCTTTGAACTTTTTAAGCGGAACGGTCGTTGCGCCCTCTCCCAATTTCTCTTTTAAATTCAATGCGTATTTTTCCGTAAATCCCGTAAGTGAATTGTAAATTATAAGCGTCTTCATGTTTCGACTCCTTTATAAAAGACGATACGATTATTATATCCTTTTCGACGAGTCGAAGTCAAGGCAATGAGAAAGAGACATATAAAAAAATATCTTCACGCCCGAAAGTTTTGACATTGAGTTCTTCTTGTGGTAGAATAGAGTTACGGCAAACTCCGCCGTAAAAGGAGACGGTTTTGGTATATTTTCTTTACATTGCGCTTGCGGCGCTCGTCGTATTTTTGTCTGTCAAGCTCGCAAAATACGTCGATTGGCTGGACAAGTCCACAAACATTTCGGGCGCGTTTATCGGCGGCGTGATGCTTGCCGCAGTCACATCGCTGCCCGAACTTTTTACAAGCATCTCGGCGACTCTTTTTTTGCATCAAAACGAACTTGTGCTCGGAAATATCCTCGGAAGCAATCTTTTTAACTTTGCCGTCCTCGGTCTGTCGCTCGTCATATTCATAAAAAGCGTTTATTCCGCGGGCCTTAAAAAAATACATCTGCTCTCTCTCGGAGTTATGCTTTCGATGTACGGCGTAGTCGCTCTCGACGTATTTTTGGACGTTTGGCCGAAAATAGGTTGGTTTTCTCTTTCCTCGCCCATAATACTCGCACTATATATCGGCTATCTTTTTCTTACCCCGAAAACAGAGGAAGCGGAGGAAAACTCAAACGACGAAGTTACCCTTTCGCTCAAACAGATAATTGTTCGTTTTATAATTTGCGCGGTGCTCCTTGTCGGCGCTTCGATCGCCATCACTTACGTTTCCGATTGGATGGCGCGCGAGCTCGGACTCGGCATGACGTTTGCGGGAGCGCTCCTTTTGGGAGTCGCCACTTCGCTGCCCGAAACGGCGTCCACGCTGTCTCTTTGCAAGCGAAAAAATTATAACGCCGCTTTCGGCAATATTCTCGGAAGCAACGTCTTTAATTGCACCATACTCGTAATTGCCGATTTGCTGTCGTTTACGAGCGGCTCTACGGACGTATATACTTTCAATATTTCGTCCGAGCTTCTTATAATACTCGGCTCGATAATCGCAGTGCTTTTCATGGCAATGCTCGGTCTGTTCGCCGTAAAACGCGAGGGACGGATCTTCAAGCGTATCGGCGCGGGTGCAGTTGGCGTTTGCGCCGTCGCCGCATATATTATTTTTACGGCTCTCTCTCTTGCCCTGTAAAACACCGTCATTTCACATTGACATTTATAAGAAAATGTGATATTATTAAGTATACTTTACGATCGAAAGCGGAGGCTCCTATATGGACGATGAACGCAACAACGGCGGCAGCGCGCCCGAAAACGATTACGAATCTCAGCTTGCCGAGCTGATAAAGCAAAGCGGAGGAATCGTGCCGCCGAAAAAGAAGCCCGAACCCGCGCCCGCGCCGCAGAAAGAACAGGTTGCGCCGAGCGAGAAAACGGCGGAAGAAATCGACGCGGAAATAGAAGCGATGATAAATTCGATGTCGGATTCCGATTCGAGCGCCCGCACCGATGTCCCTCCCTTCGTCATGCCCGACAGCGATTTCGCCGCGCCGCAAAACGAAGCGCCGATTTTCGACGTTCCCACGGAAGAATCTCCCGCCTTTGAGACGGAAGGCGACGCGTCCGCTTTCGTCATGCCCGAAAGCGAGCCTGCGCAAAGCGAAACGATTTTCGCAATGCCCGAAGAAAACGTCGGTTTCGTTATGCCGGAAGATGACAAAGTCTCCGATAGCGAACAATCCATAGAAGATATAATCGCGGAAATAGAAAGGCTGGAAAAAGAGACGGCATCTGCCGAAAGAGAAAAAGAAGAAGCCGAACGTGCCCGCCTCGAAGAGGAAGAAGCTATGCGTCGCGAGGCGGAGCGAACCGAGAGAGTGGGAGCGAAACTCGACGACGAGCTTGAAGCCATGCTCGAAAGTCTCGCCGCAGACGAACCCGCCTCTGCCGAGCCCGTGCATCCCACCGAACCCGAACAGTCCGTCGAACCGAACGCGCCCGCCAAAGACGAAGAACTCGTCAATAAAGAAAAGCCGTCTGAAAACAGCGAGCCGACGTCTACGCCGCCGATCGAAACGAAAGAAAAGGAAAGCGAAAGCGCCGAACTGTTCGGCGAACCCGTGGAAATAGTCGGCAAACAAGAGAATCACGAAAATTCCGCGCCTATAGACGTGAGTCGTTTCGACAAGGTAGAACCGCCCAAAGAAGACGCAAAGTCGCTCGACGTTGCAAAAATGGAAGCCATGCTTCAAGAACTTCTCGGCGACGACCGCGCGAAGAAAGAAGAAAAGGAGCAAGCCGTCGTTTCCGAAATGGAGCAGATGAGAGCGAAAATCGCATCGCTCGAATATATGCTCGCAAACGTAGACCGCAAAAAGGCGGACGAAGCGAAAGTCGAAGAAACAAAAACTCCGCCGCCCCAAAACGACGCTCGGAAAATCATCGAACAGGCGGCTAACGCCACGAAGAGCGACGATATCAATTCGATGTTCAAGCAGTGGTTCGACCTCGAAATGGCGGCGAAGATGAAGAACATCATCACGGAGGACGAAAAGAAACAGGCAGGCGAAAAGGAAAAGCAACCTTCCTACGACAAGGCTCCCGCCGTATACAACGAGCCGGAGCAAGGCTCGGACTTCATAAAGCTGTCCGACAACGTATACTACAACGTGCGCGAGAAAAAGACGTATGTCATGCGCGAGCTAAAACCGACCGTTGCCGCGCCCAAAAAGAAAATCGTAAAAAAGAAAATCGTGCGCAAAGCCGCTCCTCGTCCCCGCCGAGCACTTCACGCGCGGCCCGGTATGCGTCCGCGCCGTCCGCGCCGTCCTCTCGGACCTCCGCGCCGCCGCAGACCTTAAACACAAAAAGCAAAACCCCGCTTCTTCGTTTGAAGAAGCGGGGTCTATTCTTTTTTACGATTTTCTCTTTAATTTACGCGTTCCGTCCGCGTCTGTTTCATACAGGATCCCACAATAGCCGCAACTATCGCTATCATATAGAACACTGCCGCAACTACGAAAATCGCGTCGAGTCCGCCGAGTCCGTAGACGATTAACGCGTCCATGCGGTAGTTTATCTCGAGCGTCAAGAAGTGATAGAGCCCGAACATATAGCAAACATACGACAGCACGAGGCCTATGCGAATGTTGAAGAGCGCCGAGAGAGCAAAGACAACTATTCCGACGAGTATTCCGACGACTACAAGCGCCGAGAAATACATACTTCCCATTCCGATATAGACGAACAGCGCTATGAGCGCAGTCACCGCGCCCGCCGCACCGACATAGAAGCCGGGGGCTTTATTGCGAATTATCCCTTTTATATCCATGATGTTTTACTCCTTTCCGAATTTGAAATCTTTGAGCGTGGACAGAACCAAAAGCACGCACGCCGCGACGGCTATCACTCCGATGATTACGTCGACCGATACGAGAGCTTTTTCCCACGCCGGCATTATCTGCACCACCTTATCCGTCGACGATATACCGTTTAACGCCGTGCTGTTGACGTAAGCGTAGAGGAAGTTCTTGCACGAAGAGCGCAGATTTCTCATGAACTTGCCGTCGGCTTTTGCCCATTCCTCTATTTTCGGAACCAGCCAATCGCTGGAGGAGAGCCAGGTGTCGTTGCCTGCTTCTAAGCCGATACCTACGTCCATCCAATTCCTGTTTGGCATCACCGCGTCGGTGAGCGTTACGCCCTTAAAGCCCCATTCGTCGCGAAGAATGTCTTTCAAGAGCCCGCTGTGAGCGCCCGCCCAACGGCAGCCTATTCTGTTGAACGAGGTCATGACAGCGGTTGCGCCGCCGTCCTCCACCGCATATTGGAAGGACTTCAGATAGATTTCGCGGAAAGCCTGTTCTTTGCCGAACGTAGCCACCCCATAACGGTAGGTCTCCTGGTCGTTGAGCGCGAAGTGCTTGATATAGCAGCAAAGTCCCATGCTCTGAGCCGCCGCCACCTCTTTCGCCGCCATGACGCCCGAAAGGAAGCCGTCCTCGCTGTAGTACTCGAAGTTTCTGCCCGAATAAGGCGTGCGGTGAATGTTCATCGCAGGTCCGTACCAGCCGCTTATTTTGCCACTCGAAATGCGAAGCGCGTCCTCGCCCATCGAAAGCCCTACGTCGTGAAGAATGTCTACGTTGTACGTTGCCGCCATGACGGGCTCCGAGGTGTATGCGACGGTAGCGCCGCCTGCGTACTGTCCCTTTATGCCCTGCGGTCCGTCCGCCTGCACGGTCGCAGGAAGGTTTATGGATTCTATCGTCTGCGTGCCGTAACCGGAGTGCCCGACTATCTCCGCCATTTCGTTGAGCGTGAGCTGATTTAAGAGCTCGTCCCAAAGCTCGTTGTCGTAGTCTATGCCGCGCATCATGACTATGCTGTACTTCGTAGCCGTCGAACCCGTCGTTATGCTCGTGTCGGGCGCTTCGGGTTTGTAGTTGAACTGAAGATCGTCGATTATCTGCTTAGTCGCCGTAAGGGAGTCGTAAGGCTTCGGGAAAGTTCCCTGCCAATCGGCACGCGTAAGGTACTTGACAAGCCCGTCTCCGTAATGATTGAGATCGGCGTCGTCGAAGCGGTTGGTGATCTTGACGCCGACGTTCTCTTTGGAAAGCGAATACGTCGTCGCGTCGGTCGTCGCGATATTGAACTTATACGTCTTGTCCTTGTTGCCGTCGTAGTCCATACCGTCGGCTTTGGTCTTGCCCTTTGCCGCAAGAATGTTGTTGAGCGCGTCGTGCGAATTGTCGCCGACCGCAAGATAGTAATCGCCGTTTTCGAGTATATACGTCTTATTGACGCTCGCGTCGTAGGCGGCGAGCTCCTTTCTCTCGACTTCGACTTTGACGTCCGCGTCCTTACCGGCGCCGATAACGTCGGATTTGCCGAAGCCGACAAGCTGAACCGCGGCTTTTTCTATGCCGTTCTGTTTGTCGAACTCGGTGTACTCGCTCTGTCCGTAGACCTGAACGACGTCTTTGCCGTCTTTCGCACCCGTGTTCTTCACGTTCACGGTAAGCGTGTAGGTGTCGGTCTCCCTGTCGTAAGTTACGTCCTTAAGCGTCTGCTCGAACGACGTATACGACAAACCGTAGCCGAAAGGATAGTTGACTTCCTCCGAATAATTCCACTTGCCGCCCGTCGAGGCGTAAACGCCCGCGCTGCCGTCGGCGTTTCCGCGCCCGAGCACTATGTCCTCATAGCGCGTTTCGTAGTACTTATAGCCTACGTATATGCCCTCTTCCTCGACGAGGTAGTGAATGGCATAGCGCACCGCCGACATGTCGCCGGGTACGCCGTCGATGATTGTTCCGCCGATTGTGCCCGTATAAGCTCCGTTTTCCTTGTCGGCGTTGGCGTATGTGTAGCTGCCGAAGTTCTGCATTGCCGGAGACGAAAGCGAGCTTGCCGAGTATGTATCTACGAATCTTCCCGACGGATTGATGTCGCCGCAGAGAATTTTCGCTACGGCATTCATGCCGTACTGACCGGGGCCGCCTATCCAAAGACAAGCGTCTATCTTATACTCGGGGTCGTCGAGCCAATCGAGCGCCATTGCGTTCGAACTGTTTATGAGTACGACTATCTTCCCGAAGCCGAGAGACGCAACGTACTTTAGGAGCTTCTTTTCTTCTTCCTGAAGCTCGAAATAGTGCTTGCCGTCGGTGAACTCGTTTATGGCAAGGTCGGAGCCCTCGCCGCCGCTTCTGCCTATAGTGACTATTGCCATTTCCTTATAGCCGTCGAGAGACACTCCCGAAGCCTCGACTTCGGAAACGGGTATCTCGGCTATGCGCGTAGCGGCGCCCACCGCATCGAATTCCGTCCACATTCCGGCGACGCTTCTGTCCTTCTTTGCCGCCTTGAGCTCGTCGATTTTGCCCGAATACCAATCGAGCATGGCTTCGTTCACCTTAAAGCCCGCGTCCTTGAGCGCCTTTTTCATAGTGGCGGCGTTTGCCGTGTCGACCTGACCCGAACCCGTGCCGCCGTAAATGATGTCGGCGGACGAACGTCCGTAGCAGGTGACGCTCGTTCCCTTGTCGACGGGAAGAGCTCCGTTGTTCTCGACGAGCACGCTGCCCTCGCCTTGGATCTGCTCGCACAGCTCGACTTGCCATTTCGTAAGCTCCTCGTCGCTGGAGAACTTACTCTTGTAGTAATTCGTATCCTCCGTAGAGTTTTCGTCCTTGATGACAATGCTCGAGGACACGCCCAGCTCTTTGTTGATCATCGACGCGTAGGACACAGCAAAGAATGTCCCCACCATCAACAATGCAAACAGAAAGGCGAGCACGCCCGTCAAAATCGACCATAAGGTCTTATTGCGGATAATAAATTTCATATCATCCTTCCTCCTGTTTATTGCTAAAACGAATTATCGTTTTGCCGTATACATTTTAGCAAAAAAACGGCGAAAGGGATTTTTTTTGAGAAATCGGTCGTTATTTTTGAGAAATTCGCTTGAGGTCGGGAAAGAGCACGCTCATCGTAAACATCTCGTCCGCATAGTCGAACAGAATGTTGCCGCCGTACTTTTCGACGATATACTTCATGGACTGCACGCCGAAGCCGTGGTAGTTCCTGTCGTCTTTCGTTACCGGCATTCCCCTGTCCATTTCGGGTGCGCTCCTGCAATAATTCGTGATTACTATCTGACCGCAATCGTCCTTTTTCTTGACGCTTAGGGAAATGATGCGCTTGTCCTCTTCCTCGCCCTTAACGCTCTTTATGGCGTTGTCGAGCGCGTTGCCGAACAGAGAATAGATGTCGGAAGCGTCAATGTTTTCGAGCATCTCGCTGTCGACGATATACGACACTCTGATGTTGTTGGCATCGCAAAACAACAGCCTGTCCGAAAGTATGACGTCGAGCGCGCTGTTGCCCGTCGCCGGCGTGTGGTCGTAAATGTTTATCGACTTTTCCATTTCGTCGAAAAACTTTTCGTCCGCGCCGCCGCCCCTCCTATATTGGTTTATGTGAAAGCGCATATCGTGGCACTTCATGTTTATGATGTCCATGTTTTCTTTGAGGTTGTCCATTCGGTTTTTCTCGGCGAACAAAAGCTGCTCTATTATGCGGTTCTTCTCCTTTATGCGTCCCTGCTCGAGCGCAAACGACTGCACGGCAAGCGACAGTATGCAGGCAATGACGGTGAACAGTACCAAAAGCTGGTAGTCGCTCATTATATGGAAAGAGAACAGCACGTTCTTCAAGTATACGACGGCAATGGACGCCACGGCAAGCACGAAAAACCAGACGTTTTTTATAATGATGTTGCCGTCCTTCGTAAACCTGCGCACGACGACGAAGTAGCACGCCGCATAGACGAGTGCAAATGCGGATACGGTCAGGACATAAAAAAGAGCGCTTCCGCCGCGGGAAAGCCCGGCAAGCGACACGGCAAGATCGCCGACGTTATATGCGAGGTTCTGCACCGTATACGACGATATGGCAATGAAAACACAGCTCTTGAGCGAGTTGTCGAGCACGACGAACAGGAACGCAATCGACCACATAAAGGAACAGAGCACCCGCACCCAAGGACTTCCTAAGACGGGCTGAAAAAACACTATGAGCAAATAGAATATCGTGCAAAAGATAAGCCGCGGAATAAACGTGCTTCGCTTTTTCAAGCCGACGACGAACATATATTCGGCAATCAGCAGCTGCAAACCGAACAGAAAGTGAATGGGAACGGAATCAAGCGCTTTTAATATCAAGCTCATCACGAAAGCCCTCCGAAATAACGGTTTACGCCGGAAACGAAATCCTTTTTTCTGGCGCGGCTTATCGGAAGAGGAACTTTGCCGACGTAAACATCATTTCCCGTTATGCTCGACACATGAGAAAGATTGACGATGAACGAATTGTTACAGCGGGCAAAACCTCTGCCGAGCTTTTCCTCCGCAGCCTTCAGAGACGTGTGTACTTTGAACTCCCTGTCGAGCGTGTGGTAGATCACATACTGATTGCTACCCTCCACATAATATATATCTTTGAGCGGAATTATTTGCGTTCCCCCGCCCGCTATATCTAATTTTAAGATGTTTCTGCGCGGTAAGACCTTTACGGCGCGGTTTAGTTTTGCCGCCAAATTAAAATACGTTACGGGCTTGACCATGAAATCGAGCGCGTCTACTTCATAGCCCTTTATCGCATATTGCGCCATATGCGTTATGAAAATTATAACCGCTTCCCCGTCCGTCCGTCGCACATATTCGGCAGCGGTCAATCCGTCCATAAGCGGCATTTCTATATCAAGCAAAATTATATCGTAAGGCTCGGTGTAATCGGAAGCGAAATTAAGCCCCGAGTCGAATTCGAAACAAACTGCGTCAAGGCTCTTTTCGCTCGCATATTTTTCTACATAGTCACGCAACTGTTTGCGTTGTTTTTCGTCGTCGTCGACAATTGCAACTCTCATACCGGCCCTCCCCGTTTGTAATATTATATAACGCCGCCAGTTGTTTGTCAAGCCCGAGTCTTCTAATAAAAAACGCCGCTTTGAAAGCGGCGAAATTCGTTTTATCGTATTTTGAGCAATTCTTTCAGCTCCCGTTTTCGTTCGAGCGGAATGCGGAACGAGTCGCGACATTTTGAAATCGCCTTGCGCGTAACGAAGTCCGAGAATCTTCCCTCTTTAAGCGCGGCGTAGACCTTGTCGTAAAAGTGCACGGCGGCAATCGACAAGCCCCAAGCTATCGCCATATCGACATAGTATCTTCCCTCTTTTACGGACGCGTATCTGTCGATAACGCCGTCGATATGCGCTTCGTCTAAATAATTAAACAACGCGACGGCCGCGAACCGAGCGTGATATTCTCGTATGTCCTTTAAATACACGTCGATATACGCAAGACTCTCCTCTCTTTCCTTTTTAAGCGCTTTCATGCCGCTTATAGGCGAATCTATCGCTGCCCAGCAGTCTACGAAATCGAGATAGCGCGGAAGTTTATCGAACAACCCTTTTGCCGTAGACTCTGCTTTTCCGAGTGTAAAACCGTAAACGAGAACTTCTTCGTAGTAATGCGGCACACAGTTCAAATAGTCGTCCTCCGCCTGTTTTGCGAGCTTCTTGACGATAGGCGTGCGCACTCCGAGCATCGGCATTTTCGTACCTACGATCTTTACGGAAAAATCTCTGAACTTCTCCTCCGCGTTGTTTATAAGCTCTTGTCGTATTTCCGAAAAAGTCATCATTCTATATAGGCAACGCCGAACGCTCCAAACCCCAAATGAATGGACAGAACGGGACCGACTTCTCGAAGGTGTATTTTCGTTCCTGTGTGTTTTTCGCGCAAAAGGTCTATAAGGGGCGTTACGTCCACGTCGTTTCCCGACCGCATGACGAAAATGCGGCGCGCTTTTGCGGGTACGGCTTCTGCAAGCGCCTTGCAGCGAGCCGCCACGCCGCGTACGTTCGTGATAAAGCGTATGCCGCCGCCGAGATTGAAAAGCGGTCGGGTATTAAGCGTCGTATTCGGCTTTTGCGACGCAATAAGCCTTCCGCCGCGCACGAGATTGTCTATGCCGTCTACTGTAAATATCGTGCCGATGCGCGAGCGCAATACGTCGAGATTGTGAACTATGCGGCTGAGTTCGAGTCCGCCTACCACCATGTTGACGGCTTCGTCAACGAGAAGATGTTGTCCTCCGTTAGTCGTCAGAGAATCGACTACGCTGATATTTCCGCCCACCTGACGAGCCGCCGAGCACGCCGAAGCGTAAGTTCCCGAAAGACCGCCCGACATGAGTATGCAAAGTACGTCGTATCCCTTTTTGACAAGTGCGGAAAATGTATCTACGAATACGGAAAGAGTAGGCTGACTGGTCTTGGCCCGACCGCATTCGACGATTTTTTTAAAATCACCGTTCTCGCCTCTGTTCTTTTCCTCGTAGATCTTGCCGTCGCAAATGTACGAAAGCGGCACGGCATGAACTCCTATTTTGGCGAGTTCCGCCGTCGAATAACCTGCGCTGCTGTCTGTCACTATTGCAATCATATCCTTATTCCCTATCCTATTTTATCTTTCGGAAACGCTCGTAGCGCGCTTCCGTCAATTCCTCTGTTCCGACTTTGCTTTTCTCTTCGAAGAAAGCCGAAACGTCCGATTTAAGCCTTGCGAAAAATTCGTCGGAAAACCCGTTCTCCTCAAGCACTCTCTCCACGGCGCCGAGCGCTTTGAGATCGTCTGCAGTAAGCTTTAAACAGCTTGCCGCCTCTCTTACTTTCGACGAATCCTTCCAAAGTATCGACGCGCAACCTTCGGGCGATATAACGGAATAGGTCGAAGTTTCGGTCATCCAAACCTCGTCCGCAGCGGCAAGACCCAACGCGCCGCCGCTTCCGCCCTCGCCTATGATGATCGAGAGCACGGGCGTCTTAAGCCCCATCATGCCTAGGATACTGCTTGCAATGGCTTCCGCCTGACCGCGTTCCTCCGCGCCTATGCCGCAGAACGCGCCCGCCGTATCGACAAAACACAGGACGGGACGACGGAATTTCTCCGCCTGCTTCATGAGGCGCATTGCCTTGCGATAGCCCTCCGGGTTCGCATAGCCGAAGTTGCGGTCTACTTTCTCTTTCGTCTCTTTGCCTTTTTCTATACCTATGACTGTCACGGGTCTGCCGGAAAGTTCCGCCAGTCCGCCTACGACCGATCTGTCGTCGGCAAATCTTCTGTCTCCGTGAAGTTCGATAAAGTTTTCCGTAATTTTTTCGATATAGTCGAGCGCGGTGGGTCTGCCCTTTTCGCGGCTCTTCATGGCGATTTCGTATGCCGTAAGCTCACTCATAATCCACCTCCGCCGCTCCGTGCATTTTAAGTATCTGCCCGAGCGTATCCTTTAATTTTCTTCTGTCGACTATCTTATCTATAAAGCCTTTTTTCAAGAGGAACTCCGCACGCTGGAAGTCGGCGGGAAGTTTCTGCTTTATCGTCTGTTCTATGACGCGAGGACCGGCAAACCCTATCAAAGCGTTCGGCTCGGCGATTATTATGTCCGCCTCGAAAGCGAACGACGCCGATACGCCGCCCGTCGTCGGGTCGGTAAGTACGCTTATATACAAAAGTCCTTTGTCCGAGTGTTTGAGCACAGCTCCCGACGTCTTTGCCATTTGCATGAGAGAGATTATTCCCTCCTGCATACGCGCGCCGCCCGAAAGAGCAAACCCTATGACGGGAAGATCGTGCTCGGTCGCGTATTCGAATGCGAGAGTTATTTTTTCGCCCGCCGCGCTTCCCATGCTACCCATCATAAAGCGGTAGTCCATGGCAAACGCAACGGCTTTTCTTTCGCAAACCGAAACCACGCCGCAGACGACGGCTTCCTTTTCCCCGCTCGCCTTTCTCGCCTTTTCGAGTTTAGCCTCGTAATCGGGAAAGCCGAGAGGATTTTCTCCCACGACGTCCGCAAACAGTTCCTCGAACTCTCCGCCGTCGGAAACGAGCTTAAGTCTGTCGCGCGCGCCGATCTTCATATGGCAGCCGCACTTCGCACAGACATACGCGCCGCTTTCGAGATCGTCGCTGAGTATCAGGCTTTTACACTTATCGCACTTTATCGCGGCCTTTTCGGGAACGGACGCGCTTGTCTCGTTCTCCTGCCCCTCGAGGGCGATTTTCGGCTTGCGAAAGAAGAATTTTCTTATATCGAAACCCATTTTATGACTTCAACCTCCTGTCACAAAATATCTTTGAAAGTGCAGCCGAACATAAAACGTGCGACCGCAAGGAAGTTAATCTCCGCTTCCGAAAAGCGCGCCTTCTCCGCGCTCCGCGGCTTTCATTTCCTTTTCTATCGTATCGGTGTAGTACTTTCCGCTTATAAATTTTTCGTCGGTAATAAGCGCTTCGGCAAGCTCGGCGTTCGTATTCACGCCCTCTATAACAAGCTCGCACAACGCGGCTTGCATTTTGCGAATCGCCTCGTTTCTGTCACGGGCGCAGACAACGAGCTTTCCAAGCAGCGAGTCGTAGTACGGCGGAATCGTATAGTCCTGATAGATCGCCGTATCGAAGCGCACCCACGGTCCGCCGGGGATATGCAAGAGCGTGACCTTGCCGCACGACGGACGGAAGTTATTTTTGTAGTCCTCGGAGTTTATGCGGCACTCTATCGCACAGCCGTGAAGTCTGACGTCGGTCTGCTTGTAGACAAGAGACATTCCCGCCGCTATTCTTATCTGCCACTTGACTATATCGATATTGGACACATATTCGGTTACGGAGTGCTCGACTTGAAGACGAGTATTCATCTCCATAAAGTAAAAGCTATTCTTTTTGTCGAGCAGATATTCTATCGTACCCGCGTTCGTATAACCGACCGCTTTTACGGCTTTTACCGTCACTTCGCGCATTTTTTTGCGCACGGACTCGGGCATGACGACGCACGGGCTTTCCTCGACGAGCTTTTGGTTCTTTCTCTGAAGCGAGCAGTCTCTTTCGCCGAGCGTAATTATTCCGCCGTTCTCATCGGCAAGCACCTGCATTTCGACGTGCTTGACCTGCGTCAGATATTTTTCCATGTAAAGCGCGGCGTTCCCGAAAGAACTTCTCGCTTCGGCTTGCGCCGTCTTTACGGCGTTTTCAAGCTCTTCGGGCTTATTGACTATGCGTATGCCCTTGCCTCCGCCGCCCGACGCCGCCTTTACGATGACGGGATAGCCTATCTTTTCCGCAGCTTTTGCCGCTTGTTCTATGCTTTCGATGCTGTCTATGCCGGGGACAATGGGGACGCCCGCCGCACGCATGGTCTTTCGCGCCTCGTCCTTGTTTCCCATCTTTTCTATTATGCGCCAATCGGGACCTATGAACTTAAGATTACATTCCTCGCAAAGTTTGGCAAACTTCGGGTTTTCCGAAAGCATACCGTATCCGGGATGTACCGCCTGGCAACCGCAGCCGACGGCTACGTCTATAAGCGCCGTCATATTCAAGTAGCTGTCCTTGAGCATTGCGGGACCTATGCAATAGCTCTCGTCGGCAAGATTGACGTGCAGAGCGTCTCTGTCGGCTTCGGAATAGACTGCGACCGTCGATATACCCATTTCCTTGCACGCACGAATTATACGGACGGCTATTTCGCCGCGGTTGGCAATCAAAATTTTGGTAAACACTGCGAACCTCTATCAAAAAATGCGAAACAGCACTTGTCCGAACTCGACAAGCGAACCGTTCTCTACGCAGACCTCGACGACTTCTCCGTCGCGCTCGGCAACCACTTCGTTCATGAGCTTCATCGCCTCTATAAGACACAACGTGTCGCCCTTCTTTACCTTGTCTCCTTTCTGAACATACGGCGCGCTGTCTGGATCGGGCGCGGCATAGAAAATGCCGACCATCGGAGATTTTACTTCGCCCACGAGATTGTAGTCGAGCACGCCTTCGTCCGTCTTTGCGGGCGCTTCCTTACCGTCCGGCAAGACCGTCTCTTCGGGCGCTACCGCTTTTATCGCAGCCGTAGGGCTTCCCCCAGGCACGACAACGGTATTTCCGCCCGACTTTTCCACTTTGACGGAAAACGTATTTACTCCGTCGCTTTCGCTTACTTCGAGCTTAGCCGCGTCGCTGTGCTCGAAGATAGACATTATGCTTTTTAACTGTTTAAGATCCATATTGCTTTAATACGACCTCCTATGTTTTCGATTTGAAAAATTATTATCTTATTCGAATGGCATTTCAACCCGTTTTGGCTCCCCTCAAACAAAGGCGGATTAGATGCGAGCAGTTCGAGGAAGGCGCGGATTTCGCGCAGGAAATGTACTACTGCGTACATGACCAAGCGAAAACGCAAGCCTGACAATGAAATGCGAAGTATATAAGCCGCCGATTAGATGCGTTTGAAGGCAAGACACCCGTTATGCCCACCGAATCCGAGAGAACTGCTGAGGGCGAAAGTCTTTTGAACTTTTACGGCGACATTGGGGGTTATGTCGAGATCGCACTCATCGTCCTTGACTTTGTAATTTATCGTGGGCGGGATAACTCCGTCCTTGAGCGCCATGACGCTCGCAATTGCCTCGACCGCGCCTGCCGCGCCGAGCATATGTCCCGTCATGGATTTCGTCGAGCTTACTTTAAGCTTGTATGCTCCTTCTCCGAAAACGCGCTTTAATGCCGCCGTTTCCGTCTTGTCGTTAAGCGCCGTGCCCGTGCCGTGAGCGTTCACATACACATCGCCTGCGTCTTTTATACCCGCTTCCTTTGCCGCAAGCTCTATGGCGCGAGCGCTGCTCGTCGCCTCGGGATTGGGCGCCGTCATATGGTATGCGTCGTTCGTATTGCCGTAGCCCGCAAGTTCCGCATAGATCTTTGCGCCGCGCGCCACTGCGTGCTCGTATTCCTCGAGTACGAGTACGCCGCTGCCCTCGCCCATAACGAAGCCGCCGCGCTCCTTATCGAACGGGAGAGACGCTCTGTCCTTGTCGGTCGAGAACGACAGAGCCATACACGAAATGAAGCCTCCCACCGAAAGCGGATTTACCGCGGCTTCGCTTCCGCCAGCGACTATCGCGTCGGCATATCCGTGCTTTATCGCCCTGTACGCCTCGCCTATCGCATTCGTAGAGGTTGCGCAAGCCGTGACTACGGGGAGGGACGGGCCTTCGCACTTATGGCGCATGGCAACCGTGCCGCTCGCCATGTTTACGATCATCATGGGAACAAAGAACGGAGAGATCTTTTTCACCCCGCCTTCGAGCAGTTTCGAATGTTCGGTCATGAGCGTTGTAATACCGCCTATACCGCTGCCGAGATATACTCCGTAACGCTCGGGCGCAATGTTTCCGTCTATACCGCTGTCGGCAATCGCCTGCTCCGCCGCCGCAACCGCGTACTGCGTAAACAGATCCATTTTACGCGAAACGCCCTTCGGCATATCGAAAGCGGCGGGGTCGAAGCCCTTGACCTCGGCGGCAAGCGTCGCCTTGAAATCGGTAAGGTCGAAGCGGGTTATGCGGTCTATACCGTTTTTGCCCTCTTTCATTGCCTGCCAGGTCTCGCCTGCGGACAGTCCTATGGGCGTAATAGCGCCCATTCCCGTAACTACAACTCTTCTCATAGACATATATCTCCTATACTTACTTTTTTCGAAAAAGTAACAAAACGACTTGTTTTGCCCTGCGACAATATGCTTTTTTTCGCGCAAAGAGCATTGCGTTTTTTGCCTTTTGCGCCTTTTTTCGAAAAGCCGCGGAAAATGTTACTGCGCCTTTTTTCGAAAAGGCGCCCAAAAAAGACAAAAGGCGGGGAACTTTCGACTGTTCCCCTTCCTTTTGAATCCTTCCCCTTTAAACGACTTAGGGCTCACGCCCTAAGAACCCTTTTTAAAGGTTTGGAATAAAAATAAAAGAAGTAACAGCGTTTTTAAGAATAACAATCCCCTCAGTCGCCTATCGGCGACAGCTCCCCCTACTACGGGGAGCCTTTTTAGAGGTTTAAGCGCGAGTCCTCTGACGGCTTAGATGCGAGCGAGACGGACAGCCGAAGCTTCGCTTATTTCCTGTCGGCTCTGAGAGCTTAGAAACGAGTTAGGCAAGGCAGGCGCGGATTTCGTGCAGGGAGTGTACTAATAACGTACACGACCAAACGAAAACGCAAGCCTAACGCAGCATAACGACGTTTATAAGCTCTCAGATATAGAGTCCGCCGTCGATTTTTATGACCTCCCCCGTAATATACGCCGCCATATCGGACAATAAAAAGACCGCAAGGTGCGCGACCTCTTCGGGAGCGCCGATACGGGCAAGCGGAACGGAGGCGGTTATCGCCTGCTGCTGCGCTTCGGTGAGCTTAGCCGTCATGTCCGTACCTATAAATCCGGGCGCAATCGCATTGCAGGTAACGCCGCGCGAAGCAAGCTCCTTTGCGACGGACTTCGTAAGCCCGACGACGCCCGCTTTGGACGCCGCATAGTTGGCTTGACCGGCATTGCCCATGAGTCCCACGACGGACGAAAGGTTGACTATTCGTCCCTTTCTCGCCCTAATCATAAGCGACGAAACGTGTTTAATCATATTAAACGTGCCTTTGAGATTGACGGAAAGCACTCTGTCGTAGTCATCTTCGCTCATACGAAGAAGCAGTTTGTCCGACGTAACGCCCGCATTGTTGACAAGTCCGTCTATGGAGCCCATGTCCTTTGCCGCCGCTTCGACGACCGTCTTTGCGGCATTAAAGTCGGCAACGTCGAGCTTGTAGACCCACGCCTTCGCGCCGATCTTTTCGACCTCGCTTTTCGTCTCGTTTGCCGCAACGTCGTTTCCCGCATAGACAATGCCGACGTTTCCGCCGCATCTAGCTATTTCGATACAGATCGCTCTGCCAATGCCGCGACTGCCGCCCGTGACAAGATAATTACCGTTCAGCGTCATGAAATTTCTCCTTAAGCTGTTTTTGCCTTAACGAATTTTGGCTATAAGCCCCGTAAGTACGTTTCCCGGACCGACTTCGACAAACTCATCGACACCCGCCGCAAGCATATTGCGCACGGTGTCCGTAAATCTTACGGGCGAGCAGACCTGCTTATACAAAAGCGCCTTTCTCGCCTTTTCGTCGCCCTCGTAAGGCATAGCCGTAAGATTTGCGTACACGGGCATTTTCGGTTCTTTAAAGCTCATTTTTTCGAGAGCCTTTTCGAGACCGACGCTCGCTTCCCTCATAAAAGGACAGTGGAATGCTCCCGATACTTTCAAAGGAATAGCTCTTCCGCCGCCGCTTTTCACCGCAGCGAGAAACTCCGAAGAAGAGTTCTCCCCAACGGCGACGACGGTCTGAAGCGGAGCATTGTAATTGACCGCCCAACAGTCCGCAAGCCCGCCGGCGAGAGCCTCGACCTTTTCGGGCTCGAGACCTATGACGGCGATCATTTTTCCGCCGTGCTCTTTGCACGCCTTGTCCATCAGACGAGCGCGCGTGTCGATAAGCTCGAAGCCGTCCTCGACGGACAATGCGCCCGCATACACGAGCGCGGGAATTTCGCCGACGGAAAAGCCGCAGACCGCTTCGGGCGCTCCGCTCTCTTCCTCTGCTTTATAAGCATATGCAAGGTCGGCGAGAAACATCGCGGGCTGCGTGTTTATCGTCCTGTTGAGCTCGTCCTGCTCGCCGCCGAGCATTAAATCGACTATTCCCTTTCGCTTGCTCTCGGCGATCTCGAACAGCTCCTTAACGCGCTTAATATGCTTAGCGTAGCTTGCCATGCCGACTTTCTGCGCGCCTTGACCTGCGAACATGAATGCCTTGGTCATTATATCTTTCTCCGAATCCGATTCCGAACGGACACTCATCGCCGTATGCGGACTGTCTGTTCGTTTGGTTTGCCTATTATTAAAGGCTGTTTTTTCGATAAATCCACTCTACCAGTAAAGTCGTAGTTGCGCCTAAGACGGGCAACAGGCGACAAGCCGAGCGGGTTGTTGTACACACTCGTACTGCGCCCGCTCGGCGAGGAGCACATAGCTCGTATTAGGCGATAAATACGGATTTACGATTTACGCTTTAAGTTCGTCTATCTTGGCTACAAGCTCGCCCACAGTGTTGACTACGAGGTCGTCGCCGAGTTCCACGCCGAACTTTTCCTCTACCTGCATCATGAGCTCAACCTTGTCGAGCGAGTCGAAGCCGATGTCGTCGAAAGTCGTCTCCGCCGTGAGCGCAATGTCCTCGCCCTTGTAATCGTCCACGATCTCCTTAAGTGCCACTAATGTATCCATAATATAATCTCCTTTTCCCTTTCGGGGTTATGATTTGTTTAAATTCCGACAGCAACTCACTACAACTCGCCGCAATTGAACCATACAAGCGATCTTGTAAGAAGCCATGTCTACCTTACTTTACCATTCTATGACGCAAGCGCCGCTCGTCATGCCCGCGCCGAACGCCACGAGCAAAAGCTTGTCGCCTTTTTTAAACGTGTTTTTTCGATTATACTCGTCAAGGAGCACGGAAATCGAAGTCGCGGACATATTTCCGCAAGTCTCGATGTTCGTGAGCACTCTGTCCTTGGAAAGCCCCAGACGCTTTGCCGCGCCCTCTATTATGCGAATATTCGCCTGATGCGGCAGGAAATAATCGATATCGCTCTTCTCGAGCTTGGCTTCGGCGAGAACCTTGTCTATCTCCGCCATCATGGCAGAGACGGCGAATTTATACACTTCCTGTCCCTGCATATGAAGGACGGGCTTGACCTCGGGAAGTTCGCTGAATACGGACGTCCCCGAAAAGCTTTCGCCGTGTATCATCGTAGTGGACGGAGCGCACGAAATGTTTATCGCCATGAGTCCGTCGCCCTTGCCGAGTACCGCCGCGCCCGCGCCGTCGCCGAACAACACGCAACTTGCCCTGTCCGTCCAGTCGATGAGTTTGGACATCTGCTCGACCGTGACGACGAGAATATTATCGTACTTGCCGCTCTTTATATAGCTGTCGGCAATATCGAACGCATAAATCATGCCCGTGCAAGCGGCGTTTACGTCGTATGCGGGCGCATTTATACCGAGAGCCTCTGCGACCGCACAAGCAACTGACGGCGTAAACGTGTCGCCGCGCATAGTCGCGCAAATTACACAATCGATGTCGCTCGGTTTTACGGAACAATTCCCGAAAGCATTTTTTGTCGCTTCGATTGCAAGAAACGAAGCCGTTTCCGTTGTGGACACATGGCGCGATCCTATGCCCGTGCGAGTACGAATCCACTCGTCCGACGTTTCCATTATTTTTGCCAGATCGTCGTTTGTCACCGATTTTTCCGCGAGCTTACTGCCCGTTCCGAGAATTTTGAAAGACATCGCATTATCTCCTATGATAAAAGTCTTACACTTCTCTCGGCACATATCGACATACAAAGAGACCTCGTATAAAACCTGTAGACTCCGTCGGTTGCTTATTACAAGCAACAACACTCCTATAGTAAAATTATATAAAAGCTCAGACTCGTTGTCAATCATAAAAAGCGACAAATCGCAAGAATTTTGCGATTTTATACTGTTTTTGCGTTTTTTTCGCGCAATTTGAACTATAATTCGCCGAAATCGGTCCTTGCTATTATCCACACACAAATTTTACAATTATTTACTGGAACACAAATTCGTTCTTTAATACACTAAAAAACAAAGCAACGCCGCGTCAACTGTTATGTCTGCCTAAAGAAAAATTCGCATTTCAAACAAAACCTGCGCAACTCGTTGATTCGCCGCCTTTTTTTGATTGACTTAAACCTTCAAGTATTCTATAATGAATTACGGCGGTTATACAAAAAAGCAACAGCACGCGCCTGCGGAGGAAACATGGAAAAAAAACCGACAAAACAGACGACCGAAACTACAAGCGAACCGCCCGAAAGCGGGATAAGCGAGAGCGAACTCGCAATCGTTCTCGACCCCGAGCTCAAGGACGAAAAACAAAAGGCGGCGGAAAAAGCTCAAAAAAGGAAGCTTTCCACTCTTCGGTGGCTCGTCATTTCGGGCGCAATTATTTTGTCGGGACTTTTGCGCGCGCTGTCCGTGCACTGCTTCGTAATCCCCCACAACTTCGCTCCCGGCGGAGCGACGGGTGTCGCAACCATGCTTCAGAGCGCGACGGGCATTAACTCCGGTATTTGGATGCTTGCTATAAACGCGCCTCTTCTCGTCGCCGCATTCTTTCTCATAACAAAACGATTCGCGATAATAACGGCAATCAGTATCGGAATACAGAGCGGACTGCTTCTGCTGTTCGAAAAAGTAAACGTGCCCGTTTACGCCGACAACTCCATTCTTGCGGCGGTTGCGGGCGGCATAGTCGGCGGCGCGGGAATAGGTATCCTTCTCAAAGTCGGCGGCAGCAGCGGCGGCACGGATATAATCGCTACATACGTCTACAAGCATTTCAGCGCCGCAAGCGTCAGTTGGTTCATATTCGCGCTCGACTCCGTTGTCGTATTCATTTCGTTCTTCGTGTTCGGGCAGGGACTTACGCCCGTGCTTTTGGCTCTCACCGAAATGTTCGCCTCGGCACGCTCGAACGATCTCATAGTAAACGGTTTCAAGTCGTCCTTGAAATTCGAAATAATTACGACTTCCCCCGAGGCTCTTTCCAAAGAGATCATAGAAAAGCTGCACCGAGGCGTAACAGTGATTGCCGCAAAGGGCGCGTATACGGGTGCGGATAAGAGTATGCTCGTCTGTCTCATTCGCCGCAGTCAGCTTTCTGCTTTCCGCAAAATCCTCGCCCACTACCCCGATACCTTCGCCTACATATCGACGACCAACGAAGTAATGGGTCGAGGCTTTATGTCGAAGATACTGTAAATACGAACTTAAAATTTCAAAGGAGCTTCCTCTCGTGTTTCGAGGCAAGCTCCTTTTTTAATGGCATGTTTTGAATCTCCGCTTTCTCGTACGACATCACAAGATATTCGGTGCGACTCTGCGCTTGATGTGCGAGCGGTAGATCATATTTACTCCGAAAAAGAAGAGCGTGCGGACAGGGTGTTTGAAGAACCGCTTGTTGAAAAGCGTTCGACGCAGTATGTTTTTCATTGAATAAAGCCGCTCGTACAGCTTCCAATACTGCTCGGTCACTTCGTCCGCAGTCATATTGGGCGTGTTGAGCACCGATTTCGACGGCTTGTATTCGAGCACGTTTTCGTCCGCGATACGTCCCGCCTCGTGCATTTGCTCGTTCAAGGGAGTGCCGGGGATAGGCGTAAGGCAATAGAACTTCGGCGCAATGATAGTGCTCTTTTCGACGAACCGCGCCGTCGCCTCTATGGACTCGGGAGTGTCGGTGTCGAGCCCCACTATCATTTCGCTAGCGACTTCAATGCCGGCGGCGTTCACGGTTTTAAGAACGCGCAGATAATCGTTCGGATCGCACCACGCCTTGTTTACGTCTTTAAGAGCCTGCGGATTTATGTTCTCGAGTCCGAAGCTCAAGACATAACAGCCGCTGTCCGCGACGGCTTTCAAAAGCACGGGATTGTCGGCGATTTGGATTGCGCACTGACTCATCCACTTCATTTTAAGCGGTTTGATGCGGCGGCACAGCTCGAGCATATATTCGGGGTCGGAGACAATATTGTCGTCCACAAGCAGGAATTTCTTAAAGCCGAGCGCTTTGATCTGTTTTATGTCGCGCACCACTTCGTCTATCTCGCGCCTAATGTAACGCCCCTTAAACAGGCACGAAATGGTACAGAACGAACAGTTGTTCGGACAGCCGCGTCCCGCCTGCACGGGAAGAAAGTCGCCTATCTTTTTGTTTACTATGAGGTCGAAGCGCGGCGGCGGGGTCGAAAGCGACGTCAGCGGCTTTTGATAAAACGGCTTTAATTCTCCCCTTTCTATGTCGTGGCACAGCTCGACTATGGTCTCTTCGGAGTCGCCGATCATGACGCTGTCGCAGTACTCCTTCGCAAGCTCGGGCACGAGCGACACCATAGGTCCGCCCATAAACACCGTCTTTCCGCGCTTTTTAAATTCGATAGCAATGTCTTTCGCTCGCTTTGCCGCATGACCGACCCCGCCGATCCCTATGACGTCGGCGTCCGTGTCGTATGGAATTTCCTCGGTGAGTTCGAGACAGATTTCGGCGTCCCACCCCTCCGGGAGAAGCGCGGCGAGAAGCGGATGCGCAAGCCCGACAAAGTACTGCTTGCGCTTTTTTACGAGAAGCCCTTTGTCGTCATAAATAGTGGGCTGTATAAACAAGATCTTGTGCATGGCTCTCTCCTTTACGACGGCTTTACGATCTGGCGCAGATACTGCATGAAGATGTGCGCCGCGCCCTTCTTGACGCGCCCGTATATTCGTTTTCCGTATCTTTCGCGAATGAATTTGCGCTGTTTTTTGTTCGCGCTCGTCTTTATATAGGCTCGCAAAATGTTGTAGTAAAAACTGCGCTTCGACAGAAACCTCGGTCGGAACACGACGTGCGCCATATCCCACAGGTGATATTTTTCGCGCGACACCGTAATCTCGCCGTCGTAAGTATCGTACAGCGGCGTACCCGGCATGGGTGTTATGGGCTGGATGTTTACGAGAGGATGTTCGAAGCCGTTCAGATAGTTTATAAGCGCGTCGAAGTCTTCTTTTTTCCAATCCTCGCCGACGATAAGACCGCTGTAGCATTGCATTCCCGCTTCTTCAAGCACACGGACGGCGGCGCTGTTCTGTTCGACTGTCGTCCGCTTGTCGAAGCGGTCAAGCTCCGAAACGCGAAAAGACTCTATGCCTATGAAGAACGCGTCAAAGCCGCAACTCGCCATAAGCTTCACGGTGTCGGGGTGCGCCGTGACGAAATCTGCGCGCGAAAATGCAATGAAATGCTTGCGGATATGCCGCTCGTCAAGCAGTCTGCAAAACTCGAGAACGCGCGTATCGCTCGCCGTGAAGTCGTCGTCCACGATAAAGACGTTTTCTTCCTCTATTGACTCAAGCTCGTCCATAACTCTGTCGAGCCGCCGCACGGCGTAGTCGCAAACGCGCGTGCAAAAACAAAACTTGCAATCGAACGGACAGCCGAACGACGTCTTAATAGTCGCGCATTTGTCGTGATAGATGTAGTTGTAGCGATCCCTGTATTTTGCCGTGCTCGAGCGATCGGGGAAAATCTCGTCCTCTCTCCTTACAATCTGCGGCTTTGTTCTTCCCACGCGGTAAACGCCCGGCTCGTCCTCGGGCGGATGCCCGTCGGCAAGCCTACACAGCGTGTCTATTCCGTTCGCCCACATTATGCAGTCGATCGCCTCGTCCTCGAAATCGGTCGGCACAACTTCCGCGTGCACTCCGCCGACTACCGTCATGCAATAGGGAAGTATCTTTTTAGCCTTGCGCGAGTGTCTCTTGATTACGCCGACGTGAGTAATGTAGCCCGTAAAGCACACAAGCCCGTACTTTCCCTCTTTCAAAATTTTTTCAAAGCTTCGCCCGTCGAGAATCATATCGAGAATCTCGGGAGAGTGTCCGCTCTCTTTTAATGCCGCAAACGCATATTCGAGTTCGAGCGGCTCGCACACCATAAAACTCTGCAAATTTACCGATTGCGGGTGCGGCTTGACGCGCACGAGAAGAACTTTCATATTTTCTCCTATCTTTCTTTGAAAGTAACGCCCTGCATCGTGCGGCAACTGTCGGCTCGGCTTCGCTCGGCTAAGCACGCGATGAACATACTTTCGAATTTATTTTTTGAATACGTCGAATTTTTCCGTCACGGGACGGTATTCGAGTTTCGGCGCAAGCTTTTTACATATGGCGTTTATAAGCCTGTTTTTGTGGTGTAAAAAGGCGTATAGATAGATATATTCGCTCCCGAGCTTTAATTTCGTGTCGTCTGCGGTCTGCCCGAAGTCGACGGTTTTAAAGCCGTGCTCTATAGCGTATCTCACAATTTCCAAAAGCATTGCAAGGTATGTATCGTACTTTGACTGCACCGAGTAGTCAAGCCCCACGAACTCGAAAACAAGCTCGTCGCCGTTTGCGAGAAGCTGTACGAATCCGCGCGCCGCCTCATCGTCCTCAAGGACGAAAATCTCGAAAAACTCTCCGCGGAAAAATTCCGGCGTGAGCTTTTCCACCCTTATACGCGATTTATCGTAGACCTGCTCGTACAGCTTGTACATCTCGTCCGTGAATTCTTCTCCGTTATTCAAATACCGAAGTTTCAGCGGCGCGGCTTTTTTGAGCGCTTTGCGGAAGCGATAGCGATAGTTGCTGCGCAGAGAATCCATGTATTCGTCGAAAGTTTTCCACCGCACATTTAGTACGCATTTGGGGCAAGTAAGCCCCTTAGCGTAATCTTTAAGCTCTATATCTGGCAGATTGAGAAATATCTTGTAACCGCGTAAGCCTCGTATGAAATCGGCGGCTTCCTCGAAGCACTTTCCGTACTCTATGCCCGGGCGCGTCACCGAAAGCGGCACATAAATCATGGTTATCTTGATTTTCAGATTGAAGCGCGTGAACATTCCGAGATTATAGCCCTTGCGCTCTATCGTCTCGAAAACCGTGTCGAGCTTTCCGTCTGCGTCGTACACACCGTAATACGCTTTCTTTTCGTGATCCGCTTTCTCCATGAAAGCCAAAAATTTTCGGGTAAGATAGATATTGTCGTTTGTCGCAGAGTCCCACTCTTCGGGAAGCTCGGCAGCCGAATTATAGCGTATTATCATAATATTTCCTCGTATACGGCAAACGTGCGGCAAACCTCGCCGAGCAGCTTTCGATTGAGCAGCGCGCTCTTTTTATTGTCGTCCCACACGAAATTGGTTTCGATATATTCGAATCTATCGCCTATGCTCTTTTCGAACGCGCGAAGAAGCGCAAGCGTGCCCAAGCCTCGGTGCTCACTCTCGACGCCTATCGAATTGAGCTTGACGGTATCCGCTCTCGAGCGGCGCAAAGCGTAGCTAAGCGCAAACGAAAATGCCGAATAGGGCTTTCCCGCCTTGATTGCTCCGTTATAGTCGGGGTGCCAAAACAGAAAGCCGACGTCCTTGCCGCCGTACGTCAAAAACAAAAGGTTCTTCCCCGAGAGCAAAATCTTCATGTCCTTCAAAAGTTCGTAAAAATGCCCGCATTCGGTAGGCTCGTAAAGATAGGTCTCGCCTATCGTTCCGTCGCAAATCCGCCGCATGGTCTCGCACTCGTCATAGAATTTCGAAAAGTCGGCTGTCCGCACGGCGTAACCGCTTGTATCAAAACGGACTTCGTCAAGCCGCCGCCTCGCCTCTTTCACTTCACAGCGATACGCGGATAAAGTGCGAACAATATCGAAGTCCTTAAAATACTCGGAGTAGCCGAGCTTGTTGTAACAACTGTCGAACGTATTTTTGCTTTTCGCGCTCGTGAGTATCCCCACTCCGTAGCTTAAATGTCCGTTGAGTCCCGCAACAATTCGTCCAAGTCCCTTTTTCCGAGTAATCGCTTTCGCCTTTTCGATCAGGCACTTTGCCGACTCTTTGTTTTGCGCGTCGAAAAACGCAATCTGAGCGTAGTCGGTCCCGCGCGCATGAATCCAAAGGCACTGCGCCTGCCTTCCCTCAGCCGATTCTTCGGCAAGCGGAATAACGGTGCACTTTTTGGCGAAGTTCGTGGTCTGCTCTACGAGCATATCCGTTACAAATTCTGCGGTGCCCGCATACAACTCGTCGCCGCGATACATCTCCTTGCGGAAGTTTTTGAACACTCTCGTCGTTTTCGTCATAATCCGCTCCGCAAAATTTTTTTGCCGTTTCGATTTTTATAGCAGTTAAGGGTAAACTACCTATTCGTCACGGCAGAAAAGGTGTTTTTAGAGTATATAGACAATCCCCTCAGTCTGCTACGCAGACAGCTTCCAGCTCGAAGCATAGCTTCTCGCCGCTCTGCGCTAATAACAGTCCACAGGTCTGTTATTGCGGCTACGCCGCCGCGTTCACGCCTAAGCTCAAGGGGCACCTTTATAGGGATTAAGTACGGACACTCGCGGGCTCAGATGTGAGTAAGACGGGCAGCAGTCTCAAGCCGTTAAAGGTTTAAGACTCCTGACGGCTTAGATGCGAGCGAGACGGACAGCAGGCGACGAGGCGGTGGGTTGCTGTACTATATCGTACAGCTCCCGCCGCCGAGAAGCACGCAGTCCGTATCGCGACGCAGATAAGCCGTCAGCCCATGCGGACGGGAAGAATAAGATACATAATATCCTCCGCCGTGCCTCCCGAAGGAGCTACTATACAGGGAGATGCGGAGTTTATGAACTTGATCACAATATATTCGGAACCGATATATTTCAATAATTCGGAATAATAACGGGCGTTGAAAGCAATGGCTATGTCCACGCCGTCGAGTTTAACGGGTATCTTTTCGGTAATCGTTCCCGCGTCGCTGTTCGACGAGAGCTGGAGCATATTCTCCTTGATGTCGAAACGAACGAGATTGTTCTTTTCGGCGCGGGCAAGCAACATAGCGCGCTCAAGCCCGGACTCGAACTGTTCTTTAGGCACCGTCACCATAGTCTCAAACGACGTCGGAATAATCTGTTTATAGTTTATAAAGTCTCCGTCGAGAAGTCTTGACGTTATCTTCGTATGAATGAGATCGACAAGCATATAGTTCTTGCGGATAGAAATCTGCACAGGGTCGGTCGAGTCCTCGAGAAGGCGGGCAATTTCCGTTATGCAACGCGCGGGAACAATGGCGCTCATCATAGCCGTCGTCTTTTCTATGGGCTTCGTGCACTTCGCGAGACGATAGCCGTCAAGAGCGACGCCCGTGACGGATACGTCGTTTATCTCGAGCAGTACGCCTTTGAGTATGGGACGCGAATCGTCGGCGCTTACGGAGAACGCAACCTTATTCACGAGATCCTTAAACTCGTTTTTTATTATGAAAAACGACTGCGCTTCGGTGAGTTCCTTAACTTCGGGATACTCGTCGGCAGCAAGACATTGCAGTACGCCCTCCGAATCCATATACCTTATCTTAAGCTGGTTGCCGTCCGAAATCGAAAGCTCTATCTGCTCTTTCGTGAGTCTCTTTACGAACTCGGAAAACAGTCTTCCGGGAACCACCGTAGAACCCTCGATTTTCACATCGGCAACAATGCTCTTTTCTATCGCAAGCTCGAGATCCGTCGCGGTAAGCGTAAGCGTTCCCTCTTCCGCCACAAGCTTTATGCCCTCGAGCACGGGATTTGCGCTTCTCGAAGGAACAGCTTTTATCACCTTTCCGACAGCGTCGGACAAATCATTTCCGTTGCAAATTACTTTCATAATCTTTCTCCTTTTGCTTTAGTACAAGTATACATCACTTTGCCGAATTTGTCAACTTTCTTTTACATCTTCGATAAGGCGGCAGTCGAATTCGAAAATGAAAAGCAAGGCGGCATATAGTCTCCTTGCTTTTCTGTATTAGGGAATGATGATAGGCTTATTTGATGAATTCGACGTCTATAGAGCCGCCGACTCCGGAAACGGAAAGACTCTTCTTTCCGCCGCCGCCGATTGGCGAGCGTACTTTACCCATGACGGATTTCGTGCTTATGTCGTATTCGCTTTCATTTCCGACTATACGCAGCTTAATGTCGCCGCCCATAGTCTTGCATTCGATATTGTCGCTTTCGAGCGTAGTAGCTCCGATGTCGCCGCCCATGGTACGGCAGACGGTCTTTTCCTTTGCGCTTACGTCGTCTATCGTTATATCTCCGCCGACATTCGTCAGAGTAAGCGTACTTGCGGTAAGCCCCGCCGCCGTCACGTCTCCGCTTGTGGACGTAATGCTCAGCGAATCGTGCACGCCTCCCCTGACTTCGACGTCGCCGCCCGTAGCGCGAAGCGACATATACTCGCTGTCGCAACCCACAAGACTTATGTCGCCGCCCGCCGTGTCTATCTCGGCTCTCTTAACGGATAGTCCTTGCATACGGCAACCGTTTTTGACGGCGTTGCATTTAACGGCGTCGAGCGAGGGAATTTCGATATAAATCTTGAGCGTTCCGCTGCCGAAGCCGAAAAAGTTTTTGAATGCCGTTCCTATCCCCTTTGCCCGCTCGCGTATATACAGCGTGTCTCCGCTCACGTCCGCGTCGAATTTCGTGTCGTTTGAACGACTGACTTTAAGCGTGAATTTATCCGCTCGTCTTATTATTATTTCCGGCACCGTAACATCGATTTTCAGCTTGCGAACATCGTCGAATTTGCGGTTGGTTTCCGACGTAAACATATCGCCGTCAAAATCCGTAAGTTCGCTTTCTCCGCTCGCATTGGAAAAGCCTTTGTTTTTTTCAGACGCAACTGTCTCTCTTGCAAACGGATCCGGTCGCGAACTGTCTGTATCCGTCTCAAAATCGCGTTCCGTGCTTCTCTTTAAGGACAACGGTTCTTCCTCTTTTTCATCGGGTCGAACGCTCGATTCGTCCCGCTTGAGATAGGCTTCGTAGTCCGAAAGTATTTTTGTCGCCGCTTCTTTCGGATCTCCGAGCGACATTATTATGTCCGCCTCTCTTTGCCCGTCGTCGATCCTATCTGCGAAAAGTTCGTCGTAATATTCGAGCACGCGCCTTCTCTCTTCTGCGGGAAGTTCCTTAAGCGCCTTTGAAAGCGCGTTTTTCCAATCGTTTTTATTCGTGATCACTTTCGTTCCCTCCATGTCCCGAAAAGGTTAACTTTATGTCTCCGTTCGTCGTATAACATTCGACTTTCTTTCTGCCGCCCGAAATATTGCCGGGTATGAAATTGCCGTTCGTCGTCTGACCCGTAATACCGAAGTCGGAGATATTTCCCACAAATTCCGCCTTTATGTTGCCGTTCGTGGATTTGAAATACGCATTCTCTCCTATCTTCAAGCGATCGCACACTATCGGACTGTTTGTCGTAATAAAGGAAACCGTTTTTACATCGACGTCTTCCACCGCGATCTTTCCGTTCGTAGTCTTACCCTTCGCACTTTTCGCAACTATGTTTTCTAGTTCGATCATACCGTTTGTGGAATAAGCTTCGACCGTTCCTTCGTCCGACCTGACATTCGACAAAACTATCCTGGAATTGGTAGTATGCACTTCCACGCCGCGCATAGCGACAACATCTCTTATTTCGACTGTGCCGTTTGTAGTTTCTATGTCTATTTCGTCGTAGACGCCGCTCGGCACTTCTATGTTGCCGTTCGTACTTTCAAGCGAGAGCGTGCCGACTTTCGGTACCGTTATTGTTATGACCTGGCTGTGAAAATCGAACAATCTGAATATATTGGGAATACTGTGTACTTCATTCATGACAAGCGTCTGCTCTTTTTCATCGTATTCAATATCATACTTTATGCGTTCGCTTTCTTCATACTCGATTTTTACATCGCTTCCCTCGATCACCTTGATTTCCGCATTTCGCACGTCAACGGAAACCGAAGCAAGCCTTTCGGGAGATGTTTCCAGCTCGTACACCTTAGCCGTAAAGACTTCCGAATCGAGAAGCAGAAAGTTCCACCCGAGAGTGCTCATTCCGACGACGAAAGCCAATCCGCCGGCAAGCAAAAGCGTAATACCCACTATAAGAAATCTCTTTTTCATCGTTATGTCCTCCTTTTGAAGAACCAGCCGAAGAAGCACTTGAATATTTTAAGGCTTCCTTTACCTATGCCTTTAAGTATCGCCGCCGTCAGCGGAATTATGAGAAATGCAATACCCGCCGCCGCAAGCGCCATGGAAAAACCGACTATTCTCACGCCCATTGTAAGAAGCGGCATAAACGAAGCTATGATCGCCCAAACCGCTCCCGCGGCGCAACAGTATCCGACGGCAAGCACGGAAATACCGAGCGTGACAAGTACGACGGCTAACGTCAACGGAAGCCAACCGAGTAAAATCACTTCGGCGGCAAATCCCGCCGCCGAACCCGGCGTTATACTTCCCGCTTTTCTTTCTTTCTTTTCGGCGGCAATCGCGTTTTTCTTGCTTTTGTTATCGACCTTCGTAACGGGCTCGTCCCCATGCGCTCTCTTCGCTCCGCGGCCCGCCCAAAAATCGGGCGGCGTTTCGACGTGGATATTGCGCGCCTTGTCTGTCGATTCGGGCGTTCTGTCGCCTTCCTTTACTCGCTCTTCCATGCCGTACTCGGTCATGATGCGATAAGCTACGTCGACGGGGTTGCCGAACTCGGCGATGAGCTGTTTTTCGCTCTTTCCGAATTCCAAGCCGTCCGCAAACATCTCGTTATAATATTCGAGTACGCGAGCCTGTTCGGAATCGGGCAATCCCTTCATATTCTTCTTCAGTTCGTTTTCCCATTCGATCCTGGTCATTGTCTGTCTGACCTCCCATAGATGAATTTGTAGATCCTCTCGAACTCCTCGAGGTCGGCTGCAAAGTCGTTTATCTTTTGCCGCCCGCGCTCTGTAATCATGTAGTACTTGCGCAATCTTCCGTTGTATTCCTTGCTCCTCGTCGTGACCATACCCGTGGCTTCGAGTCGTTTGAGTATGGGATAGAGCGTGGACTCGGAGATCTCGACATAGCGGGACACGTCGGCGATTATCTTGTAGCCGTACGATTCCTCCTCCTTGATTGCCGCGAGCACGCACACTTCGAGTAGTCCTTTTTTGAGCTGTGCGTCCAAATCTGCTACCTCCTTAACCTATTGATATTTCCTATCCATAGTCCCTTTTCATCATTCGTAAGCCGTCTTTTGTTTCAAAATACCCCGCAAAGCGGAATACTCTGTTTCGCGCTATACCATGCGTCACATAGTATTACGGTAACAATATATCATTATTATATCCGCTTGTCAAGAGTTTTATACGAAATTTTTATAATTTTTTTCGGATCTTTTCTTCTTTTCTCAAGAAAATTCGGGTTTCTCTCTCCCCAAAGCCGAATATTCGACATACGAACAACGGGATTTCCTTCTTTTCGTACTTTTTTCGCCTCGCCCGAAATAACTTATACTATGGGTAAGATTTGGATAGTCATGCTTGTTGCGGCAATAGCGACGCTATTGTTCACCAATCCGGACGCGGCGGTCGCGGCAATGATAGACGGCTCGCAATCTGCGGTCGAACTTGCCATGAGCCTCGTCGCGCTGTATGCGTTTTGGCTCGGCTTTTTCGCTATTCTCGAAAAACTCGGTATTTCCAACGTGATAGCAAAGCTTTTGCGCCCGCTTTTACGTTTTCTTTTCAAAGACATAGACGACGAATCGCAAAAGTACATCACCATGAATATGTCGGCAAACCTATTGGGGCTTGGCAACGCCGCAACGCCCATGGGCATAAATGCGATAAATCGACTGTCCAAGGACAAGACGTTTGCCACGAGCAACATGATCATGATGATAGTTATTTCCGCAACGTCGCTTCAACTTTTGCCGTCTACCGTCATCGGTCTGCGCGCCACGCACGGTTCGGTCGCGCCCGCGTCGTTCCTGCCCGCGTCCATAGTGGCGACAGTCCTTTCCACAGTGCTCGGAATACTGCTCGTCAAATTGTTTTCGCGGCTGTTCCCCGACGAGAAATATGCGGCCAAACTCGAAAAAAAGCGTCTTGCCTCTTTAAGCGCGCCTAAGGAAAAAAAGGCAAAGCGCCCTCTTCGCCGCAAAAGGAGCGAGGCGTGACATCTTACATTATTCCGGTTATCTTTCTGACGGTGCTTGTTCTGTCGTTTTTTAAGAAAAAAGAGGCTTATTCTCTGTTCGTGGACGGCTCGTCGCAGGCTGTCGATCTAATGGTCGGAGTTTTTCCCTATCTTGTGACCATAATGATGGCGGTAGCGGTGTTTCGCGCAAGCGGAGTATCGAACGCAGTCGCTAACTTTCTTTCCCCCGTTATGTCTCTGTTCGGGCTTCCGAAAGAACTGACGGAACTGCTTTTGTTGCGCCCTCTTTCGGGCGCGGGGTCTCTTGCCATACTCGACAACATTTTCGTGACCTACGGCACGGACACCTTTATAGGCAGATGCGCGTCGCTTATCTACGGCTCGAGCGAAACGGTATTTTACATAACCGCAATCTATTTTTCGCAATGCAACGTAAAACGTCTGCGCTACGCAATCCCCGTCGCGCTCGTTGCGACCTTCACGGGTTGCGTCGTCGGTTGCCTTTTGCTGCGAGTGATATGACGCTTCTCAATCGATTCCAAAGAACCTCGGCAAAAGTTGCTTCCTTTTTTCTCCATATGACAAAAAAAACGAAACTCTTTATCCGAGACGGTAATTTCACGAAAAATTTTGCCTTGCTTCTTGCTTTTTCTCTTTTAATGTGGTAAAATATTTTTAAAGACGCATAAGGAGCATTTTATGGCGGGACTGAGCGAAAGACAACTGCAAAGGCTGTTGACGACGATGAACACCTGCGGGCTGTTCGTGACCTGCGGCATAGAGCCGCACAACGTCATGAGCACTCATTGGGGCACAATAGGTACTATGTGGAACCGCGACGTGTTCGTACTTCCCGTGCGGGAGAGCAAGCTGTCGCACGAAATAATCACAAAAAACGGCTCTTTTGCCGTCTGTATGCCGATAAAGGATATGCGCGACGAAATAATGCTCTGCGACCGACTTTCGGGCTTTAAGACCAACAAGTTCGACGAACTTCACCTTCACCCGAAGCGCGCCCGCCATATCGAATCATATGTTCTCGCCGAGTGCGGACTCGTGCTCGAATGTAAAGTAATACTTTCGGCGGACATTGAGAAAGAACAACTCGATCCCGAACTTTTCGCCGATATGTACGGACAAAAGGACTTTCACACTCTCTACTTCGGAGAGATCCTCGACTGTTACACGCCGTAAAAAACCGCACCGTCCTATTTTCGCAATATAGATAAAACCAAAACCCCCGATGTCTCGCCGGACTTTCGAGGGTTTTATCTTAAAAATCTTTACTTTTTAAGTTTTTCGCCGTCATTGATGTAGAGTATGCCGAGCGTTCCTTTGCCGCAGTGAGATGTTATCGTCGAGCTTGCGATAGTTTCCTTTATTTCGGCAAACGGCGCGATCTCGAGTATTTTTTCGCGTACTTTCTTTACGGTTTCGGGCGACGCCGACGTGTGCGTAATGAATATTCGCGTAAGGTCGGGAGAGTCGAACTCGTCCAAAGTATTTTCGACGTACTTGACGATCACTTTATCGAACGAACCCATATATTTCTTTCCGACTTCCATCGAGCCGTTTTTGACGAGTATCGTCGGTTTTATGCGCAACACCGTCGCGGCAATGCGAGCAAGCGAACTGCACCGTCCACCCTTGTGGAGATACTCCATAGTATCCACGACAAACGACGCCTGCACATACGGTATACGTTTTTTGACGAGTTCGGCAATCTCCTTGCCCTCAAGTCCTTTCTTCGCAAGCTCCGCCGCATATAACACCAACAGCCCCGTTCCCGATGACAGCGACAGACTGTCCACAACGTAAACGCCCTTCATTTCCGACGCGGCTTTTACTGCGTTTTCGTGCGTCATACTGATTTTCGACGACAAATTTATGTGCACGACCTCGTCGCCCGCACTTGTGTACCTCTCGAAAAACGCCTTGAAATCCTCGGGCGAACGCGCCGCGGTCTTGGGCAGAATCTTCTTTTCCGCATACTTGGCATAGATGTCGTCGGGTGCGATATTTTCGCCGTCGAGATAGCTTTCCCCGTCCAAAATGACGTTAAGCGGCAGTACGCCGATATCGTATTTTTCAAAATCCGCATTGAGATCGGCAGTAGAATCGGTTGTGATTTTAACCATATTTATCTCCTTATTTTCCGTCCTTACAAAGTCTCTTCCCTGTATATGAGCAATAACATTCTTTCCAAAAGCGATCCGCGGGAAAGACGGTAGAACATCTTTCCGCGAACATAGTCTACGGGTATCGCTCCTATAGCGCGCGAGTCTGTAGAATCGTTGCGATTGTCGCCGAGCACAAACAGATAGCCGTCGTCTATGCGAAACTTATGTTTTTCTATTTCCTCGGCAGAAGCGTTTGCCGCAATGTTGTCCGCATATTTGCCGCCCGTTACGATCGTCGAACGAAGCATATCGTCTACGCTCTCGCCGTATGCGTCGTTACTTACGATCTTAAAAGACGTTTCGTCTTTTTCCTTGCGATACAAATCCACATAAGCAGTGCCCGAGCGCTCTATAAAAACGATTTCGTCTCCGCCCACACCTATGACGCGTTTTATAAGCGATTCTTCGACTTTCACTCCGTTTTTGATTATTTCGGAACGGAACGTGATTATATCGCCGCTCTCGAAAGACGAAGGATTTTTCAACATAAGCACATAGTCGTCGTCATTCAAGGACGGGTTCATGCTCGTCCCGCTGACATGACACATACCGACAAGATAAACGAATATGAGCATAAAGCTCAAAAAGACGATCACGAAGTACAGCGCAAAAGTGAGGTAGAGGTTTTCGGGCTCTTCCCCGCGCAGAAATCTTTTCCTGAGCGCTTTGGGTTCTTTTTCTTTATTTTTCGCCAATATCCTTTCCTTCTCTCTTCTTTACGCTTTTAAGCAGTTTGTCTATGTCCATAACAAGCCGCCGACCGCACTTTACACACTCTATTTTCACGTCGGACGCGCTTTCGGTCACTTTAAAGCGACTGCCGCCGCAAGGGTGCGCTTTTTTCAGCAGCAAAATTTCTCCCACGGTAAATATCATGTCACACCCAAAGCATGGTATTCACAAGCAGCCGGTCTCCCCGAACGCTGAAATATATCGCGCCTTTGAACGAATCAAGCGCGCCCTCGGAAGACTTAAATTCATCGGCGCTTAAAGTAAACTTCGTCCAATTATTGTCCTTCTCGAGTTTTTTGACGCATACATACTCGACATTTCCTTCGTCCTCCTCGGTGCGGACCGAGAACTTCAACTCCTGTTCTACGTCGCTGTAAACTATAAGCTGAAGCACGCTGTCCTGTTCCGCTTTAAACTGAATGTCGCTGAACTTATATGTCGCAAGCTCGCCGGAAAGAGAGCAAACCCCCTCTATGTCGTAAGCTCCGCCCTGCATTACGACAGCTTCGTCGCCGCCTTGTGGAGAAACGAAATCATCTGTTCCGCTGTCGCTGTCGTACAAGAGTCTGCTTTTAATGATTTTTTGCTCCTTTATACCCAACAGCGCCGGCGTACAGGTATGGAGCGGCGTAGAAAAAGTATTACCGTCGACGTAAGTCACGCTCGCAAATGCATAAATGGGTTTTGACGCGTCATATACGGGAACTTTGGCGATGTACTCGCCGTTTGCCGCCGTGAGCGTCGAGATCTGCCGCCAATTCCGAAACGCGCCCGCTTTCATAGAGTAAGCAATAAACAGATCGGTTTTCACGATGTTTTCTCTCGTGTCGGCCTTGACCGTATAATAAAGCTGTCTTTCACTCTCTCTTGCCGAAATCTCGGGCGGCTTTATATC
Source organism: uncultured Christensenella sp. (assembly GCA_910585955.1). Classification (GTDB taxonomy): domain Bacteria; phylum Bacillota; class Clostridia; order Christensenellales; family Pumilibacteraceae; genus MGBC157735. Next base: position 323,427 of record CAJUGC010000001.1, read on the forward strand.
AAGCGGCAGCCCCATTTGAAGATAGCGGTTGAGCCATCTCTTTATACAGTTTTTTTGGCGAGACAACAGCGCCTTGCTGACGCGCTGTCCCGTGGTAAGATAGTATTTATCCACGTTGCGACAAGTCGCGCTTATTCTGTCGAAATAGCCGTCGAGATCGTTGCTGCAAACGGCGTTGAGTATGGGGAATCGGCACATCTTCGCATAGCCGCTGTTATCGAGACAGGCGCGGAACGCGAGATCGTCGACTTTGGGTTCGTGCTCGTGCGTAGAGAACATCGTCACTCCGCATTTGAGATCCTCGAGAGCGGCTATTTTAAACACCTGGCTGCCGCCCTCTCCTATCCCCATAACCGCCATTGTGTCGGAAAGCCTTTTGTCCTCCTCGACGAAAGTAATGGCGCGCATAAGAACCGTCAGCCACACATAGCGACAGGATTGTTTGGGATTCGCGGGAAAGCAGTCGACCGTTTCGGGGTGCTTGAAATAATTTGCAAAATCAAGCGCCTTCGGATAGAGAGTATACCGCTCCCTTTTTTCGTTTTCTCCGGCATAGTCGAGCACAAGCACGGCATATCCGAGCTTTGCGAGCGGCAAGCAGTCGCACTCGTCCACGCTCGAATCAAGCTCGTTCATAAGCAGGATTACGGGCGGATTTTGCTCTTTCGGAAGCCACAGCCGAGCGTAAACACGCGTAACGCCGTCTGCCGTTCTCTCTCCAGAAAAATATAAGCGCTCGATTTTTATTTCGTCTTTCTCCAAGCACGAAACTACCGATACGTCAAGCGGCAATGCTTTGCGATTGTAGTCTTTCCACAGACCTTGCGGAGTCAAAACTTCCATACCTTATATTTTATTACAAACAGCCCGAAATGTCAAGCCGCTCGCGCCGCTATATCAAAGCAATAAATACGGCAATGCTCGAAGCTCGTCGAAACCGACTCTTGTAAAAATAATTTCGACTTTTCATCGAATCGTCCGCACCAATTTGTTTGCACGGACAACTGAGGCGAACGATCGGCAAAAACGGTTTTCGTTGTTGTCGGAAAATGATATTTGCTTCTTATATGCGAGTACGGCACAGTCCGAAATTCCCTTATCTCCTTTTCATCATTCTCTGCGGTCACTAAAAGGCGTTTACGAAACCTCTTTTGTTTATGCCTTTGAAACAGCCTTTTCTTACTTGTTTTTTTTCGTGCGTTGTGTTACCATTTATATAACTTTTCATGCTTCTTTCCGACATAAAAGCATGAAAGAAGTTTCACACTCGAGGTTTGAATTTATGAGCGGTTGCCGACTTTGTCCCGTCGAATGCGGTGCAAACAGAACGAAAACGCGCGGCGCGTGCGGTGCGGACGATAAGATCAGAATAGGTTATGCAGGCGCGCATTTCGGAGAAGAACCTCCGCTTGTCGGCAGTCGCGGAAGCGGAACGATCTTTTTTTCAGGGTGCTCTTTGAGGTGTGTTTTTTGCCAAAACGCCGCCATAAGCGCCGATTGCGGCGGCAAAATATATTCCGAAAGCGCGCTTAAAACAGCGATTTTGAACCTTTCCGAAACTTGCGAAAATGTAAATCTCGTGACGGCGGGACATATGCTCGATTTGATCTTACCCGTGCTCGAACGCGTGAAACCGAGGCTTACCGTGCCTGTGATTTACAACAGCGGCGGCTATGAAACCGTTGCTTCACTCAAACGCCTTAAGGGCATAGTGGACGTTTTTCTTCCGGATTACAAGTATTTTTCGCCGGAGATTGCCGAGCGCTATTCGGGACGCAAAGATTATCCCGAACTCGCGCGAAAGGCTATCGAAGAAATGGTAGAGCAGCAATCCGAAATATCTATAGACAACGGTCTTATTCGGCGAGGCGTGTTAGTCCGCCACCTTGTGCTTCCCGGTTGCAGACAGGATTCGATTGCGGTGGTTCGCGACATTGCCGCACGGTGGAAAAACAATATTCTTGTCTCCGTTATGAGCCAATACACGCCGGAATTCAACCGATCGAGCTATTCGGAACTAAACCGAAGAATCACGTCGTTCGAATACGACAGCGTTTTGGCGGAAGCGGAAAGACTCGGACTCAACGGTTTCATGCAAGAAAAAGGAAGCGCTACAAGCGAGCTTACGCCCAAATGGAAATTATAGTCGCATCATTAAAATAACGCGACTTTTTGACTCCGCATGACGACGCCCTCCGCTTGAATATACAGAGGGCTGTTTGTTTCGCTTATAAGGAAATTCTCGAATATTGTTTCCAATTCAATAAAATAATCTTTTAAATAAAAATCGCTCGAACTATAATCAAACGACGCGATTTTTATTTGTTTTGTTCGAATAAATGATATTTCTTTCAATAATCCTGTTTTTTAGACTTAAATATCATCATATCACATCATAAAATCGGGAAATCTCACTATCGGTCGTACTCTTTCCCTGATTTTTCTATCCCCAATCAAAATAGATTGCATAATTTTGAACGATTAAATAGTATTTTGGCAATTAAGCTTTTCGGTGCGCTATTGGCTACCTTTACGATTGAATGTCATAAAACATTCAGATCGTAAAAATACTATAAGCAAATACTAATGCAAATATTATATTGTTAATTTCATGTTTTATAAATAAATTATTTGCTTTTGAATATAGAATTAAATAATATATTTATTATTTTTATTTTCATTATTTGATTTTGCCGTATTTTGATAAATTTATAAATAAATATTTTGATTTCCGATTTGGTAAGATATTTTTCAACAATATGAGTGCTAAGGCTATAATTTTATAATAGTTAAGTTTTTAAACTGGCTACGCTTCTCAACACGGCTCATTTCTGTGTTTTATAATGAATCCGCCTCTCTGTTTTTTTTCTCTAACTTTTCGCATAACCAAACGTATTTTTATATATTATGTTTTGTAATATGCCGCGGAATTTCTTAGCGGATCCAAATCTACTTTTTGAGAAACCTCGATTTTTCATGACTGATTTGCATTTTTTTGCGTTTTGCAAAATTTTTTGCGCAAATTTTTCTTTGCAAAGCATTTTCTCTTCTATAGTATGATTTTTGCGCGCTTTGTTATTTTTTCATAACTTTCAAACATGATTTTGTCGCCTAATTCCTTTTTTATGGTATTTCTATCTTTTTCTTTTACCTCCCACCAATCAGTCTCTTTCATAATAAAAACTTGTCTATATTTATTATTTCATATTAGTGATTTCTGCTTTTTTATTACCTTACGCTCTTCGCCATGATAAAACATGCCTATTTCGTTTTTCAATCTTTAAACAAAATTTGTTTCTCTTTGCTGCGTCATTCTTTTATATGCTTGTCAGCTCATATTTTTTAAGCAGAAGCGCTGTTCTCGATCTAAAAGCCGTTCTTGTATCGGCTTTTCCGAGCCGTGCTCCGCTCGTGTGCATAAATCGGCATCTAAATAAGCGCTTCCTCATAATAAACCTACCAACCGTTATGTTCGCGACCCCAAACATCCATCTCAAGCTTATTCGGTAATCTCCATACCACATTTATTAGTGGTTTGAAAGGGAGCCGCCATCAATCGCAATCGTTGTGTAATCATTTTTATTTGTAAATTGCTACTCCGGGAACAAAAGCTGATCCTACCCAAATCGTTGCAATCGAATGACTTTCTGACAAATATAGTTTTCGCATAAGCACTAAAATAGTGTATATTAAATCATAAAATTGCACAGAATGACAATTTTTTTGGACAGGTTTCTTAAATCGGTTTCTGTCTGAACAGCGAATTTTATCAAATAATATTTGCGTTTAATTTATTCCGACTTTAAATTTGATAAATAATATTCTTTCGATCGTCCAGCGTTTAACACGAGTGTCCCTTGTGTCTGTTGCAATTACATGGAAGGTCTGTTGTTATAAGTGATAACGTTAATTATATTTTTTGCCAGAACAATATTACAATAAATGTAATATTGTTTTGGTTGATTTTTGTCCACTCTTCAGTTTTCCACGTCTGCACTATATATACAACCGTAATCTATCTGCAAATAATCATAATAAGATATACTGTAAATTTGTCTTTACATGAGTACACTTTTATGTCCGTTATATTATACTTACAAGAAGCAGCAATATCGCTCGCAATATCATTATTTATTCAGTTTGTTTCACATGAAGCAGTAAACTCATAATAGTCTCATCTCATCAGACACTATACTCTTTCACATTGTCTTAAATCTCAGTCAACATCTTTTGTCACTTTGTATGCTGCAATTTATATTCATAAATAGTTGCAATATCATAGCAAGAAAATTTGCCTCTTTTAAAAACTTTTTATAAATATGAATATTAACTGTTAGATTTTTTTGTAAACTGTCTTAAAATAATTCCGCCGATATTCCTATCATATAATCTCAAGACATTTATAAATATTTTCATACTATTAAATAAATATTTATATTTTACTTGTTTCTCATAAACCCGTTTGTAATTACCTAACTCTGTTTTTAAACAGTGATTTATTAAATAAATACCAACTTTAACTTACTGATATTACATACTATTCATGATTGTTTTTATAAACATTGCGTTTATAAAAATTCTTATTTGCAATACAAATCACCATGTAAATTCAATATTTATATAAACACATTAAAATATAAATTCATGCTTGTTTCACATGAAACAAATACAGGCTAAATGCTATTGTTTTGTTACTATTTTTATTAGGCGCAAAGCTTTTTATTTAATATTTGCCTTAGTCAAGGCATCAAAATGTTTCATGTGAAACTAAAAAAGCGACTGTGATTATCAAAGTCGCTTTTAATCTATTTTCCTGTTATTTTAGTTCTAATCTTCGTTTTCTTGTTCCATTCGAGCTTGCGCTTGAGCTTTCTGGACGGTTTCAACAATTTCGACAATTCTGTCAAGATCATCTCTTGAATAGTAGTCTATATATATACGTCCTTTATTATCATTGCCGAGAGCGGTTACTTTCGTAGCAAAAGTACGTTGCATTCTTGAAACAAGATCTTTAAGCTCCAGACTCTGCTCAACAGGTTTTTTCGGTGGCTTTGGCGACAGATAGTTTTTAACCATCTTTTCAAAATCGCGCACCGTAACTTTATTATCAACGCCGTTCTTTGCCAAAGCGTACTGTGCTTCTGGATCTTCCACAACAACAAGACACCTTGCATGACCTGCCGAAAGCTTACCTTTTTCAATAAGTTCAATAACAGGTTGGGACAACGCAAGCAATCTCAATGTATTTGCAATTGCCGGACGGCTTTTGCCTATACGATCGGCAACTTCTTCTTGCGTATAGTTATATTCGTCCATAAGCTGCTTAATAGCGTTTGCAGTTTCTATCGGATTAAGATCTTCACGCTGCAAGTTTTCGATAAGAGAAATCTCTTTAACTTGCTGCGGCGTATAATCACGAATGATAGCAGGTATAGTTCTAAGTCCGGCCTTTTTGGACGCACGATATCTTCGTTCACCCGCTATTATCATATATCGTTCGCCTGTGCGAACCAGGATAATGGGGGAGATAACTCCGTGTATGCGAATGCTGTTTACAAGCTCGCTCATAGCCATCTCATCAAAAACCTTACGCGGCTGATTTACATTAGGATCAATCAACGAAAGCTGTATTTCGACCGATGAGCCATTGTTTTCTTTTTTCTCTTCTTCTTTAAAAGCTCCCTCGTATTCCTCTTCAGAACCGGAAATGAGCGCGCTCAGACCTTTGCCGAGACCCTTTTTCAATGCCATAATATACTCCTTACAAACCTTTATTTGCCTTTTGTCGTTTCACATGAAACACATTTTGTCGAAATGTGTGACGCTATAGTTACTATCTATAGTATACTATATTTAAGTAGAAAGGTCAAATTTTTTTGATATAAGAATTGTATTTAAAAGAGAATATTTTAACAAATTATTTGTTTATAAAAAACTAAGGCTTGTCTTTTATTACAATTTTCGATTAAATATATGCTTATATTATGATATAATAATAATTCATATATATGTTAACCGTCAAACTGCATGATTACAAATATAATTGCCTTTATCTTTATTTTTTCATAAATGTCATATTTTACATTATAAAAAACCGTGACAATATTTTGCCACGGCTTTCTATATTTCATTTTATTTGATATTACAGTCCGATTGCTGGAAGTCCGCCCATATTGATGTTGGGAATATATTGTGCCACAACACAGAATATAAGGAACGCCGTAATCACAAGAAAAACAATACGAACGAGTATGTTCTCGCTCCAACCCCACGCATTGTACAACAACACAAGATAGGTCAGACACAAAATCACATTCTTTGCTATACCTATACCGAAAGAAAGTTCGGGACTTACCTGCGTCACAATGAAGTAAATAAGCCAAACAACGGCAAGAGCTATGAGTACCAGCGCCGAAATAGGTTTGTCGATTTCTTTTTTCATATTTTTGCCTCCGATTTTATTTATATTTCGATTATAACTACCGAAGATTAAAAAGAAACACAAATGAGATTAAAATCATATTAGAATTTATATGATCTCCTTTTTCAACAATTCCCCGTTTTCAGAAAAAATAAAATACGACCTCCATTTCATTGACAAAATCATAAATTTGTTATATAATTCATAAGCATGATAATATCGAGGTGTGGCTCAGCTTGGTAGAGCACTGTGTTAGGGACGCAGGGGTCGCAAGTTCAAATCTTGTCACCTCGACCACTATTGACGAATAGTAAGAACATTCCGAACTTCGTTGCTTACAAATGCCGCTCTTATAAAGCGGCTTAATATTTTCGAGGTGTGGCTCAGTTTGGTAGAGCGCTGCGTTCGGGACGCAGAGGTCGCAAGTTCAAGTCTTGTCACCTCGACCATAAAGAGAAGTCTTATAATGATTTCTCTTTATTTATTAAATCATAACACTATGTCTGTGTTTGTTTTCTTTCTAAGATTGCTTTGTCCAAAGCACCGAAACATAATTTCCGGTGTTTTTTCTTTTTTACAAGTTTACTTAAATAGTAAATTGTATTTTTGGACATTTTATCAAATAAACTTATAATTAGCAATAAACTGCAAAAGGTTCATGTAAATATACCGTTATTCATAATCATATAAATCTATATATTGGAATCCTTAGACTAAATATAAGTCATTCCGACTTCGATATATAAGTTTTAATCAAAATCATATCCTCGAAGGTTGACTACTTCCACATGAATATGATAAACTAAACTCGTTAATAATACGGAGGACACTTATGAAACGACATCTTTTTGAAAACGTATATTATGTGGGAGCTTGCGACAAGACTAAAGCTTTGTTTGAAAATCTTTTTCCCATTCCTGATGGAATGAGATATAATTCTTATATAATAAAAGATGAAAAAAACGCTCTTCTTGACACGGCGGATATTTCTATCCGAAATGAGTTTATAAATAATGTAGCCGACACATTACAAGGATCAAAACTCGATTATCTTGTTGTACATCATGCCGAACCCGATCATAGCTCTATCATAAGCGAAATTTTAGAGTTACACGCCGAAACTACGCTTGTAACAAGCGCCATGGCTTTAAAATTTATAAATCAATTTTGCGGAAAAGATTATTCTTCACGCACAAAAGTCATAAAAGAAGGCGACTTGTTGGATCTCGGAAAACACTCTCTTAAATTCATCGCAGCCCCTCTTGTTCATTGGCCGGAAGTAATGGTTTCATACGACGAACATATAAAGACCCTTTTCAGCGCAGACGCTTTCGGCTCTTTCGGCTCGAGCGAAGGTAATATTTTGATTTCGTCGCTTGAAAATATTGAAGCTTGGACTGATGAAGCAAGACGTTATTATACTAATATCGTAGGAAGATTCGGTACGAATACGACATCGCTTTTAAGGAAAGCTTCATCTCTTAAGATAGAAAAAATATGTCCTCTTCACGGTCTCATATTCGATAAACATTGTGATTTTGCTTTGGAAAAATATACGAAATGGGCGACTTATACTGCGGAAAACGATTCAGTACTTATAGTTTACGGATCTATGTACGGTCATACTAAATCCGCCGCCGATATTCTGGCTGCTATGCTTTCGAAGCGCGGAAAAAATTCCAAAGTCGTTGATATTTCTTACACCGATTTCAGCTATATCATAGCGGATTGCTTTAAATTCAAAAACTTCGTCTTTGCCTGTCCGACTTACTATAATACAATGTATCCCAAAATGGAACAGTTCTTCTCTTCTCTGAAAAAACTCAATCTCTCATCGAGACGAATAGGATTTATCGAAAACGGAACATGGGCGCCGAGTACTGTAAAACTCATGAAAGACACTCTTTTGCCTATGACGGCAGATATAGATTTACCGTCGGTCTCTTTAAAATCAACAATCGATTCAACTTCTCTTCAGCAACTCGAAGAACTTGCAGATGCTCTTTGTAAGAAAAATTGAGTCAAAAATTTAACACGTTTCATAATATAAGTAACAGACGTTTGCTTGACAAAAATAAAATTTTAAGTTAAAATATTCTCGAAAACTGAACAGACTTTAAAAAAAGTCGGGCTTTAAAAAGCAGCGAATTTTCGCAGGACAGTCGAACGTACCTGCGAAAATTTTGTTTTTATAGACAAAAAAATACTATTTTTGAGGTTTTTTAATCAAAATAAAGTTAGTTATATAGCAATAAAATACTAAAATTTTAACAAATTATTTATAAAATTATTGTACTTTTTTAAGTTTTTGTTTATCAAAAACGATCAAAAAATCAATATTTACAGTAAGATCAAAGTATAAATTATGTTTCGGTAAATCAAAAAATCAGAGGCAAACAGTAAAAATGAAAAATAAAAAATCGAGCAATCAAGAAAATCTCTTCTCTTCGGAAGAAACCGAAAATAAGGAAAGTGAATATAATAATCACTCTTCTCATACAAAAACAGCGTTTATAATTTGTATAGTCAGTATAATTGTAAACGCGGCTCTTACCGCTTTTAAAATCGTCGCAGGTATTTTAGGAAATTCTTTCGCCATGATATCGGATGCCATTCATTCCGCTTCCGACGTTCTTTCTACATTGATAGTAATGATAGGAGTAAAAGCGGCTTCTAAAAAAGCCGACGTCACACATCCTTACGGACACGAACGCTTCGAATGCGTGGCGGCTATAATCCTTGCTGTCATGCTTGGAGTAACGGGAGGAATCATAGGTAAAAACGGAATCACCAGAATCATAGACGGCAGTTACGAAAATGTATCTATCCCTACATACCTTGCTCTATCCGCGGCAATAGTTTCTATAGTCACGAAAGAAGCTATGTTTCATGTCACAAATCATTACGCTAAAAAGATAAATTCGGGCGCTCTAAAAGCCGACGCTTGGCATCATAGAAGCGACGCTCTTTCGAGTATCGGAAGTTTTTTAGGAATTTTGTTTGCCATTATCGGTTTTCCTATTATGGACTCTATTGCCGAAATAGCCATAAGTCTCCTCATAATAAAGGCCGCTGTTTCTGTTTTTAAGGAAAGTATAGATAAAATGACAGACTCTTCCTGCGACAGACTCACCGAAAGACAAATAAAAGAACTTATAATTTCTCTCGACGGTGTTTTGGGACTCGACCTTGTAAAAACGAGAAAATTCGGCGACCGCCTTTATGTCGAAGTAGAAATTTCAGCCGACGGAGATCTTACTCTTTACGAAGCTCATAAAATAGCCGACTGTGTTCACGACGAAATAGAGCTACGCTTTCCTCAGGTAAAACACTGTACTGTTCATACCAATCCAAAAAAGGTAAACAAAAAATAAATATAACTTTCTATTTACTTTAAAATAATAGGATTGAGCCGAGGTTTGTTTCCGGATCGAGGATATTTTTGAGGAGAAGATTTTTTCTTTTCCATAACGACAAGCGTTCGTTCGGTCTCTTCGTCAAGAAAAACTGTTTTTTTCTTGATTTTTCCACCGAGCTTTCTTACGGCAAAATCTGCTTCTCTTATCTCGTCATCTATTCTTTCCGACTTATAAGCAACTGCAATTCCTCCTAATTTTACGAAAGGCAGCATATATTCGGCAAGAGTGACAAGCGGCGCAACCGCTCTTGAAACAACACAATCAAAACTTTCTTTTTCTTTTATATCCTCTGCTCTCGTATGCACGGCTTCTATGTCTTTAAGGTCGAGCGTTTTAATAACTTCGTTTAAAAAAATTATTCTTTTATTTAAGCTGTCTGCCATTACTACTTTCAAAGAAGGTTTAAATATTTTTAAAGGAATAGAGGGAAATCCGGCGCCTGCTCCTATGTCGAGAACTCTTCCTTCTACAATATCTATTGCCGCAATACTGTCGGCAAAATGTTTTGAGTAAACGTCGCTTCTTTCTTTTATAGTCGTAAGATTGAATTTATTATTCCATTCCGTAAGAAGAGAAAAATAAGTTTCGAATTTTAAATTTGTTTCTTCTGTGGAAAGAGATGAAAATTTGTTTAAAAGAGTTTCCATTCTTTAATTATAAATTTAACTTTTTTTATTGTCAAGTTTTTGATTTGATACTTTTTCTACTGAACAGTTATAATTTTTATATTTAACAGAAGTAGTATTATTATATTGTATGGATAAGTGGATAAGTAAATAAAAACAACAAAAAAATATTTTTATATTAAATAAAAACAACAAAAAAATAATATAAAATAAGTATAAGAAAAATGTGGACAAGAGAGATGAAAATAGAAAAGAATACACTTATATGTGGAAGAAAAAGAGAACTTAGATAATTAAAAGATTAAAAAATAAAAAGAAAAAGAAGAGACAAAAAGTTATCCACATAGTTATACACAATGTGGATAACTTTATGTTAATAAAGTGAATAATAAAAATCAATAAATAGGAATTGACAATAAAAAAGAAACATGATAAAATAATAAAGATGACGGAAGAAAAAGTCACAAGTAATAAAAGTGTAAAAGAAGCAAGGAAAAAAGCCGCCGTAAGAATAAGAGGAAGAAACACGGAATTAGCCGCCGTGTGCTTTCTTTCCGATTTGGGTTTGATAATATCGGTTATCATCTTAAGCGTAATTTTGTCGGTCGAAGAAAGTGAGAATATAAGGCGTTATGCTATATATGTTTGTTGCTTTTCAGGATTGGCTGTATGGATTTTTTTAAGAGCTTTAACCGGAGAATTTAAGAGAAGAGCTTTTAACAGAGTATTGAAAGACAAAGAGGAAGAAAAGAAAACCGTCTCATTCGGATTGTATTTTACAAAATATATTTTGGTGATGTTAGGAGCTTGTTTTCTTTTTATTCCCGCCGCCGCCGTAAATGCATTATATTTAAATGCGGAGAATGAAAACGGAACCCTCTTGCAAAGAATGAGACAAAGCAGAATGAGGAAAAAGGGTTTTGTAAAAGCGGCGATTTTAATGACAGTAGAGGGGATTTATAAAATTTTATTGCCGGCTACGGCGGCGCTCGGTGCAGTGAGTATTTGTTATAAAATAAATATAACCGCTTTGAGAGCCATAATCGCCGCAATATCGGTTTTAACTGTGGCGGCGGTGATCGAATTTTTGTATGCAAGGTATAGATTGGCTCTTCTCATACTTGATGAGGCTCATAAAAAAAAGGAAACAGAAGAAAGAAACAAACTTATTTGAATAAAATAAAGACAGAAAATATACAAAAAGGAAGGATAGAGGTATGGAAGTAAGGAAGATTATCAAAACAGAGGCAAAAAAATGTCTCGGAGGAAATTTTATGAGCGCCGTTATCGTAGTGCTCATAGCGGGAGCGATATCGTTTATTATGTCGCTTGCGTCGAATCTTATCATAGAATATTTGGTTTATATTAAGAGAGGGACGACGTCTACGCAAGTAGTTCTCGATTATATATCGGGACTTATATCGTTTGAAGAATATAATATGTATAATCTTGCGAGAACAAAATTAGGATGGGTAAATGCGGTTTGTTCCATAGTCGGTCTGCTTGCGGGAATCTTTACTATTGCCAAAACGGGATTTTTCTTAAAGATTACGGGCAATGAAAATAAAAAAGCGACTATTAAAGATTTTTTCAAGGAAGGAAGATTTCTCGAAAGTCTCGGTTTCCATGTAATAAAAACACTTAAAATTTTTCTTTGGACATTGCTTTTGATAATTCCCGGAATTGTAAAGATGTTTTCTTATTCCATGGCGGAATATATCAAGTATAACAATCCTAAAAAGAGTACCGTGGACTGTCTGCACGAAAGCGCTCGCATCATGAACGGATATAAAGGAAGTCTTTTCATTCTCATACTTTCGTTTATAGGTTGGTTTATTCTCGGAGGTATCATTACGGGTTTTGTAGGTTATATTCCGGGTGTTGCGGGAACAGTTATTTCGAGTATCGTAAATTTTGTGATAATGGGAATACTTTCGGCGTATGTCGTAACTTGCGTGACCGTATTCTACAGAGAACTTACTTCTCCTTATCTGAACGAAAAGTACGGAACGAGAATTTCCCGTACCGAAAACAATTACTATGCAAGCAATAAAGAAGAAGCAAAGAATGTCGAAAACGAACCTTTTGCTCAAACGGATGCGGAGGAACACGGATCGGCTGCCGTGGAAAAAAACGAAAAGACAGACGATAAGATAAAAGACGCTGCAACGGACGAAACTTTGGGCAACATTCAAAGCGGAAACGATACTGAAATAAACGGTAAATCGGAATAAGGAGAAAGGTGGAAGATACAATCGTAGCATTGTCGAGCGCGCACGGCAGAAGCGCAATAGCCGTGATAAGGCTGTCGGGAAGAGACAGCCTTTCTTTGCTGCGCGGAGCATTTGATTCCGATATAGAGCCGAGAAAAGCTGCTTACGGAAAACTCGACGTGGAAAGAGTAAAGGACGACATAGTAGCGCTGTATTTTAAAGCGCCGAAAAGTTTTACCGGCGAAGATGTAGTAGAGATATACTGTCACGGCTCTGCCGTCATTACGCAAGCGGTAATAAGATATTTTATTGAAAAAGGAGCGAGACTCGCAAACAAGGGCGAATTTACACGGAGAGCTTTCGAAAACGGAAAAATCACACTGTCGGAATCGGAGGGGATAATCGACCTTATCGACTCTGCGAGCGAAAGCGGCGCGCGGGCCGCTTACAACCTTGCGAGCGGCGCATTGTCCAAGGAGCTTGAAGACGTAAAAAAGAGTTTGATAGAAATTTCCGCTTCCGTAAACGTCGAGATAGATTATCCCGAAGAAGACGTCGGCGCAAGTTCCGACAAAGAAAATCTCGCTTTTGTGGAGAAAGCGATAGCAAAAGTCGAAAAACTCGAAGCGTCTTACGATTCCGGTAAAAAAATCGCGTCGGGCGTGAACGTCGTCTTGGGAGGCGTGCCGAATGCGGGAAAGTCCACGCTGTTAAACGCGCTTGTGGGTTTCGAGCGAGCGATAGTAACGGACGAGGCGGGGACGACGCGCGATACGGTGGAAGCAAGTTATGTGTACAAAGACGTGCTTTTCAATGTAACGGATACGGCCGGCGTGAGAGACGGAGAGCTGTCGAAAGCCGAGAGTTTAGGCATAGAACGGTCGCTTTACGCACTTCAAAGAGCCGACGTCGCCGTGCTTTTGGACGACTTCGACTGCGATTGCGAGCATAAAATATTTATACACGCAAAAGCCGATTTGGGACGAAAGAAAGATGTTTTGAACGTCAGCGCAGAGAAGGGCGAGGGTATAGAGGAACTAAAGGAAAGGATATACGAAGAAAGCAGCGTAGTTGTCGGAGACGAAGTAATGCTCACCAATCTCAGACAATACGAAGCTATACGCACGGTAAAAGAATCGCTTATCAGGACAAAAGAAGCAATGACGGCAAACGAGCCTGCCGAAGCGGTCGCCTTCGAGCTGTTCGGCGCGCTCGCCGCCCTGTCCGAAATGGACGGAGTTACGGCGACGCGCGAAGTGGTGGACGCTATATTTTCGAGATTTTGCGTCGGAAAATAAGGAATGTTACAATGAAAATCATAAGCAAGAACAAAAAAGCCGATTTCGAATATTTTTTCAGCGATTCCGTCGAAGCGGGCGTTGTGCTGACGGGGGCGGAAGTAAAGTCCGTAAAACTCGGGCACGCGAACATAAACGACGCGTTTTGTCTCATTCGCGGCGGAGAATGTTGGCTGAAAAACGCATTCGTCGCGTCTTATGAAAAGGGATCGGCATTCAATCCCGAGGAGAGAAGGGACAGAAAACTGTTGCTTCATCGCGACGAGATCGACAGGCTCGAGGGAAAAATAAACAGAAAAGGGTTTACGCTCGTGCCGAGAAAAATTTACTTTAAAGACAATAAGATCAAGGTGGAAATAGGGGTTGCCGAGGGTAAAAAACTTCACGACAAACGGCAGACCATAAAGGACAGAGACATTAAACGCGACGCGGAGCGGGAAATAAAAAATTATAAGTAGGCGGCGGTTATGAACAGAAACGAAATCGATTCGATTGCGAAAGAAAAGGCGGAGAAAGCCGAAAGCTTTTTCCGCAGCGGATACGGTTGCGCGCAGGCAGTGTTGCTCGCTTTTAAAGAGGAGACCGGACTTGACGAAAAAACGCTTATAAAGCTCGGCGCTCCTTTCGGCGGAGGGATAGGCAGAATGAGGCAGGTTTGCGGAGCGGCGTTGGGGGCGTTCATGCTTTCGGGGCTATTGAAAAGCGAAGGCAACCGCGCCGAGGACTATGCGAGAGTGCGGGATATCGCCGCGAAGTATACCGAAGAAAACGGCTCCGTAGTCTGTGCGGAACTATTAAAAGGGGTAAAGGTGACGGAAGGGACAGCTCCCGAGGCTCGGGACGAAGGATATTATAAGCGCCGACCTTGTCCCAAGCTTTGCGCTTCGGCGGCGGAGATTGCCGCGCACGTTCTTTTGACGTCCTGTCAAAAAAGCGACGAACTTGGCGAAAAGTAAATTTACTCGCAAATAAAACGCAGATTCGATTGCCTTAAAGGTCTAAAAATATTGACGTAAAGCAAAAAAATGTGCTAAAATACTATTAAAAGATAAATCATGGCAAGGAGGACGAAATGCCCGACAAAGCAAAATTACAGGCGATAAACGAACAGAAAGAGCGCGACGAGCGTCTCATAGAACTGTCGAAAAGCGGATATACGAACGCCGCGGAAATCCGCCTTGCTCTAACGGACGGTGCGAACGTCCACGCGAAGGGCTCGAGAGCAATGCTCAACGCCTGTAAAAAACTCAATTACGAGGTAGTGCATACGCTTATAGAGTTCGGAGCGCTTTCCATGCCGATAGCGCGCAAATATCTCGGCTCGCTCTGCGATTACCGCGGGTTCGACAAAAGCGATATGGAAAAGTATCACAACGTATTGGACGTCGCCATTTCCATAACGGGAAGAGACGACGATTACTTCGAACCTTACATAAACAACCGAGCCGCCGTCGGAGACATGGAAGGGCTGGATAATTTCAAGCGGCGTTTCGAACTTACCGACGATTACATCGTACGCCACATTTACCCCGGAATAATTTTCGAAATAATCAAAAACGGGCATGAGGATATGCTCGCGTACATAACGAATAACCGCGACTGGATAGATAAAAGCTGTTTCGATTCCGCCGTTGCGGGCGGGGAAGAGGCCGTGCTTCAATATATCTTCGAACATTCGGAGCTTATTTCTCCGTCGAGAGCCGCAGTCGCTACCGCGCTGTTTGCCGGTCGCACGGGAGTGCTCGATATGCTCTCGGACGTAGGTTACGACTTTGAAGGACACGATTCGTTTTTCCTCGAAAAAGCCTGCAGAGCCACGATGTCCACCGGATTTGCTCCGCTCGAATATCTGCTTTCGCACGGGTACTCCCTTACCGATTCTTACAAGGGAAAGACCGTAATGGAAAACGCGCTTGCCGACGGGAATTTCAAACTTACGCAGTATGTTCGAGAGCGCGTTTAAAGGAGAGCCGAAAGGCGAAAGAACATGAACGAAAAACGTCCCATAATTACGCTTGAAGAAGCAAATGAACTGCAAAAAATTTATCCCACTCCCTTTTACGTTTACGACGAAAAGGGGATAGCGGAAAACGCCGACCGTTTTAACTCGGCGTTTTCGGCTTGCAAAGGGTTTAAGGAATATTTCGCCGTAAAAGCTACGCCCAATCCCGCCGTTTTGAAACTTTTGAAAGAGCACGGTTGCGGCGTGGACTGTTCGTCGTATACGGAACTTTTGATGGCCGAAAAGCTCGGCTTTAAGGGAGACGAGATCATGTTTTCGTCGAACGAGACGGCGGACTGCGAGTACGAAAAGGCGGCGAGTCTCGGAGCTATAATAAATCTCGACGATATTACGCATATAGACACCCTTGTAAGAGTGCTCGGCGTTTTGCCGGAAAGGATCTGTATGCGATATAATCCCGGCGGAGACTTTCAAATAGACGGACAGATTATGGGCTGTCCGCGCGACGCAAAGTACGGTATGACCGCGCCGCAGCTTTTGGAAGCGACAAAGAGGCTTAAAAAGCTCGGAGTGAAAAAATTCGGCTTACACGCTTTTCTTGCGAGCAACACTCAAGGCAACGATTACTATCCCGAACTCTGCAAATTGCTGATAGAAACAGCTTACGATCTGGAAAAAAAGTGCGAAGCGGAATTCGAATTCGTAAACCTTTCGGGAGGCGTGGGAGTAGCTTACCGACCCGAAGAGGACGTCTGCGATATAGCGCTCATCGGAAAAAGAGTATGCGAAATTTCGAACGAGTTTGAGAAAAAGACGGGTAAATGTTATAAGATCTTTACGGAGAGCGGACGATTTATGCTTGCGCCCTACGGTCAGCTCGTGACGAAAGTAATACATTTCAAACATACCTACAAGGAATATGCGGGCGTCGACGCGTGCGCGGCGAACCTCATGAGACCTGCGCTGTACGGCGCGTATCATCATATGACCGTGCTCGGAAAAGAGAACGCGAGCCGCGACTGTGTTTACGATATCGTAGGTTCGCTTTGCGAAAACAACGATAAGTTCGCCGTGGACAGAAAGCTTCCCAAGCTCGACTACGGCGACGTCATTGTCATGCATGACGCGGGCGCGCACGGTTTTGCCATGGGGTACAATTACAACGGCAAGCTTCGCAGCGCGGAGATAATGAAAAAGGCGGACGGATCGTTCTCGCTAATTCGCAGAGCCGAAACGCCCGACGATTATTTTGCGACATTTAAGGGGATCTTCGAGGAATTCGATTAAAAAAAATCCGCGGCGCGCAGCCGCGGAAAGAACCCCGAGTGTTTCTTCAGTTTTTTATAAAGGTAAGACAAGCGGCGTCGCTGTTGCCTTGTCCCATGACCGTGATGCCGTTTGCGATACATTTGCCGTCGCGGTTGAAGATGCAGTCAGCGCCGCAAAGCACGTTCGTGTCGATACTGTAATCGGATTTCACGAAATCCGAACCCGCCTCGAACAGCGAGCGGCTCTTCTCTTCGTCGGGAGAATATGTCGTGCAGTCGGTTTCCGCGTTTACGTCGATCTCCTTGGCGCAGCAGCAATAGCCTTTGTTGTAGCGGCAGTTCTTCATGCCGCATTTCAAATCTTTCATGTATATCGTCCTCCGTTTTGTTGTCTGTATGTTTAGTATGGTTTGGCGCGGACGGGAATATACGCAAAAGGAAAGGAACGAATGGATAAAAGTTACTTGATGGAAAAGCTTTCGCCTCGCGCGGAAGCCGAAATAAAAAACAGGCGTAAAAGCGGCGAAAATTTCAAGTATTTGCGTCGCGATACGCTTAGGGACAAACAAACGGCGCTTCGTCCGCCGTTTGTGCGCGACGTCGAAAAGATACTTAACAGCGCATATTACAACCGTCTTTCGGACAAAACGCAAGTGCTGTCTTTTTATCGCAACGACGACATAACAAGGCGGGCTTTGCACGTCCAATTGGTTTCGCGCATAGCTCGTACCGTGGGCGGCGCGCTCGGTCTCGATCTCGATCTTATAGAGGCGATCTCTCTCGGACACGATATGGGACATACGCCTTTCGGGCACGCAGGAGAGGCGATACTCGACGATCTTCTGTACGGAGCGTCGGGTTTTCGGTTCAATCACAATGTTCAATCGGTGCGCGTGCTCGACACTGTTTTTCGATATAATCTTACGCTCGAGACGCTTGACGGCATACTGTGTCATAACGGAGAAATGCCGTCCGACGCCTACCTGCCGCGCGGAATACGCGACTTCGGATATTTCGACGACGAAGTAAAAAAATGCATGAAAGATTCCGCTCATATCAAGACGCTCGTGCCTGCGACGAAAGAGGGCTGTCTTGTTCGCGTTTGCGACATGATAGCCTATCTCGGCAAGGACAGACAGGATTACGAACGCGCCGGACTCGGGACGATTGAGGACTTTCCCGAAAATGAACTTCTTGCCTATAACTCTCAGATAATCAATAATCTATGTGTGAACGTCGTGGAAAACTCGCTGTTTACAGACGGGATATGCCTTGACGAAAAACATTTTACCGAACTCAAAAACATCAAAAAAGTCAATTACGACACTATTTATAAGAGCGAAAAGGTCGTGAAATATTATTCCGATACCATTCGTCCCATGATGACGCGTATCTTCGGCAGAGCTATCGACGACTTGAAAAAGAAAGACGAAAACAGCGTAATATACCGCCACCATATCGATTTTATAAACAACAGGCTTAAGACGGCGGGCGGAGCGGAAAATTACCTTAAAGAGCCGCCCGAGCTTATAGTCGCCGATTACATAGCAAGTATGTCGGACAGTTATTTTCTCGAGCTGTATTCGCACCTTTTCGGTATCCGCGTCAACGGATATTTCGACGGAGTATAATTCGATAAGTAAGATATAACAAGGGTTGGGTAGCCATGAAGAACTATTATAAAATAATGGGACTTAAGTCCGGAGCTACGGAAAACGAAATAAAAAGCGCTTACAGATTGCTGGCAAAGCGCTTTCATCCCGACGTGAATCCGGGAAATGCGGCGGCGGCGGAAAAATTCGCCGCTCTCGGCGAAGCGTACGAAATCCTGTCGGATCCTTCTAAGCGTGCCGACTACGACAGACAGATAGCAATGGAAAGGCAACAAGCTCAAGCCGCGCAACAACAAGCCGCGCAGCAACAAGCCGCGCAAGCTGCGGCGCAACAGGCGGCGGCGCAAGCCGCGGCGGCTCGCGCGGCGTACGGTTACGCGAGACAACAGCAGGCGGCGTACGCCCGGCAGAGCGCGCAAAACGCCGAACAGATTAACAGGCAGATCTTTCAGCAGCAGCAGATTCAGATCCAGCAGTTGCTTGCAAAAGCGGAAGAGGCGCGGCACGACGGTTTTATCAAAGGGCAAGCCGCAGGCTACAACGAGGCGCGCTTGAAGTTTGCGCCCGAAATCGAACATCTTAAGTCCGAGCTTGATGCGGCGACGAGCAGAGAAGCCGATTATGCGGCGGCGGTAGATAGGTATCGAAAGAGATTGGAGGTTGCGGAATCCGAACTTAAGAGTATCAAATCGAGAAAAGAAGAGAGGGAAGCTCAACTCACTGCCAAACTCGAAAAAGCTCTCGGAGATGCGGATAAGTTGAAAAAAGAGCAGTCGGTCAAGGTCAAAAACGCCGAAAGTGCGCAAAAGAAAATAGATAAGCTCGAAGCTCAACTTGACGAACTGAAGAGAGAAAACTCGGCTTTTCGTTCGCGCGTAGCCTCACTCGAGAGCGAAAACGGAGAGCTTACGAGCAAACTGTTCAAAAAGGATACGGCTCTTACCGACCTAAAACTCGAAAATAACAAACTGAGCGGAGAAAAAGTTTTCTTTGAAAGCGAGTACGCAAAAGCGAAAGCCGAGATCGAGGAAAAAGAACAGGCGATCGAACTGTTGAATCAGACAGTCGCGCAATGGGAGGATTTTTCCGCGTCGCTCGATACGGCGGAGGCAATGAAGACGCTTAAAAGCGGCTGGGACAAACAACTGCGCGATCTCAAAAAGAAACTTAAAGAAACCCACTACGGTACGCTCGGAGTGCTTTATATCGCTTCGACCGAGGAAATCAAAGACGCGTTTAAGAAGCTTGTCAAGAAGTTTACGAAGAAAGCCGAAACAGACAAGTCGTTCGAGGCAAAGCTTTTTACCGTGAACGAGGCGGCGAAGGTTTTGACAGACGAAGAGAAGAGAAAAGCGTATAACGCCGAGATCGGCGTAAGCGACGAGGAAATAGCGGAGTTTGCCGAAAGCAAGCGCAAGCATGACGAAGCCATGTCTCAGCTCGAACGAGAAGCGGGAGAACAGGAGTTTTGGGCGTATGTCGAAGAGCTTATGTACAATGCGCAAACGGGCGACGCGGAAAGTCAGAACACGCTCGGAGAGATGTACTTCGACGGAGAAGAGCTCGACCGAGACCCCGAACAGGCGGTATATTGGTTCAAGGAGGCGGCAAAGTCCAAGCACGCCGAAGCTTTTTGCAATCTCGGAATATGTTTTCTTACGGGCGACGGAGTGGACGCGGATATAGAAAAAGGCAAGGGATTCGTAAAGCAGGCGGCAAAGCTCGGAAGCGCCCGCGCAGAGGAGATAGTTAACGCCGATTTTTCCGTCGATTACTTTGAGGATTGACGGGGAATAAAGCGGTTTTCGATCAAAAAAAAAGGCGATTGAAATATCGCGGGCAAAAAAATCATATATCAAGCGAAAGGCAAAGCAAATTCGATTGCGGCGGTAAAACCGTTGACTTTATCAAGGTATAAGTCTATAATATTTTACGAAGGAACGGTGTTATGGAAAGCGCGCACGAAAAAAGGCAGAAAAAACAAGCGGATTTTTGCACTCGTCCGTTATTGAAAAAGATTATTTTATTTACGATCCCGCTCATTTTGACGGGTCTTTTACAGCTTCTCTACAATGCCGCCGACATAATAGTCGTCGGTCAGTTCGCAGGTACCGAAGCTCAAGCCGCAGTCGGCTCGACGGGCGCGCTCATAAATCTCATTGTCAATCTCTTTCTCGGGCTGTCTGTCGGCGCGCTGTCCGTAATGTCGCGTTGTATCGGGGCGAAAAATCTCGAAAAGGCTTCGCGCGTCGAGCATACCGCCGTCCTCATAAGCGTCATAGGCGGCGTGGTTCTCGGCATTGTCGGCTTCTTTTTGTCGGGGCTTTTTTTAAGACTCATGGATACGCCCGACAACGTCTTGCCGCTTTCGATTCTCTATCTCAAGATTTATTTCGTCGGTATGCCGTTCAACCTCTTGTATAACTTCGGCGCGTCCGTGATGCGCGCTTGCGGCGATACGAAACGTCCGCTCATATTTCTCGCGATAGCGGGCATTGCGAACATAGGATTGAACTTTTTGCTTGTCATAGGCTTTAATATGAGCGTTGCGGGCGTCGCGATCGGTACGGTCACGGCTCAGGCTATATCTGCGACGCTTGTCGTCGTATGGCTTATGAGAGGAAAAGGCTATCCCAAACTTGAAATGAAGAAGCTTCGCGTGCACGGCGCGGAATTGGTGGAAATGACGAAGATAGGACTGCCTGCGGGCGTGCAGGGCACGATTTTTTCGCTGTCGAACGTCATGATCCAGTCGTCGATAAACGGTTTCGGGGACGTGGTCATGGCCGGAAATACGGCGGCGGCAAGCGTCGAGGGTTTCGTCTATGTGTCTATGAACGCCGTTTCTCAAGCTTGCCTTACTTTTTCGGGGCAGAACTTCGGCGCGGACAAACACGAAAATATCAATATCGTGCTGTTGCAGTGTTTTTTGCTTGTTACGGGAGTGGGGCTTGTTTTGGGAGGACTCGCCTATCTCGGCGGCAACGGACTGTGTTTTATTTTCAACCGCGACCCCGCCGTCATAGAGTACGGCGTCGAAAGACTGCTCTATACCTGCGTCCCGTATTGTATATGCGGAATAATGGAAGTGCTCGTCGGCTCGCTCCGCGGCATAGGTCATTCGTTTGTTCCTATGCTTGTTTCTATCGGCGGAGTGTGCGGACTGAGAATAGTTTGGATATATACGCTGTTTGCCTGGGTACCCGAACTTTGGATGCTCTATCTGTCCTATCCCGTGAGTTGGGCGATAACCGCGCTCGTGCACTTTATCTGCTATCTGTTCGTGTTTAAAAAGGAAAAGAGGAACATGATAAGGCGGCGGAAGGAACGGGAAGCGCTTATAAAAGAGAGCGAAGCCGCAACTTAGTAAATATCCGATAGAAAAACAGCCGATTTTATCCGATCGAGCTGTTTTTCAGTTTTTGCAATTTTTTAAAAGGGTATTGACAGGGTTTTATATATGTGATATAATTAAGTCATATGGGAATAATATAACGCGAATCGCCTATAAGCCGATGCCGGAATAAAATACGGGTAACAAGAAATAGTAAACTTGCGGTAAATAAGGAAAAGTCCCATGCTGCAACTTAAAGACCTAATCAAAATATACAAAACCAAAGAGGGCACAGAAACCTGCGCCCTCGATAATGTGAACATATCTTTCGAGGCTTCGGGAATGAGCTTTATCCTCGGAAAGAGCGGTTGCGGCAAGACAACACTACTCAATCTTCTCGGCGGACTCGATGCGCCGACAGAAGGAGAAATCATCTTCGACGGACGCTCGAGCGCGGATTTTAAGCAAGCCGACTACGACGGTTGGAGAAACAAGTGCGTCGGCTTTGTGTTTCAGGATCTAAATCTTGTTTCGGATTTGACCGTCGGTCAAAACGTCGGGCTTGCGCTCGAGCTTCAGGGAAAGAAAGCGGACAAAGAGACGGTGGACGCATATCTAAGAGAAGTCGAGCTTGTAGACAGATACGGCGAAACGCTTTATAACAGACAGATAAACGAGCTGTCGGGCGGACAGAAGCAGAGAGTGACGATTGCGCGCGCTCTCATAAAAAATCCGAAGCTTATTCTTGCGGACGAGCCTACTGGCGCGCTCGACTCCAAAACGGGCAAGCAAATATACGAACTGTTGAAACGGCTTTCCGCGGACAGACTTGTTATAGTGGTTACGCACGACGAAGAGAGCGCAAGGACGTTCGGAGATCGGATAATAGAGATGTCGGACGGGCAAGTGATTTCGGACGGCAAAGCAAATACAATCGCCGCGAGCGGCGAGGCAAAGCAGCATAAAAGTGGAGGCAGACTTCCCGCAAAGAGAGTCTTTCTTTTGGGGCTTAAGGGGCTGAAGCACAAGACGGGCAGGCTTGTCGTGACCATGCTTTTGTCCGTCGTCTGTTTTTTCGCATTGGGCTTTTGCCTTACGTTTTATACCGTGAATAACGACGCCGTACAGCTGAACACGATGAAAGACAGAGGCTTGTCGCTGTTTCTATTGAAGTCGGGATATAAACCCGACGTTTGGAACACCGCTCCGATCGCTTTCAGTGATGAGCAACTGAAGATAATCGACGATTTCGGAAAATATCTGAATGTGGGAAGAATCGATTTGCGCTATTCGGGCACGAACGAAAGCGAACAGCCGATTGACTATATTTATACTTCCGACTATTATTTCGGTTATAAAGTAAACGCAAACGCAAGAGACGAATATCAATATATGCTGTTGCAGGAGATTGACACTGCCGTATTCGTGAACGAGAATATAGACATATCAAAGTACGGCTATTTTCCCGACAGCCGTTTTGTCGATCCGTCGCTTTGTCGGCTTCCTCAAAACGAGAATGAAATAGCCCTTACAGATTTCCACTTTGCGGCGTTTAAGGAGTTCGGCTATCGCAGTCTGTTTTCGGATACCCGCGGCGAAAAAATCGAAATAAAAGCTCCGGACGACCTAATAGGATTGAGGCTCGGGAAGTACACAATTTGCGGAGTGTATACTTCGGACGTAGATATCGATTATATGGAAGCGCACCGCGCCGAATTCAACAGAGCGGAAAGATATTCATTTCTCGAAAGTCTCGGTGCGAGCGTAGGCTGGTATTCGGTTGCCGATTATGCGATTGTCTACAAAAGCGCCGCTCAAATGTCGGAGGACAGAAGTCGGGCGGAGTTTTTGATGAGGCTTGACGGAAATGTTTCCGAGATACAAAAGCTCATAAAAAAACTTTCGACAAAGGCTTACATAGAAGAGGTCGGAGACGTATGCCCGAGACGTGCGTTCGTAAGCAGTCCCATAGTCGCGTTTATGATTGACGAAACCTTGCTTATGGCAATATGCGGAGTGGCGCTGTTGGCAGTCGGTCCGCTTGCCGTTTTCGGAATGCTGCTGTTTATGACATTCTTGTCCGTAAGCATCGAGCGGAGAAAGAAAGAGCTCGGCATAATGCGGGCAATAGGGGCGAGCACGCGCGACGTCGTAGGCATATGCCTTGCCGAGAGCTTTATCATAGCGGCGATAGATTTCGCGATTTCGGCTGTTGTGCTCGGTTTCGTTTGTCTCGGGCTCAATCTCGCAATGCATGTGACGATGTTTATTCCGGGAGCGCTTCCCATGCTCGGAATGTTCGGGCTTTCGCTCCTTACCGCCGCGTTTGCGACGATAATTCCCGTCGTGCGGCTTGCCAAAAAGAAGCCCGTCGAAATTCTTCGCTCGGTCGAATAAAGAAGTCGATAAAGATTGACAATGTAAGAAGAATTAGCCAATCGATATATAGAAAGAAAATCAACACACCTACGCGCCCCGAGACTGAAGACGGTTTCGGGGCTTTTTGCTAAGACAAATAGGAATTTCCCCATAAAACACTTTGCGAAACGCTTTTATTGTGCTATAATTTCTATACGGTTTACAGACTTTATTGTGCGCCGATATAAAGGAGAGACCTTATGGAAGAGAACTTAGCCCAAAGTCTCAACGCAAAGAGAGAGGAACTGCGCCTTATCCCCACGCCGAGCGGAAGAACGCCGCTCGTATGCACGGACGAAGCGCTCAAAGAGCTCGCAAGACTTCGCCCCAAGAAGAAGTCGGAGCTTTTATATGTGCCGGGGCTTGGCAAGGCGTTCGTCGAAAAGTACGGCGACGAGTTTATGCAGGTTTTGGACGCGTATCACGCAAAGCGGGCGGGAAATAAGGAAATCATGCGTCCGACCGTGCGGGAAAAGCTCAAGAATCTCGAGGCGCGGCTCGTCAACATCAACCGCCGAAACCGCCTCTTATATATGCCGAAACTGTCGGCAAAGTATGCGGTTGATCTTGTGGACAAAGAGGGCGGCGGCGCGCTTTTGGGCTTTAAGGTCGTCGATCTTTTAAAGCGGCAGGACGACAAGGCAAAGCTTAAAATTCTCGACATAAAAGAGGGCGACGAAAAGGAGAGCAAAAAGCGCTTCGAGGAATTCAGAACGCTCGAGCGCGAAGCCGAACGCGCGCGCAGAGAGAGCGGCGAAGCGACGCTTCACGTCGGCTATCCGTTCGTGCAGGGTCGGCTTTCGGGCGAGGACTTTACGGTGCGCGCGCCGCTCGTGCTGTTTCCCGCAAAGATAGAGATTGCGGATGGCTGCGTGTATTTGCAGCTCGAGCCGGACAAGGACGTCGTTTACAACAGCGCTCTCATTCTTTCGCACTTCAAGTTTTCGGGCAAGAACGACGTCGTCGAGGACAATATAGTCGAGGATCTCTCGCGTACTCGCTTTACCGACGAGCTTGTCGAATATTTCGCAAATTACGGCATGGAGATGAGAAAGCCCAAGACGAGCGACGTCAAAAAATTCGTTTCGTATACGGCGGCAACCTTTCCGAAGTATAAACGCGGCGAATTCGAGATCTTTGAAAACGCCGTCATAGGTCGATTTTCGCTCTATTCGGGCGCGCTTCAGCAGGACTTCCGCCGCATAGTTGAAAGCGATTTCATAAACGAAAACCTCGACGAGCTTCTCGGTTCGGACGACGATACGGACATATATTCCGACAGCGAGGAGATAGGCGATGCGCCCGACATCATGCCGCCTACGGAACGCGGACTCAATTACATAAACGACCTCAATATCTCGCAGGAAAACGCGATTTACAACATAAACAATCTGTCTCGGCTCGTCGTGCAAGGACCGCCGGGGACAGGCAAATCGCAGGTCATAACGGGCATGATCGCGGACTTTGTCAACAAGGGTAAAAACGTCCTTATGGTCTCGCAGAAGAAAGCTGCGCTCGACGTAATATATTCCCGTCTCGGCAAGCTGTCGCGCTATGCCGTCATGATTGGAGACACGAAGGACAAGGAGACTTTCTACGACGGGCTGTCGCGGCTGTTCGCAACGGGCAAGCTTCCGCCTTACGACATGAGAAAGTTCGATACGACTTCCGACAGGGTGGACGAGGGGCTTGCGCGGCTCGACCGCATTGCCGAGAAAATGTATTTCGAGGAGCCTTACGGCGCGCCCATGCAGTACATCTACGGCGACAATCTCGAAAACAGATTTATCGGGGCAAAAGCGGATAAGCTCGACGCATTCGCATACAACATCTGTCTCGAGCTTTGTAATTTCGATTACGACGAAATACTCGAGATACGCGACTATCTCGATAACAACGAGCTGCTTTCGGCGGCAAAGGAGTTTTACGAGCTGTCCGAAAACTTTCCGTGGTTGCCGCTTGTACGCGACGACTTAAACTCGATGGACATCACGCACGCCTTAGAGGACGCGGAGCGAGCGGTCGACGAGTACGTCAAGTATAAGAGCAAGGGCTTTTTCGGTCGGCTGTTCGGCGGAGGCGAGTATAAAAAATCCATCAGGTACGTTACGGGCAAGTATTTTGGAAATTGCGACAAGCGTACTGTCAAATTATTCGAAGAAAGTCCGACCGAGCTTTACAACGGGCTTAAGAATTTCGACCGTCACCGCACGCTTCGCCTTTCCGTCAATTCGCTCACGGACAGACAGAAGCTGTACTTCGGCTGTCTGTATAACGTCTATAAGGAACGAGGCGGTTCGCTTGTCGAACTCAACCGAGAACTTAAAGACTACATAGCTTATCGTGCGATCGCCGAATTTGAAAACGCAAACAGGGATATTCTCGCGCAAATAGACACGTTCGACATAACCGTGCGCGACATATTCAATCTTTTGCGCGTCAAGCGGACGGAGAGCGCAAACCGAATGAAAATAACGCTTATAAACGAATTTGCCGACTACATCGACGCCGGCAAGCACAAGAGCGATATGCTAAAAGTGGTAGAAAGCAAGCGCAAGCAGAGTATTCGCCGCTTTGTGGATAAATATAAGTTCTGGCTGTTCAAAGGCGTAAAGGTTTGGCTTATGACTCCCGAAGCCGTTTCGGAAGTGTTGCCTCTCGAGGACGGGCTGTTCGATCTCGTCATATTCGACGAGGCTTCGCAGATATATATCGAGCGCGGCGTGCCGGCGATTGCAAGAGCGAAAAAAGTCGTTATCGCGGGAGATCACAAACAGCTGCGTCCGTCCTCGCTCGGCGACGGAAGAATAGAGGCAGACGAGGACGCGGACGACGACGAGAACGTCGTAGACGAGGAGAGCCTTCTCGACCTCGCGCGTTTCCGTTTCCCCGAAGTATTGCTCGATTATCACTATCGCTCGAAGTACGAGGAGCTTATCTCCTTTTCCAATTACGCATTCTATAAAGGAAGGCTCAACGTCTCGCCGAATACGGAGACGCCCGCAGAACCCCCGATTTCCGTCAAGAAAGTCAAGAACGGACTGTGGGAGGATAGGCGAAATCTTGCGGAGGCAAAAGAGGTCGTCAAAATCGTTTCCGCCTATCTTGCCGACGAAAACCGCACCGACACTTTGGGCGTCATAACCTTCAACTCGAGCCAGCGCGACCTCGTGCAGGATCTCTTAGATAAAGAATGTTCTAAAAATTCCGCGTTTGCAACCGCATATTTGAAGGAAGTCAACCGCAACGAAAAAGGCGAGGACATCGGGCTTTTCGTCAAGAACATCGAAAACGTGCAGGGCGACGAGCGCGACGTGATTATTTTCTCTGTGGCTTACGCGAAAAACGAAAGCGGCAAGGTCGTGAGAAACTACGGCTGGCTCAACCGCAGCGGAGGCGAAAACCGTCTCAATGTAGCCGTTTCCCGCGCTAAAAAGAAGATACATATTGTTACGTCCATAACGCCCGACGAACTTAAAGTGGACGATCTCAAAAACGACGGACCGCGCATTTTCCGCAAGTATCTCGAATACGCATATGCGGTTTCGGGCGGCAACGACGACGCGGCAAAGAGCGTGCTTACTTCTCTTTCGAGCGCTCCGCCCAAAGTTACTCTTCGTCCGGATAATCTTGCCGTCGCCGTGTGGACGGAACTCGTCAAAGCGGGACTTAACGTCGAGCGCGACGTCGGCATGGGAAGCTATAAGATAGACCTTGCGCTTAAAGACGCTGACGGGCGATATATTCTCGGTATAGAGTGCGATTCCAATCTATATTCGCGGCTACCGTCGGCGCGTGAGCGCGACATTCACCGCGCTCGCTATCTCGAATGCCGAGGTTGGAAGCTCTATCGCGTTTGGTCGGAAAAATGGTGGCATGACCCTAAAGCTCAAGTCGAAAAGATAAAAGCCGCTTTTCGCGAGCGCATAGACGAACTCGACAAAGAGAAAAGAAATTAAAAGGAAACCTTACTTTCTTTTCGAGAAAAGAAAGCGCGCAAATAAAAGCAGAGCAACATAAATAAAGTAATCGATACAAAACGCGTCCGCATATTTTTTCGGGCGCGTTGTATTGTTTTGCATTGCCAAGTTTGAAAAACGGCATGCTTGTTTCCTGTCGCCGAAAAACAAGGGACTTCCTTTTTGCATTTGACAAAAAATCAAGAATATAGTATTATATAGGCGGCTTTTGTAGGAAAAGTCAAATCAAAGAACAAGGTAACATATATGAGAATAGCCATAACGGGCGCTACCGGAAACATGGGGCGCGAAGTAATGAAACAGATAATTTCGCTGGAAGCTGCGGAAGAGATACGCTGTCTTTCTCGGAGCGCGAAAAACATCGATAAGCTTTGCAAAGAATTGAAAAAACATTTGAAAAAGACAAAAAAAGACCTGTCCTTTGTAAATAAGATCACACGGCTTACAGGCAGTTTGTCCAATCCCGAAATATGCGAAAAGCTTATTGACGGCGTAGATTATGTGCTTGCAATCGGCGCGGTCATTCCGCCGCAAGCCGATCAAAATCCCGATTCGGCGATAGATTGCAACGAACGCGGCACGGACGCGCTCGTCTCGGCGATAGAGTCAAAGGAACATCAGCCGAAGCTGTTGCACGTCTCGACAATGGCACTTTACGGCAACCGCAATTCCCGTCACCCGTGGGGAAGAGTGGGCGATCCTCTGCTCATAAGTCCGTTCGACGTCTATGCCGCGACCAAAATGCGCGGAGAGTTCCGCGTCATGAACAGCGGTGTGAAAAGTTGGGCGGTCATACGGCAGTCGGCAATGCTTCACGACAATATGCTTTCGGGCAACATCTCGGACGGGCTGATGTTCCACACTTGCTTCAACGCGCCGCTCGAGTGGGTGACTGCGCACGACAGCGGCGTGCTGGTTCGTCGTATTCTCGAGCGCGATATTGCGGGCGAACTCGACGAAACGAACTTTTGGAAAAAGTGTTTCAATATCGGCGGCGGAGCGGTCAACAGAATTATAGGTTACGATACGTTAAACGACGGCTTTAAGATGATAGGCGGTACGGCAAAGAACTTCTTTAAGCCCAACTATGACGCAACGCGTAATTTTCACGGGCTGTGGTTCACGGACGGCTACGAGCTTGACAAGCTTTTCGGATATATCGAGCAGGACACAACGGCTTATTGGAAGCACATTGCAAAGCTTCATCCCGTATACGGTATGGGCAAAATCGTTCCCAAAACGCTCATAGCGAAATTAGTCATAAAGCCGCTTCTCAAAAACTACAACGCGCCCGCTTATTGGGCAAAGCACGGCGACGAGGCAAGGCTCACCGCGTACTTCGGCGGCAGAGACAAGTACGAGGCGCTTCCCGAAAAGTGGGGAGATTTTCCTCTCCTGTCCGAAGGCAGAGACGAATGGGGACAGCCCATAGACTACGAAAAACTCCGCACGACGCCGACCGAAATAGATTACGGCTTCGATTTTTCGAAAGAAGACAAGGATATAGATATTGCCGATTTAAGGAGCGTAGCCGAAGCGCACGGCGGCAAGCTCCTTTCCGAAGAGTTTGTAAAAGGCGATATGCACGCGCCCGTAAAATGGCAGACGCAGGACGGCGAGGAATTTACGGCCTCTCCATACAGCGTGCTTCGCGCAGGACATTGGTACAACATTTCTTATAGGGAATACGCGTGGGACTTCGACCGCCTCGCGAAAAAGGACAAGCTGTACGCTCAAATATGGTATGATTCGCATGAAAAGAACGAGGATGTGTTTTACGGGTTGGACGAAAAGTTCAATGCGTATATGAGGGAGAGCAAATGAAGATACTCATCTGCTACTTTTCCGGCACGGGCAATACAAAACGCGTAGCCGACGAATATGTTTCGAGTCTCACCGCGCTCGGGGCGAGCGTCGAGCTTTACAATATAGAGCTCGGAGGTGACATAAATCCCGATAAGTACGATATGCTCGGCATAGCTTATCCCATTTGGGCGTTTAACGCGCCGGGGATCGTACTCGACTTCGTGAGAAGGCTCGGAAAAGTCGATGCACCGATTCCTGCGTTTATTTTCAAGACGTCGGGAGAAGCTCTTCTTTTGAACAACGCGTCGTCGGATAAGTTGAAGAGCCTATTGAAAAAGAAGAGATTTACGCTGACGAACGAGTATCACTATTTAATGCCCTACAACATCATTTTCCGTCATACCGACGGCATGGCTCACAGAATGTGGACGGCGGTGGGGCAGGCTGTCCCCGCCGATTGCAGGGCTATCGTCGAGCGGCGTAAAGAGATCATCAAGTCTATTCCTTTCGGCCGTCCCATTACGGCGGTGCTTCGGGTTCAGCAGTGGGGAGGTCGTTTCAACGGAAAGCGTTATAAGGTCACGGACAAGTGTGTGCATTGCGGCCGGTGCGTGAAAACTTGTCCGGTGCACAACATTATCGATGAAAACGGGAAAATAAAGTTCGGTAAAAAGTGCCTGATGTGTATGCGGTGCGCTTTCGAGTGCCCGAAGGACGCTATTCGCATAGGCTGGTTCGACGGCTGGCGCGTCAACGGCGCATATCATTTCGACAAACCTTACGAAGAGGGAGAAAACGCCGTCGGCGTCGACGAAAAACACGCCGAGTACTGTCGGAAATCTTACGAAAAGTATTTCGAGACCTGTCGGGAAAAAGCCGAAAAGCTTACTTTTAAAGAAGAGCAAAAGGAAGCGTAAATTATTTTACCGAACAATATGCGGCATATCGAACAACGATTTGTCGCTTTTTTTGCACGCAATTCACGCTCGAAACGTACAGAATACGTTGTTTTGTACTTAAAGAACAATATATATGTTAAAATACAATGGGCGGAAAAATCCGCACTGACAAACAAAAGGAGAAAAATTATGAATAACACAAGAAAGAGATTTAAGTTTTTGGGGACACTCTTTGCGATAGCGCTGATGTTTGCATTGGCGACAGGCGCGTCATATCCCGCGACCGTGATTTCGGCAAGCGCAGAATCTGCGATAAGTGAAGCCGCAATTTCGGAAACGGCAAGCAATGCGGGCATAGAAGCTCTTGCCGATACAAGTTTCAATCGGGATCATCTTTTATCGGGACATTCTTACGACAATACCCCACAAAGTGAGTTTGTTCGCAGACCCGTATACGGTGCGTATGATTTATCCGAAATCAGAGTCGGGGACATTATTTACGAAGAGGCAGATAATTCGCCCGAGGGCGGTCATGCGGCAATCGTTTCGGACATATCGCACGATTCGTATTACGGCAAATATATTCAAACTATAGAAGTGACTCCCGAAAAGGGCGTAACCTACGGTTTTTTGGATGATATAAGAATATATGAATTTAAAGCAAATATTTGTTATCTGTATTCTTCCAATTCGGCTCAAATAGCAACGGTGATTGAATTTTGCAAATCTCAACTCGGTAAAGGATATTGGTACGATACGGACAGTACACCGATGGACGACGATGTAAATCAACCCGATTGGTATAGTTCGGAGCTTATTCATGCGGGATATAAAGCAGGAATGGGAAGAGGCATTATGGCGGGTACTACCGCAGATAATCATATGCTACCGCATCATTTGTTTGACACTTGGGAAACGGAAACGAGACTTACCGAAGGAGATATGTTTCTTGATATAGCTATTGTGACATCGGGAGATAAGTGGACTTTTACGGTGACAAACAGATTGGAATGTGATGTTTTGTTAGCGTACAACAGTAAGTTGTGTTTTGAAAATGATGCAAAAAGTTGGAACTTAAAAGATGATGTTGTAGAAGTTACATTAAATAAAAGAAGTAGCGTAACGGTGAGAGTGAAAACCAATGTTTTTGCAACAACTGCGGCATTTAGTTGGGTGTTGGCAAATTCTAAAGTAAATAGGCGTTTCATTACATATGCTTATAATCTTTCGAAAAATGGTTCTATGACGGTTAAGCATAGCTTTATAGGTATTAACACAAATGGATAAATTGACAGAACTCAAAAACATATCCAAAATATATGAGCGAAAGAACAAAAAGCCCGTGAAAGCACTTAGAGAGGTGAGTCTTTCTTTCGGGGACACGGGCTTTAATTTTATTGTCGGACGCTCGGGCGGCGGCAAGACGACCCTTCTCAATATTCTTGCGGGCATAGATATGCCGTCAAGCGGCGATGTCGTTTTCGACGGCAAACCGTTTTCGTCGTTTAAACGCGATGACTACGAGGGATTCCGAAACGAAATCGTCGGCACGGTCTTTCAAGAATACCATCTCATTCCTTACTACAATGTCGGCGAGAACGTAAAAATTGCGCTTGACTTAAAGTACGGAAAAATGAGCGAGGAAGAAAAGAAACGGCAAGTCGACGAATATTTGAGAAAAGTCGGACTGATAGACGAAGACGGCGATACGCTGTTCGACAGAGACATAGCCGAGCTTTCGGGCGGGCAAAAACAGCGCGTCGCGATTGCACGCGCCATGATAAAGAAGCCGAAAATGCTTCTTTGCGACGAGCCGACGGGTGCGCTCGACGAGAGAACGGGAAAGGAAATATTCGAACTTTTGCGCGAGTTATCTAAAGAGTGTCTCGTCATAGTAGTCACGCACGACGAGAGCTTTGCGCGCGAGTACGGAGACAGACTCATTCGCATAGATTTGGGAACGGTTACGCAAGACAGCTCTACCGATATATATGAGGGCGTCACTATGCAAGAACTCGACGCTTTTCCCGGGAAGATTGGATTTGTGCAGCGCATGAGAATGGGAATAAGAGTGTTGCTGTATAAGCGCGTGCGCCTTGCCATATCCATGGTTGCCGTCGTTTTTGCGTTGTTGATTGCAGGCATAAGCATTATGAATCTATCGCTTGACGAAAATTATGCGTATATAAGGCAAGCCTATGATTCAAACGGTAAATATATCCTCGTAGAGTGTGTGGACGGATTCCGCAACGAAAACGGCGACGAGTGGGAGCTGACGCATTATCCCGACGACGGAACGGTTAAAAAGCTCAAAGAGTACGGGGCTATTCCCGTAAGCAAGAATATTACGGGAAAGAATATCCCCATAGATGAATTTAAAGAGCTTGAAATCAAAAACAAGTATGAGAGCGAGCATTGGGCGATTGCTCGGACAGCGTTCGACTATTATAAGGGAAGCATAGAGGTCGACGAGTCTATAGGACTGAAACCCGACTCCCGTTTTCGAAATCCTTCGATTTGCAAGTTGCCGAGTTCTCCCGACGAAATTGCCGTTTCCGACATAAAATTCGAAATGTATAAACTTTGCGATTTTCTCGACGGCGACGGAATCGTGCATGGCATAAACACTCCCGACGATTTAATCGGGCTTAAGGTGCGGGAAAAATTGCCGATTGCGGGAGAGCGTGAATTTACCGTTTGCGGCGTATTCGAAACGCCCGACAGCACTCGTATACGAAGTTATCCTGTCCGCGAGGAGACTTACGAATGTATGAGCGCCCTCGCGAGCGGGAATTTTCTTGTAAACTATTTGTATGTTTGTCCGAATTTTTACGATCTGCTCGGCTACGAATTAAACTTTGGTCGAGACGACGATTATAATCTCGTGCGCAGAAACGCAGCTCAATATTATTTGCCGCTAAAGAACGGCGTGCGAGCAGACTACGGGCGATTGAAAGAGCTGACTTTCGAGAAGGACGGACATCGCTACGGCTATAAAGTCTCCTGCGGCTTCAGCGACAGAGTATCGATATGGCGAGTGTTCGTAGAGGAACAGGGAGATCTGTTTTTCGGTGTGGTGAGCGCGGTAATGTCGTTTTTTGCCGTCATGATGTCGCTCGGCTATCTGCTCGGAAGCATAAACGCGCGAAAAAAAGAATTCGGCATACTCCTTAGTCTCGGCGCAAGCAGAGGAACGGTGCGGCTTATATTCTTTATCGAGTGCATGGCGATTGCTTTGATAGAGTTCGCCGCGAGCTATCTCGGAATGTGGATATTTTGCGCGGCGTTTAACGTGGCGTTTTTCCACACCGTATATTTTGTCGCAGGGCTTTTACCTTTTGCGCTCATATTTGCGGGAAGCATAGTCTTTACGGGCATTGCCGCGCTTCTCTCGCTTTTGCCGCTCGGCAAAGTTTCGCCTAAGGACATAATAAGCCGCGCGGGGTAAGAGAGTTTTCTATTTATGGTATTTAAATGAAACGACGCGTCTTTTTTCGCAACAAGCTTGTGCCGCTTTTTCGAAAGCTTGTGCCTACAGTGAAGCTACCTATTGACAGATTCCGCCTAATAACGTATAATTTTCCTGTGGGATACTATGTACGGAGGGATCGGCGAGATGATAAGAGTTGCGATAGTCGAAGACGAAAATCAATGGGCGGAGACATTGACGTCGTATCTCGGACGGTATTCGAGCGAAAACAAAACGCCTTTCGAAATCGTGCGCTTTGCAAACGCCGACAGCTTTTTGGACGGGTATCGTGCGGAATACGACATCGTGTTTATGGACATAGGGCTTCCGGGGACAAGCGGAATGGAAGCCGCGAAAAAACTGCGCGAAAAGGACAAGTCCGTCGCTCTCGTATTCGTCACCAACATGATGCAGTTCGCCGTCGGCGGCTATGAAGTGGATGCGCTCGATTTTATCGTCAAACCCATGTCGTATTTCACATTTGCGGTGAAACTGAAAAGGGTCATGGATAAGATCGCTTCGAAAAAGGAAACCGTGTTGCCCATAAAGACCGATACGGGCACGGTTAACATATCCTCGTCGGAACTGAAGTATGTGGAGATTATGAAACATTACGCCGTCTGGCATACGACGGACGGCAATCACCGATCGCGCGGTGCGCTTAAGGACATCGAACCGCTTTTGACGGGCTGTGATTTTGTGAGATGCAACAATTGCTATCTCGTCAACTTGAAGTTTGTAAAGGGAATTTCGGGATATACGGTCAACGTCGGCGGGGAAGAACTGCTTATAAGTCACCCCAAACGGCGGGATTTCGTGCGAGCCGTAAACAACTATTTGGGAGCGGGAAGAAATGTTTGAACCGTCGCCCTTGTTTTGGTACAAGCTCATTTTTATGGCGGAACTGCTCGTGGCGGAATGGATGTATTCGTTTTGCCTGAAAAAGCGTAAGAAATATGTTCTCAGAAGGCTCGGCGGCATAGCGATATGTTTTGCGGCGGCGGCTGTTTTTCCCTTGGCGGCGTTCAATGCCATTTATAGTTCGTTTATGTTTTTCGTGCTGTCCGTGGTGTCGGTTTCGGTGATGAAACTTTGCTACGACGAGCCTTGGCGTAACATTATATTCCGCGGACTTGCCGCCTATATCACGCGCCACATCGCGTATACTCTTTACGACCTTGTGCTCATGCTTCTCGGCATAAGCGAAGGCTTGCTTATCGGGATTTACGGGGAGGACGCGACTCTTCGGTTTAACGTCTTTACGGCGGTCGTGTATGTCAATTGTTATTTCTTTACCTATTGGATATTGTTGATCTTGATGGGAACGAGACTGAAAAAATACGACGAGCTTGTTCTGAGCGGCTTGTCTTTTCTCGTGCTGGCGACATTTATAGTTTTCGTGGATATCGTGCTCAACGCTTTTGTGGTTTACCACAGTTATACGTCGTTTGAAAAGACCTATCTGATATATCTGTATCTGTACAATGTTTTATGCAGTCTGTCGGCTTTCGTAATACAGTTCGGCATGGTGAACAGAAAAATCATGCAAAATAAGATAGATGTTCTCGGTCGTCTTTGGAAGAAGGACAGAGAGCAGTATATTATAGCAAAAGACAACATAGATAGGGTAAACGTGCTGTGTCACGACCTCAAGTATCGCTTACGCTGTCTGGAGAGCAAAGCGGCGGACAGGGAAGAACTCAGCCGCATGGAAGAGATAATATTTGCCTATGACACTAAGGTCAAAACGGGCAACAACGCTCTTGACGTAATCCTGACCGAAAAGAGCCTTTCGTGCCGCAAAAAGGGGATAGAATTTATGTGCATGGCGGACGGCTCGGCGCTGAGCTTCATGGAGGACGCCGACATATATTCGCTGTTCGGCAACGCGCTCGACAATGCAATAGAAGCGTCCGTGGGTGTCGCCGACGCGGAAAAGAGGATAGTGGGAGCGGTGGCAAAAAAAGTAGACGGCTTTTTGTCGGTGAACATCTACAACTATTGCGAGAACGAACCGAAGTTTCGCGACGGATTTCCCGTTACGAGCAAAAAGGACAAGGAAAACCACGGCTTCGGCGTGAGAAGTATTGCTATGATAACCGAAAAATACGGCGGCGATCTGTCTATAAACGCAAAGGACGGGATTTTCGATCTGAATCTTTTATTTCATGTCGGAATGCAAGACAGTGCCCGAAACGGTTAAGTCCGTGCCAAGCCCATTGACACGGTGTTTTCCCTCTGTTATACTTGGCTCGAATTCGAAAATCGAGTTCGAAATAACAGTGAGGAGAGAAGGAAAATGACAAAAATGTCGAATTTCAAATTCAGGGTAATAGTTATACCGATAGTCGCTTTTTTGACTGTGGTCATACTTGTCGGCACCATACTTGCCAACATTTACCCCGCGGCGCTCGATTGGTATCTCGGGCGCGGCGCGAGACACGTCGTGGAGATAGACGGCGTAAGCAAAGAGGACGTCGAGTTCTATGAGAACAAGTACGACAATTCGTATGACGCTCTTTTGGCATCTGCGGAAATGTCTGAAAGAATCGGCGACGAGGGAGAAGTGCTGCTTAAAAATATAAACGGCACTTTGCCTCTTGCGGCTAAATCCAAAGTAACGCCGCTCGGATACGGCTATTTGAATCCCACTTACGGCGGAACGGGTTCGGGCAAAGTCGACGCTTCCAAAGACTATGTGGTCACGGCGGAAAAGGCGCTTCACGAATATTTCACCGTAAACGAAGCAGTCGAAAAGAAGATGAAGAGCGCGTCGGTCACCAAGCTTTCGGGCAAGACCGTTCAGGGACAGGATGTCGAGGGATACAGAGGTGCCGACCAACGTATTCACCTCTTTCCCGAAAACGTCTATACGGGACTGGAAAGCTCGTGCGCGGATTCGGTGGGTATCGTTTTCATAAGCCGCAACGGCGGCGAGGGCAACGATATGTTCCGCGATTACGAAAACGGATACACGGACGGCACCCGTCACTATCTTGCGCTTGCGGCGAGTGAAAAGGCGACTATAGAGTTCTCGAAAAGAGCTTGCTCGAAAACGGTTGTCATAATCAATTCGCCCGTCCCCATGGAAGCGGCGGAACTGCATGGCGACGACGGCGTCGGCGCTATCCTTTGGGTAGGCAGTGTCGGCGCGCGCGGTATGGCGTCCATGTGCCGCATACTTTCGGGTGAGGTCAATCCCTCGGGCAAAACCGTAGACATATGGACGTCGGATTTTACGAGCGACCCTACTCTCGTAAACTACGGCGCACCCGATTCGATATATACCAATCTCGATATGTCGGGAAAGCCGACGAACTTCGTCAACGGCTTCATAGAGTACGAGGAAGGCATTTACATGGGCTATCGTTACTACGAGACGCGCGCGGCGGTAGATAATAAATTTAAGGTGCTCGGCAAAGCCGCAGGCTATGACGAAGCCGTCGTATATCCTTTCGGTTACGGGCTCAATTTCGAGGACGACAAGGTCACGCAGACGCTTAATGACGTCACTTATCGTGACGGAAAAATAACGGTTTCGGGCGTTATCGGCAACAAGTCGTCGTATGCCGTCAAAGAGGTCGTTCAGATTTATGTCGGCGCGCCGTACAATGAGGCAAGCGGAATAGAAAAGTCGGCAAAGACTCTGGTCGCTTTCGATAAAATCGAAGTGGCTGCGGGGCAAAACAAGGACTTTACCGTAACTTTTGACGACGAGGACATGGCGTCTTACGATTATAAGGGTTACTACTCAAACGGCGCGGGCTCGTATGTGCTCGAGAAAGGCGAGTACGAAATATATCTCGGCAAGAATTCGCAGGAGTCTTGGGACAGCAAGAAGATAAATGTTTCGCGAACGCTTGCTTATACGGATAAAACCGCAAACGGAGCATGGGCGGCGGGCAAGCGCGACTGCGACGAAACGACTGCCGAAAATCTCTTTAAGGGAATAAACGATTATGTGGAAAGCGGAACTATGACCGTCATGTCTCGCAGCGACTTCGACGGGACGGCACCGACCGCTCCCGTATCGAAAGCCGCTCCCGACGCCGTTGTCGCCGACGTAAACGGTTACGACGTCGAAACCGACCCCATATCGGGCGATTGCGAGGGAAGCCTTCTTTATCGCGACGAAGACCCGATTGCCAAGGAGAACAACGGAATAATGCTCAGTTCGCTTCGCGGACTCGACTACGACGACCCGAGATGGGAAGATTTTCTAAACAACATAGATTATTCGAGCGACGAGCTCGACGCGCTTCTTTCTTACGGCGCGTACAATACGGGCGAGATGAAGGATCTCGGCAAGGCGCCGACAGCCGACAGGGACGGTCCCGTGGGACTTACGGCGGGAGGCTCGAACGCTCTCGTGGCCTGCACCTGGATGAGCACGCCGATAGTTGCGGCGACATGGAACGTCGACCTCGCATACAAAATGGGCGAATGTATCGGACAGGAAGCGCTCAATCACGATGTGCACGGGTGGTATGCTCCCGGCGTCAACCTGCACCGCAGTCCTTTCGGCGGCCGCAACTTCGAGTATTTCTCCGAAGACCCTCTTATTTCGGGCAAAATGGGCGCGGGAATTATCTCGGGCGCACAGCAAAACGGTCTGTTCACCTATGTGAAGCACTTCGCTTTGAACGAGCAGGAGACAAACCGCATAACGAGCTGTACCTGGGTGGACGAGCAGACCATGCGCGAACTTTATTTCAAGGCGTTCGAAATTTGCGTAAAGGAAGCAAAGTACGAACTTAAGTATTACGACGCGGAAAGCAAGACGCAAAAGACGGTCGAGAGAAGGGCGTGCACCGCTCTCATGACGGGCATGAACAGCATAGGCTCGGAGTTCTGCGGAAACAGCTATGCGCTTGTTACCGAACTGTTGAGAGAGGAATGGGGCTTCGCGGGCGCTGTAGTGACCGATATGACTTTGCCGAATAGGTATAAATCTCTCGAGGAGGCTTACAGAATAGGCAACGACGTTTGGATGTATATGTTTAAAACGGAAATGGATTTCGCGACTCCTACGGCGAAATGGGCGGCGAGAAATGCCGTGCACAACATCTGCTATACGGTGGTCAACAGCGGTACATATAACCACGTCGCGCCCGGCTCGTACGTCTACTATGATATGTCACCCTGGGCGATATGGCTCGTCGTCATCAACATAGTCGTTTGGCTTGCCGTTGCGGGAATCATCGTCTGGATTGTCATAAGGACGCTCGACGAAAAGAAACACCCCGAAAAATATGCGAAAAGGAAATCCTACAAGCAGTAAACATAATACAATATAACAAAATTTCGAAAGGAACTTTCAAAAGGAGTTCCTTTTGTTTTGCACAAAGAAGAAATTTTTAAAAATTTTTGCGAAAAACTCTTGACAAACGCTTTTTACTGTGTTATTATAAACAAGCTATCGATTGAGGTAGCGCGCGAATAGAGTCGAAGTATCGACGACCATGTATTGAATATACAATACCGCTGGGCATAATCGGATATTAACTGATGTGAATAACCATTATGCTTTTTTTATTCCCCTTTAAAGGGAAGAAAAAAGTTCGCGCTCGCACATTGACAACTGCATAAAGTATAACGAGAATAAGATATTGAAACGATAGAAA
>CAJUGC010000002.1:0-119584 GCA_910585955.1 uncultured Christensenella sp.
GCGTAATAGGATAACGCAATCGCCTCCTAAGCGATAGACTGTGGGTTCGATTCCCGCCGCGAACGCCAACGGCTCGACCGAGATAAATTCTCGGTCTTTTTTTATGCCGTGATATTGTTCAACGCATTAAGCGCGGTGTCCTGCGTATCGGGTATAAAGTGGCTGTAAACTTTAAGCGTTACCGTCGAATCACTATGTCCCATATACTTACTTACCGTTTGTATCGGGACGTTCTGCGACAAAAGCAAACTACAATATGTATGGCGTAAGCCATGACAAGTTACTTCTTTCATCTGCCACACTTTCTCATAGCGTTTCAAATACTGTCCGACCGAGTGCGGAAATATAGGCAAACGATAAAGATTGACGGCTAAATAATATTCGTCAAGGCGTTCGTCAAACCGTTCGTCGGCTTGCCTAAACCATTCCATATATATGATAAGGTCGCTTATGAGTGCGTCCGGCATTGGAATATCGCGCATTGACGTAGCCGTTTTCGGCTCTTTTTCATAAATGCCGAACTCCTTTGTATAAAGCCTATTCCGTTTAATGTGAATGACTTTCTTCGTAAAGTCAATATCACTCCAACGTAAACCGCAGACTTCGGCTGTTCGCATACCCATTAACAACATAAGTTTTATGGGGATTTTCTTGTAAATATCTTCGGGCGGCAATTCGTTCAGTTTTGCAATAAACGCCCGCGCTTCCGCAAAAGAAAACACTTCCTTTTCGGGAACGGAACGTAACGACGTATTAGAACTGCCTGCGCCTATCTTGGTAGAACACACGGGATTTTTGACAATCCATTCGTACCGTACCGCTTCGTTGAAAAGCGTTCTCAAAACACGCCGATAGCCTTTAATCGTTTCGGTGGCGTAGGTTTTTTCGTTCGGTAGTTCTTCAAAGTATTCGTCGAAGGCAATACCGCAATGCTCGCAAATAGCAAGTGCAATTTGTTTTTCAATGCTGTTTCCTTTGCGGCGCATACCGTAAGACGAACAGCGCGTAATAATATGCTCTCTTGCAAGTTCTCGGAAGTTCACGGTCTTGGGAAAATCCTTTTTGACTTTCACCGT
This sequence comes from uncultured Christensenella sp., assembly GCA_910585955.1. Classification (GTDB taxonomy): domain Bacteria; phylum Bacillota; class Clostridia; order Christensenellales; family Pumilibacteraceae; genus MGBC157735. The sequence continues at coordinate 1,077 of CAJUGC010000002.1, forward strand.
CGGAACTGCTTTATAGCCTTTTTGCGCAAAGCCGTTCAAAAACATTTGCACGTCGCGCACGGTGATCGCCGATATAGGTTTATCGTCAAGGTGTTGTTCGACCAAAAACGCATTAAACTTTTTGCCGACTTCTTGCGCTCGCAGGTAGTAACTTATGGAAAGATTGGCTTTAATGTTTGCCTGCCATTCTTTCATCAGTTCCGCGAACGTAAGCACCTTTGAGCGCAATACCGTCGTTTCTTCCTTGTAAGCCTTCAATACGTCTTCTTCAAATTCAATAGACAGTTTCTCGACTTGCTTTCTGAATTTCGCTTCCGTCAAGCCGTCGTTATTATAGACGCGCTTAACGAACAGTTTGTTTTTACCTGTGGATAAGTCCTTTCCGCTGACTTGTATCTTGGCTTGTAATTCGCCTTTCTTATTGGGTGTGATTTTGAAATATGCCATAATGAATTTACTCCTTAATAGCGATATAGTTCATCAGGCTGTCAATATCGACCAAAACTTTGTTACCTGCTGTAAGACATTTGATTTTGCCTTCCTTGCACCACATACGGATTGTATGTACGGTAACGGCTGTTTCGGCGTCCTGCTGACGAACTATGTCATAGGCTTTTTTGATACTCCGTAACATTGTGCTTGCCTCCTTGTTCAGATTAGAAAGCAACTCTCGGAAACGGCTGTGTATTCCGTTTCGTTCAATCACTTTCCGCAAATACTATAACTTTTATCCCGAAAAATTACGAGTAGCAAGCGAATTATAAACGTATTAGAAACACGTTATTTTTGCGTTAGCCTACGGCTTGGCGGCGGTAAAGGAAAAGGACAAAACAGCGAACTGACTAACATACTTTTCTCCTTGTTTTTTATTTGTCTTTCGACAACCAAAGAGAAAATCGGGAAAAGCCCACGCCGTCAAGGACAAAGAAAAAATCATAGCGTTAGCATTTTTCATTTTGCTGTTTTACGCTATGATTTTTTTCCTTGCTTGGGTTTACGCTTTATTTAGTTTTCAGTCTTACGGCAACGGCTTTTTCCGATATACAACCCTGTCGAAAGACAAATAAATTATAAACTTGCTTTATAATCTGTACCCCAATCTATTTCGTATAATCAAAAGTTTCCACTTATTGCCTATAAGTTGCACAGTGGTCGCAACGGGACATTCGGGCAATTCTTCTCTTGTCAACATAGTGCTTAACCTACCTTGATATGATATGTGTTTATTATAGCAAAAAGAAAGTCAAAACGTTTTGGATGCAATATTTTGAGCGACGTTTATTTTTTAAGATGGCAAGCAAGATATTTTTTTGCGGACATGCAATATTTTTCTTTGAATTTGCGGCAGAAATAGCCGACGTTATCAAAACCCGTTTCCGTTGCTATGCTTGCGATAGTTCTATCGGTAGATAATAGCAACTCGGCGGCACGGGCAAGCCTGTATTGGATCAGATAAGCAATCGGTGAAATGTTTATTCCTTTTCGGAAGATTTGCAATGCGCTGTTTTTACTTATATAAACAGCGCCTGCGATATCGTCTAATTTAATATTTTCACCGTAATTATTATGAATATATTGCAACATAATTTGAAGTTGAGAGCGGTGTTGCATTTCTCGGTTTGTCGCCTGTGTTTCCGATTTTATTTCAATGCTATTGTAAAATACATTCCATAATTCAAACAGTTTGGTAACCGTTTCAATTTCATTGGGATTGTCTTGATTTTGCAACTCAAATATGGCTAATAAAATTTTTATGACAGTATTTTGCCATTCGATATTCGGATCGAATATCTGAAAAGATATTCCATAGTCGATAATCGGTTTAACGTACTTTGTAAATATGCGCCCTAACGTTTCGCCAAACAAATTAGGCGAAAACACGATATTCGGAAACACGTTGTTATCCGTTGCTTCATAACGGTGTAAAACGCCGCTATTGACAAATAAGCCGTAACCTTTCGATAATACTAATTTTTCGGTTCCGACATAACAAATAACCGAGCCTTCTCGAACATAAATGAATTCAAATTCGGGGTGCCAATGCCAAGCAATACAATGAAAATCAAAATCCCATACGTTTTCCAAGTAATAGTGAAACGGAAAATCGGGGTTGCCGTTCGGCAGTTTTTCACGGTACGACTCGTCGGTTATCGTTTTCAAATGCTGTTTTTCCATAACGCACCTTTCCTTTGTGATATTGTACCATAAATGAGTGAGATATTGCAATCATTATTGACTATGTGTGTGATATAATGTATTTATCAATATCGACAGGAGTTTTATATATGCAATTTGCTTGGTTAAACGAAAGTAAGATTGAAAAGAAAGGAAACGCAATCGAAATCTACGCTCCCGCTAAAAGCGACTTCTTTTGCGGCGGCAACGTAACGAGCGACGAAGGCTCGCTACCCGCAAATATTTGTAATGCGCCGTATTATTATACGGAAATCTGCGGCGACTTCGTTATGCGCGTAAGAGTATCGCTCAAATTTTTAAGCACTTACGATTCTTCTTCCGTTATGGTAATGAAGGATATGGAAAATTGGGCGAAGTTCTGTTTTGAGCGAACAGATTTCGGAACGCACGCCGTTGTCAGCGTGGTAACGCGCGACAATATTTCCGACGACGCAAACGGCTGTAATATCGAAACCGATAAAGTTTGGTTGCAAGTTTGCAGACGCGGCAACGCTTATGCGTTCCATTATTCGGTGGACGGCATAAACTTTTATATGACGAGATTTTTTATTCTCGACTACGGAAACACGGTCAAAATAGGTCTTGTAGCGCAATCGCCTACGGGTAACGGTGGTATAAGGATTTATGAAGATTTGACGATTGAGAGCAAGACGGTCAAAAATATTCGCGCAGGGAAATAAGGAAAAAGATATGACAGAATGGGAAAAAATGCTCGCGGGTATCCCCTGCGACGACAGGGATCGGCAACTCGAACAGCGCAGACTTATTGCAAAAAAACTTTTTCGTGAGTATAATCGCACTACCGAAGAAGATATGCCCAAAAGAAAAGAGATAATGCAAAAACTCTTTCGCAGTGTCGGCGAAAACGTATTTATCGAACCCGATTTTATTTGTGAGTTCGGCAGCAACATCACAATCGGAAACAATGTATTTATAAATTTCGGCTGCATAATCTTTGATTGCGGCGAAGTAACGATAGGCGATAATACTATGTTCGGACCGAGAGCAGGAATTTATACGACAAATCACGCTCTTAACGCAGAAGAACGAATTAAGAATATTTGTATATCGAAGCCTATCAATATCGGTAAGCGCGTTTGGCTCGGTGCGGACGTAAAGATTATTCAAGGCGTAACGATCGGCGACGATACCGTTATCGGCGCAGGTAGCGTTGTAACGAAAAGTATACCGTCCGGCGTAGTCGCAGTAGGAAACCCGTGCAAAGTTTTAAGAAAAATTACCGAAAAAGACAAATTGATAAAATAAATAAGGAGCAAATATTATGAGTAAGAATATTGTTGTATTGACAGGAAGTCCGCGGAAAAACGGCAATTCGATTGCAATGACAGATGCGTTTATCAATGCCGCACAAAAAAAGGGACATAGGGTTACTCGATTTGATATTGCATCAATGAAAATAAACGGTTGCCGTGCTTGCGAAACTTGTTTTAAGACAGGTAAACCTTGCTCTTTTAACGATGATTTTAATATCATTGCCCCCGCTATTCAAGAAGCGGATGCGGTAGTTTTTACGTTTCCTGTTTATTGGTATTCTATCCCGTCGCAAATAAAAGCCGTAATAGATAAATTATTTTCTTTCTATAATGCAAAAGTGGATTTATCGGGCAAAGAATGCGCTTTGATTAGTTGTTGCGAAGAAAATGATTTGTCAGTATTTGACGGTGTTAGAGTTCCGATAGAACGTTCTGCCGCTTTATTAAAATGGAAAATGATTGGCGCAGTAACAATACCGTCAGTAGTTAATGTTGGCGATATTGAAAAAACAGACGGTTGTAAACAAGCGGCGATATTGGCTGATAAATTTTAGCACATTTAATTATTATGGACGCAAAAGAAAACGATAAAGACTATAATATATACGACAGAATGTATGTAAGTTGTCCCGTTTGTTCTGTAATGATTATGGAAGCACGAACAGTTACGGATGGTATCATAAAGTGCTGTCGATGTCATAAGAAAATATGGTTTGAAATACAAGACGGAAAAGTAACCGCTATCCCGCTATCAATAAAAAAGGATTAAGTAAAAGGAAGTTCCAAACGGGCTTCCTTTTTACTATACAGAGACAAATAACATACTTTTCTCCTTGTTTTTTATTTGTCTTTCGACAACCAAAGAGAAAATCGGGAAAAGCCTACGCCGTCAAGGACAAAGAAAAAATCATAGCGTTAGCATTGTTTTAATTGCTGTTTTACGCTATGATTTTTTCCCTTGCTTGGGTTTACGCTCTATTCAGTTTTAGTCTTACGGCAACGGCTTTTTCCGATATACAACCCCATCGAAAGACAAATAAAATATTTTTTTAATTTTTTAATTTTTTGAAAAACTTAATAATTACTTAAAAAAACTATTGTATTATACGAGTGCAAAATCTAATAAAAAGGAGATATTTTTATGGTTCAAGGTATTATGGAATTGTTGTTCGACGCGGCTTATCTGATATTTGCTCTCGCCGTAGGCATATATCTGATTGTCAAGGGCAAAAGCAAGTTTTTCAAGATGTTCGGTGTCATGGCGGTTGTTTTATCGTCGGGCGATTCGTTCCACTTAATTCCCCGTGTTTACGCCCTGCTTACGACGGGGTTGGAAGCAAATGCGTTTGCTCTCGGATTAGGTAAACTTATTACTTCGATTACAATGACGATATTCTATGTAATTCTTTACTTTATTCTCGAAAGCGTTTGGCAGCCCGATAAAAAATTAAAGTTAGGCAGCCGCATTACATTGTTTGCATTGACGGCACTTCGTATTATTCTCTGCGCTTTCCCGCAAAACAATTGGTTTGCTTATGAAGGGAATTTGCTGTGGGGAATTTTAAGAAACATTCCGTTTGCATTGATCGGTATCGGAATAATAATTATCTGCTTTATGATAGCAAAGAAAAATAAAGACAAAAGTTATTGGATAATGGGGCTTATGGTTATCTTGTCTTTCGGTTTCTACATTCCGGTAGTTCTGTTTGCGGACATTGTACCTATTATCGGAATACTTATGATACCTAAAACTTTGGCTTATGTGGGCGTAGTTGTAATAGGATTATTAAAGCATAGACAAGCGGTAAAATCGGCTCAAACTTCGGAAAAATTGACAATAAACGAATAATCCGATATAATATGAGAGAGATTCTATATCTCTCTCATAATTTTTTTAGGAGTGAGTAATGTTTCATATATTATTAGCAGAAGATGAGATACCTTTAAGAAAACTAATTAAATGCAATCTTGAAAGATGCGGTTTTTCCGTATATGAAAGCAGTAACGGGCAGGAAGCGTTAAATATATTGGGAAATACGGATATTGACCTTTTGATTGCCGATATTATGATGCCTGTAATGGACGGAAATACATTAACGCAAACCGTTAAATCTATAAATACGGATTTGCCGGTTATTATGCTGACCGCTCTCGGCACTATCGGCAATAAGAAAAAAAGTTTTGAAGGCGGTGCAGACGATTACCTGACAAAGCCTGTGGACTTTGACGAGTTGGAATTGCGCATAAGAGCGTTGCTACGCCGTTACGGTCGTGTGTCCAAACAGAAAATTCAAATCGGTAATACCGAATTGGACTTTATGACAAAGACGCTGAAAGTCGATTCGGTTATGATTGATACCACAAAAAAAGAATTTTTGTTATTGTTTACACTTCTTTCTTCAACAGGTCGTATTTTCTCACGAACACAGTTATTGGATGAAATATGGGGAAGCGATTCCGAGAGTTTAGAAAGAACCGTTGACGTTCATATCAATAAATTACGGGAAAAACTTATTCAAAGCGACGTAACGATTATTTCCGTGCGCGGACTTGGATATAAGGCGGAACGAAAATGAAAAAACTGATATTTAAGATTTTTTTAATGATGGGAATATCAATGTTGTTGGTCTTCGGCATTTCGCGTATTGCTTTGGCTATTCTGCAAAGTCAATCAATAACCGATCCCATACTTTCTTATCATATCAGTTTAATTTCGGGAGCATTAGGCTTAGTGCTCTTTACCGTACTGCTTTATGTTTTTATAGGAAAACGCCTAAAATCAATATCAACGGCAGTCAACGCCGTTGCAAACGGTAAACTCGATACAAAAGTTTCAACCAAAGGAAATGACGAATTGTCGCAATTATCTATTAACTTTAACCGTATGACCGAAGGTTTGAAATCTAACGAATACTTAAATCGTGAATTTGTTAAGAATGTATCTCACGAGTTCAAAACGCCGTTAAGCATAATATTGGGATATAGCGATTTGCTACATTCAAAAGATTTGTCCGAAGAAGAAAGAAATGAATATGCAGACTTTATTTATAAAGAAGCAAACAGGCTTATTAATTTAAGTGAAAAGTTGCTCGCTATATGTAAGTTGGACTCAAACAATAATATACCGTGTTCTGATACGTTCTTTATTGATGAACAGATACGAAATATTATACTTTCAATGCAAGTTGTATGGTTGCAAAAACAGTTAAAAGTCGAAGTCGATATGGCTGAAATCGAGTATGTATCGAATAAGGATTTGTGTCATCTGATTTGGCAAAATTTAATTTCAAATGCAGTAAAATATACGGATGAAAACGGAGAAATATTTATAAACTTAATTAAGGACGACGAAAATATAATTTTCAGTATAACGAATACAAGCAATTCGTTGAAAGGCAAAGAAGATTTGATTTTTCAATCGTTTTATACAAGCGATATATCGGGAAAAGAAAAAGGCACGGGGCTCGGCTTACCGTTAGTAAAAAAGATCGTTGATAGATTAGAAGGCATTATTACAGTTGACTGTAACGAAAACACGAAATTCATTGTTAAACTGCCATTAAAACAAATACCTAATTAAACTGTATAGAAAATACATAGGAGTTAAAATGCAAATAAAAAGTGATATTGAAAAAACACGTTTATATATAAGTTGTCCTATTTGTGCTTTTACTCTTATGCAAGCGGAAATTGTAAAATCAGGCGTTATAAAATGTCCGCATTGTCATAAACGAATAAGCGTCGAAATAATAGACGGAAAAGTTATTGTTGTTCCATTAGGTAAAAACGAATAAATTTTTAAGGAAGTGCAAAAAAGCACTTCCTTTTTTCATACAAAGCCAAATATCGACAGCATTTGTAATTTTGCGTGCGCCTATATCTTGTAAAATTATAGACACACGCACAAAGCCTTGCGATACAGGATAGTAACGTCTGGGTACATAAGTTAAAGTTTTTAACATACGACAATTTAATACATGGCTGTAATAGACAACCGGATACCGCCGTTGCGGATATAAGGGTTTGAACAGCAGGCAAAGCCGCTTTTAATCAGGGCTTGTTTCTGCTCGTTCAAATCTTTTTCTTTTGCTCTCATTATAGGGTTTTGCCGCCGCTGTCGGTGGCTTTTTTATATACAGCAATCTGCCGATAGCGAACAAAATCGTTATCGGGGGCTGTTATGGCGACAATCAGAATTTACGACGGAACAAATTATACCGACGTCGAAGTTACGGAAGAATTTGCGGCGCAATACAAACAGTTGGAAAAATACGAAAATAACATCAACCGTAAGGAAACAAGACGGCATCAGTCGTTAGATAAATCAATGGAACACGGTTTTGACGTTGCCGATCCGAACGTCAATATCTTTGAACAGGTCGAACGGCGGCTATGGACGGAAAAGTTACATAAGGCAATCGTCTCCCTATCGCCGGAACAGCAACGGCTGCTTCGGCAAGTATATTTTGAATACATACCGCAAGCGGAAATTGCCGAGCGTGAAAACGTATCTGCCGTCGCAATACATAATCGCTTGGAAAGAATTTTAGCGCGTTTGAAAAAAAGTTTTGAAAATGACCGTTAATTCGTGCGTTTCTCGTGGCTTCTATGTGAAGGGCTGCGGCTCTATCTCATTATAAAGGAGTTACGAATATGGTAACAACAATGCAACAGGTACGGAACGACTTAAAGGAAATTCGGTACTACTACTCGAAGCGGAAAGATTTTGAATCCGCCGCAAAATGCGTCGTGGAAAGCGCGGTTACGGAAAAGGTCAATAGGTACAATCTCGCAATCAAAACTGCGCCGGCAAGACTGTACGATTTGTATATCGCGCTGTACACGCAAAACAATTCGCAATGCGCTCTCGCGGAAGATTGGGGGTTTTGCAACGATTATATCAAGCAACTCAACAAGCAACTGTGCGAATATTTACTGAAATTCTTTAACGGGGGAAATTGAAATGATGAACAACGATAGGGATTTTTTATACGACGCAAACAACGTCTACCGCACGGAAAATTATATCGTCAAACAGGTAATCGGCGTAAGGCTGAGCGACGAACTCAATAACGTAGTATTCAGTTTCGACACCTACTACCGCCGCACGAAAAAGCGCGATAAGATTTACGAAAAGGCGTTTAGCGCACGCAAGAATATCGACGGCAGACGTCTTCCGACCACCATGTACGCAAGAACGTATATCGAATAAAATCAAAGAAAGTTCCGAGCGATCGGGGCTTTCTTTTTTGCCCTTCTTCTACTCCTTTTATTACTCGACAATCGCAAAAATGTAATGTGTTTCTAACACGTTTCTTACTTACCGCCTACTCGTAAAACAAAACCGTTTGCCCTATAATGCAACTGTACTCGGACGGAGCAACAAACAAAACCGATTAGTGCGGTTATTGCAAAGTAAAGGCGGCCGCCTACCGCAAATCGCACGAAACGTGGTGTTTCAATAACAGCGTCCGCCGCGTACAAAATTACAACTTAATATCGGACGGAACGGAAAGCGGCATAGAACGCACGCAACAGCGATTTCGTCCGAACAAACAAATCTCTATGTAAGGAGAACAGTCTATGGCAAAAACCAAATACGACAACACGAAGTGGTCTGTGCCGAGCAAGCGCGCCAAAGGCTATGCGGAAGAACGCAAAGTCAAAGTCCACAAATGGGGACAGAAAAAAGGCAAGCAACTCACGGACTACGAAGCAGGTATGCGCTCCGGCTATCTGCAATGTCAGAACGACCACGCCGGAATGTACAAGTACACGAAGGCACTCTCGGAAGGCAAATCGAAAGCCGAAGCAAAGCGTCTTTCCCGTATCAAGGGCAAGCGCAAAAACAAAGACGGCGACGCCGCCTAATTCAAAACAAGGAGAATTTTCAGTATGGCAAACAAGAACAAAAACAATCAGGTACTCGTGGAACGCGAAACCTACGAAAAAGACGGTAACACCTACTTTTCACACGTCGTCAAGGGCGTTATTCGCGGCAAGGAAGTCAAAGCAACGGTCGTTCCGCACGACGTCGGCGGCTATGCCATTCTCGACATTGTGTTCGGGGACGCTATGACCGCCGAACTCGTTTTGAAGCCTTACGAAATCAAGGACGAAAAGACGAAAAAAACGGTCAAGGGCAATTCGTATGCCGTGCGCTCGGTGGATACCGAAACGGGCGAAGTTCTGGAATGCCCCGTCAAGCCCTTCCGCAGTTCGGACAAAACCATTCTCGGAATGATTACGGGATAACCGCTCGGCAATGAAGAAATTGATATTACTCCTACTCATCATCGTATTGGTAGTGCTGGTCGGAACGTGGCCGCTTACTATTCTCGCAAAAGTCTTTGAATGGATAAGCAGCGGTCTGCGGTGGCTGGCGAATCTACTCAATTTCTTCGGCTGGAACGGGCTATTGTAAAGACAAAAAAGGCACTACTCGGGCGCAAGTTCGTTTAGTGCTTTTTCCTTTACGGAAACAAAAAACTATAAGGAGCAAGATTTATGAAAGTATTAAAAACTATCGCAAATTGCTGTGTGGTGTTTTTGTGCGTCATAAGCGTTTGCGTCATTATCGGGTTTATCTACTATCACTATTTCGTGAAAGATACCACGATAGGCGTAAACAATATCGACAATCAGGTCGGCTTGGACGTGCAGGACATAATCAAATCGGATGATTTGACGGAAGAAGAAAAAGACGAACTCAAAGACCGTTACTTTCTCGAAGTCAATTATTACAGCAACGACAAAGGCAACGGAATACAGTTGCAGGAACTCAAAATGAATTACTTTACTACGACGAGCTTACTCTCGACGGATTATCGCTCGACGGGTATGCAGTATCTCGGCGATTATAAAGGTCTGCCGCTCGACGTATGGGACGGTAATACAAGCGTCAAGTTTATTAACCCGTTCGGGAACAACGACCGCTATTACGGTACGGACGACAACGCTATGAAAATCGTCAACAGTTACGTCGATAAAAGTTTCAACTACTACGACTACACGAACGGTATAAATTGGAACGGCGTAACCAACGAAAACGGCAGTATCGCAACCGAACTCAAACGCACAACCGAATTTATTATCAAAATCGACGACCGAGCGTTCGCAATTTCTCTCAATAAGTATTTTGACCGCGACGTCGGAGATCTGCGCAATTTCTTCGGAATCGGCTGGAAAGTCGGCGATATTTACAACCGTTACTACTACACCTACGGCAGTCTGTTTCAGTCGTGTATGCAAGCGGTAAAAACCAACAGCGCAGGTTACGGCGATTACTATATTACGGTCGATTTATCGTCGCTGTTCTCTATCAAGGAATACGATTACGACACAAAGAAATTCAAAACGGACGACGTAACCGACATCATCAAGACGTATTCGGTGCTTAAATTCCATTACGACGAAAACGGTGCAAGAAACAGTACGCAAAGTATGTTCGGCATTATCGACAACAACTCAAAGTACGACGTATCGGAAGATAAAATCGACACGAGTTATTGGCAGGAACGTATGACCTACAATCTCGACGTTACGAGCAAATTACGGGGCGAAGATATTTTCGTTTACCGTTACAGCGAAGTTTACGACGGGTATTTTGTTTCTCTTACTATGGACGCCAAAAAACTGTTCGCAGAAATTCCGAGAGCCAAAATCAATATAACGCTCGAATTGGATTCGCCCTACCTTACGGGCAAGGAAATCAATATCGTCGGCTTGGACTACAACGCTTTTGAGAATTTGGAACTCGACACGCTGACCGTCAAAGGCAGTACGCAAACCTTTTATCTGCTTGAAAAATCGCTGTTCGGAACAAATCTGCAAACACTGAAACAGTCAAAAGGCATTACGTTCGACGGCATTCAGAATGCTATCGACAACGAGTACACGGGGGTGATTGTATGAAGAAAATCATAGCATTGGTAATTCTGTATATTCTCGCGTTCGCGCTCATCGTTGCCGGCGTATTCTGCGGCTTGCAACTGTACAAGGAAATCAAAGCCGAAAGTTACGTCAACGGCAGTATCGACATAAGCAACCGCTTTTCGCAGGAAAGTTTCAAGTACACGTCAACGAGCGTCGTTTTCTATCACGATTTATACGACGACACGAACACCTACTATTTTGAAAAAGACTTGCTGAAAACAGACAACTTCGACGGAGAAAACAAAAAGTATAACGTCGTGCTGAACGATTATATTTTGCTCAACTGCGATATTAAGGCAGGCTCGGTATATGCAACCGTCAATTTCGACTTTTACAATACCGACGGGCAGATCGTAAACAGCGCAACGCTCAAAATCTCCGTTAAGTTTTTAAGCGGCAAAACACAACTCACTCTGGCGACTACCGGAAACGAAAACGCGTCCTTCTTGGAACAGTATTTCGCGGACAACGGTATTCGCTTGCAAATCATTGAAATTTTATAAGGAGAATTTTTATGTCAACGACAAGAAAAGTTTTAACAATCATATTCAGTATTCTCATTGTCGCCGCGTTCGCCTTCGTGCTGACGTGGGGCATCATAAATTGGTCGAAAGTCAAGGAAGGTATGGCGGGCAACGGGCTGTATACGCAGGACGACGTGCAGAAGTCCTACGAGGACGGTTACAATACTGCCCTATCAGACAAAAGCGAATACGAAAAACTCATAGACAGTTACCGTGATACGATAACAATGCAAAACGACTTAATCTCGCAACATACGAGCGAAGTCAACATTTTGAATAACAGTATCAAAGACTGTCAAGGGCAAATCACGACGCTCAACGAGCAGAAAACCGCACTCGAATCGCAGGTAGAAACACTCAACACCATTCGGACGAGCAACGAAGCGACAATTACCGATTTGAACGGGCAAATTGCCGCGCTCAACAATCAGGTACTTTCGCTTTCCGCCAACAAGGACGAGAACGAACGTCAAATTGCACGGCTGAACGAGCAAATCACAAACTTGCAGTCGCTGAACGCGCAGTTACAGGAAACCAACGAATTGAACACTCGCACGATAAGCGGTCTGAATGCACAAATAGCAAGCCTTAACAATCAGATTGCCGACCTTACGTTGCAAACGCAAAACAATTCTTCGGTAGTCAATGCGTTAAACGTCAAGATTGCGGAATTGCAAAAATCGGTAAGTTACTATGAACAATATCTCGCTTCGTTAGAGAGCGGCGAACAGGTTGTCGCAACGTTCGAGTTCGACGGCAGCGTTTACAACATTCAAGTTGTCAACAAGAACAGCACGCTCACGGTTACGCCGCCTACTTCTACTGCCTATGTCATATTCAACGGCTGGACTGTGGACGGAGAGCCTATCGACCTTGCAACATACCGCATTACGGCGAACACAAAAATCGTTGCCGACGTTACGCATAAGTACGAAGTCAATTTTATGGTCGAAGGAGAAAATCACAACAATCAAATCGTACTCAAAGACGCCAAAGTTACCATGCCCACTAACCCGACAAAGAACGGCTATGTGTTTGACGGCTGGACGCTCGACGGAAACAACGTAATCAATCTGACGACATACACCGTAACGCAAAACGTAACGTTCACGGCAAAATTCACAAAACTGTATTCGGTCGTATTCAAGTATGAAGATTCCACATTGAAAACGGAAACGGTCAAGAGCGGACAATACGCAACAGCCCCGTCTGCTTCTTCCACTGCTTACAAGGTATTCAACGGATGGAAAGTCAATGGGGTTGCGGCGAACGTAAGCGAATACCGCATTACGGCAGATACCGTTTTCGTTGCGGACATCACCTACAAATACGACGTCAAGTTTATGGCGGACGGAACAGTGCATAACTCGCAAATCGTCGAAAAGAACGCCAAACCTACCGCGCCGAGCAATCCCGCAAAGGCAAATCACACGTTTGCCGGTTGGTCTGTGGACGGGGTAAATCCTATCGACGTCAGCAAATATGCCGTTACCGAAAACGTAACCTTTACGGCTATCTTCCGTATTCATACTTACACCGTTACGTTTAAGAACGGCAACACGACGCTTTCTACTCAAACGATTGAACACGGCAAGTACGCAAGCAAACCGAACGATCCGACGAAAACGAATTGCGTATTTGTCGGTTGGTCTATCGACGGAACAAACACCGTCAACGTAAGCAATTATGCCGTAACGGGGAACGTAACGTTTAATGCGGTATTCCGTATTGACAAATTTACAGTTACATTCCAAAGCGGCACGACGACGATATCAACGCAACAGGTAGAAAACGGCGGCTATGCAACCGTACCCACGTTTACAAGCGATACGTTCAAAGGCTGGACGATTGACGGAACGACGGTCATCAACGTCGCAACCTATAAGATAACCGCAAATACCACGTTTATCGCAAAACACAGCGGCAGCTGGCAACTTATATGCGACGAGCAACTATACGTTTACGGCGACAGCACAATGAATAGCGTTGACGTGGAAGTTCGCGGCTTAAAGAAAGGCGATAAAATCAAAGTTACGGCGAACTTTATGCAAGCGAACATAACCGACACGGGTTACAACAGTTTCTGGTATAACTCGCCTGACGGTAACGGCTGTTACGGCTGGCAGTTCGACGGCAACGAGTGGTTTGCGCTTGATAGCAGCGGTATGAGTTTCGACCACTATCCGAGCGAAAAAGTATTGACAAGTTCGGAGCCGTTCTCGGCAACGCTCGGCGTCGTCGAATACGGAGTTGACAACACGTTTACGATTACCATTTCGTGCAAGCGCGACGGTTATTTGACGGTTGAATGGTCTGACAATGCGGGCTTCTACATTGAAATGATGACTATGTGGGAACTGTACGTTTTAAGGTAAGCCTATGATAACGATAATTTTCGCGCCGCCGCGAACGGGCAAAACCTGTTTTATGACGCACGTCGCACACGACACTGCGTTCGACAGACAGCGCAACCGTTCTATGCAGAAGGAAATTATACGGAAACAAAACAATGGCTTTGACGGGATTAAGACTGTGCCTGTACATACTGTAAGTTCAAACTACGATATGACTTTTCACAAGTACAGGTACAGCCCCCGTTTCAGTCGGCGTATCAATCCGTATAGGCTCGGTTTTGCAAACGATTTTGTGGAATCACATTTTAATCTTCCGTTTGAAACGATCTGCATAACCGAAGCGCAAAAGTATCTCAACAGCCGAATGAGTATGTATTTTCCCGATTGGCAATCTCGCTGGTACGAACAACACGGACACAACGATATAAATATCTGGTTAGATACCCAACGTCCTATGCTCATCGACGTGAATATACGCGAACTCGCGCAGTTTATTGAAATCGTAAATCTGGAACTCTCGCATAACGGTTACGGCAAAGTCAATGGTCTGAAATGGAAAATCCGACATATAGAAAACAGCAGTCTTTTCGACCGATATATGTCAAGCGGCAAGAAAGACAAAGACTGTTACACGGACGATACCGTAATAGCGGACTACAACGTATTCGATTGTTACGACAGTCAATCATGCAAGCCGAAGTTTTACGACGGTCATTTGAACGAAGATTTTGATTACAAACAAGCCGAGCCGACGGACGATACCATTGACGGGTATATTCGGTATTTACAGGAAAACGACGACGAATTACCCGAAAACTATTATGTCAAGCGGGGTAAAAAATCGTGATTAACTACAACAAAAACAAACTCATCAACGAGTGCCTTAACAAGTATTACGAAACTTTTTCGCATACGCTCGATACCGCAGATTTCGTACCCGAAAAATATAACGACAAGATTAACGCATATATCTTCAAGAATATGAAACGGGCATTCAAGCGGATCGACAAAGCGGACAAACAGTTTCAGAAAGAATTTAGAAAAAAGGAAAAGTTGAAAATGAAACAACGTAAAGCGAACAAAAAGAAAACTGAATAACGGCGGCTCTGCCTATGCGGTAAATATACGGTCGCCGTACAAGGAGAATTATGCCATACGGCGAAACAAAAGTGTATTTCGACGGTAGCCATTATATCGCCATACCGCACACGGAACGCCCTACAAAGCGACGTCCGAAACCGCCCGAAGAAATTATCACGGTTACGGAAACGCCGCAAGAAACAATACAACAAAGCAAGGATGAAAGCGCAGTTACGGACGACGTAATTGCGCCGATTCCGCTTGTAAAAGGAAATGACGAACAAGTTGCCGAACAAGCGGATTCGACGCCGCAGACGGTCAATGACAGCCCTAAAAACGAACGTAAAACGACGCGGAAAGAACTGTTTAACGAACTGTATCAGGACAGCCTTTCGGTCAAGAAATCCGAACGTCGCAAGCGCATTATTACCGCTATGCTCCCTTACTTTAAGGACGAAACGGAAACCGCCTACTATGTGGACAGGAACTTGGAACGTAAATAGCGGAATTTGATTTGCCGCCGCGTTCGGCTCTCACGTAAAATAAACCTGCAAGACTTTAACTATTTCGTTACGTTTACCTACAATGACGCTCTGCATACAGAAGATAGTTTTAAGAAAGGTCTGAAAACAACGCTCAACAACTTTTCGGCGCGTAAAGGCTGGAAATATGCCGGCGTATGGGAACGCTCACCGAAGAAACAGCGACTGCACTTTCACGGGCTTTTCGATATACCCGAAGGCACAATGCCACCTATGATGATAGAAGTCAACGACTATAACTTTAACACGCACAAACGGCAAATAACGCACCAAAACACCTATTTCAATGACCGTTTCGGACGCTCGGATTTTGAAACGATAAACGATAATTCCACGCTCGGCTCTGCCGTTGCGTACATAATGAAATATCTCGAAAAGACGGGCGAAAAGATTGTGTACAGCAAAGGTCTGCCGCAATATTTCATCTCCGATATAATGGACGAAGATATACTCTGTCCGTTCGGTATGGAAGATAAAAAGTTATTGCTATACGACAACTTTCGGTGCTGGGACGAAGGCGTGCTAATGGGCAACGTAAGCAAAAGCGTGATAGCGCAAATGCGGAAAAGCAATTAAGTTGCCGAGTAAATCTCGGTAACTGCTCTCCCGTTGCTTGAAAATCGCCTTAAAATGTGCTATAATATTTATACAGTTACTTACGGAGAAAGTTCAATGGAAAATAAGATTAAAGTTTTTGAAAGCAAGCAAGTACGCACCGTTTGGGATGCAGAAATCGAAGAATGGTATTTTTCCGTTGTGGATATCGTCGCCGTTTTGACTGACAGCGTTGATGCGGCGGCTTATTGGCGCAAGTTAAAACAACGCCTTAAAGCCGAAGGAAATGAAACCGTGACAAATTGTCACGGTTTGAAAATGGAAGCACCGGACGGTAAAATGAGAATTACCGACGTTCTTGATACAAAAGGTGTTTTGCGGCTGGTACAGTCTATCCCTTCACCAAAAGCCGAGCCGTTCAAAATGTGGCTTGCGCAGGTCGGCAGCGAACGGCTTGAAGAAATAGCCGATCCGGAAAAAGCAATCATCCGCGGTGCGGACTACTACCGTGCAAAAGGCTATACGGAAGGCTGGATTAACCAACGCTTGCAGACTATCGAAATGCGGAAAGAACTTACCGACGAATGGAAAGCGCGTGGAATACAGCAAGATAAAGATTATGCTATTCTTACCAACGAAATGACGAAGGCTTGGAGCGGTCTTACCGTGCAGGAATACAAACAAGTCAAAGGCTTAAAAAAAGAGAATTTGCGCGATAATATGACGAATATAGAACTCGTTTTGAATATGCTCGCGGAAGTAACAACGACGGCTATTTCACGGCAAGAACAGCCCGAAACTTTTGACGAAAGCAAAATGATAGCACGGCGCGGCGGTAGTGTTGCAAAGAACGCAAGAACGGACATTGAAAGTCAATTAGGACAAACGGTAATATCGCCGCTAAATGCAAGCAATAAGCCTGCGCTTGAAATACAATCTCCGATAGCGGACGATAACGACAGCGACGAATAAGAAATCAGTTGACTACAAATTGTAGCCTACTGAAAAGCACAAAAGACAATGGCACGGTGCAAAGGTGATCGCAGAAAGCCTGCGTGCGACACCTTGCACCGCGCCGTTTTGCTTTTCGGTTTGCCTGCCGTTTTCAGTTCATTACGGCGTGTGCGTGTCTGCGCCGCGAAGCGGCGCACTTGTTTCAAGACACGCACACGCCGTACAATCACGACTGTTAGTTTTCGGGTAGTAAAAGGGTACTATTGTACGTTTGCTTTTTGTTACCGAAAATGCTATAATATAAATTGTCACGAGTCATATACAAAGGAGTTTTTTGTGGGAACAGATAATTTGGTTTATCATTATACAAGTCTGAAAACATTTTATAACATAATTGAAAATCAATCTTTTTGGCTGACCGATTTATGGTCTTCAATGGATAAAAACGAAATGAGTTATGCCGAAGATTTAATAAAAACAAAAGGCAAAGAATTATTAAATCTTGATTTTCCTTGTTTTCTTCCTGCAAGAAATTATTTTGCCTTGTCGTGTACAAAATATCCCGATAGTTACTTCCATTTCAATAATTATGCGGATAATTGTTTTGGTGTATCTATTGGAATCAATAGAGATTTCATGAAAGATGGTTTGAGCGATTGTTCCCGTCTTTTAGGATATCACTTGTCATTTATAGATGTTATTTATGATGAAGCAACACAAAACAATTTAATTGAGAAATACTTGCTAACAGATAATGGCTTTCCTGAAATAAGTGGTAATCGAAATTTGTCAGATGCGTACAACTACTTTTTTGCACGCATTAAAAGACCGGAATTTAGTTTGGAAAACGAAATTAGATTTACATATAGGCAAGATTACGGTGGTAGAAAAACCATTGCACTCCCGTTATCTGATGGAACTCTCTTTAATTTAGACGAATTTATGTTGAAAATCGGATTAGAGAAATCAACACAAGATGGAATAATTCAAAAAGCAAAATACGCTTGTTTTGGTAATCAAATAAGAAAATATTACGAAATGTCTTTGAAAGAATTTGGAATTAACAATGTCATTAAAAGTATTATTATTGGTCCGAAATCAAAACAAAGTTGTGAAGAATTAAAAAGTTATCTAAATTCTCATGGTATCAACGCAGAAGTTAAAAAATCCAAAATAGAACTACGCAATTAAAGGAAGCAAACTATTATGTACCAACGAATAACAAAAAAGCAATGTTCTATTGCAAGGCAACGTGCCGACGCAATAATTCGCAGTGTCAAGCAAAAACTAAAAGACAAGTATAAATTTACTCCGCGATTGGTCGGTTCGGGTAACTGGGGAACAATGATTGAAGACGAAAATGGCGAATACGATTTGGATTATCAGTTGCTTTTAACTGCAAATTCACCGTGTTATGATAAAAAGTCAAAGAAATTCCCCGCTCCTACCCAAATTAAAAATGATTTTTTCTCGGCTTTTGAAAGGTCGAAAAAGGGTGAAGAAGTTTTTGAAAATTCGACTACCGCTATCACTCTTACAAATAAAGACGGAAACCTTTATCATATTGATTTTGTAATTATCAAGACATATCCTGATAATGACTACATAATCCGTAGAAATAACAAAAAAGAAACGCCTAATATTAACGAATTTACTTGGAACAAACTACCGCAATGGAAAGAAGCGTACAAATATTTTAAGGGTTTGCCGCCACAAGAGAAACAGCACTTGATTGAAGATATAATTATTCCTGTAAAACAAAAAGAAAAGTCAAAATCGGAAAACGATCCGACTAAACTCTCGTCTTCCGCCCTATTTGTTCGGGAGGTCAATAAGTACAGATGTCAGCCAAAGAAGAAATAATTGATTATGCTGCGCATAGCGAAGAAATAGAGCATTGGATTGCGTTAAAAGGTGAAACTAAATATTTGCGATTCGCAAGTATAATTAAAAATTGCGGAACAGACATTCAATGGGAAATATTGAAAGATACATACAGGTACGATAAGCGTTTGCTTATAAATATTTTCAAGTATTTCTCATTCTTTGAAGAATTTTTAAGAGCGCAAATCTGGAATTTATCACAAGTTGGTTATAAGAAGTTAGAAAGTGCGTTTTTATGCGAAGCGATAGATGCTGTGATAGAGAATAAAAACAATATTCACTATGAAGGTTTTTCGGTAGATTTACTTGCAAAAAATAGAGACAGTATCAACTATCTGCGTAATCGAATCAGCCACAATAAGATAATTTTAGAAAGCAATAAAGACGGCAAAACGATAATACAGTTGTTAATTGCGTTTAAGGAAACTTTACCCGAAAGTTACAAGCACGGATTTGTTTCGGACATAAATAAGTGCATCAGCAAATTGAACATTCCGCCTTGTCTTGTTATTGAGTTGTAATAAAAAAAGCGAGAGTATTGTACTACTCCCGCTTTAATTTTTGGGAACGTAGTTTTACCCGTAAATAGTCGTATATCTCTGACGCATTTTAATAAAATATTCAAATACCGTAGATTGCGCTCTTGCAAGTATCCGTCCTATTTCGGGGTAACTCAATCCGGACATACGGCATTCGAGCGCGACACGCATATTGTCCGTCAAATTAAGGCTCTGAACGATTTTATCCGCCAAAGCGTAATCTTGCTCTACTTCTTCTTTTATCTCGATTGACGGCTCGTTTGCAGGCGTTAAATCTTCGACGCTTATACTCCGCTGATAATCGCTGAATTTGCGGTTTATGAGTTTCGTCATCTTTTTCATACAGGCGATCCGAACGGTTATTTGCTTTCCTTTCTTGTTATAGCCCAAAACGTCGTTTACGTGCTTTCCGTAGTGTTCGCAAAGGAATAGCGCGCCTTCCTGCACCAAATCGTAACCGTCGCTGAAAACGTGGTTTGTTTCGTTCTTATGTTTTATATCCGTAAGCAGGTCGGCAAATATTTTTTGCATACGAGTACCTATATGCCCGATAAGATAGCGCGTTTCGGTAAACGCCAAAATCTCCGCTATTTCAAGTACGTTGTCGGGCGATATTTCTTCTTTGAGAACGTCGAAGTTGAGAATATTGTTTTTCATTTTACCGCACCCCCTGAAAATCATTGAGCACGATTTTGTTTTCATAGAAACGTCCGTACTCGAAATACAGACTGCCGTCGCCGTCGCGCATAAGATCGTAGGTGTCTTGGCTTATACGTCCTGCGCGGGTAATTGCTACGGTAACGGTCTGACGGTCGAAATCTACGTCAACGATATTGAACGTAACGTCGTATTCTCCGTCGAAATACGAGAACTCGAAAAGGTAATAACGATTAAACTTTGTTTTCATCTTATTTCTCCTTCAATACCGTTTGAAAGATAATTCATAAGACTATCAATGAAAACTAATGTCTTATTGCCGATATAAAGACATTTGATTTTTCCTTGTTTGCACCATTGTCGAAGCGTATGTAAAGTGATAGCGGTTTCGGGATCGCTTTCTTTCACCAACTCATACGCTTTTCTAATACTTCTTAACTTTTGGGGGACTTTGTTTTCCATAGGTTCAACTCCTAATTTTTATTTTTGCCTTTCGGCAATCATAGGAAGTAGCACGGGGGAAAGCAACCTATGTTGCTTTAATATCGGAAAGCGACACGGAAGTCAACGACAAGAAAAAAATATTGACGTAAAAAGAAAGCCGAACAGGTTATGTACCCATTCGGCTCTGACTGGCATTATAAAGTTTTAAGCAATAATTTTTTCCGTTGACTTGTGATTTTCTTTGTGCTACGACCAACTGCCGAAAGGCAAAAATTAGAGAGCAAATTATTTTATTTTTTTGAAGATTTGTGCTATAATAAATAAAATTCAAAGGGGTAATATTTATGACTCAATCTGAAACCATTTGTAATGAAATAGGCGCAAAATTTTTCTGTAAAGATTTCGTATATGAAAACTTAAAATATTTCAATGAAAAAAATAATAAAGTTGAACTCTGCGATGGGCTTTTTGAATATTTAGATATATATGTCGCTTTACAAGTCAAAGAACGCAATATAAAAAATCAAGGTAAATCAAATGAAGATTGGCTTAACGACGTTGTTTATGGTGAAGCGGTTGAGCAAATTGAAGTAACTATTAAAGCGATTAAAACCAACTCAATAACCGTTAATGATTTGTATCATCAACCCGTAAAAATCAATAGCACCTTTGATATTTGTCCTATTATTATTTTTGATAATCCTGCAATTATAAAATATAACCGACTTATTCAACTTGAAAACGTAGAAAAAACGATTGTTAATGTTTTCAGCATTTCCGATTATAAAGCCATGATGGAAACACTTGTACATCCTTATGATATTATTTATTATCTGCAAGAACGAACGGCATGGTTAAATCAAATGCAAGGACTTCCTAATATTGTATTTGGCGAGAGCGATAATGTTAGTATCATTTCCAGAATAGAAACAGAAGAAGATTTTGCGTCTTTTTTTGAAAAATATATTTATGATGGGCTATCAAATAAAAAAGAAGATGCCCTGCAATTATTAGCGCTTATCAATAAATTTAGAGAAAAGCAAGTTAAGAAATGTCCACAATATAAATCCATATTGCATCTTTTACAAAAAATAGAACCAAAACAAGCAAGCCCTTTTATGTCGCGATTTTGGAACTCTTGGAAAAATGCCTGTAACAATATAATTGATTTTTCCAAAGCCATTTGTGTATTAGAAAAAGATAAAAAAACAAGTATAGTCTTTAATTCGACAACATCAGAACTTGCAAAACCAGATTATTATCAAATGCTTTGTGATGCCAAGCAGCAACAACATAAGGTTGATGCTGTGCTTTTAATAGTGTTTATTGGAGAATCAAAAACAGACTGCCGAATAGATTGGATATATTTTGAAAGACCATTTATTGAAGAACCAGAAGTATTAAATGAATACATTAAAATGGGACTTATACCGTCCACATACACAGTTAAAATGCAGGATAATAAATAAGTATGTTTATCAAATACGGAGAAGCAAAATATTTAGAAAATTTTTACCGTTTAGGTGAAATGTATTTCAGCCCTTGTGTTAAATTTAGAGAATTAGAAGAAAGTCAAGTCAAAGGTATCGGTGATAAAGACGATGGTGGAATACGCACAAGAAACAGTCAATGTTATATTGCGCCTCAAAACGGGCAAGCATTTTTTGTTTCTAATGCGGAAATTTCTTTTATAACGGATTGTTGTCGATTTACACCAACTTACTGCTTAAAACATACAAACACACCGTATATAAGCGAGCAAGAATACATAACACTTTCAAATCAATTTCCCAAACATACTCACGCTTTAATAATTGAAAATGAAGATGACTTTTTAGAGAATGTAAGATATCATTTTAGGAATAAAGCATTTGCCCATAAGATATATTATCAGGACGATTTGATGACTGACTTTTCAGAATTTTTATTTAATGGCGATTCTGATATACAGTTTTATAAACCTACTGCGCCAAAACATAAATATTTTTTTGAAGTTGTAGAGAAAAATTTAGATGATATTACAATAAGGTCATTACGTATTGATAAATCTAATGCACACAAAACAATGTTTCGTAAAGGACTGTTCTTTAAGACACAACAAGAATATAGAATTGTTTTACCGCACTTAAAAATTGGTGAAGGCACTACTTATAATATCGCACCTTTCAATGCAAAACTAATTCAAATAAAAGAATTGCTACGTTAAAATTATTGGTATAAAATTGGTATAAACTCGATTTGAAAGTCAATTTACGATAGTTTTTAAGTTAAAAGTCAGAGCAAAAATGCCCTAAAAACTACCGCGCAATCTTAAAATCCGTAATATTTAGGAGAAATAGCGAACTTTTGATACCATATTTGAAGAATCGGGGCAACTCCTAAGCGAAACGCCGCGCGTTCGAATCGCGCCGGGAACGCCAAAACGCCCCGTTTCGGGGCGTTTCGTTTTCATTTACATACTCTGCGAAATTTTCCGCTCGTCTTAACAAACACAACATCACTATTCAAAAACCGTCAGTATCTCCTCGGTCTTATCGACTATGGCAACGTGCGGGAAAGTTTCCAAAAGCGAGCGGTCTCTGAATCCCCAAGTTACGCCGATGAAGTCTATTTTCGCGTTTTTCGCAGTCTCCGCGTCAACGTCGGAATCGCCGATATAAACGGCGTTCGTTCCGATCGAGCCAAGCGAAGCGAGCGCGGCGAGCACGCCGTCCGGCGCGGGTTTTTTGGCTACCGTTTCGCTCTCTCCGACCGCTATGTCTATCATATCGCCGAACAGCTTTTTCGCAAGTTGCTTCACCGCGCTGTCGTACTTATTCGAGACGATCGCCGTCTTTATGCCGCGCGCCTTTAAAGCCGCGAGAAGCTCTTTTACGCCGTCGTACGGGCGCGTCTTGTTCTCCATATTCTTGTCGTAGTGCGCGGTGAACTCTTTGAACACTCTATCCGCGTCGGACTTGCTTGTACCCGAGGGCACAGCTCTTTCGACGAGAAGCCGAACGCCGTTGCCGACGAAAGCGCGCACTTCTTCATACGAACGCACCTTAAAGCCGCACTTTTCGAGCGCGAAATTTACGCTGTCCATAAGGTCGTCGAGCGTGTTCAAAAGCGTTCCGTCGAGATCGAATACCGCAGTGTCTTTCATGATGTTTTCCATGACCTCCGTTAAGTATTTTTTGAAAGTACAGTCGCGCGTATGACGCGGAATTATAATTTCAAATCATTTATAGCGGGCGCGTAGAACCGCCTTCTTCCACCCCTCTATTAGTTCCATGCGGCGCTGCTCTTGCATTGACGGAGCAAACACTTCGATCTTGGCTTCCTTTCCGAGCGAGTTTAAATCCGCGAAAACACCCGACGAAAGACCGGCAAGATAGGCAGCGCCGAGAGCCGTATTTTCCGTCACGGCAGGACGCAGTACCTTTTTGCCGAGAATGTCGGCTTGAAACCGCATGAGAAAATTGTTTTCGCTCGCGCCGCCGTCTACGGAAATCCCGCTTATATCCTCGCCGAGATCGCGCTCCATTGCGTGAACGAGGTCGAACACCTGATATGCTATGCTTTCGAGCGCGGCGCGTACGATATGCGCTCTGCCCGCTCCGCGAGTCAGTCCGCAAATCGTACCGCGAGCTTCGGAATCCCAATACGGCGCGCCGAGTCCGACAAACGCGGGCACGATGAATGTTCCGGCCGTGTCCGGCACGGAGAGAGCAAGACTCTCGCTCTCGGCAGACGAAGAAATAATGCCGAGTTCGTCGCGCAGCCACTGCACGAGCGCGCCCGCTACGAAAACGCTCCCTTCAAGCACATAATCGGGCTTATCGTCGATCGACGCGGCAAGAGTAGTAATCAATCCCCTGCGGCTGTCGGTCGGCTTGTCGCCGGTATTCATGAGAAGAAAACAGCCCGTGCCGTAAGTGTTCTTGACCTGTCCGCGTTTAAAACATCTCTGCCCGAAAAGAGCGGCTTGCTGATCGCCCGCCACTGCGGCTATCGGCACGCCCTCGCAAGGCAACCCGCCCGCTATCGTTCCGAATGGATGCGCCGAAGAACAAACCTTCGGAAGCATTGCTTCGGGAACTCCGAAGATCTTTAACAGATCGTCGTCCCAACACCTTTTATGTATATTGAACAGCATGGTGCGCGATGCGTTGGAGTAGTCGGTTGCGTGCGTCTTTCCGCCCGTCAGATTCCACAAAAGAAAGCTGTCCACAGTACCGAACAGCAGCTCGCCGCGCCGTGCGCGTTCCTTCGCTCCCTCGACGTTTTCGAGAATCCACTCGAGCTTGGTCGCCGAAAAATAAGCGTCCGCAGACAGCCCCGTACGCTCGTACAGAAGATCCTCATAACCTTCTTCTTTGAGACGGTTGCACTTATCCGCCGTCCTGCGGCACTGCCATACGATTGCGTTATAGACAGGCTCGCCGCTATTCTTATCCCAGACTATAACCGTTTCGCGCTGATTGGCTATGCCGACAGCCGCGATATCAAAGCCCTCCGACGCTTCCCTCATAACTTCCAAAGAGGTTGCGAGTATATCCTTCGGATCGTGCTCGACATAACTCGGACGAGGATAGATCTGTCTGAATTCCCGCTGAGCCGTCCTTACGGGAATACCGTTTTCGTCGAATACTATGGCGCGCGTCGACGTCGTTCCCTGGTCGAGAGAAAGTATGTATTTCTTGGGCATTCGCTTGTCTCCGTTTTAATATGCTTTTACGCTTTTATTATATCATGGTCGGCGGCGCAAAGTCAAGAAGAAGATCGGATAAGTGAGTCCGACGTACCCGATATTTGACCGCTCTGCAATAAATTACCAAAGTGCAATTCGGACACAAAATGACGCTTTTTATATAGGTAAAAGCAATTTATGTTGTTAAATCGACCGTTTATGTAAAAAGTATTGATTTTTGTTTTTCCATGTTTTATAATAATGCCGTCAAATACGGATTGTACTTACGTTCGATTTGACATTTCCCCCTCCCCC
Source organism: uncultured Christensenella sp. (assembly GCA_910585955.1). Taxonomy (GTDB): domain Bacteria; phylum Bacillota; class Clostridia; order Christensenellales; family Pumilibacteraceae; genus MGBC157735. The sequence goes on from CAJUGC010000002.1 coordinate 27,002, forward strand.
TATAGACAGAAGAGCGACGTACCCCGCCGCTCTTTTGTAATTTATCCGCTTGACAGGCATACGTCATAAAGAGTATAATTGCAATAAAGAAAATTTTTCAAGGACGGCTTTTTATGGATTATACAGGCATAGATTCCAAATGGAACGCACGCTGGAACAGCGACCCCAAGCTTAAGTTCGACCCCAAACGAGAGGACGACAAATATTATGTGCTCGAAATGTTTTCGTATCCGTCGGGCGCCAATCTTCACCTCGGCCATTGGTTCAACTATGCGCTTACTGACAGCTTCGCGCGCTTCAAAAAAATGCACGGCAAAAACGTATTCCAGCCCATGGGCTTCGACGCGTTCGGACTGCCTGCCGAAAACTATGCGATCAAGACGGGTATTCACCCGAAAGACAGCACACTTAAAAACATTTCCGTGATGGAGAGACAGCTTTCGGATATGGGCGCCATGTTCGATTGGGAATACAAGCTATACACCTGCGACGAAAACTACTACAAGTGGACGCAATGGCTTTTCGTGCAACTTTACAAAAAGGGACTTGCCTATCGCAAGCTCGCGCCCGTCAATTGGTGTTCGTCATGCAACACCGCCATTGCCAACGAACAGGTCGTAGACGGCAAGTGCGAACGCTGCGGCACGGAGATAGAGCGCAAGCACATGACACAGTGGTTCTTTAAGATAACCGATTATGCGGAAGAGCTTTTGGACTGTCTGCCTGCGCTCGATTGGCCGGAAAAGACGAAGCTCATGCAAAAGAATTGGATAGGTAAATCGGAGGGCGGCGAAATAGATTTCGCGATTGTCGGCTCGGACGAAAAGATCACAGTCTTTACGACGCGCGCCGACACCCTTTTCGGCGTAAGTTTTGTCGTGCTCGCACCAGAACATACACTTGTCGACAAGATCACGACGCCCGAAAACAAAGCCGCCGTGGACGCTTACCGCAAACAGGCGGCAATGCAAAGCGACATCGACAGGCTTTCGACCGCCAAGGAAAAGACGGGCGTATTCACCGGCGCGTACTGTATAAATCCCATTGACGGCGAAAAGGTGCCCGTTTGGATCGCCGATTACTGCCTTGCGACTTACGGCACGGGCGCCGTCATGGGCGTAGCCGCTCATGACGACAGAGATTATGTGTTCTGTAAGAAGCACAACTTGAACATTCGCCGAGTCGTAGAGCCGAAAAACGGCGACGACTCTCTCCCTTACACCGATTACGGCGTAATGGTGGATAGCGGCGAGTTTTCGGGTCTCACGAGCGAACAGGGCAAAATCAAGGTCGTCGAGGCTCTCGAAAAGCAGGGAAAAGGACGCAAGAAGATAAACTACCGCCTGCGCGACTGGTCGGTCTCGCGGCAGCGCTATTGGGGCGCGCCCATTCCCATTATCCACTGCGAGCACTGCGGCGCGGTGCCCGTACCCGAAAAGGACCTCCCTGTCACTCTCCCCTACGACGTAAACTTCACGCCCGACGGCAAAAGCCCACTTTCTTCGCACAAGGGATATATGAACTGCGTTTGCCCCGTTTGCGGCAAGCCCGCTCGGCGCGACCCCGACACGCTCGACACATTCGTCTGCTCAAGCTGGTACTATCTGCGCTATCCCGACAACAAAAACGACAAGGCGGCGTTCGATACGAAAAAGATAAACAAGCTCTTACCCGTGGACAAATACGTCGGCGGAGCGGAACACGCCTGTATGCACCTGCTGTATGCGCGCTTTATTACGAAGGCTCTGCGCGACATGGGCTATCTTGACTTCGACGAGCCGTTTAGGTCGCTCGTCCATCAGGGGCTTATTCTCGGCGAGGACGGCAACAAGATGAGCAAGTCCGCCGGCAACGTCATAAACCCCGACAAATACATCGCAAAATACGGCTCGGACGTCTTCCGCACCTACCTCATGTTCGGCATTCGCTTTACGGAGGGCGGACCGTGGTCGGACGACGGCATTAAGTCGGTCGCAAAGTTCCTCGACCGCGCAGAGCGTATTATCGTCAAGGCTTGGGAAAAACGCGGCGAGGGAAAAAAAGCGCACGGCAAAGACGAAGCAGAGCTTGAATACGCGCTTAACTATTGCATTAAAGAAGTAAGCGGCGACTTCGAGACCTTCTCTTTCAACACCGCAATCGCCCGCATAATGGAGCTTGTAAACGCGATGTACAAGTACGACGCGCTCGAAAGCCCCGACTATTCTTTGCTCAACGAAGTCGCGGAAAAGCTTATACTTCTGCTTGCGCCGGCAGCGCCGCACTTTGCCGAAGAGCTTAATGAAATGCGCGGCGGAAAGGAAAGCGTTTTCCTCTCCTCTTTCCCGAAGTGCGACAAGACAAAGCTCGTCAAAAACGAAATAGAGTACGCGCTGCAAATCAACAGCAGAGTCAAGGCAAAAGTCATGCTCAGCGCCTCTAAGGACGTCAAGGCGCTCGAAAATGAAGCGCTCGCCCTTCCCGAAGTGCAGGAGCTTATCGCCGGCCTATCCGTCAAAAAGACTATAGTAATACCGGGAAGAATAATAAATTTCGTAGTGTAAGTAAAATTGAAATTTTATAAAAGAAAAGGTTGTCGTAAATGGCAACCTTTTTTTGAAAAAGAGGGATTGACAATCCCCTCAGTCGCCTGTCGGCGACAGCTCCCCTTGCTAAGGGGAGCCTCTGAGTGGATTCACATAAGTGATGCACAGAAGCGGCTTAGATACGAGTAAGACGGGCAACAGGCGACGAGTCCCGAAGGGCGTGTACTTTCCCGTACACAACCGAGGGCGAGTAGCTCGTAGCCCGTATTACGAAGTATATAAGCCGCTTCGGACTGTTATTTGGTGCCGAAAAGTCGATCCCCGGCATCCCCCAATCCCGGCAGAATATAGCCGTTCTCGTTCAGACAGCGATCGAGAGTCGAAAGGTAAATATTGACGTCGGGATGAGCCTCGGCAACCTTTTCGACGCCCTCGGGCGCGCCGATGATGTTCATGAGCTTTATGTCCTTACAGCCGCGCCTTTTCAGAAGGTTTATAGCGTCGCACGCGCTTCCGCCCGTAGCGAGCATAGGATCGAGCAACACGACTTGCATATGCTCTATGCCGTCGGGAAGTTTGCAGTAGTATTCCTTGGGTTCGAGCGTCTGTTCGTCGCGATACATTCCGATATGACCTACTTTTGCCGTGGGAAACAGCGTATGCACGCCGCTCACCATGCCGAGCCCCGCGCGGAGTATGGGAACTATGGCTACGCTCCCCTCGACGACGACTTTCTGCTCGCATTTTTCGAGCGGAGTTTCGATCTCTACAGTCTTTGTCTTGACCTCTTTGAAGCTTTCAAACGTAATAAGCGTCGTGATTTCTTCTATAAGTTCGCGAAACTGTTTGGTACCCGTAGTCTTATCGCGCAAGAGCGCTATTTTGTGTCGTATAAGAGGGTGGTCGAGTATAACTACGTTTTTGTAATTCTTCATGATTTATCTCCCTTATTCCCGTTTGTCGCTTTTTTCGTTTACGTCTAAAGCCGCCGCCACCTCGTCGAGAGGTTCTCTCTCCCCATCGTCGGTCGGCGCGCTTGCTTCTTCCGTCTTTTTCTCGGCGCTTTGCAAGCTATCCGCTTCCGCCGCAGGTTTCTTTATATTTACGAGAAGATTGACGAGTATGCCGAGAATGAGAGCACAGGCAACGGAAGTAATAGTAACTTGTCCGAACTTAAGCGCCATACCGCCGACTCCCGCAATGAGAATGACGGAAACCGTGAAAAGATTTCTGTTGTCGCCGAGGTCTACTTTCTGTATCATCTTAAGACCCGAAACAGCTATAAAGCCGTAGAGCGCTATGCACACGCCGCCCATGACGCAAGACGGTATTGTCGCAAGGAAGGTAACGAAAGGCGCTATGAACGACGCGGCTATCGCCATAAACGCCGTCACGAGTATAGTAGCTACGGATGCGTTTTTCGAGATAGCTACGCAACCGACGCTCTCGCCGTAAGTCGTATTCGGACAGCCTCCGAACAGCGCGCCGGCAAGCGATCCGACTCCGTCGCCGAGAAGAGTGCGACTGAGTCCCGGATCTTTCAAAAGGTCGGTCTCTATTATCGAGGAAATATTTTTATGATCGGCAAGGTGCTCGGCGAACACGACGAATGCCACCGGTATGTACGCAACGGCGATAGTGCCTATGTACGATCCTATAGTGCCTCCCGTAGGCGGCGTGTATTCTCCGAAGAGCTGCAAGAATGCAAAGTCCGGATACCACTGCATATTTTTAAACAATTCGAAATTTATTATCTTAAGTGCGTCGACGTTTGCGGCATAGCCTATTCCCGTGAATATTGCGGCGAGCGCATAGCCGGATACTATGCCTATGATAAACGGAATCATCTTCATGAGCTTTTTGCCGTACACCGAACAAACTATCGTGACTCCGAGAGTAACGAGTCCGCAAACAAGCGCAAGATAGGGGCTGCAAAGCATTTTCTGTCCCACCTCTTCCACTATCGTAGGCACGCCCTCTATCATCTTTAAAACATATTCGGTCACGGGGACGTTTACGCTTCCCTTCATGAGGTCGCCTATCGCATTGCCCGCAAGCGACAGTCCTATTATCGCTACGGTCGGACCGATGACGACGGCGGGCATGACCTTATCTATCCATTTAACGCCGGCGAACTTTACGACAAGCGCGATCACCACATACACAAGTCCCGCAAACGCCGCTCCGATTATGAGACCGAGATAGCCGAGCGACATAGATACGCCGCCCGCAAACGCCGCTCCCATACTGCCGAGAAAGGCGAACGAACTGCCGAGGAATACGGGACTTTTGAACCTCGTAAACAACAAGTAAACAAGCGTGCCGATGCCTGCGCCGAACAATGCCGCCGACGTAGACATATTCGCGCCGGGATTGCCGCTGTTTATTATCATCGGCACGGCAATCGTCGCCGCGAGTATGGCAAGAAGTTGCTGAAGCGCAAACAAAAGCAGCCTTCCCGCCTTTGGTCTGTCGTGAACGCCGTAAATCATTTCCATATTACAAGTAGTCTCCTTTCTTCTCGGGACAATAGCTTGTCCCCGATTTTTTTTATTATACGCGTATGCGCGAAAAATGTCAAATGATTGGACAAACTATTTCGGCAAGTAAAGGAAAAACCCGTATCCTGATCTTGAAACGGGTTTTTTGTCGAAACTGCAAACGTGCGTCGATGAACTTATACACGCATTACGACGCAGGATAGTCACTCGGAAGCGAGGATTGCTTTTATGCGGCGGACGCCTGCGGAGGAAGATTGCTCCTTTACTATCTTAAAGCGACCGAGCTCGCCCGTGCGGTGAGCGTGCGGACCGCCGCAGATCTCGCATGAATATTTGCCCATTGTGTAGACCTTGACTTTCTCGCCGTACTTCGAAGCGAAGAGTCCGACAGCGCCTTTATTTTTGGCTTCTTCGACCGTCATTTCCTCACAAGTAATTTCGACGTCGGCTTTTATTGCCTCGTTTACTAACCTTTCCACTTCGGCAATCTCCTCGGGGGTCATACCGCGCCCGAAAGAAAAGTCGAAACGCAGACGTTCCGCCGTGATGTTGCTGCCCTTTTGGTTGACGTTCTCGTCGTTCAAGACTGTCTTTAGCGCGCGGTGCATGAGGTGGGTCGCCGTGTGGAGTCTTGCCACCGTGTCGGTGTTGTCGGCAAGACCGCCCTTGAACTTCTGTTCTGCTCCCGCGTGGCTCTTTGCCCTGTGCTCCTCGAACGCCTTTTCAAAGTCCTCGGTGTTTACTTTGAGACCGTGTTCCTTGGCAAGCTCGACCGTCATTTCTATCGGAAAGCCGTAGGTGTCGTAGAGCTTGAACGCGGCTTTACCCGAAACTACGCCGTTCGTGATGTAGTGCGCGAGCTTTTCGAACTCCTTTATGCCGCTTTCGAGCGTCTTTTCGAAGCGTTCGACTTCGGCGGCTATTTCGGCATAGATCTTGTCCTTATTGGCGTTAAGCTCCGGATAGGCGTCCTTATAGTTTTCGACGACGGCTTCGGAGATGCCGACCAGCGCTTTCCCGCTCATGCCGAGACTGCGGGCAAAGCGCACGGCGCGCCTTAAAAGCCTACGCAGCACATAACCTTGGTCTACGTTCGAGGGAGTGACTCCCCTCTCGTCGCCGAGTATAAAAGTCGACGTGCGAACGTGGTCGGCGACAATGCGCATTGCGCGCGTCGTCTCTTCTGACTCGCCGTATTTTCTGCCCGAAAGCTCTTCTATTTTCGAGATTATCGGCGCGAACACATCGGTTTCGTATACCGAACTTTTGCCCTGAAGGGTCTTTAGAACGCGTTCGAGTCCCATGCCCGTATCGACGTTGCGCTGCGAAAGCGGCTCGTACTTGCCGTCTGCAGTCTTATTGAATTCCATGAACACGTCGTTCCAAATTTCGAGATATTTGCCGCAGTCGCAAGCAGGCGAACAGTTTGCCGAGCACTTTGGCTTGCCCGTATCGACGAACATTTCGGTATCGCTGCCGCACGGGCCCGTAAGTCCCGCCGGTCCCCACCAATTGTGCTTTTTGGGAAGATAGAACACGTTTTCTTCTTTTATGCCGCACGCCTTCCAAAGGCTCGCCGTCTTTTCGTCGCGCGGACAGTCGTCGTCGCCCTCGAAAACGGTTACGGCGAGATTTTCGGGCGAAATGCCGAGGTAGTCGGGGCTCGTCAGAAATTCGTAGCTCCACTTTACCATTTCGTCCTTGAAGTAGTCGCCGAGGCTCCAATTGCCGAGCATTTCGAAGAATGTGCAGTGCCCCGCGTCGCCCACTTCGTCAATGTCGCCCGTTCTCACGCACTTTTGACAGTCGCAAAGGCGCTTGCCCGCAGGGTGCGGCTCGCCGAGAAGGTACGGCACCAAGGGATGCATTCCCGCCGTCGTGAACAGCACCGTCGGATCGTTTTCGGGTATAAGAGAAGCCGAGCTTATGACTGCGTGCCCCTTTGCTTTAAAGAAATCGAGCCACATTTTTCTCAGGCTTTTTGCCGTTATTTGTTTCATGATTTATCTCCTTGTTTCGTAAGCATATATATTGCGCTTTCAAGCTCCTTACAATTCGCCGCGAGCATATCAGCGCCAGCCTCTTTCAGTTCCTCTTCGCTTCCGAAGCCGTAGGTTACGCCTATAGACTTAAAGCCGCAACTCTTTGCCGCCGCCATGTCGTACAGCCTGTCCCCGACCATTACGGCGTTCTTTTCGCTCGCCGCCGCAAGAAGTATGTCGGACTTGTCGGGCGATTGCCTCACGCCGTTAACTCCGACTACCTTATCGAAAAGCTCTTCCATACCGTTGCGTTTCAAAAGAGTTTCTATTGCAAACTGCGGCTTCGAGGAAGCAATCGCCGTCCTTACGCCGCGCGCTTTCAGTCGTGCGAGCAGTTCCTTTATGCCGTCGTACGGGCGGCTTTCGTACAGTCCGCGCTCAGCATACTCCGCTTTGAAAAGGGCGGTAGCCTTTTCGACGTCCTCGCCGCCGAGTCCCGCGTACTCGCGAAAGCTCATAGGTATAGGCGGACCGAGAAATCTTCTGAGCACGCTATCCTCAAGCATATTTTTTCCCAAAGCCTTAAGCGCAAAGTTTACGCACCGCGACACGCCCTCGTATGTATCGAAAAGCGTTCCGTCGAAATCAAACAGTACGTCTGCCATTTACGAGACTCCTTGACTCTTCGGACGCGCTTCGCTCTTATGGCGCTTCAAATGCTCGTAGACGGCTTTGAGCGCAGTCGAATGAGCGGTAAAGCGCAGTTTCGGCATGGCGGCTTTGAGCTTTCCCACGCTCGCCGTAAAATTGGGAGCGCTTTCGTCAGACAGAATTTCGACGGTAACTTCCCGACCGTCCTTTGCCGCAAGTCTTCGCGCCGTGCGCGCCACGGACGAGAGCTTGAGCGGCGCGTCGGAAGCGACGTTGTATGCTCCCCTAACGATGTCGCCGTCGAGAAAAGCAGCTATGACTTTGAGAGCGTCGTCTATGCAGATTGCCGAGAACTCTAAGTCGCGCTCGACGACAGCCGTCTTTTTGCCTGTCACGCCGCGAGCCATGAGTTCCATAATTTTGGATTTTTCCACCGAAAGATACTTGCCGTAGACCCCGAAAAAGCGCAGCACCGTGCTTATCTTATCTTTTGAGGCAAGCGTCGTTATGACGTGACGGGCGACGCCCGTTTCGCTTTTCGGCATACGCGCCGAGAATGTGCTCTCGTCTGCGTTCTCGAGCGGCGCGCCCGTATCTATGTCGCTTGCATTCGACACGATTATGAGCTTTTTGACGCCGTGAAGCACCGACTCGTACTGCACGTTTTTGAACTCGACAAGCGTATTTTCATTATTTTCGGCGGCGTGAACGACCGCCTCGAAGCTCTTGCCTTCGAAATACGCGGCGACTTTCCGAATGTCGCCGAGTTCGAGCTCTTCCGAGGTCGGTGCAAATATTTCGTACTTATCGCTATACTTTTCGAGAAAGTTTTTGCCTATGAATCCGTCTGCGCCCGTAAGCAATATTTTCATATCAGACTGTCTCCTTGCTCTGTTGAATTGCGCGTTTTACTTTTTGGGTTTGAAGCTGTCCTTGAGTTCGACAGTGCGGTTGAATACGAGTCTTTCCGTATTCTTTAAGTCGCGGCAGAAATACCCTTGCCTCATGAACTGGAATGCTTCGAGAGGCTTTGCGTCTTTCAAACAGCTCTCGCCCTTTGCTTGCTTAATTACGAGCGACGAAGGATTCATGCGCTCGGAAAAGTCCTTGTCCTCGTCGCCCTCTTTGAGAAGATAGTCGTAAAGGCGGGCTTCTATGTCGACGCAGTCGGCTTTGTTGACCCAATGGATAACGCCCTTTGCCTTGACGGGAGAATTTCCGCCCGACTTCGTATCCTCGATTATCTCGGCGTAAACTTTCGTCACCTCTCCGCCGACTTTCTCGCAGTCCGTGCAACGCACGATATACGCGCCTTTGAGACGCACGACTCCGCCGAGCGTAAGGCGGTGATACTTAGGAGGCGGGTCGAGCGCAAAGTCGCTCTTTTCGATATATATGCGCTTTCCGAGCGTCACCGTTCGTGTTCCCGCCTTTTCGTCGGACGGGTTGTTTTCGACAAGGCACGGCTCGGCAAAGTCCTCGTTTCTATTTACGATTTCGAGCTCGAGCGGGTCGAGAACCGCCATTACGCGCTTTGCCGTCAGGTTGAGTTCTTCCCTCACACAGCTTTCGAGCTGTCCCGCCTCGACCGTGCTGTTGGCTTTGGCGATGCCTATGCGCTCGCAAAACTCGCGAACGGCGCTCGGCGTATAGCCGCGCCGTCTCAGTCCCGGAAGCGTCGGCATACGCGGATCGTCCCAGCCGTCGACAATGCCGTCGTCGACGAGCTTCTTTAAATAGCGTTTGCTCATTATCGTGCGCTCGATGTTGAGACGGGCGAACTCTATCTGACGGGGAGGGTTCTCGAACTCGCATTCTTTAAGCACCCAATCATAGAGAGGACGGTGATCCTCGAACTCGAGAGTGCAAAGAGAGTGCGTTATGCCCTCGATCGCGTCCTCCAAAGGGTGAGCGAAGTCGTACATCGGATAGACGCACCACTTGTCGCCCTGACGGTGATGACGGGCGTGGACCACGCGGTAGATTATGGGATCGCGCATATTTATATTAGGCGACGCCATATCGATTTTGGCGCGAAGTACGAGCGCTCCGTCCTCTATTTTGCCCGCCCGCATATCCTCGAAAAGCTTTAGGCTCTCCTCGATCGGGCGGTTACGGTTCGCAGTTTCTTTACCCGGCTCGGTAAGAGTACCGCGAAGCTCTTTCATCTGTTCGGGAGTAACGTCGTCCACATAAGCCTTGCCCTTTTTGATAAGCTTTACGGCACATTCGTACATCTTTCCGAAGTAATCGGACGCATAGTATATATCCCCATTCCAGCCCAGCCACTTTACGGTGTCGATTATCGACTCGACAAACTCCTCGTCCTCCTTTACGGGATTCGTGTCGTCGAAGCGCAGGTTGCACTTACCTCCGTACTTTACCGCCGTGCCGTAATAGTCGAGGCAAATAGCCTTGGCGTGACCTATGTGCAGACAGCCGTTCGGCTCGGGCGGAAAGCGGGTGACTATGCTTTTATGTTTGCCGCTTTTGAGATCGCTCTCTATAATATCTTCTATAAAGTTTGACATAAAATTTTGTCTCCTTTCGTGCTCGACGCTTTTAGAAAAGTCCGTCTATAATGCCATTCTCGTCTATCGTCATCTTCTCGGCGTTCGGCTGTTTGGGAAGCCCCGGCATGAGGAAGATGTCGCCCGCGAGCGCGACCACAAATCCCGCTCCCGCGCGATAGTACAGATCGCGCACCGTAACGGTGAAGTTTTCGGGTCTGCCGACGAGCGCCGGATTATCCGACAGCGAGTATTGCGTCTTGGCGATACAGACGGGAAGTCCCGCCGCTTTTGTTTCGTACTCGGTGATTCTCTTCTCCGCCGCGGGCAGGAACTTGACGCCGCTTGCGCCGTAGATCTTCGTCGCTACGGCGGTTATTTTCTCACGGATGCCGCCGTTAAGCTCGTACGCGAACTTAAGTTTCCCGTGCTCCTTGTCGGCAAGCTCGAGAACAGCTCTCGCAAGTTCCTCGCCGCCTGCGCCGCCGCGGGCAAAACATTCGCAACAGACGGCTTTTACGCCGAGCTTTTCGCAGGCTCTCTCCACTATTTTTATCTCCTCTTCGGAGTCGGAGAAGAAGCGATTGACGGCGACCACGACGTTTAGCCCGTAGACGTTTTTCATGTTTTCGATGTGCTTTATGAGGTTGGGCAAGCCCTTTTCAAGCGCCTTGTCGTCGCGCTCCGAAAGCTCTTCTTTCTTCTTTCCGCCGGCGCACTTGAGAGCGCGCACCGTCGCGACTATGACTGCGGCGCACGGATTGAATCCCGCCGTCCTGCACTTTATATCGAGGAATTTTTCGGCTCCGAGATCGGCTCCGAATCCCGCCTCCGTGACTGCGTAGTCGGCGTAGGAAAGCGCGGTACGCGTAGCTCTTATGCTGTTGCAGCCGTGGGCTATGTTGGCAAACGGTCCGCCGTGCACAAATGCGGGAGTGCCTTCGAGGGTTTGGACGAGATTGGGTTTTATGGCGTCGGCAAGCAGTATGGTCATTGCCTCTTCCGCCTTTATCTCGCGAGCCGTCACGAGTCTGCCGTCGTAATCCTCGCCGATCACTATGTCGCCGAGGCGCTTTTTGAGATCGTTGAGATCGCTCGCAAGGCACAGCACAGCCATTATTTCGCTTGCGGCGGTTATGTCGAAACCGTCTTCGCGCGTCGAGCCCCAGCCGAGTCCGTCTACGATGTTTCTAAGCGCGCGATCGTTTAAATCGAGACAGCGGCGCCAAGTTACTTTCTTTATGCGCAAAGCGTTGCCGAAATAGATGTGATTGTCTATCATTGAAGCGAGCAGGTTGTTTGCCGAAGTGATCGCGTGCATATCGCCCGTGAAGTGAAGATTGATGTTCTCCATGGGAGTTATTTGCGCATAGCCTCCGCCTGCCGCGCCGCCCTTTACGCCGAACACGGGACCCAAAGACGGCTCGCGAAGAGCGAGACAGACGTTTTTGCCGAGACGCTTCATCGCGTCTGCAAGACCTATGGAAACCGTGGTTTTACCCTCGCCCGCCGCCGTCGGATTTATGGCGGTGACAAGTATGAGTTTGCCCTTTTTGCCTCCCATGGCTTCGGTCTTTGCCATGTACTTGCCGTAAGGGATAAGATGCTCTTCTTTTATTCCGAGAGCGCCCGCAACTTCCGTAATGGGCTTCGGTTTTGCCTTTCTTGCAATTTCGATGTCGCTTAGCATTTTGTTTATTAAACCTCCTAAGTCTTTATCTTTTAAATACTTTTATCTCTATGGAGCGTACTCCTCAATCTATCGCCGCACATAGCCACTATCCGAGCGCATAGCGCGAACTCCACGAGCGCAGCGAATTCTATCGCGCAATGAATGCGCTTCATTTACATTCGTGGGGGAACACTATATCCTCGGCTTTGGCTCTCCAACCGTCCGTTTCTTTTTTGAAGCCGTATACCGAATAGTCGCCGTCCTGTTCGATATACACGTCATACCCCGTAAGGCGAGTAGCGTCGAACATCAACGATCGCAACAACAGTTCTTTATCCGCATCGTCGCCGTCCGTAATATAAAGGCGAATCCGCACCGCTCCGCGTTCGAACCGAGTAAGCCCCAGCCCGAGCTTGTCCCCATCGATAAGACGCAACGCTCTTTCGTCGCTGCGCACATCTACGGAGAAATGCTCGCACAACTTTTCAGTATCTTGTCCGAATACTTCGCGTACTTCTATCACCGCTTCTCCTCCTTTTGCGCTTTTTCGCCGCCAGTCTGTGCCGTAACGGCGAATATGCCGGAAACAAGAACGAGCACCGCCGCAAAGGAAGGATACAATATCCTGCCGACGAACACGCTTACAAGCGACGTAACACAGGCAAGCGAAAGCCCTGCCGAAAGTCCGAAAATCAATAATGCTATACGCATACAAAAACGTATACCGCCGGCCGTCTTTAATTCAAGCGACTTTTCCGTTGCGGATACAGATCCGAAAATCATTCCCGCAAGCGCGGCAACGACGGTAAACACGCCGCCTATAACTATCGACAGCAGATAATTCGGAAGAGGCGCAAAAAGCGTAACGGGAACAAGCGCCCCCGTCACAGCGCAGGCGATCGCTCCGTTTACAGCCGTCGCCTTATGTCCGAATTTCTTTTTAAAAGCGAGCGCATAAAATACGGTTCCCGCCATAGCCATAGCCGTAGCCGTGACGAGCGGTACATAAGAAGCAAGCTCGAACGAGGAGCAAAACGTATCAGAAAAGCCGATTAAGAGAGAAACGGCGGAAACGATGCAGAGCGCGGACAGGAACAGAAAAAGTCCCTTTTTCCGAGGCTTTCTCATAAAGCCTTCGCGTATCGTTTTAAACGTAACGACCACGGGCAATTTTCGGCGGAACCGCGGCAATACGGAAACCGACGAAAAATAAAACGCTCCGCTTTCGACCAAAATGAGACAGCCGAGCCCATAGCCCACCGAAGCAAAATTCAAACCCAAAAGAGGGAGCGCGGAAATGCCGGCGCCAAGCAAAAAACCGATCCCGCACATTACGGCGCGACGCATGAAGCCGCAACGGTCTTCTCCCAAAAGCCGCACGTTCACACTGTAGCAGATGTAAGAGATCGTAGCTATGCCGGCTTCGGTAAGCGGCAGGCATATTGCGACCGCTACGATCTTCGGCGCGGTGCTTTCGGACGTATCCACGCCGAAAGCTATTACGCACAAGAGCGAAGTCAAAAGTGCAGCCGCTACGAGCGGAAGATGATACCTTCCCCAAAGCGAGGGTCTGAATCGGTTTAACAGATAATAAACCAACGGTATCAACAGCACCGCGATCGCTCCGCCTCCCATAAACACGCCTATCGCCGCTCCGTAGCCGAAAAGCTCGCCGAAGCGATTTACGCTGCCGAACAGTACGGAAAACAGCACGCCCGACAGACAGGCGCCGCTACTCAGAAACGCAGTTCTCGCATGAGACATTTTTAAGCTCGCGCAGTTGTTTTCCATTGCCTCTTCGACGATTCTCCTTTTAACCGTATACTTTATAATTATAGCTTTTTATGCGGCGCTCTGTCAAGCAACGGGAATATGTTTGACATAAAGTACGGACGGCAAACGGGCGCATATTTCAAGCTTTTGGACTGCGACAATGACTTTCACTCTGCCCCGTACCGACGACAGAAAACCGACATCGGATTTCGACGTCGGTCTGTCTTATGATATTACAAGTTTTCAAGGCACAGCACCTTGGCTTTCCCCTCGTAGATCTCCGCTTCTTCTTTGGCTCCCGTTATGACGGCAAGGCGGCGTGACGACGCATAGGAAATCACATCTTTCGCCTCTTCCCCGCTCTTTTCGTAGCCTACGCATTTAAGTTTACCGCCGGCTACGAGCGTTCCGAAAAGCTTGAGCGCGTCCTCGCACCTTTCATTGTCGCTTTCGGCAAGCAATCTGCCCGTAAGTTCGAGCACCACGAGTTTGCCCGTAAGCCAGCGACCTATAATCTCTCCCGCCTTTTCGTTCGCAAGCGCGCCGCTCGTAACGATATAACCGTCCGCCGCCGTATCGTCGTCCTTATCTTTTTCGGTATCGGTTTCGCGAGACGCGCCGTACAGCATGAGGCGGGAACACACGATAGCGCCGACAAACGACAGCAACACGGCAATAACTATTGTGAGCGCGATATTCAAAGCCACTATGGGCACAAACAAAGTCAACAGTATATATGCGACGAGCGACAACAGCACGCCGAGACAGATGCCGAGCGCGTAACCGGCTATTTCTTCGGGACGGCGAGTGCGTATCGTATACTTAAGTTTCTCTCCCGCAGCAAGCACGAGCCACACTATTGGACGGGCGGAAAGCATAAGGAACAGTCCCAACAGTACGCCGCAACTTATTACTATCGCAAGGCGCACCCAATCGGAAATCGACACAAAGTCGCCGCGAAGAAATAAAACGGCAAGCGCGGTTCCGAGCATAAATCCGCCGAAAAGCAGCACAACCCGCACCGCCGCCATTATTTTTTTATTGTGTTTTTTATGTCCCATGGAATCCGCTCTCCTATACAGACATTTGGCTATTAATAAATACAACGCGCTTCTTATCGCTCTGCCGAGCAAACCGTATGACGGGTAATGTTTATGCGCCGTCGAAGAGAAGCAAGTTTTCGGTAATGCTTTCGCTTAAAAAATCTTTTAAGGCGCTGTAACGCTTCTGGATATAATTGTTGTCCACCATGCGCTTTACCCAATATTCGGAACCGAGGAGCACGACCATTTTTTTAGCGCGCGTAATTGCCGTATACAAAAGATTGCGCGTCATTATCATAGGACCGCCGCCGACTACGGGAACTATCACCGCGTCGAACTCCGATCCTTGAGATTTGTGGACGGTTATCGCATAAGCGGGCGTAAGCTCTCGGCGCAGTTCCGCTCCGTATGTGGCTTCCCTGCCGTCCTCGAAACGCACGTCTATTTCGCCGCTGTCCTTTCTTACGTCGGTTATGAGTCCCAAGTCGCCGTTGAATACTCCCTTACCCTCCTCATAGCCGCACGAATAATTCTTCCATTCGAGACGATAGTTGTTCGCAACGTGCATGACTTTGTCGCCTGCGCGCCAAACCGAATGTTCGTCGCGAATCTCCCCTCCGCCTTTACGGGGATTTATTGCTTCGCGAAGCGCCTCGTTTAAGGAGTTCGTCCCGCAAGCTCCGTTCTTCATAGGACATAGAACCTGCACCTTATACGGTTCGCAACCGAGATATTTGGGCACGCGTCTCGACGCCATTTCCACGACGGCTTCCGCAGTGCGAGCCGCGTCTTTATAGCCGCTGAAAAAGAAATCTCCGTCCTTCTGCTTCAAATCCGGCATTCGCCCCGAATTTATGAGATGAGCGTTTAGTACAATCAGGCTCTCTCCGTCCTGCCTGAAAATCGCGTCGAGCTTCACGGACGGAATTTCTCCGCTTAAAAGCATATCCGCAAGCACGTTGCCAGCACCGACGCTCGGGAGTTGGTCTTTGTCGCCGACGAAGATTACAGAAGCGTTCGGACGCAGACGCTTTAAAAGCATATCCGTAAGATATACGTCCATCATGGACACCTCGTCTACTATTACGACGTCGGCTCCGAGCGGACGATCGCTCCCCTCGCCGTCGTCGTTTGCAAAGGCAAGCGCGCGATGTATCGTGCTGGCGTCGCGCCCCGTGCTTTCGGACAGACGTTTTGCCGCTCTGCCCGTCGGAGCCATCAGCATCACTTTTTCGCCGCGGCGGGCGAATATACCTATTATGCACCTTACTATCGTCGTTTTACCTGTGCCCGGTCCGCCGGTAATGACGCATACGCCGCCGCGAGTCGCGAGTTTAACTGCATCGATCTGCTTCTCGGCAAGTTTCACGCCGCTCGTTCGCTCGAATTCCTGTATATCGGAACTTACGTCCTCTACTATCGCATTCCGTCTTTCGAGAAGGCGCGTAAGAGCGACAGCCACGCCCTTTTCGGCGCGATATGTGCGCCTGAGCATGACGGCGCGTTCGCACGAAGAAAGTTCGACGCGCTTGATCGCTCCCTCTATTACGAGATCGTCTATTATCCCAGAAAGCCTGTCATCCGTCCCCGCTTCGAGCAGATCGAGACAGCATTTTATCAGCTCGTCCTCGGGAAGAAAGGTGTTGCCGCCTCCCTCGCAACTCTCTTTTAAAGTATAGATAAGACCCGCTCTGAGCCGAGGAGTTCCGCCCTCGTCGAAGCCGAGCTTTTTCGCTATCGCGTCGGCGCGTATAAATCCGACGCCGTCGACGTCTTCTATGAGTCTATACGGGTTCGAGCTTATGACGGATACGGTTTTTGCGCCGTACGCCGCATAAATCCTCATACATATCCCGAGCGTTATGCCGTGCGACTGCATGAACAGCATTGCGTCGTTCATGCTCTTCATCCCGACAAACCGCTCGCCTATCTCTCTTGCCTTTTCCCGCGATATGCCTTTGATTTCGGCAAGGCGCAACGGGTAGTTTTCCATTATATCGAATGTCTGCCTGCCGAATTTGTTAACAATCGTCATAGCAGTCTTTGGTCCTATGCCGCGAATTATGCCGCTGCCGAGATAGCGTATCATTCCGTCGATCTCGCTCGGCATACATACATGAGCTTCGACCGCCGAAAACTGACGTCCGAAACGAGGATGGACGGTAAACTCTCCGCTCGCGGAAAGCCTCACGCCCTCTTTAAGGGGCGGAAAAACGCCTGCCGCTGTCACAGGCTCTCCGTCCACATCGAGCACAACGACGCTGTAACCGTTTTGATCGTTACGAAATCGTATTATTTCGACGTCGCCTTCTATTATCACTTGCCTATTGCCGCCTTGAGCTTTTCGGCTCTGTCCGTTCTTTCCCAAGAAAGCTTGTCCTTGCCGAAGTGTCCGTAATTCGTCGTCTCGGCGTAAACAGGTCTGTCAAGCCCGAGCTGTTCTATTATGGCCGCCGGACGGAAATCAAAAACCTTGCCGAGTGCCGACACGATCTCTCCCTCCGAATACTCGGACGTGCCGAACGTATCTATGCAAAGCGATACGGGCGCGGCTTTGCCAATCGCGTAGGCGACCTGAAGCTGCACTCTGTCGGCAATGCCCGCCGCAACTATATTTTTGCAGACGTAACGCGCGTAGTAGCAAGCGCTTCTGTCCACCTTCGTCGGATCTTTACCCGAAAAGCTGCCGCCTCCGTGCGGACACATTCCGCCGTAAGTATCGACTATTATCTTTCTGCCGGTAAGCCCCGTGTCTCCATGCGGTCCGCCGATAACAAAGCGTCCCGACGGGTTGACGAAATATTTTGTTTCTTTGTTTAAAAATTTTGCGGGGATTACGGCGCGGATAACTTTTTCCGTTATCTCTTTTTCGAGCGCGCTCTGCGTTACGTTTTCGTCGTGCTGAGCCGAAACGACTACGGTGTCCACATACACCGGAACGAAACCGTCGTATGCAACCGTGACCTGCGCCTTACCGTCGGGGCGAAGCCCCTTTATCTCGCCGTTCTTGCGCGCCTCCGAAAGACGCTTCGTTAAGGCGTGCGCGAGAACTATCGGAAGAGGCATAAGCGACGGCGTTTCGTTGCAGGCAAAACCGAACATCATTCCCTGATCGCCGGCGCCCGTCTCGTCGTACCTATCCGAGCCGCCGCCGCGCCGTTCGAGCGCCGTCGTTACACCCGCCGAGATGTCTTTCGACTGCTCGTCAATCGCCGTGAGCACCGCGCAAGTCTCGCCGTCGAAACCGTAACGCGCGTCCGTATAGCCAATCTCCTTGACGACCTTGCGCACGAGATTGGGTATATCGATATATGTTTCGGTAGTAAACTCGCCCATGACCATGACTACGCCCGTCGTAGCGCAGACTTCGCAAGCTATCCTGCTTTTGGGATCGTCTTCGAGCGCCTTATCGAGAAGGGTGTCGGCGATGAGATCGCACACCTTGTCGGGATGACCTTCCGTGACGCTTTCGCTTGTAAACAGTCTGTGGTTTTTCATGACTTATCTCCTTGTAACGCGACTCGTAATCTTATAATAATATACACTAAGGACGGCTTTAAGTCAAGCAATTTGCCTTGACACAAGAGAGCCGTTTATGGTATAGTAATATAATAAACAAAACGCGCTTCAAAGGAGAAAAACGCAATGTTATCTATCATAAACGAAAAGCTGAACTCTCTTCTCGCCGACTATGCGGACTTGCTCGCGATCGTCTGCGTCGCTCTTTTTGCAGTGCTTGTGATCGCCGTCGTACTTTCCGTAAAGAGAGCGGGAAAATTGAAACAAAAGAACTCCGAACTGTCTAAACGGCTTGCGGCGACCGAAACCGAACTTGTGGAAACTGCTCGAGCAAATGTGCAATCCCCCGTCCCTAAGGAAAAAGAGACGACTCCCGAGGAAAAAAATGAAAAAACTGCCCCCGTATCCGATAAAAAAGAGCCGAGAAGGCCCGAAGAGCCGGACGACGGCGTAGAAGAAATACCCATAGGAGAAATAGGCGCGGAAAGCTCGCCCGAGGAAAAACCCGAGGACGCAAAGCCCAAGAGAGTAAATGTCGCCGCCCCGAGGTACATAGTCAAGTACGACAGCAAAACGCACGAGTGGATCGTCCTGAAGGCGGGCAACACGCGCGCTACAAGGCGAGTAAAGACAAAGCAGGAAGCGCTTGCAATCGCAAAGGAACTGTCGAAAAACAGCGACGCTTCCCTTGTCGTCCATAAAAAAGACGGCAAGTTTCAAAAACAGTAACTCATTTACTCACTATACATTCGACAAAAAAGAAAAACAAACAGACGGGCAAAAAGCTGCTCGCCTGTTTGTTTTGAAAAATAAATTATGGTATGGGCTTATTTATTTTGCCGTATCGAGTCTTACGCTCTTTACTAATCGTCACTGCGCTTCGAGAAGAACATATACGACGGCAAATACGGAAGCGGCGACCGTGATAAGCAAGAACAACAAGGTTATGAAACTTAGAATTCTGTTTTTCACGACTGTCCTTCCCGAATAATAATATCACTATAGGATAATTATATCAGTAGAAATCTACTTTGTCAAGCAAATTAAGTAGTTTTTTACTAACATATGATTATGAGCGCATTTTCCGAAACATTAAAAGAGCTTAGAGCGGATAGCGGAATATCGCAAGCCGCTCTTGCGAAAGCTATCGGCGTGACGCAAAAAGCGATAGACTTTTGGGAAAAAGATATAAACGAGCCGAAGGCGAGCTATGTCGTTGCGCTTGCCAAATTTTTCGATGTGTCGAGCGATTTTCTTCTCGGCATGGAAGAATAACCGAAGTTCGGCAAATATCGACAATATTTCTCAAGCTATTTCCGCAGAAACGAACATAAGCCTATTGTATGGAATATCTCGAAACAGCCGTATGCTTTCTGCTCGGCGGCGGGCTTATAGCGCTCGCCGGATTTGTTTTCAACTTAAAGACTAAGGGACTATTTCGCCTTCTCGTCAACACTCTTGCGGGCGGAATACTGCTTGTAGTGCTGTCTCTTACCGGACTTTTAAACCTTGCCTTGAACCCGTTTAACGCACTGCTGACGGGAGTACTCGGCATATTCGGTCCCGTCATAATAATAGTCGTCACCTTCTTCCTATAGAAATTCGGCTTGCAAGCCCATATCCGCCGCAGTTTACTTGACTTGCGACGGCAAATATTTTATACTCTATAAAGTAAAACTTGCGCTTTATAAGGAGTTTTTTATGGCTAAGGACAAAGAGTTTGTCAGAGAGATTGCCGACATCAAAGAGGATTTCCCCCGCTGGTATACCGACGTCGTTTTAAAGACAGAGCTGGTCGATTACGGTCCGGTAAAAGGGACTATGGTAATCCGTCCGTACGGATATGCGATCTGGGAAAACATACAACAGGGACTTGACAAGCGTTTCAAAGCCACGGGGCACAAAAACGCTTATTTTCCCATGCTTATCCCCTACAGCTTTCTCACAAAGGAAGCCGAACATGTGGAAGGCTTTGCTCCCGAGGTCGCAGTCGTGACTCATGCGGGCGGCGAGGAACTTGCCGAAAAGCTCGTCATTCGTCCGACATCCGAAACCATATTCTGCGAAATGTACTCGAAGTGGGTCAACTCCTACCGCGATCTTCCCATGCTGCTTAATCAGTGGGCAAACGTGCTGCGTTGGGAAAAAACGACGCGCCCCTTTCTTCGCACGAGCGAGTTCCTCTGGCAGGAAGGTCACACTTTGCACGCTACCTCGGAAGAAGCCGAAGAAGAGACGCTTAAAATGCTGCACGTCTACGAAGAATTTGTAAGAAACGAACTTGCAATGCCCGTACTCATCGGTAAAAAATCGGAAAAAGAAAAGTTTGCCGGCGGCGTCGCCACCTACTCCATGGAAGCTATGATGCTTGACGGAAAGAGTCTGCAGGCGGGCACGACGCACTTCTTCGGACAGAACTTCACTAAACCTTTTAATATCCGTTTCCTCGACAAGGACGGCACGCACAAGTATCCGTACCAAACGAGTTGGGGCGTATCGACGAGACTTATAGGCGCTTTAATCATGGCGCACGGAGACGAGCGCGGTCTCTGCCTTCCCCCGAGAGTCGCGCCCGTTCAAATAGTCATTATTCCCATCGCGCAGAAGAAAGCCGGCGTACTCGAAAAGTGTTTCGAGCTGAGAGACAAATTGCTCGCCGCCGGTATTCGCGCAGAAGTGGACGACACCGACAATTCGCCGGGTTGGAAGTTCAATCAATGGGAAATGAAGGGCGTGCCCTGCCGCTACGAGCTCGGACCGCGCGACATCGAAAACGGCGTAGTAACCGTTTCCCGCAGAGACGGCGGCGAGGACAAATTTACGGTTTCTCTCGAAGAAGCGATCGGCGGCGCAAAAGCTCTCTTAGACAAAATACACGATTATATGTACGACAAAGCGTACAAGTTCATGCACGAACACATCAGAAAGGTCGAAAACATGGACGAGTTGCGCGACGCTGTAAACACCGGCAATTTCGCGCTCGCGCATTGGTGCGGCGATACGGCGTGCGAGGACGCGATAAAAAACGATATGCAGGCAACAAGCCGCAATATGCCGTTCGACCAGACAGGCGCGGAGGACGGCAAATGCGTATGCTGCGGCAAGAAATCGAAACATCTCATCTATTTCGGAAAAGCGTATTAGATTAGAAGATCGCCCTGCTTTCTTAAAAAAAGCAGGCAAAAACAAGTTAACACCAAAAGTCGGAGCTCCGCAAAATGCGCAGCTCCGACTTTTTTACGGCGAATTATTATACCGTCGGTTTTTCCGACAACATTCCGTCATTCTTCCGTACGGTTATAGGTTATTTCCTCACTCTCGGATATAATCGTGTACGAAGGGAATTTATCCTTCCAGTCTTCAATGTATTCGTCGGGAACGACAATAGTCACGCTTGTATTCAGAGCGCTTATCACATAAAAAGAATTTTGCGGTATCGCCGAACCGAAGCGCACCTTTTTAAGATTTCTGCAACCGCTCAACGAATAAGATTTCAATTCGGTCGGTCCGCCTATCAAATTTATTTCTTCCAACATAGCGCAATTGTTGAACGCAGAATCGGGCAGAGGATTCGACCCCGTCACGGTCACTCTTTTGAGCGTACTTGGAATATAGTAATACCAGCCGCTCATCTGAGATGTCATACCGCTGAAATCGTCCGTGCTTCCTTCCGTACTCTTCATACCGAATATCGCGCCCAAAACATTATCGTATTTATATACAGTTTGGACTCTTTTTCCTATAAAAGGAACCGACAGCTCCTCCAACGGGCAACCGAAGAACGAGGATACGCCGATATATTCGACGCTGTTCGGAACGGTCACGGAAGTCAGCTTCGTATTATAGAAAGCACAATCTCCGACGCTGCCCAATCCGTCGCCGAACGAGATCTCCGTCAGCAACGTACAATTATAAAACGCATACGAGCCCACGCCTACAAGCGGCAATGTCGGGAACGTCGTAAGTTGCGTACAATCGTAGAACGCATACTGCCCGACTCTCGTCACGGTTTCCAGACCCGATACGGAAGTAAGATTCGTGCAGCCGCCGAAGGCATATTCGTTTAAAGTAACGGTTCCGTCGGCTAAAACCACTTCGTCCAACATACGGCAATTTCGGAACGCACTGCCGGGCACGGTGTTTACGTTTGTCACCGTCACCTTTTTCAACGTAGTCGGTATATAGTACCAATAATATTTGGATTGATAAGGTTCGACATATTGACGAATCGCACCTTCCACGCTATTCGTCGTAGTTTTCATCACAAAACCGAATATATAGCCGAATGTTCCCTCATACGCCTCGGCAACCGAACTTTTACCAATGAACGGCAACGTCATTTCAGTAAGCGGACAACCTCGGAACGCACCGACTTCTATTTGAGTCACGCTGCTTGGCACAACGACTTTGGTTAGGCGCATATCTTTAAAGGCGTTTGTCTTTATTTTTCGGACGGGCTTCAAATCGATGATCGCCGGGATTTCCAATTCCGTCAATCCGACGTCGGAAAGTCCGGTGATCTCCGCTACGGTTCCGACGGTGTATGTCAGACTGCGTTTATCCGTGCCTTTTACCCAATAAGCATACAGGTTAGTATTGCCCTCGAAAGACCAAACATCCGAATCGGGCGACGCTATGCCGTTGTTTTTCAATTGCGTTCCGCCGCCGTCGATCTGAGTGAACCAGCCTTCGAAAGACCACCCCGTCTTATAAGGCTCGGGCAAAGACACGTTTACTGCGGAGTTATAAACAAAGTCGAGTTTCGTCGTCTCGTTGCCGCTTGTCGCTCCCTCGTATTCAAACGTCACTTCCGCAGACCATTTCGCATACAAAGTGATGCCGTAAGACACTTTGCAAATCGAATCCTCTTCATACCTATTCCCCGCGCCCGCCTTTGACGTGAACCAACCGCCGAACACATTGCCGTTTTTTTCGGGAACGGGCAGTTGTCCGAGCGGAGAATCGTAAACGTATATCTTTGACTTTTCCGCGCAAATTCCGCCTTGCGGATCGAAACGGAAAACGATTTCGTTTGCCGTCCATCTCGCCGTCAACGTGAATGCGGAATTTTTATATATCTTCGTAGTATCTCGGACTATGTTTCCGTCTTCGTCGTACCAACCGTCAAACGTATAACCCGTGCGCGACGTCGTAGGCAAATTTAGGCAATTGCCGCGTATTACGGTAGCGTCTTTCACATCCCTTCCGCCTGCCTCGTCATACACGACGTTCAATCTCCACGCCGCATACAGCGTGATTCCACTGCTTTTCGGATAAGAATACGTCGAGTACTCTTCGCCGTTTCCGCCCGATTCCGTATACCAGCCAACAAAATCGGCGTCGTCGCAGACAGGATCGGGAAGTAATTCGACCAGGTATTGAGCCACGCTGTAAATTGCCGAAATCTCTGTTTTGTACACTGTTCCGAGCCCGTCGGTGTCAAGAGTGATTTTCGTCATCCATTTGGCGTAGAGCGTTCTGTTTTCCGCCGAAGAATACAAAGTCTCTTCGGTATATGGTTCAAAAAAATTATACTGCTCGCACCAGCCGCCGAACTCGAAGCCCTCTCTCGTCGGCGTAGGCAACTCGCCCACCGCCTCTTTATATTTCACGCTCTTAAATTCGGTATCGCAAGTCCCGCCCATTGCATTGAAATAAACAGTGTAAGTTTTAGGCGCATACTTGGCATACAGCGATATACTTTGCGTGACTGTCGCAGAGAAATCCCACTCCTGCGTCAAATCCTCGTCGGAACACCAGCAGACGAAATCATAACCCGTCTTTTGCGGATTTCTCGGTGCATTTACCTTGTAACCGCTGTAGACATAGCTTTGCCAGCTCTCACCCTTGTCGTTGTGCGTAACAAACGTCACGATATTTCTGTTCGCATTCCATTTCGCATACAGAACGGTATCCTTCAATACTCTGTCGGTATCGAAATCCCAAACATTTGTATAGTCTTTGTCTTTATACCAGCCCTCAAAAGTATATCCCTCTCTTTCGGGGTAGCGCGGTTCGGGGAACATTTCGCCCCTTTTGACCGATACGTCCTCTATATCGCTACCGCCGACGGAATCGAAAGTCACGGTATAGGACGGAGACACGGCTGTCCGAGAGTAGTATTCGAAGCCGTAGGTCACGACAAAAGCGCCCACCTGCTGACGAATGCCCAAGGTAAATATTCCGTTTGAAAGTTTTATATAATTGAAAGCAAGCGAAACGGTTGGCTCGGAAACCGAAACATTATCGCCGACCATAACATAATTCATTTCGCCGAACGCAAGAAAAGCCGTGCCGTCTTTAAACCGCAATTTGGATTCGGATATTTCTATATGCTTGCCGTACATCAAAATTACGGCGTCGTAAGCTGTGTGATCGGTTTCGGACATATCGTCTATATCTATATAGTAGTCTTCCTGACCCGTCACGGAATATACGAAGCCTTTTAAGACATAGTCCACGAAAACTTCTTCCTTTTCGCCTCCGCCTATATCGCCGGTTCCGCCTATATCGCCCGAACCTCCGATGTTGCCGTTTCCGCCGTTTCCGCCGTTACCGTTATCGTGCCGACACCCGACAAACATAACGCAAGCAACGGCAGTCAAAACCGCCAAAAGCACAATAAAGATAAGCTTGAATTTTCTTTTCATATCAATTTCCTCATGACCGACAATACCACATTATACCGATATTGATATGCCTAACAAAGGCAAAGTGCGTAGGACAAACTATAAGTCCGAATAACCGCCGCATTACCCCCCCCCATATATTATATCACATACAACACATAAAAGCAAGAATAATTTGAAAAAACGTATAAAAATACCGTCGCTGCGTCGCAAGCGGCGGTATTGCTTTCTTGTCGCATATTGAATCCGATGCTTTTCGAATTACGCTTTCTTTGCAAAACCTATACTCGAAAGGAATTTCTCGAAAGCGGCTGCGCCCTGCTCGTCTGCTTTGAATACGGCGGTGTTGCGCAGTATCTCTTCGCAGATACGGTTTACTTCGTCGCGGATGTTGAGCGAAGCCTCAAGCGCGGAAACTTTCGCGTTCTTGACCTCGGCAAGCAAACGCTCGATCATTGCCTTGTGGCAAATCATATCGTCGGAAAGCTTGGACGCGTCGTACTTTTCCTCCTTGGAAATGTACTTTTCTATCTCGGCAAGCTGGCGGTCGAGTCTGCCGGGAAGCACGAAAAGTCCCATTGCCTCGATCAGTCCTATCGCCTCCGACTTTATATTCATATACTCGGGATGAGCATGGAAGATACCGTCGGGATAAGTTTCGTCGCAGCGGTTGTTGCGAAGAATTATGTCCATTGTGTAAACGCCGTCGTTCTTTCTGAGTATGGGCGTTATGGCGTTGTGCTGTTCGGTCGTCTTTGCGAGCACGCCTACGCTTTCGTCGCTGTAAGATTTCCAAGCTTCGTTTATCTTGTTCGTAAGTTCGGCAAGCTTTGCTCTGTTCGTGCACGAAAGTCTCAATACGTTGTTATACCAATCGACAACGCACGCGTCTACATAAGGATATTCTGCAGACTTGACCTTATAGAGCGCGGAAGCTTTGTGCATGGGCATCACCTTTGCTCCGCCCTGGAAGTGGTCGTGCGAAAGTATCGAGCCGCCCACTATCGGAAGCGCGGCGTTGCAACCGATGAAATAACCGGGCATGAAGTCGATGAAGTCGAACAGCTTTTCTATCGTCTCGCCGTCTATCTTCATAGGGACGTGCTCGCCGTTTATTGCAATACCGTGCTGATTGAAGTACGAATAAGGGCTGAACTGCCAAAACCACTCCTCGCCGCCGAGTTCCATGGGAACATAACGAAGAGTCTTGTTATTCTTTCCGCCGCCGGTATAGCCTATGTTGTCCGCGCAGATGTCGCACTCGGGATATTTCGTCCCTTTGCTTTTAAGCGCTTTTGCCGTCTCCGCGTTGTTCTTTTCGGGGCGGCAGACGTTTACCGTCACTTCTATTTTACCCTTAGTGCCCTTTGCCTCCCAATGCTTGTTCATCGCAAGCTTGGTAGTCTTGACGTAATTGCTTTTTACCGAGTAATCGTAAAGCCAATCGAATGCCTTTACGGGATTTCTCGAATGGAGATCGGCGAACGTATCGGCTACCTGCGAAGGTTTAAGCATGACTATGTTCATTATCTTGTCGCCGAAATACTCGCGTTCGGATTCGGTTATCACACCGTTTTCCACCGCATAGTTTACTATGGGATCGAGCACCGCGTCGGGGGTCGTCAACGCGTCAAGCTCGTCCGCGTTCACCTCGTACTGCTCGTAAGCCGTAAGCTTCAACTCGTCGAGTATGAGGTTGCGGGCGTAAGCCGTATCGAGGTCGTCGAGAAGCAGATTGTTCTGCGCGTAATACAACAGGTTTTCCACATTCTGATAGATCATCATGATATTTATATATCTCCTTTTGCTGATATTTTTTTAGTCGTTGGGGCGGGATACGTTTATGTACTTTTCCACCGAAAAGTACTTCCAGGGCGAATATTCCGTCGGCGGGAATACTTTAAACGCCATGGTCTTGCCCGTTGTCGGGTGCTTGAACTTGAGTTCGTACGCCCAAAGCGCGAGATTGCCGTCCTTTGCCGTGCCGCCGCCGTACCGCGCGTCTCCGAATATCGGACAGCCTATCCCCTTCATCTGCACGCGCGCCTGATGTCCCCTGCCCGTTATAAGATCGATATCGACGAGCGCGTACTTGTTGTCTACCGTCTCGAGCACGCGATAGTCGAGGATAGCTTCCTTACTTTCGGGCGTGGGCACTACGCTTATGCGGACGGTGTTCGTCGCAGTATCCTTTATGAGTTCGTTCGTAAGACGGGCGCGGCGCTCCCTCGGAATACGAATCGTGACCGCAAGATAGCGTTTTTCGGTTTCGCCCTCGCGTATCTGCTCCGAAAGTCTTGCCGCCGCCTTGCTCGTGCGGGCGAAAACCATTACGCCTCCCGTAGGCCTGTCGAGCCTGTGTACGAGTCCTATGAACGCTTCGCCCGGTTTTTCGTATTTGACTTTGATATAATTTTTGACCCAACTGAGCAGATCGGGGTCGCCGCTCGAATCCGCCATTGTCGGCATATTCTGCGGCTTGACCACGACCACAAGGTGGTTGTCTTCATATAGCACTATGGGTTCGTCCATACTACCTCCTTTGGTGACAGTGTTTTCAGAGGAGACAATCCCCTCAGTCGCCTGTCGGCGACAGCTCCCCTTGCCAAAGGGAGCCTTTTCCGACGGCGTAGATGCGAACAGTTCGAGGAAGGCACGGATTTTCGACGGGGCGCGTACTTATTCGTATGCAACCCGAGAAAAACGCAAGCCTGACATGGATATGCGCTCAGCCGAGCAAGCCGTCTATACGGCGCAGCGAACGCCACGAGCCTTGGCGAGTACGTTTATACGCCGTCAGGACTTCCACAGACCCGAGCAGCCGCAAGGAAGAATTACTCCCCGCTTGTCCGACGTCGGCAATCCGACCTCGTAAGCGGTGTGCGTGCCGCCGAAAGAGCCGAGCGTAATCGAAAGCAGATTGTCTATGACGGTCGGCTGGAGACCCGTAGTATAGCTGTTGACGAGAAAGAACACGGGACTGTCCGAAAGCACCTTTTTCACTTCCGAAAGAAGTCCGAAGATGTCGTCCTCTATCTTCCACAACTCGCCGCCCGGACCTCTGCCGTACGAGGGCGGATCCATTATGACGGCGTCATAGCTCTTTCCGCGCTTTATTTCGCGCGCGACGAACTTCGCGCAGTCGTCTACGATGTAGCGTATGGAATCGCTCGGGAGATTCGAAAGCTTGGCATTGAGCTTGCAACGCTCGACCATGCCTTTAGCCGCGTCGACGTGGGTCACGAACGCTCCCGCCGCCGCACAGGCAACGCTTGCGCCGCCCGTATAGCCGAAGAGATTTAGCACGCTTATTTTGCGGCTTTCCTTGCGGATTATGTCGGTCATGAGCGACCAATTCGCAGCCTGCTCGGGAAAGAGTCCCGTATGCTTGAAGCCCATGGGTCTGACGGAGAAAGTGAGATTTCTCCAACCGACGTTCCACTGCTCGGGAAAGGGCTTGAGTCTTTCCCACGCCCCGCCGCCGCTCGCCTCGCGTCTATAGCGCGCGTTGAGCTTTTTGAAGCCCTTTAAGTCGAACTCGGGTTTCCATATGGCTTGCGGATCGGGTCTCAAAAGATATACGTCCTTCCAGCGCTCGAGCTTTTCGCCGTCGCCGCTCCCGATTATTTCGTAGTCTGTCCAATCGGGGGCTATCATAACTTATTTACCGACAGCTTTACTTTTATTCCGCCGAGATCGCATTCCGCGCCTTTGTCCGCGCGCGTGATCTTATTTGCCAGCACTTCGCTCGCGATGCGCTCGCCGTAAGATACGAGCACCTTGTCTATCTCTTTGCCGCTTCCGACGACAAGCTCTATCCTGTCGGTTACGTCGAAGCCGCTGTCCTTTCGCATATTCTGCACCTTGGAGACGAGCTCGCGCATATAGCCCTCGGTTATGAGCGCGTCGTCGAGCTTGAGATCGAGCGCGACCGAAACAGTCTTACCAGTAAGCGCAGAATAGCCCTCGCGTTCCTTTCTCGAAATGAGCATATCGCTCTCGGAAAGTTCTATCTTTTCTCCGCCGACTTCGAACGCGTACACGCCGCCGCCCTTTACTGCGGTCGCCGCAGCTTCGCCGTTTTCGGCAAGGTGAGCGCGGATTGCCCCGACGTTTTTGCCGTACTTCGGTCCGACGGTTTTAAGCTGAGGCTTTACTTCGTACGACATCAGACTTTCCGAGTCGCCCGAGACCTCGACGCGCTTTACGTTTATTTCGTCCGCGAGAATGTCTTTGAGCTGGGACGCGATCTCTTCCCTTTCAGAAGCTATCTTGTCAGCTCCGTCGCCCGCAAGATAGAGAGTCGGAAGGGGTTGACGGTTGCGGATCTTTGCGGCGCTGCGCGCAGAGCGGCCCAGCTCCGCCGCTTCGATTATCACGTCCATAGACGCTTCGAGCCCCTTATCCACATAAGAAAGGTCTGCTTTCGGGAAATCGCAAAGGTGTACGGATTCGGGCGCGGATTTATCGACGGAAAGAACTATGTTGCCGTAAATGCTCTCCGCCATAAACGGCGTAAACGGCGCCGTCAGAAGCGTAAGCGTCTTTAATGCCGTGTAGAGCGTAGTAAACGCCGCTATCTTGTCCTCGCCTTCACCGCTTACCCAAAAGCGTCTGCGGCAACGGCGGACATACCAATTCGACAGCGAATCGGCAAAGTCCTGCATTGCGCGAGCCGCCTCGAAGATCTTATATTCGTTTAAATTTTTGTCTACGGTATCGACAAGCGTGTTAAGCCCCGAAAGGATCCACTTGTCCATTACGGTGAGCGCGCACTTATTTATGTCGTACTTCGTCGGGTCGAACTTATCTATCTCCGCATACAGGACATAGAAGCAGTAAGTGTTCCAAAGCGTTCCGAGATATTTTCTCTGCGCTTCGGAAACCGCGTCGGCATAAAAGCGCGACGGTAGCCACGGAGCGGAACTCGTATAGAAATACCAGCGAACCGCGTCCGAACCCTGCTTATCGAGTACGCTCCAAGGGTCGACGACGTTGCCCTTGTGCTTGGACATCTTTATTCCGTCCTTGTCGTTGACGTGACCGAGCACTATGCAATTCTTGAACGGAGCTTTATCGAAGATCAAGGTCGAAATGGCGAGTAACGTATAGAACCAACCGCGCGTCTGATCGACGGCTTCGGAGATGAAGTCTGCGGGATAGGTGCGCTCGAACACTTCCTTATTTTCAAAAGGATAATGATACTGCGCAAACGGCATACTGCCCGAATCGTACCAACAGTCTATTACTTCGCTCGTGCGCTTCATTTTCGATCCGCACTCGCACGGGATTTCTACCGCGTCTACATAAGGCTTGTGAAGTTCGATGTCGCCCTTTATGCCGCCGAGCTCTTTGAGTTCGGCTTTCGAGCCTACGACCTTTGTTTTGCCGCAGTCGGGACATACCCAAATGGGAAGCGGCGTTCCCCAATAGCGTTCTCGCGAGAGTCCCCAGTCGATGACGTTTTCGAGGAAATTACCCATTCTGCCCTTGCCGATAGAATCGGGCATCCAATTAACGGACGCGTTGTTTTTGAGAAGCCTATCGCGTACCTCGGTCGTTTTTATGAACCAAGTAGAGCGCGCGTAGTAAATGAGCGGCGTGTCGCAACGCCAGCAGTACGGATAGCTGTGCTTGTACATGAGCTCCTTGAACAGCAGTCCGCGCTCTTTCAAATTTTTAAGAATTATCTTGTCGCCGTCCTTGCAGAACACGCCCGTAAGAGAACCGCAACGCTCGTCGAATTTGCCGTCTATGCCGACAAGCTGAACGAACGGAAGATCGTTTTCGCGCCCGACGCGCGCGTCGTCCTCGCCGAATGCGGGAGCTATATGCACGACGCCCGTGCCGTCCTCCAAAGTGACGTAATCGTCGCAGACGACATAGTGGCAGTCCTCTCGTTCCTTCTTATAGAAGTCAAACAGCGGCTCGTAGCGCATACCTTTAAGCTCTGCACCCTTCTTACGACCGATTATTTCGGGCTCTTCGAAGAAGTTTTTAACGAGAGCTTCGGCTATAATGTAGCGCTCGTTTCCGCTCCTTACGACGGCGTAATCGTAAGAAGCGCCGACACAAAGCGCGACGTTGCTCGGAAGCGTCCAAGGGGTGGTCGTCCAGGCAAGAATATAGAGGTCTTTTTCTCCGACGACCTTAAAGCGGGCTACGCAGGATTTCTCTTCGACTTCCTTATAACCTTGCGCAACCTCGTGCGAAGAAAGCGCCGTGCCGCAACGCGGACAATACGGAACGACTTTGTGTCCCTTGTATATGAGCCCCATGTCGTATATCTTTTTAAGCGACCACCACACCGACTCGATATAGTTGTCGTCGTAGGTCACATAAGGATTGTCCATGTCCGCCCAATAGCCGACGCGCTCGCTCATGCGCTCCCACTCCGACTTATAGGTGAACACGCTGTCTTTGCACTGCTTTATGAAAGGCTCGACGCCGTAGCGCTCGATGTCCTTTTTGCCGTCCATGCCGAGTTTCTTTTCGACCTCAAGCTCGACGGGCAGACCGTGCGTATCCCAACCGGCTTTCCTGAGAACGTGACAGCCCTTCATCGTCTTGTAGCGCGGAATTATGTCCTTCATTACGCGCGTAAGAATATGACCCACATGCGGTTTTCCGTTCGCCGTAGGTGGTCCGTCGTAAAAGGAAAACTCCTCGCCGCCCTCACGAAAAGCTATGCTCTTTTTGAAAACGTCGTGAACTTTCCAATACTCGATGACCTCTTTTTCGCGTTCGACGAAATCGAGATTGGGATCTGCCTTCTTGTACATGGTTTTCTTCTGCGGCATACTGCGCTCCTTGAAGTGATTTCGGTTAAATCGCAAAGCTTATGCGCACCGTCTTGGCAGACGGTCCGCTTATCAAAGCTCTTATATCCGATAAAACGAGTTTCCTAAAGCTCGTTTTAATTATATAACGAACCTTTGGCAAAGTCAAACATTCGACGAGGCTAATGAAAATTTTTCTCGACGCCGCACATAAGGAAATAACTGTATAAACTTTTTAAGGCATAAATGTTGACTATATCAAAATTTTTTGGTATAATATAAGGTATGGCAAGGGACACCAGAAACTTAAATTTGATATGCCCGAATTGCTTCGGTACTCTGAACGTCTACGGCTATTGCGAAAATTGCCGCAAGTATGCTATACCCGTCGCGCCTTCGGCGGCGGTGCTTCCCCCGCGCACGATTTTGCAACGCAGGTATTTTCTCGGCAAAACTCTCGGCTCGGGCGGATTCGGCATTACCTACCTTGCATGGGATCTCGAAACCTCGACTAAAGTCGCCATAAAAGAGTTCTTCCCCAAGGGATATGCCTCGCGCGGCACGGATTCGGTCTGCGTAACGGTTTCTACGCAGGAGGGAACGCCCGCTTTCAACCACTGGCTGTCCGCCTTTCTCGACGAAGCGCAGGTATTGACTAATGTAGTGAATATGCCGGGAACGGTCAAGATAGAGGATTTCTTCACGACAAATCACACCGCGTACATAGTTATGGAATACCTAGAGGGCATTTCCCTCCGTCAGTACATAACCCAGCGCGGCGGAAGGCTTCCGATGAAAGAGACGCTGAACATCATGCGACCCGTTTTAGACGCGCTTCTCGCCCTTCATCAGTACGGACTCATACACAAAGACATTTCGCCCGAAAACGTACAGATCGTGAGAAATCGCGAAGTTAAACTCATGGACTTCGGAGCGGCGTCTCTCTATAACAAGAACGTCACAAAACCGTATATTATCCTCAAGCACGGTTTCTCCCCCATAGAGCTTTACCGCACCGACTTAAAGCAAGGACCTTACTCCGACGTCTATCAAGCCGGCGCGACAATTTATAACTGCCTGACGGGAGTCATACCTCCCGCCGCGCCCAACCGTCTGAAAAAAGATTTGCTCGTTAAACCGTCGGCTTACGGGATCCACATACCGCTCGTACAGGAAAACGCTCTCATGAAATCTCTCAAAGTGAACGCGCGCGATCGCTACGACAACATGGGCGAATTTATACAGATGATGTACGGCGAGTTCATGCCGCCTATGCTTCACTTCGGAGGAGGAGTGAAAACGCATTAAAGCAATTTAATTTTAAGTAATCCCCTCAGTCGCCTATCGGCGACAGCTCCCCTTGACTCAAGGGGAGCCTTTTTATAAAGAGTTTAAAATAAGTAAAACGGCGGAGAAACGAGCGAGACGGACAGCTGTCGGCGCGCCGCTTGGGTTGCTGTACTTTTGCGTACTGCGCCCAAGCGGCAAGCCGAACGCAGTCCGTATTCGCGACGTTTATACGCCGTCGTTTAAAAAAGAGTTTAAAATCGCTTGCAATAAAGCCGCAAATGTACTATAATAATTAAGCCGTGCTAAGCGGGGAGCCAGCGGTGCCCTCTTCTCACAATCCGCTACAGTGAGGCTGAATGCCGTTCTCGGCAAGCATATGGGGCGCAGTCGCCGCCCGAGAAGCGTCGATGCCAAGGTCTTGTGCAACGAAGCGCTACGAACCGTGTCAGAGCCTGACCGCAGCAGCACTAAGTAGAAAGCAACGTGTGCCACGAGGTAGCTTTGGCGGAGCCTATCGGCGGAAGGACGACCCGGTATTCTCTGTCAAAAACGGATGCACGGCATTTTTTCAAACATATGCGATCGATTTAAGTTCGATCGCTTTTCTTATTACTCTCTTGCGCACAATACGCACATAATAATCGCTTGACAAAAAGAAACGATTTGTGCTTTAATATATAATTAAAAGCATTTAACGCTGTAAAGCGATAAATCACGGAGAAGCTATTATGAAAAAACTCAAAGGCTGTCAAATAATCGTCGAGTGTCTTATCGAACAAGGCGTAGACTGTGTGTTCGGCTATCCGGGAGGACAGATAATAGACACGTTCGACGCGCTGTATCTTGCGTCCGACCGAATAAAGCAGGTGCTCACCTCACACGAACAGGGCGCGGCTCACGCCGCAGACGGATATGCGCGCGCCTCGGGCAAGCCCGGCGTCGTAATCGCCACAAGCGGACCGGGCGCGACGAACCTCGTCACGGGAATCGCGAACGCCTATATGGACAGCGTGCCCATGGTGGCTATTACGGGAAACGTCCCCGTTCCCCTTCTCGGAAGAGACAGCTTTCAAGAAGTTGACATTGCCGGCATTACCATGCCTATAACCAAGCACAATTACATCGTTAAGGACGTTACGAAGCTTGCAGACACCGTGCGCGAGGCGTTTGAGATAGCCATGAGCGGCAGACGCGGACCTGTGCTTATAGACGTGCCTAAAGACGTACAGCAAGCCGTATGCGATTTCGAACCCAAAACTCCGGAAAATCATGTGCTGCCGCCGCTTAAAAAGAACGAGATCGAGAATGCGGCGGCGATGATAAACGCCTCCCGCCGTCCGTATATAATGACCGGCGGAGGTTGCATTTCGAGCGGCGCAAGCGAATCTATAGTTAGATTTGCCGAAAAACTCGGCGCGCCCGTTTGCTCGTCCGTCATGGGGCTGGGTTCGTTCCCCTCATCTCACCCCCTGTTTGCGGGACTCGTAGGTATGCACGGAAACGCCGCGGTCGCAAAAACTCTTCCCGAATGCGACCTTCTTATCACACTCGGAGCGCGCTTTTCCGACCGCGTAGCTCAGGACAGAAAGGCTTTCATGAAGCAGGCAAAAATTCTGCACATAGATATAGACGACGCGGAAATAGACAAGAACATACGCTCAGACGCGCACCTTAAAGGGGACGTAAAGACCGCCTTGGAGGCGCTTCTCCCCCTCCTTGCGCCGACGAGCGAAAGCGGCTGGGCGAAAAAAGTGTCCGAGCTTAAAGCCGCTCACCCTTTCCGCCCCGCAGGCAAAAAGCTCGACCCGAGAAAAATAATCGAAAGCGTGAGACGCAATTCTATGCCCGACACAAAGATTGCGACCGACGTCGGACAGCATCAGATGTGGGTCGCGCAAAGCTACGGATTCGAGCGTCCGCGCACTTTTCTCACAAGCGGCGGACTAGGCACGATGGGCTTCGGGCTAGGCGCTGCGATAGGCGCGGCGTTTGCGAGCGGCTCCCGCCCCGTGCTGTTTACCGGCGACGGGTCATTCCACATGAACATGAACGAACTTGCGACTTCCGTAAAATACGGCGCGGGCGTAAAGATCTTCCTATTCAACAACAATGTGCTCGGAATGGTCAGACAGTGGCAGACCCTGTTTTACGGCAAACGATATTCGTCGACGGTGCTCGATCTGCCGACCGATTACGAAGCTCTCGCAAAAGCTTTCGGAGCAAAGAGTATGACCATAACGAAAAACGATGAAATAGAAAGCGTCGTAAAAGAAGCGCTCGGCACAAAAGACACGGTTTTGATAAACTGCGTGATAGAATCCGACGACATGGTTTTGCCTATGATCCCGCCGGGAAAGGCTATGAACGACATAATCGAAGAGCTTTGACGGCTTACTCATCGTTTTCTACTTTGTCAGACTTGCGTTTTTGTTTCGGTCGTGTACGGGAGCAAAAGCCGCGTCTTTTTCGCGTAAAGCGCGATTAAGCCCTCAAAAAGGTTCGGCAACATTAAATTCAAAAATTCGGGAGTAAATTAAATGAAAAACAAGCATATAATCACCGCGCTCGTAAGAAACCACAGCGGCGTACTAACAAGAATATCGGGGCTTTTCGCAAGACGTTGCTTCAACATCGACAGTCTCGCCGTCTGCGCAACCGAAAACCCCGAGCTTTCCCGCATGACAATAGTTTCCGACACGAATGACGGTCTCGCAGAACAGATGGTCAAACAACTCGATAAGCTTTGCGACGTAATAAAGGTTTGCGAGCTCGGCGGCGGCAGAGTTTCTCGCGAACTTCTGCTTGTCAAAATTCGTCTGACAGCGGCGCAACGACCCGAAATAGAATCGACTTGCAACATCTATAAAGCAAAACTTGTAGACCTATCCCCCGAAAGCGTAATAGTGGAACTCTCGGGAGAACCGAATAAACTCGACGCACTGATAAATATATTGAAGCCGTACGGAATCATAGAACTTGCGCGAACGGGCGTCACGGCTCTCGAGCGCGGCGGCAAAGCCATAAACGAATAAATCGAAAATAAAACACACCTTTGGTTTACAGCCTAAGGTGTGTTTTTTCGACGATTTTACCGTATCAAAGCTTTCGCCAAACGATATCCGCATACCCTTTGGTTCTAACTCGTCGCAACAACGTCGCGACATATTCGCTGTCTCCCGTCGGAATAGAATAACCCGAATACTTACCCATGAAATAGCTTGTAACCGCCGTCCAACTGCCGTTTGAAGGCAAGTACGCGTTTTTGAGAGCGCTACCGTAGAACGCGTACGCTCCTATATAGCTAACCGTATCGGGAATGGTGACCAATCTCATAAAACTCATTCCGTAAGGATCGGCGTCCTCGCTTTTGCCTAAAATGCCCACGACAGTTCTTCCGCCGATCTCCGACGGTATGACAATGTCGACTGCGTCCTTGTTCGAGCCGAACGACTTTACATACATACCGTCCTCGTACTCTTTGAATCCTATTATAAAGTCATCCGCGACATACACTCTGCCGCTTCCGTTCTTCGCCATACCGCCGGTCACAAAGCCCGTAGATACCGAAACAGCCGACGCGCAAACAATAAGCGCCACGCAAACTACGGACAATACGAATCCGCGTTTACCCTTGCCGAGCGGATTGTTGTCGTACTTAAAGGCACAGAAAAACGTCGCCGCAAAGCAAGCCGCTCCGAGCACTGTCGGCAACGCGAGTCCGCCGCGACTTCCGAATACCTGCAAGCTCCAGACCGTCCAAAATTCATAGAACGGATCTACGCCCGCAAACGACAGCACAAGCGTCAATAAAAGTATGACGGAGAGCGACATCGCGACAATCGAGACCGTAAGCGTTTTTTTGAAAGTTTGCGTCTCACGAGCCTTGGCAACCGCTTCCTGCCGACTCCTCTCCGCCGCCTCTGCGCGAGCGGCGATCTCCGCATTGCGAATTTTCTCGGCGCGAATTTCCGCTTCTCTTTGCCTCTTGCGCTCTTCATTTCTTTTTTGTTCTTCTTCAAGCTGCGCAAGACGGGCTTTTTCTTTGCGCTCGGCTTCTTCGAGACGAGCTATCTTTTCGTTTAGACGAGACTTAAAGTCGTCGACACGCCGCTTCGTTTCGCCCGTCGCGTACCTTTCGGCGTTCTTCAAAAACCTATCCGACAGAATGTCTTTTTTGTCGGACAGTTTGAACGCAGCGAGCAATTCGTCTGTATTTTTCCTGTTCCACGCCGCAGTAAAAAGCCCGAACCAAGCTTCGGCGTTTTCGGGTTCTATGTCGAGCGCTTTATTGAAATACGACCTTGCGCCGTTCATATTTTCGTCCTCGAGTTCCTGTCGCGCTCGAATGAGAAGATTTTCTACGTTTACGACCGCTCCTGCGGAAGTGACGGGCTGCGTTATGCTCTTTAGTCGCTTTTCGAGTTCGAGTTGAGCTCTTTTCTGCTCCTCTATAGTCTTTCTGATTTCTTCCGCCTCACGCTCTCTTGCGGCGGCAAGCTCCGCCCGTCTCTTCTTCGCCTCGGGCGTGTGACGCTCGACGAAGTCTTCTATTCGAGTATAAGCGTCGGGTTTTTTCAGATCTATACCCTGTATCTTGGCATTTTCGGACGGAAGCTTCTCTATAGGCTTACCTTCGAACACGATGGTTATGCTGTCGCAATCCTTGTTGTCCGTATCGTTTATCATGGCTATAAAACGCATATACTCGTTTTTGACCCACGGCGTACGAAGATAGCTTTCGTCACTGCATATCACCAACATACATTCGGACATATACAGAGCGTAAAGAATCAGAGCCTCGTAAGCTACGCCCTCTCTGCCCCTTATCTCTTCCTCCGAATAAAACGGCGCATAACCTCTGCTTTTGAGATGATTGTATATGCGCATAGCGTGCATACTGTCCGTCGTATAACCGCCGCTAACGTCGCTCACTTTGGTGCAGATAAAGCAGTCGTAATCGAGACCAGTATCTTTAAGCCTCAAAAATTCGGTTCGGATATAGTCTATGTCGCGGGCGTCGCGCTCGAATACCGAACGCTGTTCCCGCGTCGCAAGTTTCAAAGCCGTCAAATAGTTCTTGTCGGAAGAAAAAGACTTGTCGACTATTTCATAGCATATAGGCTGGCGAATGTTGTTTACTTCGTCCTTTATGTAGCGTATCTTGAAAGTCGCAAGCGCCATGCCGAAATAGCCGCCGGGTTCGCCAGGATCCGCCTTAGCCGCCTTTTCGTATGCGGAATAAGCCCTGTCGAATTCGCCGTTGTCAAGCTCGTGCTCGCCTATTCTGAGCAGCTCCACGACTTCGGCGCTTGTTTCGTTTTTCGGAACGGCGTAAACATTTTTGCAATACGGACACTTTATCGTGCCGCCCACGACCGTGCTCACGTCGAGCGAAGCATTACAGGTTTTACACAAAAATTCAAGTATCATGGTTTCCGATCCGTATGAAATATTTTCTATAATTTTAACATTCTTCGAGCGATATTGTCAAGCAAACGGCTTCAAATGAAAGTCGCAAATCTTTATATTTGAGATTTTACTTCAAAACGGCAATAAAACAGACGTAAAACAGCAAATTTTTGCGTTTAGCAAGGTTTCTTAGGTGGACAAACGGATAAAAATGTTGTAAAATATTTATAAAGAAACGAACGCCCCGACTTTACCCGCGAGGCGCTAAGGAGATTTTATGAGCAAAGAGTTTTTTACAGGTCTCGAGAGAGCGCCCCAACGCGCGCTTATGAAGGCGCTGGGGCTGAGCGACGAGGAGATAAACAAGCCTTTAATCGCCGTGATTTCCGCCAAGTCCGAGATAGTTCCCGGTCATATGCACCTCGACAGGATAACCGACGCGGTAAAAGCTGGCGTATATGCTGCGGGCGGCACTCCGATAGTAGTGCCGAGCATAGGCATTTGCGACGGGCTTGCGATGGGACATTCCGGCATGAGATATTCCCTGCCCTCGCGCGAACTCATTGCCGACAGCGTGGAAAGTATGCTTATAGGACACGCTTTCGACGGCGCGGTGCTCGTGCCGAATTGCGACAAAATAGTACCCGGTATGCTTATGGGAGCGGCTCGCGTCAACATCCCCGCAATAATGGTTTCGGGCGGACCTATGGAAAGCGGCTGTTTTAAAGGCGAAAAGGTCAGCTTTTCGACTACATACGAAGCTATCGGCAAGGTCAAAGTCGGAAGTATGTCGCTTGCGGAACTGAACGAACTCGAAAACAGCGCCTGCCCCGGCTGCGGGAGTTGTTGCGGTATGTACACGGCGAACAGCCTCAACTGCGCGGCGGAAGCGCTCGGCATGGCTCTTCCCGGAAACGGCACAATCCTTGCGACTTCTAGCGAGAGATTGCGCCTTGCAAAAGAAGCCGGCAAGACCATTATGGAGCTTGTATCGGGCGCGGTATATCCGAGAATGATAATGACGAAGCAAGCCTTTAAAAACGCTCTCGCTCTCGATATGGCGATAGGCGCGTCCACCAATACGGTCATTCACCTTTTCGCAATCGCTTCCGAGTGCGGCATAGACGTCGGCGGCAAGGATTTTTCGCTCGACACGGTGCAAAAGATTTCCGATTCGACGCCCAACCTTTGCAAGCTCTCCCCCTCGTCCGACATCGACATGAACGATCTGCACCGCGCGGGCGGCATACAGGCAGTTCTCCGCGAACTCGACAAAAAGGGGCTTATCGACGGAAGTTGCATTACCGTAAGAAACCGTCCTCTTAAAGACTCCTATGCGCACGCTCACGTTTTGAACGAGAACGTCATACACAAAATCGATTCTCCCATTTCCGAATGCGGAGGCATAGCCGTACTCAAAGGCAACATCGCAGAGGACGGCGCAGTGGTAAAGCGCAGCGCCGTCGCGCCCGAAATGATGAAGTTCACGGGTAAAGCAAAGTGCTTCGACAGCGAGGAAGAGGCCGTAAACGCCATACTTGCGGGGCTGATTTCGGCCGGCGACGTCGTCGTCATACGATACGAAGGACCCAAAGGCGGTCCCGGAATGAGAGAAATGCTCTCGCCCACGTCCGCGCTTGTCGGCATGGGACTCGACAAGGACGTAGCCCTGATAACCGACGGACGATTCTCCGGAGCTACGCGCGGCGCGGCGATCGGTCATGTATGCCCGGAGGCGGCGGCAGGCGGAAAGATCGCGCTTGTGAAAGACGGCGACAAGATAGAAATAGATATTCCCGCAGGTAAGATCAATCTTGCCATAAACGCAAAAGAAATGACGACGCGCGCAAAGAAATTGCACCCGAAAGTTTCGGATCCAACGGGTTGGCTGATGAGATATGCGGCGCTCGTAACAAGCGCGGACAAGGGCGTAGTACTCAGAAAGAAATTATAAGGAGACTTCCCATGGCAAGAGCTATGACGCTTTCTCAAAAAATACTCGCGCTTCACGCACATCTCGACGACGTAGTCGCCGGGCAGCTTATCACCGCCGATCTCGACATGGTGCTCGGCAACGACATCACCTCCCCCGTCGCCATAGGCGAACTTGAGAAAGCGGGCATAGAAGGAGTTTTCGACAGCAAAAAAATCAGTATCGTGCTCGATCATTTTACTCCGAACAAGGATATCAAGAGCGCCGAACAATGCAAAAAATGCCGCACGTTCGCACGCCGGTTCGATATAGAACATTTTTTCGACGTAGGCGATATGGGCATAGAGCACGCTCTTCTTCCCGAGAAAGGACTTGTCGGAGCAGGCGACCTCGTAATCGGCGCGGACTCGCACACCTGCACTTACGGAGCGCTCGGCGCATTCTCGACGGGAGTGGGTTCTACCGATATGGCATACGGCATGGCTACGGGCAAAGCCTGGTTCAAAGTTCCATCCGCAATAAAAGTAGCGCTTCAAGGAAAGCCTGCCGAGAACATTTCCGGCAAAGACGTTATACTTCACCTCATAGGCATCACGGGCGTAGACGGCGCGCTTTACAAGTCGCTTGAATTTACGGGCGACGGCGTAAAACATCTCGGAATAGACGATCGTTTCACTATCTGCAATATGGCGATCGAAGCGGGCGCAAAGAACGGCATTTTCGAATGCGACGAGGTTGCCGAAGCATATATGAAAGACCGATATAAGGGCAAAATACGCCGTCTCACGGCAGACAATGACGCGGAGTACGAACGCACAATAGAAATCGACCTTTCTCGGCTCTCCCCCACGGTTGCCTGTCCGCATCTGCCCTCCAACGTGAAAAACGCCGACGAACTCGGCAGTATCGCCATAGATCAAGTCGTTATAGGCTCGTGTACTAACGGACGAATTTCGGATCTTCGCACGGCGGCGAAAATACTTGAAAACAGGAAAGTCGCAAAGGGCGTGCGCGCAATCGTCATACCCGCGACGAACGAAGTATACCTCGAAGCCATGCGCGAGGGGCTGCTCGAAACCTTTGTCAAGGCGGGAGCTATAGTCTCCACGCCGACGTGCGGACCTTGCCTCGGCGGACACATGGGCATACTCGCAGACGGAGAAAAGTGCGTAGCGACGACAAACAGAAACTTCGTAGGACGCATGGGGCACATCACGAGCGAAATCTACCTCGCCTCGCCTTACGTCGCGGCTTGTTCGGCAATTCTCGGATATATAGGTACGGAGCGCTCGTTCGGCAAGTAAGGAGACGAAAATGGACATAAAAGGCAAAGTTTTCAAATACGGCGACAACGTAGACACAGACGTTATTATCCCGGCAAGACACCTCAACACTTCCAAACCCGAGGAACTTGCCCTGCACTGCATGGAAGATATAGACCCCGACTTTGCAAAGAACGTGCAAAACGGAGACATAATCGTCGGCGGCGAAAATTTCGGTTGCGGTTCGTCGCGCGAGCACGCTCCCCTTTCCATAAAGGCAAGCGGCGTTTCATGCGTCATAGCTTCGTCCTTTGCACGGATCTTCTACCGCAATTCCATAAACATAGGTCTGCCCATTCTCGAATGTGCTCAGTGCTCGCACGATGTAAAGAGCGGACATATCATCCGAGTGGATCTCGACAGCGGCAAGATAGTGAACGAAACGCTCGGAAAAAGCTATTCGACGCAGCCGTTCCCGATAGAAATACAAGATATAATCTCGCGCGGCGGACTGCTGAAAGGAATCGGAATCTGATTTCGGAATATACGGGCTTTTGCCCTAAAATAATAAACGGAGAGTAAAAAGTTATGGCTAATCACAAGATCGCAATACTGCGCGGCGACGGTATCGGTCCCGAAATCACAAACGCGGCTATCGGCGTGCTGGACGCCGTAGCGAGTCGTTTCGATCACACGTTCGAATACTCGTTTCCGCTTATAGGCGGCGAGGCTATCGACAGAGAGGGCGCGCCGCTCCCTCAATCCACCATAGACGAATGTCTTAAGTCCGACGCAGTGCTCCTCGGCGCGGTGGGCGGTCCGAAATGGGACAACCTTGCGGGACATCTTCGCCCCGAAAAGGGACTTTTGGGCATAAGGAGCGCCATGGGACTTTACGCGAACGTGCGTCCCGCCGTACTGTACGACGAACTGAAAGGAGCGTCGCCGCTTAAAAACGACATACTTAAAAACGGCGTGGACATAACCGTTGTACGCGAACTTACAGGCGGCATTTACTTCGGCGAACGCGGCTATAAAGACGGACCGCTCGGACGAGTCGCCTACGATACGGAAGCGTATTCCATTAAGGAAGTCGAGCGCGTCGCCCATATAGCGTTTCAGATAGCGCAAGGCAGAAAAAAGAAAGTCACGAGCGTCGATAAAGCAAACGTCCTCGAAAGTTCTCGACTGTGGCGCGCCGCCGTCGAAAGGGTTGCCAAGGACTATAAGGACGTCGAGCTTGTAAATATGTATGTAGACAACTGCGCAATGCAGCTCGTAAAAAATCCGGCGCAGTTCGACGTGATACTGACGTCTAATATGTTCGGCGATATTCTTTCGGACGAAGCCGCCATGCTGACGGGATCTATCGGACTTCTTCCCTCTTCTTCGCTCGGAGACGGCAAGCGCGGACTTTACGAGCCTATACACGGCAGCGCGCCCGACATCGCCGGCACGGACACTGCCAACCCCATAGCGACCATACTCGCGGCTGCAATGATGCTTTCGACGTCGTTCGGGCTTTACGACGAAACGGCTTGCATAGAAAACGCCGTCAGAAAAGTTTTGGCAAAGGGGCTTCGCACTCCCGACATCGCGGGTTTCGGCGGCAGAAAGGTCGGTTGCGAAAAAATGGGCGAAGAGATCGCTCATGCCGTGCTGAACTTGAAATAATTATCCTTACCGAAAAAATGCAAGGGAGAGACGCTTTCATAACGTCTCTCCCTTTTGATTTCTCTCCTTCTTCGCTTGGACGCCTTACGGGTCTTAAAATCCCCTTAAAATACACCGCAAAGATTAGCCGTCAAGTCAAAGTTATGGAATAATCGAGAGTAGTATCTCCTTCCTTCGGCACAAATGTTATGCGAACGTCATAGTCGGACGGAACATTCGGAATACCCAAATTTGGAATACCATCAACAGCGCTTTGCACTTCCGACTTGCTTATTCCGACATAGTGTCCGCTCATTGCGCCGCGGTCGTCGTCTCCGAATTCTAAATAATTTATTCCCTCCAATTGCAACGTATCGAGTATTCCGTCGTTATCGTAAACGATCTCGACTCTTACGTCGAAGTAAAGATTGAGTCTGTATACATACATATTGTTCCACAGGTATCTATCGTCATAATTCATGCCGTCGCGGTCGTAATATCCTACGACATAATTCTTGCCGTCGAATTTTTCGGTAAAATCCTCGAGAGTCAAGCGACCGTTTACGCCGCTCGAACTTTCGAGACCGCAACGTGTGCAAGCTCCGTTCACGCCGTCGAAATCGTGCCCGAGAGGCTCGATAAGATCCACGCCGGAATTGCAAACGCCGCAAATCCCTTTCATACCGTACTGCGAGCAGGTAGGCTCTATGTCGATATAATTGATGTTTTTTTCATGGCGGTATTCGCGTCTGTAACCGACTTCTCTATTGCAATCGTTGCAATAGACATTTCCCTCGTAGAGACAGTACCCTATATGATTATAAGGTCTGAAAGAGGTGTTCTTGTGTTCGTCGAAATGCCGAGTTTCGGTTTGACCGCAAATGCGGCACTTGACATCCGCTTCGTAAGAGCACGGCTCGCCTGTAGGTCTCAGTTCTCCCTCTATTTCAAAATCGTGTTTTTCACTGTAGAGCACGTCAACGGTGCGAGAATCTGCCGTTGCGTTTCCCGACTTGTCGCAACCTAAAACATAAGTTCTGCGAACCTCGCAACCGTCCTTATAGGTCTTTACCGAATATCTGAGAGCACATCGAACGGGGTCTGTGACTGCGCAGGCATATACTCCGAAGCAATCGTCCCAATTGTTGTTATATATCCAAGTTTCTTCAAAGTCGCAATCGTTATCGTAAAGCTGCAAATCACCGTCCGATTTGCCGCAGAAGCACCCGTAAATCGCCGCATATCCGCCGCAACCGTCCGCCATTCCGAACTCGGTAAGGTCTATTATTTCGAGTTCGAACCGTTCGTGATATTCTACATATGTCGTTAGATCGACTTTACCGCAAGCCACGCATACGCGCTCCACTTCAAAACCGTCGGTACAG
This sequence comes from uncultured Christensenella sp., assembly GCA_910585955.1. Classification (GTDB taxonomy): domain Bacteria; phylum Bacillota; class Clostridia; order Christensenellales; family Pumilibacteraceae; genus MGBC157735. The sequence continues at coordinate 71,518 of CAJUGC010000002.1, forward strand.
TCGGCGACTTTCGCTCCGCCCTTGACCCTATTCATGTAGCCTTTTGACCCGTGACCGTGTACATACTTTTCGATAATGCGCTTGCCGCAATCGGAACAATCATAATAACGGATCCCCACGCCTTCGCAACCCGTAGCTTCTACAAACAGGCTCTTATCTTCGACGAATACATGACGGGTGTAACGACTCGTCATGGGGTCGTAAGACGAATTATCCGCAACGGTTATTTCGCCGCTCGCGCCGCTGACGAAGAACTCCAGAGAATATCCTCCGTCGTTTATTGCCGGATAGCGGCTTCCGCCGTAGAGCACGGCTTCGAAAGGTACGCCGTAGCGCATTACAGGATCTCCGTTTACGTCTACGGCTTTAAGCACATGGCTGCCGATGATACGCGTTCCGTTGGAATTATCACCGCTTATTCTGCCCAAATACCATTCGCCGCAGTCTTTCTCAAGCATTATCATAGGATCTTCTTCAAAGGTCATATCCACTTGATTTTCATCGCGCATGACATACAACATCGTATATCCGCCGTCTATGTTCATTGCATCAAGCTCCATACGGTACTGCAAATATTCGTTGCGATACTCATATGCTGCGTCGGAAAGGTTCATGAAACGATCGTTTATTTCCACATAGCGAGCGCTTTGTATGCTTCCGCTTTCGTAATAATGCGTCTCGGCGCCGAGCTCGTTCCAGAACGCTCCGAAGTGCGCTTCGTCGAGTACGACTTTGTTTTTCATGCCCTTAACTTCGGAAACGAAAGAATCGTAATCGAACTCGGTCTGTCTGCCGATTAGAATCTTCAGCTTTCCGTCTACTTCCAACTCTCCTATCGGTCCGAACGCGGAAGCCGAGCCGTACTTAAGATTGCCGTTTCTGTCTGTCACCAACGTAAGATTTCCGATGTCGGCGATGATGTCGATATAATCGTCTATCATGGTCTTTAACTGTGTCTTTTCATATCCCATATAGTCGCTTATCAACTCATAAATATTGGCCGACGCGTAATCGTCTATCGTCCGAAGTATCTCTTCGGCAGTGAGATCGTACTTATTTCCGCATATTATCTCACTCACGATTTCGAGCATGAGATCGTCGCTTCGAAGGATAGCCGCGACATCTATATTGAGACCCGTCATTTCCAAAAGCACGCTCTTTAAAGTCGCGCCCTCTCCGAAGATAACTTCGCAAAGGTTGTCGCAGGCCTTTATAAGTTCGGCGGAATTCACTCCGCGGTAGGCGAGCTTCGCATTGAATTCTTTTCCCGTGGCATTTTTGAGTATATCCTCTACTTCATACCTCAGCTTGGAATACGCTCCCTCGCCGAACAAAATATCGATACTGTCCTTTATGGAGTTTTTGTACAAAACGTCGTTTATTTCGGCTATACCGTCCGCATTCAAGACAAGCGTATAATCGCTGCCCGAAGCGGAGAGCGTAAACACTCTGTCCATAAGACTTTGCATAACATTCGAAACCGCCGCTTTGTTTACGAGTATAAGACTGTCGATTATTTTCTTTAAGTCTGTCCCGAGCCACTTATACGCTCCCTCCACATATCTTATATAGTCGAATTCAACATAGTTTCCGAAAGACTCCAAAGGCGCGATCATGTAGGTCGTCCGAGCATCGTCGTCAAAGCCGTGACTTCCGTCTTCGCTGTGAGTAATGCTTCCGTTCTCCACGCCTATGACGTATACCATGCCTTTCTCGACGGCGACAGTGTACTTAAACGAGGGAGTACCGAGTCCGTAATAGTCACCGTTGGAAACAGACAAAGTACCGTATGCGCACAGTTCTCCATCCTCGTCGCGACCGATATAGACCTCATCCGCCGTTATGGAATTCTCTCCGCCGTAATATACATCGACGATTTTCAAGTCTGTGAGCTTCAACGTATATTCGCTGTTTACAAAGCTGTTAAGAAGCGTAGTGAAATAATCGTCGCCTACAAGCAAGGTATGGCAACGCTCACACTCGAAGTTGCCGTCGTGTCCGAGCGCGGGTTTGAAACCGACGCGTTCCTCTGTCGAGCAAATCAGACACTTGACGAGCGTATAGCCGCGCTCCGTGCAGGTAGGATCGACTGTGTTCCTTTCATACTCGTGCGCGCAACCGAGACCGCAGACCGAGCACTTGCCGTCGGTCATGGTATGCTCGTTCGTAGCGGGCAAGCCTACCTTTGCGCAGATCACGCATATCTGCGCTCTGCCGCAAGTGGGCGCGTCGATGTCCCAGCTGTGTCCCGTCTTTTTGTTTACAACGGAATGAGTCTTTTCGCAACGAGCGCATTTATAATCGGTTTTTCCGTCAGTATCGCAACTTGCCGCAACGTCTTTAATAACGGCATAGTTGTGTCCGAGCGCGCCCGTAATATTATCCACCGTCTTGAAGCCGCAATCTTTGCAAGTGCGCGAACGAGAACCGCCCTCTTCGCAATTTGCCTCTTTGACAGAGTCGATATAATTGTGCTGTTTCTGCGCCGTAGTAGTCACAAATTCGGCGTCGCACTTCGTGCATACATGATAGGTTATGCCGGACACAAGGCAAGTCGCCTCCTTGCTTCTCGCTTCATCCGTCACAAGTGTGTGACCGATTGCGGGCAATGCCGACGTATAGCCGTAGTCGCAGTTCTTGCAAGCGCGGGTTACGCTTCCCGCTTGCGTGCAGGTCGCCGCTACGAGCGTCTCTTCCAAGTCGTGTCCCGAGGAAACTTCTATGTCATTCTTTTCGACTCGTCCGCAACGGCGGCAAGTATATAGCTTATAACCGTCCGAGATACAGGTCTTTGCCTTATTCGTCACGATATCGCTGTGACCGTAAAGAGCGCAACGCTCTTCGTTCGTAAGGCGCGTGACTGTGTAATACGAGAAGTGCGTCGTCTCGAAAACGGCATAGCCTGTTCCGTCTACGACCGCATAAGTCGCCTTTATCGTCTCTACCGAGCCGGTCTCGTCTATGTACCATATAGCTATGCTTTCGGGATCTTCGCCTTCTCCGAGATTATACGGCACGCGAACCGAAACGGAAGCGCCGCCGAAGTCCGTGACTCTGTTATTCTCGGGGTCCGAGCTGTCTTTATCCAGCATGGCGAAATCGTAAACGTCGCCGCTTATCTGGTTTTTCTTTTCCTCGTCCAACTCAAGATCGTTTACGGGAACAGTGCTGACCGCAACTTCCGCATTTGTCGGGATATTTGCGGATTCGTCGAACTTAAGCGAAGCGTTTCGAAGCTCGAGCTCGTTCGCTTTGAGATCGTCTGCGCTGACCTGCGCCGAAACGTCGTTTTTAGCATTTATCGCCGTTTTAGTCGCGCCGCAACTTTCGTTCGAGCAGTTGTACGTTATCTTGTTGCCGTCATCGCCGACATTCACCCAAGTATGAGCGCCCGACACGGCGGGTATGGATTCCGTATGCGTATGTCCGCAAATATTGCAGCTGTATGTCTTTTCGCCTTCCGAAACGCAAGTCGCCGCAACAGTTATGTTCGCCGAGTATTCGTGTCTTTCGACGGTAACGTCGAGATCCACCACTATACGATCGTACTCGGGGCAGTTTTCGTTTTCGCAGACGCCGGTTTGTACATAAGTACATTCGGTTATGGCGCCTTCGTAAGGGTGCAAATCCGCGACTTCGCGGTAAGGACGCATTTCCCAATCCGCGACGTTGTGACCGGTAGCGTGATCCGTGACCGTAGTATAGCGATCGCCGCAAGAATTACAAGCGTAAGATTCGCTTCCGTCGTGAGTACAGTCAACCTTCGTCCTGTCTATGAGCGCATAGTCGTGACCGAGCGCCGGCTCGGCAACCGTACAACCTTTGCGATCGCACTCTCTGCCCGATATACAGGTCTTTTTGCCGCTCCAGCTGTGCCCGAGCGGTTCGGTCGCAGTGTTGCGTTCCGCTTTGCACAGCGAGCACTTTTCGACTTTCAAACCGTACTCGGTACAATTTGCAGCCTTATCGCTTACAAGCTCGAAATTGTGAGACAGTTTGGGTCGTTCCACTTCGGTAACGACGGTTGTAAGCTCCTTATCGGAAAATTTCTTCTCGCATCTCTCGCACTCCCAATATTCTATATTGCCCGCATTTTCGCAAGTAGCGGCAAGCGCGGCGAAATGGCTTTCTTCCGTAACAAGGTGGGCTGCTTTCGTCGTCTCGACTTCGGTAAAGCCGCAGTCCTTACAGGTGAGGCGGTTTACGCCGTCGGTCGTACAGGTCAACGCGACTATCTCGGTGATCAAATAGTCGTGCTCCCCGTAACTGCCCTTCTCTTCGGTGTCGCCGCAGGTGGGCTCGTGCCAATGGTGAGTGGCGTTGCTTTCCCACTCTTCGGCAAAGGTGTGCTCATGCGTCTGCTCCTCTTTTCTTCCGCAGACCGTGCAAGCGCCGTTCTCGTATGTATGAGCTTCCTTGTCCGTCGTAACATTATGACCGCAAGTGGCTTTCTTCCAGTGCCCGTCCTTATCGTACTCGTAAGTATCGCCGAACGTATGTTCGTGCTCCTTGTCCTCTTTTCTTCCGCAAGCGGTGCACGCTCCGTCCTTATATGTGTGCGCTTCCTTCGCGCTCGTCACATCGTGACCGCAGTCGGCTTTATGCCAATGTCCCGCGTCGTCGTACTCAAATGCCGCGGAAAATGTGTGTTCGTGTTCTTCGCCGCAGGAATCGCAAGCGGCGACGGCAAACACGAGCAAACATACGGAAAGTATAGCTACCAACCATTTTACCGTTCTCTTCATAACCTCTCTCCTTTCGATGACTCGATCGAATAAGCTTACATTCTTTTCTCGTAAAAATTTCCAAGCAATTTACTTATATGACAAGTATACCCCCCCCGAGACGAAAAGTCAAGAGATTTTGAAAATTTTTTCTCAAACGCGAAAAAATTTTCGCTTCTTCCGCATCCTAAAAAAACCTCTCGCAATCGCAAGAGGAATGAGAATATTTTTTTAACGAAGTGATTTCCGAAACGGACGATATGACAAAAAATATGCGCAAGGATTTATGCGCGATCGTTGTTTTTATAGATGTCGCGCACAAGAGAAATAAATTCGTCTTCGCCGACGCCGAGGGCTCTTGCGTACGCGACCTCGCCCGAAAGCCTATCCTTAAAACGAGCAAGACGAAGTTTCTCGGGCGAGACCGCATCCGAGCTTTGCCGCACGAAGCAACCCTTGCCCGCCGCCGTCTCGATAAAACCGTCGGCTTCCAACTTTTCGTAAGCGATCTTTACCGTTATGATGCCTATGCCCAGCTCGCGCGCGACGAAACGAATGGACGGGAGACACTCGCCCGCCTTTATTTCGCCTAAAGCGATCCCGCGCACTATCTGCGAATAAACTTGCTCGTTCAGCGGGACGTTTAAATTCGGATTGAGGACTATATTCATTACTTTTTATAGGCGCAGACTGCGAGCTTTGCCGACAAAAACGTAAGCGCGACAAATACCGCCGATCCCATGGCGAGAATGAGAAGTTGCCAGCCTATGACGGGCGCGCCGAACGAATTGAATACGGCGCTTACCGCAGGGAAAATTACCGAGAGAGTCTCGAACAGCGCATAAGGCACAAGCGCGCACAGCACGGCTAAGACGGCGGAAACGAACGCTCGGGACGCGGTAGCATTCCCGCCCTTGAAGTACACGGGCATGAGAACAAGATTGAGCACTCCGTAAACCGACAATACTACGCCGAAAAAGCCCGGCGTACACTTCATGCCGACAGCCGTCTTAATAATCGTGCTCCCCTCTCCGAACGGAATGAACGCGGAAAAGAGCGCGAACACCGCCATAAGCGCAACATAGATCATTTCTATGACCGCGGCGAAAAGCGTCTGACCGTTTATTAAGTCGGCACGCCTTACGGGAAGAGCGGAAAACACGTCGTCGGTGCGGTGCTCGCGGATAAAACCGAACAGCGACGCCACGGGCATTACGACGAAGCACGCGACGACTATTCGAGGATAGTTGGGCGCAAACACGATGGCGCTCATGAGAAACATCAAAATTATGGGCTTGGGAAAGTTAAGCTCAAAGTGAGCGCGCGCGAGTTTAATTGCCGTTTTCATATATAAATTTTATCTCCTATCTTTTTTTTATAAAGCGCTTTCACCGTTCTTGTTGCCTTTGGATACATACAAAAGCAACTGCTCTATATCGGGCGGATTAGAATACTCGCAGCCGTCTTTGGGCAAGTCGCTCTTTTTTACGAGCGCCGTGTAGCCGAGCGACGTCTGCTTATACCCTATCGCGACGCGCTTTATTTCGTCCGTCGCGGTCTTTCCGCCTATGACGGCGTGCGAGGCTATTATTTCGTCCTTTACGCCGCTTGCATACACTTTCCCGTCGTCTATGACCGTGAGATAATCGGCGCACTTGTCGAGATCGGACGTTATGTGCGTGGAAAACAGCACGCTTTTATCGCCGCCCTCGACTATCTCCCTGAAAAGATCGAGCATTTCGTCACGAGCGACCGGGTCGAGCCCGCTCGTCGGCTCGTCGAAAATAAAGAGCTTGGCTTCGTGCGAGAGCGCAAGCGCGACAGAGAACTTCACGCGCATTCCGGCAGACAGCGTTTTCAGCTTCTTTTTTCCGTTAAGGTCGAACCGCTTTTTAAGATTTTCATATCTGCCGAAGTCGAAGTTGTCGTAGAACGACGCATAAATACGAGCAAACTTATCTGTCTCGGCGCTCGGGAAACTCTCGAATGTGCCCGAAGAATAGGCTATCGTCTTTTTAAGTCGGATCTCGTTTGCCGCCATATCTTCGCCGAATACCTTTACGCTTCCGCCGTCCGGCTCGATTATATTCAAAATGCTTTTTACGGTCGTGGACTTGCCCGCCCCGTTGCGCCCGACAAAGCCCATGATATAGCCGACGGGAAGTTTGAACGAAACGTCCTTCAACGCGAAATTTTCGAAGTTCTTACTTAAAGACTCCACCTCGAGCGCATAATCGCACATATAATACTCCTCGACACAAAAAAGAAACTGTGTCTATTTGATAGATACAGTTTATCACGAGTCTTTTTAATTGTCAAGAGTTTTGCGAAATAATTTTTTCGGCTTTCTTTTTCTTCCTCTTTATTACTATCAAAGGTATACCGAATGCGAGCGCAACCGCCGCTGCCGCCCCCGCCGCCGCGAGAGTTATCCAAAGCGGGAAGAGAGAAGAACTCGTATCGACTGCGGCAAATGCCCAGCCCTCGGAAAGCGTAAAGCACAGATACTCGCCGCTCGCCGTGGTTTTTGCCTCGACTATTTCCCCGCCGCGCACGAGGTTTATTTTGTAGCGCTCGGTATCGCCGACGCGGTACTTGACCGTTACGTCACCGTACGAAACGACATCGCCGCCGCGCGTAAACTTAAGCGAGACGTATTCGCCGTTGTATTCGAGCGAAAGCTCCGCGTCGCCGTGAAACTTCCCCTCCGCAAGCACGAGCGGAGCGATTTCCGTATCGCTTGCAAGCGTCGTCTTTACTCTGTCGAACAGTTCGAACACGCGCGCGTCCTCGGTAAAGCACGAAAAGTCGTCTCTGTCCCAACGCACGAAGCAGCCGTCCTCTTCGATAAGCGGCGGCAATTCGTTCTTTTCAATGCCTTCGCCCACTCTCAAACGGAAGGTAGCCGCGCGCTCGTGCTCTTCCCTATCGAAATCGTAAGTATAGAACGTGACCGTAGCCACCGCTTTGCCGCCCGTATCCGACAGCTCTTTGAGACGGCTTTCGATCGTCTTAAACGCGGCTTCAAACGACGCCTTGTCGGAGTAAAGCTCCGGCTCGGTCTGCTCGGTAAGCATTCTCGGCACGGGGAAGCGAGCTTCGCTCTCTCCGGCAAGGAAGTCGTCTGCTTTCAGTCCGTAAAGTTTATCGGAAAGCATTCCCGCGCTCATGATCTCATTGGAAGAAAGAGCGCACGCCGCAAAGCCGCTCTCGCTTCCGTACGACGCGCCGTCTATGCCGCCGACGCTTTCGCTTGCCGACAAATAGTAATTGTACTTTGAATATGTGAGATTTGCCGCGCCGGCGACCATACCCGTTTTACTTTCGCTCCCCAAAGTTTCGACGAAAGCGAACGAAACGCAACCCTCGAGACGATTCCCCTCGCCCGCAATTCCGCCTACATAATTTCTCGCTCCGACATAAGCCGACGACTGCGAGGAAAGCACAGCGCCGACTGCCTTTCCCGCTATGCCGCCCGCATAGTCCGCGCCTGCCGTTACGTCTCCGAAAGAGAGACAGCCTTTTACCGTTCCTTCGCCGAACTCTCCCGCAATGCCTCCCGCAAACGAGCCGCGCACTTCGACTTTGCCCGTCGATATACAGCCGCTTATCTCGAGCGCGGTCGCGCCCGCATGAGCCGCTATACCGCCGCCGTACGAGTCGGCAAAGACCTCGCCGCTCGATATGCAATAGTACACCTCATGCACGCCGCTGTCCTCGCTCTCCTCGAACTCGCTTCCGTTGCTTCCGAAATATTCGTCGAGCCACTCCTCGAACCTGCCGCCGACAAGGTAGTCGTAAATACCGCCGCTCTCTTTCTTATCGAAGCGACCGTAATATCCTATTATTCCGCCCGCAAAGCTCGCGCCTGCCACCCTGCCTTCGCTTCGGCAGGAGAAAACTCCGCCGCTCGACAGTCCCGCTATTCCGCCGACGTATCTGCCCTGCCTGCACCCTACGTCGCCCGAGGTCGAACAGGCAAGGATATTGCCCGTAGAGTAACCCGCTATTCCGCCGAGGTTGAGCATACTAGAGCTTTCGGACGACGGCTTCGGCAATGCGTTAACATTGCCGGAAAAGGTCGAATTTTTTATTTCGCCGGCATTGAAACCGACCAGACCGCCGACGTTCAGCACGCCGCCGATCTCGGCAGACGACGAGCAAAGATTTATCTTTCCTCCCGAAGCGTTGGACGACGCGATCGAGCCGACATAATCGTCGCCGAAAATCTTGCCCGCAACGCTCACTTCCTCTATAAGCCCTCTGTTAGTGCCCACAAGGGCTGTTCCGCGCTCGTTCGAGTCAAGCTCCGCCTCGACGGAGAGACGGCGCAAGACGCCGTCCTCAGTCACTTCGCGGAAAAGATAGTTCAAACTGCCGCCCTTGCTTTTTATTCCGGAAATCGTACGATACATTCCGTCGAACTCGCCCGCAAAGACAAGCGCGGGGGTATAGTCTACGCCGCTCAGATCCAGATCTGCCGCAAGCAGATAGGTCTTCCCGAGCGAATACTCGGGCGAAGTCATGAGAGAAAGGATCTGCGCAAACTCCTCCGCAGTGCGCACCGTCACCGTCTCGCGCACCGGTCCGTCGGACACGCGAACATAACGATAGCGGTAGCCTCTGCCGTAGTCGTGCTCGGGCGAAAAGAAAATTTCATACTCGCCCGCTTCGTCTATTACTATGTTCGCGCCCGTCGGACGGCGGTAGATATTTGCTCCGTCGCTTATGTAGAATTCGACTTTGCCGTCGAACTCGCCGAGCATATTTTCGCTTACCGTAAAAGTAAGAGAATATTCGTCGAAGTTCTTTTCTTCGTCGTTTTTCTCAAATCCGTACTTGCTTTCAAACTCGCCGCCCTCTATAAACGTAAAGCCGTTAAAGTCGCCGAGCAGGAAATAGCCGTCGTAGAACTCGTCGATTCTCTCGAGCTCCACATGGATGCGCTCGTCGCCGCTCGCAGAATATATGCGGTCGGGACTGTAGTGAACTTCGTATCTTCCTGCGTCCTTGACGGTTATTTTTCCTACGGACGACGGCTTGTATTCCTCTTTGGTCTCGTCGTCGAGCACCGAAAACTTCAGCTCGAAATCCTTTGTAGGCACATCTATTTCCGCCTTGTACTGCTCGAAAGATATTACCGACTCGTCGCGCTCCAGAATATAATCGTCGTGCGGAACAAATCCGTTATCCTCGCAAAGCAGGTATAACGTCGGATACTCCGTAAAAATCATATACTTATCGTCGGCAAACAGATGGTCCTCGTCCGCCGTAAAAGCTATGCGATACTTTCCGCCGAGCGATATAGTCGCGCCGACTTCGCCCGCCCCCTTTTCACCGTACACCGTCCCGTCCTCGCCCGTGACAGTCAGCGTTTCGCCGCCCGCAAGCGTTATGTAAGCGTAATATTCTTCGTACAGAGTCTGCGCGCGCCGATAGGTCATTTCTACGACCGCATCTCCCGCTTTCAAAGTAAAAACTTCGGGCGAATAGTAATCTACGCTTATAAAGTTTCCGTCTTCTGAGCCGTTCGGATCGAATCGTATTTCGTAGCGAGTGCGGCCGCTGTCCGTCACGACTACAGGCTCGCCGCCCTTGCCGCCCCAAAGTCTGCCTGCTCCGTCGCTCACGACAAAGCGCTCGCCTCGATCGAGAAAAGGAGAAACGACATATTCTTCTCCTCGCTTTTGCATACGGTTCGACGCACGCACACGGTAGTCGTCGCTCTCGTAGCAGATATAGTAATTTACGGTCTCGGCGTTTACAAGAACCGTTGCCGCCGAGGGAAGGGCAAGCGTCGCCGTCATGAGAAGCGCAAACAGCGCGAGTATTATTTTTTTACCGTTCTTATTCATTGCCGTTCCTCCTTACCGTGTCGTTCTTTTTGCCGCTTTGTTCCTTCATTCGGAGTTTTTCGCTCCCTTTCTTCATCTTCGCCGCACTCTTGCTCCCCGTCGCCTTCCGTATCCGTTTCGACCGGCGGCAAAAGCGCATTGCCTCCCGCAGGAAGCGGAACGTTTTTAAGCGCGTCGAGATATGCGGATATGCGCGTAAATATCGTCTGCTGTTTGACTCTTTTCTTTTTCTCCCGCTTTTTGAACACAGTCTTGTCGAGCGGCTTATCGAGAACGTACAAGAGCGCGGGCAGCACCGTCATAACGCAAAGAATCGAAATGAGCGTGCCGCGACCGAGACATAAGCCTATGGATGCAATGAGCGGTTGGCTTGTCAAAAAGCCTATGAGAAAAGCCGCTACAGTCATGATAGATCCCGACGTGAATATGGTCGGAAAACTTTGCGACAGCGTTTCTATTACAGCCTGTTTTTTCTCCGTCCCCTCTTTTCTCAACTCCCTGAAACGGTTTGTGATCACTATCGCGTAATCGATAGTCGCGCCCATTTGAATTGCGCTGACTATTAAATATACGAAGAAAAACAGATTATTTCCCAAAAGAACCGGATAAGCGAAATTCATGAATATCGCGCCCTGTATGACGAGTACGAGCACTATCGGTATGCCCCAACTTCGGAAAGTGAACATCAGTATGAGATAGATGAACGCAACCGTAAGAATGTTTATTAGTAGATTGTCGGAAACAAAAGAATCGTTAAGATCGTACGCGCTCATGCTTTCGCCTGCGAATATCGCGTCGGGATATATTGCTTTGACGGCAGGTATAAGCCGCTCTATAAGCGCGAAAGTGCTCTCGCTTTCGAGCGCGCCGTCTATATTGAAAATCAGCCTCGTATAATTTTCCCCTATAAGCTGGGCTTCGCCGTCTTTCAGCGTCGTCTTAAGTTCGTCAAAATCCGCACGCTGTTCGCTGTCGAGATCGAGATATTCGTCGTGCTCGAAAAGATAATCCAACAGTTCGATTATCGTCACGCCGTACTCGTCCATTTTGTTTCCCGTCAGCGCCCAATAGTCGCCGTTTGCAACGGCGTAAAGCCTTAGCGCGTTTAGCGAAAGCCGCTCGGAAATATCGAACATTTCGGAAAAGTCACGGTATGTCACGGTATCGGACAGATAGTAGCCGTCGGTTATTTCTATGTTCGCTATGCCGAGCGCGGAAGAGATCATCTCCTCGCTCTCCACGGTATCGAGGACAAGCCGCTCCTTTTCGTAGTCGCCCTTGGGCACGAGTATAACGAACATATTGTCATAACCGAACACTTCCTCCGTGCGGCGTGCGGCAATCATCGTGTCCGTAGGTCTTGCGGTGTCTATCGCCGCTTCCGAATACACATATTCGAGTCTTTGAGAGAAAAAGGCGGCAAGCGAAAAAACTATCAAAAAGACTGGCAGCAGTATGTAACGTATCTTGACTATGCCCCTTCCGAGAAAGTTTATCTTGGGCACGAAGTTGCGGTGGCGCGACTTATCCATAAGTCCCGAAAACGTCATTAAAAGACCCGGCATAAGGAGGAACACCGTAAGAAGCGAGCATACGATACTCTTTGCAAGCACCATGCCGAGATCGTATCCGAGCCTGAGCTGCATAAACATTAAGGCGACGAGTCCGGAAACCGTCGTAAGGGAGCTTGAAGAAATCTCGGGAATAGACTTTGCAAGCGCGCGCGTCATGGCTTCGCTTGCATTCCCCGGAAGTTTTTCCTTCTCCTCGGTAAACCGATGGCAGAGTATTATCGAATAGTCTATGGCGAGAGCGAGCTGTAAAACTATACAGACGGAATTGGATATAAAAGATATTTTTCCGAGCCAATGGTTCGTCCCCATATTGAGCAAAGCCGCGACTATGAACACTATGGGAAAGACGAGTATTTCGGCAAAACTTTTGGAAGTAAACAACAAAACGAGCACTATGACTGCCGCCGCGATCGCAAGGATAACCACCATTTCTTTCGCGAGAATGTCGGCAAACGATTCGACCAGAGGCGACGGCACGCAATAGTCGTATCCGTCAAGTCGCTTTTTTATTCTTTCAAACGCCGCTTTGGACGCTTCGTCCTCATTGTTTCCGTCGAATGTTATATTAAACAGCGCGCAGGAATCCTTATAGTAGTCGGAACTGTTTTTAAAAGAAAAGCTCTTTACTCCGTCGTACTCCTTTATCTCCTCATACAGACTTTCGGCGCGCTCGTAAGTTATGTTGCTTATCATTATCTTCGTCGCCCCGTAAGTCACGAACTCTTCGTCCATTATTTCGAGAGCTTTCGCCGTATCCGTATCTTTCGGGAGATAGGAGGTTATCGAATACTCTATGCCCACTTTCGGTATACCGATTATCGCATATATTATGAGAGCGGCAAACAAAACGAAAAAAAGCGCTCGCTTTTCGACTATAAACTTAGCTATCTTATTCATGGGCGAGCCTCCTTGCAAGTATTCGTGCGATACAATTATGCCGTTCTATAAAATTATACTCGCAAAGAGCGAATTTGTCAACGCAAACCATGAACCGAACTTGTGAAAGTTATGTTAAAAGCGACGGAAATACCGCCGCTTTTATAGTTCCTCCATATATTACAATGAGCTTAGAAGTGCGAGACCCGTCACCTCATCTCATCGAAGTTCAGCGCGATCTTCCCGTCGTCGTCTATCCAATATCCGTTTTCGAACGAGGAATCCGTCGCAACGAGATCGGCATACGAATCGACGGAAAGCGTCTTGTAATTTGCATAACCCGTATTCGAACCGCTGCATTGCAAGTTTGTGTCGATACCGAACAGACTCAGCGGACGCGTGTTTGAGGTCTCTCCTATTATACTTCCCCAATGACGGTTCGAGCCGCCCTCGCCCGTAGCGCTTACGGTATTGCCGTAAACCACGCAGCGTTCTATCGCCGTATTGTCCGCTCTGCCTATAATGCCGCCCGCACGAGGCTGCGCATTGTCGGCAGGCATAAGCCCGCCGCTAAGACGTATTCCGTGCGCGGATACGACCGTATCTTTCGCATAGCAGTCGGCAACCGTAGACGAGGACGCTTGCCCCACGATGCCGCCCGCCCACGGCGACGCGTCTATCTTGTTATACTGCGCTCTTGCCGTGACCGAAATATCGCAATTCTCGGCATAGCAACCGCGAATCACGGAGTTTGTTTTTACGCTTCCGGCAATCGAACCCGCCATGACGTTCCAATCCCAATCGCGATATTCCTGCTTATTTGTCTCGGAAAAAACATCTATAGAACAATTTATCGCTCTGCAGTTTTCCACTTTGCCGCCGCCGCGTATTTCGCCGACGATAAGACCGGCGACAGGGCGACGGTGCATTTTGGAATATTTTACCGAAGTAGTATATCCCTCTTTGCCCACCTGCAAATTTTTGATCGTACCTTCTGCTTTGGAAAATAATCCGAGATAGCTGAACGTGTTGCCGCTTTCCTCGACGCCGAACTCTATCGTATAGTTGTATATCGCGTTTCCGCCGCCGTCGAAAGTCCCCGCAAATTCGGGCAGAGGCGTCCAGGACGCACCGCCCAAGTCGAGATCGGTCACAAGCAGAAATTTCCCGCTCGGATCTGCGCGCACTTCGGTCAGATCGGACTCCGTCTCTATATAAGTAAAATCCGAATACGCCGAATCTTTTGTCCACTTAGCATACAGCTTCGTATCCTCCGTCACTTTCCAAACGCCGCTTCCCTTTCCGTCCGAAGCGTACACTTCGTCTCCCGCGCCGTCCTTTCCCGTATAATACCCGCCGAAAACATAACCGACGCAATGCGGAACTTCTACGTCCTCTTTGCTTGCGTCGAACGCAACTTCCGCAGAATAAGAGGGCGCTTGAAAACCGTTGTCGAACGTCACGACGGCGCGGACAGCCGTCCACTCTCCGTCGAGACGCACGTCGGAATCCGTCTTCCAGATCCCGTCTACCGCTTCCACACCGTCGCGATACCATTTATGAACGTATCCCTCGCGCACGGGAACGTAAAGCTTCGTATCCTCGTCGTAAGTGACCTGCTGAGTCTTGACTTTTTCGTTGCCGAAATAATACGATACGGTGTAAGTTTTCGGAGTAAAGCGAACCGAAAGAGTCATATCGTCGTTTATCGGCGTATCGACGTCGAACTTTTCCGAGCCGACATAAAAGCCGTCGAACGTATAGCCCTTGCGCTCCGGCTCGATTTTGCCTAGAGTACCGCCTAAGACTACGAAAACATCCTCTAATGAATCGCCGCCTGCCGTATCGAATTTTATCCGGCAAGGAGCTTCGGCGAGAATATAAATGCCGGATCTCGCGATCTTGAACCTTATCGAATCGCCGGATCCGTTCAACTCGAATTCCGTCTCGTTCGCCGTCTTTCCGTCCTCGGAAAGCGTGTAGAGTTTGACGCGTTCGCTTAAGTAACTTTCGGGTAAAAGCATCTCGGCGTCTGCGTCGTTTTTGAGCGTTTCGTTTCCCTCTCCGAACGAAACGGAGTACGGAACGAATTTACCCGAAATTTTTTCCATTGCCGCCGCCGCTTCCGCATACTTATCCTCGCCGTCGGCGAGCTTTGCCGCGGCAAGCTTTGCGCCGAACTTACCTATCAAGCCGAACGAGGAGTTATCTGTATACACTGTGATCCCGTTTTCGGTATCGGTAAGAGAAGGATCGTACAGATATACGAAAGCTCCCGCGCCTATGAGCGCTGCAAGCAGAACGGCTATTACCGAGCCTAACGCGGCTTTTTTCTTTTTGCGCTTTTTAGCGGCGGTTTTTTCGCGTTCCTCGTTTAGATGAGATATGTATGCGTCGTATTGCTTTTTATATTTTTGCTCGCGGACTATGTCCTCGCCGGAAATAAAATAACACAAATCTTTCGGGATCTTCAGATATTCTTTTTCCGCCTCTTTCAAGCGGGAATAATTCGTAAAATTATCCGTGAGAAGAACTATCTTATACCAATAGTAAATAGTATCTATTTCCGCAAGCACGGCGTAAGACGATACGAGACTGTCCAACTCTTTTTTAGCGTCGAAAGTTCTTCCGCGCGCAAAATCCGCTTTCTCGAGCTCGGTAAAGAACCGACCGCGCGCAGCCATATACTTATCGAGAAAATCCTCGCCCGTAGTCTGCACTACGAATTTTCTACCGCACTGCTTACAGGTACAGTATTCTATTCCCATAGGCGAATGAGTTATGCTCAGATTTGCGCTGCCGCAAGTCATACATACTATGGATTCGCCGTATTCCTGTCTTATCGCCATAGCAGCCTCCTATCTAACGCTCGTTAATATAAACCGTTGTCGTACTTGATTATACTCTTTTTGAGAATAATTGGCAATCGATTTGTATATAAAATGAAAAAATAGAAAAACAATCGATCAAAACTCTATATCGATGACCTTATCGAAGCAAACATAGCCCGCGGATTCGAGAGTTTTTTCGAAAGCAACGTCTCGAACCGAACAAACGGCTATCGCCGCGCGAGAATAGTCCGCAAGCATTTTTCCGAGGCGAGCGAGCACCGATCTTCCTATCCCGCAATGCCGTCTGTCCGCACGCACGGCGACCCCTATAAAGCCTTCGCGTTCTCCCCACTCCGCAGTCCCGAACGCGGACACCTTCCCGTTCTCTTTGTAAACGTAGATCGACTTTTCGCGCATAAGCCGATCTACTTCCGCGCAAGAGATATAACCGAACGCCTCCAACTCCTCTCGGTCGCTTTCGTTTGCGCAGAGCATTGCCGTTTCGGGCTCGTTGTCCGTGCCGACGTATTCGAAACACAGCGCGCTCGCCCGAGTATACGTCCAACGCGTGCAGCACAGCGCAACAAGCGGCGAATCGCTTGTGAGCACTCTTGCCCGGGTAATCCCGAGCTGCTTTAGCGCGAGAGCGAAGGCGGTTTCGGCATAAAGACGGAATTTGGGTTCGAGAAAAAAGCCTCCGAGCACTCCTCCGTCGGCAAACAAAAACCCCGCGTGCGCTCCGTCGGCTGTTATTTCGTATACCTCGCCAGTAAGATTGTAAGGCAAAAAAGCTCCGCCGTGCGTTCCGAGGCGCTCGGCGTAGCAAGTCACGCTTTCTTTCGGACAAGACGGTACTTGCGAAAATGAAAACGTCATCTACCTATTTCGCCGTATTCGCTTCTATATAGTCTACAAGCGCGCCGACCTTCGTGAGTTCCTCAACCTTTTCGTCGGGAATTATTATTCCCGTTTCGTCTTCGAGCGCAAACAGCATTTCGACAACGAGAAGAGAGTCGGCTTTGAGGTCGCTCTTTATATCCGTATCGCGAGTTATGGCCGCTTTATCGACTTTCAAGAAATCGGACAGCATTTGCGTTACTTTTTCAAACATATCGGTGATCTCCTTAAGAGTGAATTACATATACAAAAGAATCAAGACGACGCCGTTCGGATATCGCACGAACGGGCGTATTCCTCTGTCTTCGTCGAGCATGAAGTCTATGGACTTTGCTTCCTTTACAGCCGAGCGAAACAGCGAATCGAAAGCTTCGACCTTACCGAGATCCGTACCCGCGATATCGATACGCGCTTCAAGCTTGCCTATTTTCTTCCTCCCCGCCTTTGCCGCCGCCTTGAAAAGCTCCTTAAATTCGCTCGATGAAGTTATAAGTATCGAATAGCTTTTTCCGTCTATCTCGGTTTCAAGCCCCTCGTATACGGGATAGGTCTCGTATGCGTCGAAATTCACGGGATTTGCGATATAGCTCGGGTCGGCTCTGTGCGCTCCGTACGGCGACGAGTTTATATCGTCGTCCGACAAAAGAAAGAAGCCGTGATGAAGATATTGTCCCATGCTTCCATTCACGTCTATGCGCGCGCTGTCGAGCGTCACGTCGACGTTATACCATTTGCCGTCTATTTCGACCTTGTTCCACGCGTGCGCCCCGCCCGCATATTCGCCTTCAATCCGAACGCTCCGCACTCCTTCTATGCCGCACAAAAGATTAAACGCCTTGCTTATACCGTCGCACACGGCGAGCTTTTCCTTAAAAACGCCGGCAAGATTGAAAGAATCGTGCGAGCTTGAAACGCTTTTCGGATCGGCGAGAAATTTCGAGTATAACTCCTCGTCGTAGACAGTGTTGTAGGCTATATAATCGTGGATCGCGTGCACCGTCTCATAAGTCGTAAAATCGTTTTTTATATAGCGATCGAGAATGGAAATCGCAACTTCGTAAAGCTCTTTTACATCGCCGCCGTCTTCCGAAAAGCTCGGTCGAAAGCCGTCCGCGACGACTTCCGCAAGCGAAAGCTGACGCTCGTAAAACGAGTTTCCGACGACTGCGCGCTCCTCTCTTTCGTCTATCTTGCGCACAGGCTCTTTTTCCGCCTCGCCCTCGCTTATAAGGTGGGGTTCGGGAAGTGGCGCGGGATCACTGCCGAAAAACGGCAGATCGCAAGCCGAAAGCGCACAGCACAATATGACGGTCATTGCGGCAAGTATCGAAAGAATCGATTTTCGTCTCATCGCTTTATACCTCCCAATTCGCCGACGGTAATCTTTATCTCGTTCCCGCCCCGAATTACGGTAAGCGTGAGTTTTTCTCCGTCTCCCCAAGTGTTGTACTTATAAAGCTCGCCCACGACGGAAACGAAGTCGCACGGTTCGACTTTCAGTCCGCCTATCTCGGTAATTTCGTCGCCCTCCGAAAGCAGTTTCGTGCCTGTGGAATCTATATGCGTGACGGTAAGCTTAAAATCCACGAATTTTATTTCGGTGTGAAGCGCCTGTATATACATTGTTCCGTATTCGCCGGCGGTTAACGAAAGCGCGGGGAAATCGACAAGTCCGTTCTGCTCGTTTTTTACCAGCACGTCGTACATCGCGGCGATCACGGGCGCGGGCGTAAGATAGCAGGTATCGCATACGCTCTCGCCCGCGGAATTAGTCGTAACACGCCAAGTGTTCATGCCGACGAGTCCGCCGTTCATATCGTAGACGGCCGCTCCAGAATTACCCGAATTAAACGGCGCGCACACGCCGATGACGGCTACTGTATACAGCGCGGAATTATGAATGCTCTTTTGCGGATTGGTCACGAGACTCGGCGTGGAAACGATGCCGTTCTGCGCCTGAATCCCGAAGCCGAGATTGTTTCCGAGACAAAGTATTTTCCCTCCGGTTTTAGCCGCCGCCACTCCGTTTGCACGAATGTCCACATAAGGATTTTCAGGAAAACGATCTGTTTTCAAAAGCGCTATATCATAGTAAGGATCGTACCCGATCAGTTCGAGCTCACCCGCCTTTTCGTAAGACGTTCTGCCGTAGAAACGCGCGCAAAGGGAGGATACGTCCTCGCCGCTGACATGGTAGTTCGTAAAAAGATACATCTCGTTTTCGTCCGTCGTATAGGCAAACGCGCTTCCGTAGATGTTTCTTACGCCGTCGTAAATTTCGACCGCGTTGTATTTGTACTTTTCGTAGATCTCGGCGTAAATCTCGCTTTCGCCTTTTCCGCCGTCGGAATTGCGAAAAATCGACACGCCTGCCATTACTATGAGCGCGATAAGAAGCGCGGCTATGAGAGCAAACAGAGACAATAGCGCCGTTATGAGCACATTCGGCTTTCCGCTCTTTTTGTTGTCGGTGTTTTCCATGCTCACTCCTTTATACTATCGTCTTACTATTTTAGCACAAATAAACCGTTTTGTAAATATATTGTTTGTAGAAGCGGCAAATTTTTTCCGCGCATAAGCTCCGTACATAGCCTTAAAAGGGCTTTAAACACAGGAGGTATGCGAAATGTGTAACGGTAAACGGCTTTGCGGAGCTAAATTTGTGCTTTGCGACGAGTGCGGTAAGGAGATCGCCTGCGGCGTGACCAACGAGTGCGGCGAACTCGTATTCGACCCGCTGCCCTGCGGAAGATATTTTATCCGCGAGATATGCGCGCCCGAAGGCTACAAACGCAGCGACGAGTGCGTCGAGGTGGTAGTCGGCTGCGGCAACTTGCACCGTCTCGTCGAATTCGTCAATACGCGAGAATGCGGCAGTATAAAAGTCGTAAAATACGGCGTTTGACAAAAATATCGCTTTGTGTCGAAAACGGCGAGTACTCGCTATATTCGACACATTGTCGAAAGAAACGGGTACTCGATGTTTTCGACACAAGACGCGAAAATATCGGGTACTCTACTATACCTTTTTTCGAAAAAGTAGACGAATATAGGATAACAATCCCCTCGATCACTCGTTCCTCGTGACAGCTCCCCTTGCCAATATAGGATTAAATACGGACGCCCGAAGGCTTAGATGCGAGCAGTTAAAGGCAAGCGAGCACCGACGAAGGGAGTGTACTAAGACGTACACGACCGCTCAGCCGAGCGAGCCATTATACGGCGAAGCGAACGCCGCAAGCCGAAGGCGAGTATGTATATAAGCCTTCGGGACTCGTTAGGCGCGGCGAATGGAAGCGGTGGGAGGATAATCGTAATACTTCGCTCTTTCCCGCCCTTCTGCGTTCGCCCAATCTATCGGCTTTAAACCGTTGCGGGAGAGGAAATCGTTGACGCGCGAAAAGGGTTTGGAGCCGAAAAATCCGCGATAGGCAGACAAAGGGCTGGGGTGCGGAGAAGTCACTACAAAATGTCGCTCGTCGATAAGCGGTCGTTTGGAAATAGCGTTCGCACCCCACAAAACGAACGCAACGGGCTTTTCTCGGCGATTGACGGCGGCGATCACCGCGTCGGTAAACGTCTTCCAACCGAGTTCGGAATGAGATTGAGGCACGCCGCGACGCACAGTAAGCACCGTGTTGAGCAGCAGAACGCCTTGCTTGGCCCAGCCGATGAGAGTGCCGCTTTGAGGCATTTTCGCTCCTATGTCGCTTTCGATCTCCGCATAGATATTTTTCAAGGACGGAGGAAGCTCTATTCCGTCGCCCACGGCAAACGCCATACCGTTGGCCTGTCCGTCGCCGTGGTAAGGGTCTTGTCCCAATATGACGACCTTAACGTCGTCGTAATCCACCGTTTTCAACGCGGCGAACATAAGATCGTAAGGCGGAAACACCGTATGCGTCTCGTACTCCGATTTCACTTTCTCCATTAGCGTTTCGAAATAGGGGCGGACGTACTCCGAGCCGAGAATCTCGTCCCACTTGTTGCCTATGACAGTCATAAACACCTCCGAAATGGTTTTCGGAAATATTGTAGCACAAACAAGCGCAAAGCGCAACTGCTTTACCCTCCTTTCCCCCGTCCCGCCTCAATATATGCGCATAGGCAAACAAGCACATATTCGCATTTGAGCATATGTCGATATAAAAAATACGTCATAAAAAGTCCGACGCGCTCGTCATGACGTCGAGCACGACTTTGCTTTTTATGTAGTAAAACACGACTTTGCCTTGTCTGCGGCAATCGACGACTCCTATGGCGCGAAGCGTGCGCAATTGGTGCGAGACCGTCGTTTGATTGAGCTCGAGCAAAGTCGAAAGATCGGACACGCACATCTCGGATATGCTGAGCGCAGAGATTATGCGTATGCGCGTAGAATCCGAAAGCGCTGCGAAAAAGTCCGCGAGAAGCCGCAAATTGTCTCCGTGCAGATCGTATTTGCGTACGAGACTGCGCGTATAAGCGTCGAGCAGTATCTTATCTTCCATTCCTTTCTCCGAATATAAAACTACTGTTTAATTATAATATACAAAACCCCGCGTCGTCAACAGAGTGGCAAAGCGGGATTTTGTCACATATAAACTAATATGCTCGGATTTTGAAGGAGGCTCTATCATGTCGTCCGACGATATTTTTCGCCTGTTGCTTATAATACTTCTCCTGTCAAACGGAGACAGCGACGTTTCTTCCATAAACGAAGCGATCATTGCCGCCATGCTCGTCTCCTCTTGCGGAAACAACAATAACAGCGGAAACTGCCGCTGCGGCAACAACAATAACCGCTGCGGAAATTGTTCGTCGTTCTAAAGCAGCCATTATTAGCGACGTTAATTCGCCGTCGGGACTTTTTACATTTGATCCGGCGCGTTTATCAAGAGCAAATTCAACCCGTCTTTTAGGACTTTGCGGACACATTCGGAAAGAGAGAGGCGGGCTTTTGTCACGCGCTCTTCTTCCCCCGAAATTCTGTGTCCGACGTAAAAGGCGTTGTAACTCTGGGCAAGGTCGATGAGATATTTCGACAAAATGCTCGGCTCGTACTTTTCGGCGGCGTCCTTTATCACCTCTTCATAACGGTTAAGCAAAAGTATGACTGCGGCGCTCGCCTCATCCGAGAGCACCGAAAAATCCATACCTTCTAGCTTTACGTCCGCGCACTTATCGCGCACCGATTTGCAACGCGCGTGCGTATACTGAAGATAAGGCGCAGTCTCGCCGTCGAACGAAAGCGCTTTGTCGTACGAGAACACGAGATCTTTTATCCGCGAAGTGGACAATGCCATAAACAAAACTGCGCCTACGCCGACTTGTTCGGCGACAACACGTTTATTTTCGAGCGAAGGATTTTTTTCTTCTATAACTTTTTCCGCCTTTTGCACGGCGGTTTCGAGCACATCCGAAAGATAGACGACGTTGCCGCTGCGCGTCGAGAGGCTTGCCCCGCCCTCGAGCGAGACCATGCCGAACGGCACATGCACGCAGTCTTTCGCCCAATCGAAACCGCAAAGTTCGAGCACCTTGAAAACCTGCTTGAAATGAAGATTTTGCTGATACGCGACGACGTAGAGATTTTTATCGAAATCGTAGGTATCCTTGCGATAGATCGCCGCGGCGAGGTCGCGCGTCGCATACAAAGACGCCCCGTCGCTTCTCAGAATAAGACACGGCGGCATACCGTAATCGGAAAAATCGACTATCTGTGCGCCCTCGCTCTCTTTAAGGAGTCCTTTCTTATTTAAAAGCTCCACTACCCCGTCGAGCTTATCGTTGTAGAAGCTCTCCCCGTTATAGCTGTCGAACTTTATGCCGAGCCGATCGTAAACTTTGTTCACGTCTTTCAAAGTAACGCTTCTGAAATATTCGAAAAGTCCGAGAGCCTCGGGGTTGCCGTCCTCGATCTTTTTGAACCAGGCGCGCGCCTCGTCGTCGAGTTTGGGATCGTTTTCCGCTTCCTTATGAAAGCGCACATACAGTTCGACAAGCGCGTGAACGCCGCGGCTTTCGACGTCCTTTTCGTCGCCCCACTTCAGATACGCGACTATCATTTTTCCGAACTGCGTGCCCCAATCGCCGAGGTGATTTATGCCTACTACGTTGTAGCCGAGACGCCTGTATATCCTATAGAGCGAACCGCCTATCGCCGTCGTCAGAAGGTGTCCTATATGAAAAGGCTTCGCTATGTTTATCGACGAATAGTCGAGACATACCGTCTTTCCGTTGCTCTCCTTCGGTGCGAATGTTTCGCCGCCCGACATTATCTCCGGCAAAACGTGCGAAGCTATGAACGTCCTGTCGAAGCGGAAATTCAAATATCCGCCAACTACGCTCACAGTAAACGGACGATAGTCGCGGCGACGGTCGAGCACGTCTTTGATCTCGCCGGCTATCGCCTGCGGCGACTTTTTAAGCTCCTTTGCGAACTTGAAGCACGGGAGACAATAATCGCCCATTTCGGGCGAAGCAGGCACGCCTATAAGTGCGTAAATATCGCTTTCCGAAGCGGTTATGCCGCCTATTGTTTCGCTAATTATCTTTTTTAAATCCATTGTATGAACATGACCTCCCTATCACAAAACGCACTTGAAAGTACAGCCGAGCGTCAGACGGCCGCCCGCGGCAAGTCGAACCGGGAGCGTACTTTATCGCACTCGAGAAAGACGACCTGACGCACATAGCCCGCCTGAGGCGATGAATGTGTTTTCAAGAGAATCTATACGTTAAAGCGGAAGAGCACCACGTCGCCGTCGCGCATGACATACTCCTTGCCCTCGCTTCTCACCTTGCCCTTTTCGCGCGCGGCATTGAAACCTCCGAGAGAAACAAGGTCGTCGTACGAAACTATCTCCGCGCGTATAAAGCCTTTTTCAAAGTCGCTGTGAATTTTCCCCGCCGCCTGCGGCGCTTTCGTGCCGCGTTCGATCGTCCAAGCGCGCACTTCCTTTTCGCCGGCCGTGAGATAGCTCATAAGCCCCAAAAGTTCGTAGCCCGTCTTGACTATTCGGCTCAGACCGCTTTCGCCGAGACCGAGCTCCTCGAGAAACATTCCGCGTTCGTCTTTCGGGAGGCGAGAGATCTCTTCCTCGACTTTCGCGCAAATGACGACGGTCGCGCTTCCCTCTTCGCTCGCAAACGTCTTGACCGCCTTGACGTAATCGTTGTCCGAACAGCCTATGTCGCCCTCGCCTATGTTCGCACAGTAGATGACGGGCTTAGACGTGAGCAAGAAAAAGTCGCGGCAAAGTTCCTTTTCCTCGGCGGAAAGAGAGAGCGTCCTCGCACACTTGCCGCTTTCGAGGCAATCGTAGATCTTTTTGCAGACCGCCGCTTCCTCGGCGTATTTTTTTTCGCCCGTTTTTACAAGCTTTTCCGCCTTGTCGAGACGACGTTTTACCGTCTCCATGTCTGCAAGAATGAGCTCGAGATTTATTGTGTCTATATCGCGCAAAGGACTTACCGCCCCGTCGACGTGAATGATGTTCTCGTCGTCGAAGCAACGCACGACGTGGACTATAGCGTCCACCTCGCGTATATGCGAAAGAAACTTATTGCCGAGTCCCTCGCCCGCGCTCGCGCCTTTGACAAGTCCGGCTATATCGACGAATTCGAGCACGGCGGGCGTGACCTTTTTCGTATTGTAGAGCTTTGCGAGCACATCGAGACGCTCGTCGGGCACCGCCACCATACCGACATTCGGCTCTATCGTGCAGAACGGATAATTGGCGCACTCCGCACCCGCCTCGGTTATTGCGTTGAACAGCGTGCTCTTGCCTACGTTCGGCAAGCCGACCACTCCTAATTTCACTTCGGATACCTCTCTTTTATGTATTCCTTTCTATTCTATCACATAAGCCCGCCGCCTCGCAAGCATTTGACGGGCGTTATCGGTTTTTCCGCAAAAAGAAAGCGGGCGGACTTTGAAAAAGACCGCTCGCAAGATAGTATCGTAAACAATCCCCTCAGTCACTCGTTCCTCGTGACAGCTCCCCTTGACTCAAGGGGAGCCCTTTGTGTGGCGGGAGTTGTGCAGACAGCTCCATTGACTCAAGGAGAGCCTTGGGATAGAGGATATCAGTCGTAGAGACTGTCCGTGACCCAGGAAGCGACAAGCTTTTGAAGCTCCTCGTTGTAAGCCCGAGAAAGAGCGTAGTACTCTTCCCACTTAGCCGACATCGCGCCCTGGCAAGCGTCGAGCTGTTTTTTCAGCTCGAACATTATTTTAAACTCTTCGTCAAGCTTTTTCTTCTTTTCGATATAGCTTTTGTCGCTGTCGCTCAAATTCTCGTCAGCCGTTCTCGGAACGGGCGGACGACGATGTTTTCCGTCGTCGCGTCTGTCGGTTTCGCCGTCGTATCCGAAGTTCTTGTCGTCGCCGGAAAAATTGATCTCTATCTTCTTGGCGACGTCTACCGTAGGTTCTTGCGGCAAAGCGTCTACGTCGCAACCGCCCGAAAGCGTAGCGACAAGGGTCAGTAATGAAAGTAATGCGTTCATATTTGTCTCCTTTTTGGATTAGTGCGGTTAGTATACTTCTCTCCGCGCCTTTTATTCCGAAAAAGAAAAAAAATTTCGCACTAACAAAAGAAGCCGCGGCACTTTTTTGCCGCGACTGCTTTTTGCCTGTATATTTTACTGTATAACTTACGCTTTGTAGGTGAGCGTTACGGGAACGCTTCCTTCGGGTCCGATTATCGAATAATCGATCTTGTGCGTCTTGCTTGCCGAATCGTAAGTGGAAGTGAACGTGCGAGCCGTAGCGCCTTCGCCGAGTTTCACTGTGTAAACGTCGCCGTTCAATTCGAACGTGCCGCTTGCCTGAAGCATGGGCTCGATTTGATCCTTTATGCTTTGAATGTCGGTATCTATGGAAGCCTTGAGAGTTGCCGTTCCGTCGGTCGCAAGCGTGAGCGTGCAATCGATCTTCATTCCGCGCATTTCCCCCTGCCCAGTGAACACCGCGTCTTTTTCGCCGCACGCCGTGAGAGACAACGCTCCGAAGCAGAGCGTGAGCGCAATCACAAGCGCGGGCAACATTCTCGTAAATAATTTCTTCATTCTAATTTCTCCTTTTACCCTTTAAAATCGTCAATACCGCCATGGCCGCGCTTGCCGCAAACATTGCGCCGAACAGGCAATCGAGCACAATTACCGCAACCTGCCAGCCGGGTACGACTTTTACTATATACATCTCGGGAGAAAAGCCGTTCATCGCATTGCTGTGCACCGTGGCATACAGGATGCGCTTTGCCGCTTCTCTCATCTGCCACGCAGTTTCTCCGTGGTCTTTCGCAAACGCCTTATAGGGGTTGCCTTTTTCGATCTCGCCGTCGGGAAGGTCGCAACCCGCCGCAAGGAATATCGGCATTTGCGGAGCTTTGTAACCTATGGAATACATATCCGAAACGACAAAACCCTTCATGCCCAGCTCGCCGCGAAGAAAATCGGTAAGAAGCGATCTGTCCGCGGGGCAATGATATGCGCCGAGACGGTTGAACGCCGCCATAGCGTTCGTAGCTCCGCCTTTTACTATCGCGGTTTCAAACGGCTTCAGATATATCTCGCGTAAAGTTTGTTCGTTTGCCCAAACGCTTATTCCGTTTCGCTGAGCTTCGCCGTCGTTGAGCGCAAAGTGCTTGACATAGGCGTTACAACCGTGAGACTGAAGAGCGGCGACCTGCGCGCTCGCCATATTGCCGGTGAGAAACGGATCTTCGCTGTAGTACTCGTACGCTCTGCCGCCATATGCGCTGCGATGCGTGTTGAGTCCTATGCCGTAGAACCCCGCATATCCCGCCCAAATTGCGTCCTCTCCGAGCATATCGCCGTATTCGGCAGCGAGTTTCATATCGAATGAGGAGGCAAGAATCCCCACGCAAGGATAGTACGGCGGAGTCTTTTCCTTATCGGGATCGTTTACGCGCGCAGCTCTGCCGAGCGGGTTTTTGTTATATGGCTGAGTAAGCCCCGTCGGTCCGTTCTGTTCGACCGTCCCCGGCTTGATTATCGAAATCAGATTCCGAGTGCTTTGCAGACCGGAAACGAGCAGACTCACCGTATCGTTCCAGGTAAGCTTATCCAGCAATTCGTCCCACCTTTCGTCACCGTAAGAAATCGGATCGCCGTTTTCGTCCGCGCGCAAATCGATGAGATTTATGTCCGACTTTTTCCCATAAGCAGGGTACTCTTTCGAATCGGTCGGTATAACGGAGCAGTCGTCCTGTTTTACCATATCGTCGCGCAATTTTTGCGTCATTTTGAGAGTTGCCGACTTTGTAGGAACGGAACCCGTCCAATCGGTGCGGGTCATATACCCAACCGAATTTTCGGAAGCCGAAAAATACTTGTTTACGTCGGCGTGATCGAACAGATTGCTTATCGGGTTTTTCGTAGCCGAAGAGACCGCATAGCTTTTTTCGTCAAGCTCCAAAGAGACCTTGTCCACCATTGCGGCATTGCCGCTCCCGTCCATACCGTCCGCTTTCGAGTATCCCTCGTACGCAAGAATGTTATTCACGGCGTCATGCGAGTTTTTACCCGCCGTAAAGAGATAGTCACCGCCGGTAAGAATATAGGTCTCGGCGCTTTCCGCGTCGTAAACAGCCAAATCTTTTTTGTCTATTTTTATCTCCAACGTCTCGATGCCCGTACTCGGTTCGAGAAATTCCGTCTTTGCAAAGCCCACAAGCTCGACGGCAGGCTTTTCTATACCTCTTGCCTCGTCGAACGCGCCGAAGGGCTTTTTTACATAGATCTGAACGACCTCTTTGCCGCCGAAATCCTCCCCTACGTTTTTGACAGTCACTTTGACAGTAAAGTTCCCGTCGTCGTTTTCCTCGAGAACGAAGTCCGAGTACTCGAAATCCGTGTAAGACTGTCCGTAGCCGAACGGGTGCGAGATCGCATCGGAATAGACAAATGCGCCCGCATTTTCACGCTTGGTAACGACATCGTAATATCTCGTTTCCGCATAACGGTAGCCGACGTATATACCCTCCTCGTAGACAACGTATGAGTTGTATTTTGCATCGATGTCCGCACCAGATTTCGGCAAATCGAAATTTGCGGCTCCCTCGTAATCGAACGCGCCTACGTTAGCCGTAGTCGGATTGTCGTCGTGATCGTACCAGAACGTATCGGACAGACGTCCCGAAGGCGTTACTTTTCCCGCAACGATATCGCCCACGGCGTTGAAACCGTTTATTCCCACGCTGCCTATCCAAAGCGCCGCGTCTATGGAATATGCGTCGTCGAAAAGAAATCCGCTCTCTATCTGGTTTGCGGCGTTTAAAAGCACGATTATCTTCTTTATCTTGCCTTGAGCTTTGAGATTTTTAAGTCCCGTAAGCACGCCTTTCTCGATCTCGGAGAGCTTTAGGTAATCTCCTCCCTCGCCGTCCGTGCCCGTCCTCGACATATCCGAACCTTCGCCGCCGACGCGCGTCATGATGTAAATCGCCGCGTCGCCGTATTCCGCTATCGTCCCGTCGCCGCCTATGCCTGCTATCACGTCCGCCCAAGGCGCGTCGTTTATCTTTGCCGAACTTCCTCTGCCCGCGCGCTTATAAACGGCGGAAGCAGGCGCGGAATAAAAGTCGTGAAGCGTACCGTTTACTTTGAGTCCCGCATTTTCAAAGCCCTCTTTGGGCGTTACGGGCGGCAAGGGCGCAAGAGCCTGCGCCGATCCTCTTCCGCCGTAAGCGGGATCGACGGACGAAATTCCGAATAGGCTTATCTTGCTTCCGCCTTTAAGAGGAAGAGCTTTCCCTTCGTTCTTAAAAAGCACCGCGCCTTCGGCTTCGACTTTTTGCGCCGTCTTTCTTCCTTCCTCGATAAGAGTTGCCAAATCTTTGAATCTGCTTTCGAAATATTCGGTATCCTCGGTCGAGACGCCCTCGGGCACAACGACTTTGAAATCCTGCGTATTGAAGTAGTTGTTTACGGCCGTCCTGTTCTCGGCAGTAATGACTGTTACGCAGATCATGAATCCGAAAAGTATCGTGGAAACGACCGCGGCTGTTTTGACAAAGATCTTACGCATTTTCCCGCACCTCGCCTTTTATCTGTTTTAAGAATACGTTTGCTACGGAAAGCCCGAACGTCGCCGCATATAAGACCGTACAGACTATAAATTCGGGATCGAACGAATCGAGATCTATGCCAACAAGCACGACGGACACATAATAGTAAATGCCGTAAATAAAGAAAAGCAACGATAAAAATACGAGCGCCGCCTGTATGTAAGGCGTCAGCCCGAACCGACCGATCGCGACGAGAACGACCGCCGCAACAAACGCCGCAAGCATAAAAGCAAAAGAGAACCAATTTATATTCTCCGTGCCCGCATAGCTCGCCGCATAGGTTATCGCCGTCGCGAGAGACAGTACGGCGATTCCCGCCGTAAACCAAAAACCCAAGGCTTTGTCCTTTATATAGTCTCTTATCATATTTCCTCCGCCGCCTATTTTCCGCAATTTTCAATTTACCCAAAGGGCGCCACTCTATTTTCGAGAGATGTAGATAATATCTTACTGATATATTTTAACACGTCCCCCCCCCCGCGAAGTCAATTGCGTTTTCGTTTTTATACATTGCATTTTTTATATACTTTTCGTTTTGGTGGGAAACGCTCCGAAAGGCGGTCAAAATATCGATTTTAAGCTTAAATAGTATGTGCGAAAAATTTTATACGATACGGATATAGGACCTTGCCGTTTATGAAACAAAAAAAAGAAAACGGCTCTTTCCAAGAAAAAGCCGTTGTGTTTTTACAGACGATCTTATAGTTACATTGCCGGTCCCGTAGTCGAAGGAGCGTAAACGCGGGTGGCAAGCTCGGCGTTCAGCGCGTACAGCCCTTTTGCGTCGCCGCCGAAGAGTTGCATTTTTCTCACCATATCGTCGGCGTTCTTCTCCTCCTCGCCCTGCTCTTTTATGAACCAATCGAGAAACTGCATCGTCTTGAAATCTTTAAGCTCGAACGCCGCCGAATAGATAGCGTTTATGAGCGAAGTAACATACTGCTCGTGCTCGAAGCCTGCCTTTAAAGGTTCGATGTTGTTTGCGAACTTCTTGTCGGGCTTGTCTATTTTATCGAAAGTTACGCGTACGCCGTTGTCGATAAGGTAGCGGCGCATCATCATGGCATGGTCGCGCTCCTCTATGGCCTGCACCTCGTACCAATGCGCGAAGCCGTCGAGACCCGCGTCCGCATAGTAATTTGCGAAATCGAGATAAAGATATGCCGAATACAATTCCTTATTCACCTGCTCGTTTATGAGCTTTGCTATTTTGTCGTTTATCATAATAACCTCCTGCTTGTGTTTAACGACCATATTATAAATCCGGACAGGCAAAATGTCAAGAAAAATATATGCGGACAAGATCGGAGCTTTGGAAGAAGCTCCGATCCTAAGGTATCATCTCGTTTCGTTTCCGTCTTTTTCGCAGGTCTCGGCGGCTTTGCCGTCCACGCCGTCGTCTTTGTTTCTGTGCGCGCGAATCATGACGCCCGTTCCCCAGGCGGCAATAGCGACAAACAGCACTACGTCCGCGACGATCATGAATATCTGCCACGCAGGCAAGTGAATTATAAAGTCGCCGCGCATGGCGTTACTGTTCGCAATCACATAGAGAATGTTTTTCGACGCCTCTTTCAAAACAGTCACGTCGGTCGCGTTTTTTGCGTCGGGCTTCCAGACGCGCATACCCGCAAGCTCGAGATTGAGATCCCCTCCCGCGTAGTGCATATCGGAATTCACCATGTGCGAGCAGGTGTTGAAATCGCATATCACAAGCCCTTCAAAACCCCACTCGCCGCGCAGGATGGTCGTAAGCAGTCTGTAATCGCCGCCCGTCCAATACTCCCCTATGCGGTTGAACGAACTCATTACGCCGAGCGCTTTGACTCCGCTTTTCATGCTCTTTTTGATTGCTATCTCAAACGCCTTTAAATAGAGTTCGCGCATGGACTGCTCGGTCGCCCAGGTAAGAAGTCCGTTCGAGCTTCTGTGCGTTTCCTGCTCGTTGAGCGCAAAATGCTTCATGGCGACCCACACGCCCTTGCTCGCCGCGCCTTCTACTACCGCCGCCGTAAGCATACCGGAAAGAAAGGGGTCTTCGCTGTAGTACTCGAAGTTTCTTCCCCCGAAAGGCGTGCGATGGAGATTCAATCCCGGCGCATACCAACCGCTGTACGGCAGTTTGTCGCCTTTCTCGTTGCCCACAAGCCCCTCGTTGCCGACTGCCGTGCCCATGTCGCGGGCGCGCTCGACATTCCACGTCGAGGCTATCACGACTTCGCAAGGATACTTACAGGTGTCGTATACCGCCGCGGATGAAACGAAATTGCAAAAGCCCACAGGTCCGTCCGCCGCCGTCGTAAGCGGCACGCCGAGCCGAGTTATCGCCTCCGTACGAAACGCGCCTTTATTTACGAGGTCGCTCATTTCGGAGACGGAAAGCTGGTCTATGAACGTCGCCCACTCGTCCGCGTCGTAGTCGAGTCCGCGAAGCTGTATGAGTTTAATGCCGGCGTCTTTGTTCGTGACGGGCATGGATACGCCCTTTCTCGGACGATTGCTCCGAGATTCGGACTCCTCTATGCTTTTTACCCATTGCGTCCTTTCGGAAACGTCGCGCTCCTCTTCCATGCGGCGTTTTGGCATACTGTCGAAATCCTTTCTCGAAAGAAGTTCGCCGAGCTCGGCGTCCGAATCGAGCGAAGAATCCTCGTTGTCGGTATAGAGATTTTCCACCTTGTTTTTCGTAACCGGATCCGAGTCGTAACGGATATTTTCTTCAGCGACGGCTTTTACGGTCATTACGGGGGTATGCGCGTCCGTGCTTATCTGAAATCCGTATGCGCCCGCTTCCGCGACATAGCCGCGCTCGCCGCTCGCCCCCTTATAGTCATAAGTAGCAAAGTCGTACGGACTTTCTATAGCGATCTCCACTTCGTCGGTCTCGCCCGGGGCGAGAAGTTTCGTCTTTGCAAAGCCTACGAGCACCTTGGCGGGCTTTTCCGCTCCGCCGTTGTAGGGAAGCGTAACATAAACTTGCACTACGTCTCTACCTGCGTGCGTACCGCTGTTTTCGACGTTTATTTTAAAGGATAGCGACGTATCCCTTTCGAGCACGATATTTTCAAGCTCCGCCTTGTTCGTAAGCGTCCAATCGAACTTCGTATACGAAAGACCGTAGCCGAACGGATAGACGACTTCGCTGTCGTAATCGTATTCTATCCTACCGGCAAGCGCTTCGGCGTAAGCCGTTTCGTAATAGCGATAGCCGACGTAGATATTTTCCTCGTAATCGACGAAGTACGCGGCTTTTTCGACATACTTTTTCTGTCCCGTGCGCTTGTCTACGGTAACGGTCAGATAATAGTCGCCGCTCAAATTCTCGTTGGTCTTGAGCTGTGCGCCCATGTTCTCCCATGTGGGATTTTTCGTAAAGTCCGCGGCATAGGTATCGACGGTCTTGCCGGAAGGCGAGAACGAAATCCCGTCGCTCGTCCTGCCTCTCAAGATCTCGCCGAACGCCGCCATGCCGTTACCGCCGGCAAAACCCGTCCAAAGGATAGCGTCTATGCCGTCGTCGTCGTTTACGGATTTAAGCTCCAAAGTCGCAGCCGCGTTTATAACGAGCACGACCTTTTTAAACCCCATGGTCTTGACTTTTTCTATGAGAGCAAGCTCGTTCGGCTTGAGCCTCAAAAAGTGGTCGTCGTCGAAGCGAGGCATATCGAAGCCTTCGCCGCCTATGCGCGTTATGACAATCAGCGCAACGTCCTTATACCCGTCGCAAGATTTCCAGATCTCGTCGGTGTAATTCGAAAGCGGAGTTTCACCCTCGGAAAGCGTCACGGCTTCTCCGTTGTCCATATCCTTCGGATTCGCGTCCCTGCCCTTACCCGACTTAGACGCGTCACTGTAGAACGCCGCAAGCGTGGGGTTGTACGAGAAACCGTTTGCCGTAAGACTGTCGAAAACAGTCGTCGCCTTTTCGCCGATGCTTCCGCCCGATCCGCTGCCTCCTATCGCCATATCGACGGAGTTCTTGCCGAATACGCTGACTTGCGTTTCCGAGTCCGCAAGAGGAAGCGCGCCGTCCTTATTCTTCAAAAGAGTGAAGCCCTCTTCGCAAATGCGCTTTGCCACCTCGTTGCCGTTCGCGAGAGCCTCCGATTTGGTCGCGAAGTCTTTTTCGTAGACAGACTCGTCCGCGCCCACAAGTTCGACTGCGCCTTCTCCGAAAAGTTGACTTAAAGCGGTTTTGAAAGTCGTGCATAAAAAGACGTTCACGAGAAGGGCGATCACGAGAAGCACCGCCGTTACTCCTATCCATATCCTGCACGCCGTGTTTTTAAGTATGATTTTCATATCGGCAATCTCCTCCGGTAAAAAAATTTTACGAACGCTCTATTTCCGCGTTACGAGCTCCGAAGCCGTTGTCGCGAGGCTCGTACAGACCGAGATTCGCGCTTGTAGTGATCTTTATCGCGTCTATTACGGGCGCAATCGCCTCGAGAGTTCCGCCGAGCACTATGTCGTTGTCTGTTATGAACGATATGGAGTTCACTCCTCTTTTGAGGCGCAGAGAGGTCGTTATCGTAAAGTCCGCTATGCCCGTGACACGCTTGGAATTACTCGCGTCTATATGTATCTCGCCGCAATCCCAACTGTCTATGTAATAGCCTTTGAAATTACTGCCCGTGTAGTAATTAAGAAAGTCCTTATCCCACGCGCCCCACGCTCCGCCGTCCGAAACGGGTATGAGATCGAGTTCGTCTACGGGATCGACGCGTACTTTATATCGGGACGGATCTATCAGCATATCTATGTATTCGGCGCCTACGCGAAGCACGAGCGTAGCGTCGTCCACGTCTCTGTCGCTTACCACGACGAAATTGACCGACATACCCTTTTTATATAGGAAACTCATTACGCAGCCGTTGCTCGCGCCCGACGCCGCGACCATCATGGTTTTCGACGTCCCCGACCAGCCCGGTCCTTCTTTTCCGCCTATGTTCGTACATTCGGCTTCGAAACGGTAAGTAACGCTTTCTCCTTCTTCATGCTTAACGAGATACTTCGCACCGACGAACTCCTCTGTTTCGACCGTCTCGGTTTTCGAAGCCTTACAAACCGTACAGGTATAAGTCTTTGTCGTTCCTTCGACGACGCCGCCGTCCCATATGTGCATTTTCTTTCCGCTTATAAGCGTCGTATGCTCGCAGATCGCCTTGTGCCAATGGTAGTTTTCGTCGTTCGTCCACCCATCTTCGTAGCTGTGTCCCACGGGCTTAGTCTTAACGCTTTCCTTATCCGCTATCTCGTTTTTAGCCGCGCTGTCCTCGAACCACTTACCGCAATCGCAAGTATAGTACGCCTTGTTTCCGCCCGCAGTACAGCCAGCTTCGACCGCAGGAACGTGCGTCAAAGAGGTTGCGTGGACGTGCCCTATCGGGGCTTGTATGACGTAATCGCAGACGGTGCACTTCTGTGCGGAAGTCTCCGTCGCCTCCGCCCCGGCGGTGTGCTCAGCAAAATCTTTCCTGTCGTCGCAAACGGTACATTTGCGCCAATGCCCGCTCGCGTCGGACGAATACGTCTCGGCATATGTGTGCGCGGCTTTTTCGGCAGTCTTGCTTTCACGGCCGATTTCTTCTTCGCACACGTCGCAATATACTACTTCGTCGTAGCTTCCCGCTTTCGTACAGGTAGCCTCGACTTCGTTTTCGCGCACCGCCGCTCTCGGTATGTGCGCGTTCTTTTCCACCGTAACGGTCTTTCTCGAAATTTCCGCCTCGCAATCCTTACACTTTACTATTTCGTCATAACTTCCGCCCTCCGAACAGGAAGCGGACTTTTCGTTCTCGCGCACGGGCTCGCCTGCCGTATGACCTTTCTTTTCGGTGAACTCCTGCATACGGGAGATCTCCTCTTTACATTCCGAACAGTAGACCACTTCGTCGTAGCTCCCGCCCTTGGTGCAAGTCGCCTCAACTTCGTTTTCGCGTACCGCAGCCTCGGGCGTATGCGTATGCCCGCAGCCGACGAAAGCGAAGATATTGAAAATAAGAGTAACCGCAAGAGCAACGGCTCCGATATTTTTGAACAGTTTTTTCATGATGATAATCTCCGTGGAATAATGATATGAGCAATGAAGTCCCTTAAGCTTTTTAAAAGCCGCAAGTCGCGTTTAGCATATGTAGGGAAAAGGGTGATTTAGAGAAAGAAGCGCCGCCTCGGCGGCGGTAAACCGCCGAGGCGCTCTTCGTTTGAGTGCAACTATCGTATTTCTGTCTACTTGCTTTCTTTCTTTTTGCGAGAGAGTTTTATTGCCGCAAGACCTATGAGAGCGGCAAGTCCCGATACTGCGATCGCCGCAACGGTTCCGCCGGAAGAAAGCGAACCGCCGCAACCCGAGCCGTTTTCGCCGTTCATGCCTGCCGCACCCGAGTCGCCCTTATCGCCTTTGTCGCCTTTCGCGCCGTCGGCTCCGTCTTTGCCGTCCTCGCCTACGGCTTTAACGTCGGTCTTTGTGCCGTTTATGACCCAATACCCGTCGTCGCTGACGGAAATCGAGGGAGTAATTCCGTCTTCGCCGTCTTTCCCGTCAGTTCCGTCGACGCCGTCCTTGCCTGCTTCTCCTTGCACGCCCTGAGGACCGCGTATTCCGGGCAGACCTTGTTCGCCCTGTTCGCCTGCCGCTCCCTGCGCTCCGTTTCTTATCGTGAAGTTATAGGTGGATCCGTCGTTGAAAAGAATAGTATAGGTATCCGTAAGTCCGTCGGTTCCCGTCTTGTTTATGCTTACTATCGTCTTGCCGTCAGCGGAGTCGGAAGGAAGCACTATAATAGGGATCTGACTGATTTTCGCGCTCTTGCTTTTGATACTGGTTCCGGATAAGTAGTAAGATTTGCACGCGATATTGAGAAGGAAACTGCCCGCTTCGGTAGGCGTGAACGATAACGTAGCGCCGTTGTTGTATATTTCGCCGTTAAGTTCTTTCGCCTGCTCCTTTTTGCTTTCGCTCGCCCACACATAGCCCGAACTTTCGGTAAGCGCGTCAACATCGAACGAATAGGTTTTGTAAGTCAACTCGTAATTGTCGTCTTCGCAGGGCACGCCGCCGTTGACGGTAAGTTCTATGCTTACATACGGCTTATTGGAGTCGTACTCGCAATCGCCGTTTGAATCGCTTATCCAATAATGGATCGGCTCTATATCGGTAGTGAACTTTTCTCCGACTTTGAGAACAAGCGTGTTTTCGAGTTTTAGCATAGGCTCTACGACCAATTTTGCCTTTGCTGTTTTTGCGCTCATGCCGTTTACGAACATAGTCACTTCGACTTCAAACTCGCCGTCCTCGAACGCCCTGTCCGTAAATTCGCCCGTTACTTCGTTGAAACCGACGCCTATCGGAAGCCTGCCGCCCGTTACCTTATAGGACACGTTAGAGCCTTCGGTATACTTTTCGTCTATCGCCATGCCGAGTCCCGCGCTGTTAAGCGACATATTTACATAAAACGCAAATTCCTTGTCGACAAACAAGCTTCTGTTCACCTTGAAAGCCGTATAGTTCGTGTTTGCCGCAACCCAGAGCATACGCATAGCGCTTACGCGAACAGCATACCACTGAATATTATCCACGGGCTTGTCGGGAAGCGTATCGTCGAGAACTGCGTTCTTTTCCGCGCTCCACTCTCCGTATACGACGTTCTTTCCGCCGTACGTTCCGAGCGGGAAATCGCAACCGCCGCGTTGAGAATAATTCGCCGCGCCGTTTTCCCAGCCGGAGCCGTCTGAATTTGCCGCGCCCTTAAAGCCCCATTCGCCGCGTATCATTACGTTCATCATCATATAATTCGACTGAGCGCCTACGCTTCCTATTCTCGTCATGGCGGTCATTACGCCCGTAGCCTGACCTTCTTTTACAGCATACTCGTAACTTCTGAAGTAAACTTCGCGCATTGTCTGTTCGTCTACATATGTCGTGAGCTTATAGCGATCGGTCTCCTGCTCGTTTATTCCGACGTGCTTGATGTAGCAGTTTACGCCTTTGCTCTGCGCGCCGAGCGTCATAGCCGCCGCCATGCGTCCGCTGTGAAGTCCGTCGGACGAAAGGTACTCGAAGTTTCTGCCGCCGAATTGCGAGCGATGAACATTCATCGACGGGCCGTACCAACCGGGCACGTCGAGAAACAGGCTTTCGTTGCCGACCATTACGCCATACTTATAGGAAAGCTCCTCGTTCCACATCGAACCGACTATTACCGCGCACGCCCACCAGGTTCCGTCTTGAAGCTGCGCGGGACCGTCCGCGTCCTCACCCCACTCGAGACCTATCGAATCGTTGCCGGGCGACTGCTGATATCTGCCGTCCGAAATAATGTTTTTCATCTCGTCGTAAGTAAGTCCGTTCATGAACATTTCCCACGCCTCTTTGTGGGTCTTGCCCGCAAAAATATGTCCTTCCGCTTCCGTGACAACGGTCTCGTCGTCAAAGTAGTCTATACCTATCATGTCGGCGAGCTGAATGGCTGATAGTCCGTCCGTTCTGTCCGCCGTCGTAGCCGCCTGCGTCCAATTTTCGCCTATCGCGTCCGCATACCACATCCAAGGGTCGTTTTCGCGGTCGTTCAGCGAATTCCAATACGAAGTGTATCGGCTTCCGTCGTCCGCCGTTCCCGCATCTTTGCCTGCGCTTACAAGGAAAGGCGTAACGTCGTCGCCGAAAGTTCTGTCTGCCTTCAAAGGTATGGAAGGATATGTCCCCTTGAAGTCGGCGCGCGTCATAATCGTCATATGCGCGCTGCCGGAATCCTTATTTATCATAAGGCTGTCGTAGTCGTCGCCGTTCGAGAACGGAGTGTTGTTGGTTCTGTCGCCGTCGTTGTCGAGCGTAGTCGTCTTTGCGTTCAGCGCGCAATCTATTTTCTCTATAACATTGTGGGAATCGGACTGAAGCCTGAACTCGTAACTGCCCGCTTCTATCTCCCAACCCTTATATCCGTTTTTGTTTGCGTCGTCGTAGTCGAAAGACGCTATGTCGCCGAGACGAACGGAAAGCGTAAGCACCTCGGACTCGTCGGGCTTCAAGAGCTTGGTCTTTGCAAAGCCCGCAAGCACGACTTCGGACTTTTCTATTCCGCCCGCAGTATAAGGCGCGTGAACGTAAACCTGCGCGACTTCCTTGCCGGAAACGTCGCCCGTATTAGTAACGCGAACTTTCACTTCGACTTTCGCGTCAATGCCGCTCGCAGCGTTTATTGCCGCTTCGAGTTCCGTACCAGTCGTCAAAAGCTCTTGCTTAAACGTCGTATACGAAAGTCCGTAGCCGAACGGATAGACTACACCGTTGCTTCTGTTGTAGTATTCGTCTTCGAAGTCGCCGGCTTTTTCCGCGTCAAAAGTGTCAAGAGTTTTCAAAACTCCGTCCGCAGCCGCCGTTTCGTACCAGCGATAGCCGACGTAAATGCCCTCCTCGTACTCTACGACGGAAGCGTCTATTTCCTCTCCCGCCGAATTGAATACCTTATTTGTATAATCCGGATCGAGATTGTCTCGGTCGTATTCGCCGGGGTCGTGCTGAAGGTTGGAACCGAAGTTAGCCCATGTGGGATCGGCTTTGAAGTTCGCCGCATACACGTCTACGGTTTTGCCGGACGGGTTTACCGAACCCTTCAAAATTTCGGGGACAGCCTTAAAGCCGGAAGCGCCCGGCTGACCTATGTAGAGCACCGCATCTACGTTCGGATCGTCCTCCAACTCGCCTATTTCGAGCGTGTGACCGCTGTTTATGAGAACTATGACTTTGTCGAAGTTCTCGCCCATGTGCTTTATCAAAGTTTTCTCGTTGTCGGTGAGCTGAAGAAGATGGGCGTTTTCGTCCTCGTACGCCTTTATGTTGCCCCAAGTCATCGTCTTCATTGTGTGATAAACGTCATAACCCTCGCCGCCGAGACGGGATATAGTGACTATTGCCGCATCGCCGTATTGCGCATACGAGCTCTTTGCTGCGTCCAAGAGGTTTGTGGGGATCTCCACGCGAATATTGCCGCTGCTGTGAAGCTGGGCGACATAGCGACCCGCCACGTTGTCGTAGATGTTTCGAACTTTTCGGTTGAGTCGGAAACCCGATTTTTCGAGGCTTTCGACAAGGTCGGTCGTCTTTACGTCGCCCGTCATGCCGGCAGAGCCCGTGCCTCCGTAAAACGGCTTATAGGAATTGCTGCCGAAGAGCGTGATGTCGCGCTCGCTCGTCGTGAGCGGAAGCGCGCCGTTCTTGTTCTTCAAAAGCACCGCGCCCTCTTCCACGAGCTGTTTATTGAAGCGCGCCGCATACTCCTGCTCTTCTTCGTAGGTCTCGAAATCGGTCGTCCAGCCGCCTGCCGCCGCTTCGGCATTATAGCTAAGCGCATTCGTTTCTCCTATGGGGGGGGATCAAATGCCGTCATGCCGACGACCGACGCAAGCGCGAGGGCGGCGGCGCAACCTAATAACTTTCCGCTGCGATTCTTTTTGCGAATTTTCATTGTCCTTCTCCTTATATATTTTTTTGAGCGCATATCGCACCCGTTTCAGATGTCTGAATATTATCACTTTTATTTAAGAAAAGGGAAACTTCGGTTAAAGCGGTCGAAAATTCGGTAAAAACGGTATAAACGAATTAAAAAACGACCGTTCGACGAATCGAAGAGTCGTTTCGAAAACATTTATCGAAATCATAAAAACGTCTATTTATCTCCGTCGAACGCAAACGGCGGAAAAAGTATATCGAGATTGAAGCGCTCGTCCTCGACGTTCATCGAAAGCTCGCCCGAATATTTGGCAACTATTCCCGCTATGCTTTTGGTCCCGAATCCGTGATAAAACTTATCCCCTTTCGTAGTCTGCGGCATTCCCGCCACGAACTCGGGCGATACGCTGCAATAGTTGTCCATATGCACATAAACGAAACCGTTGCTCTCTTTTACGGAGACGCTTATAAACCGCCTGTCCTCTTCTTCGCAAAGTTCTTTTTCTATGGCGTTGTCGAAGGCGTTTCCGAAAAGTACGGCTATGTCGGTCGTACTCATGAAGGCGATCTTTTCGCCGTCTACGAGACAGCTCAGAGAAATATTGTTCTTTTCGCAAATAAGCCCCTTTTCGGACAGTACTATGTCGAGAGTGTCGTTTCCCGTTTCGGCTACGCTGTCGTAAATGGCGATCGCACTTTCGACCTCGCGCACATAGTCCTTGCGCATCTCTCTGTTGTCGATATTCTCCAAAAGCGATATTTGGTGTTTTAAATCGTGACACTTAGCGTTTATTATGCCTATAGTCTCTTTGGTCATTTCGTGGTGTTTTTTCTCGTTGCGGATAAGCTGGTAGAGAATATGCTTTTCGCCCGAAAGCTTGTTCTCTCGAAGAAACCCGAACTGTAAAACTATCGCGCAGAGACAGCCCGCAAACGCGTACAGACTGCAGCAAATGCGCAGACTGTCTATTTTCACTCCCTCTTTTATAAATTCGGCAAAGATATTGTCTACGCTCGAGGACAGCACCACGCAGAGCGCGAGAATAAACAGCGACAGCACAAACGCACGAATATCGAAAATATCGCTTCCGAAGCGGAAGCGTCGCGGATATACGAGCAAGAAAAAGAATACGCAACCGACTACGGCATAAAAAAGTATGTCGAACACAATTACGCTCACCCATACGGGCATGGAAACGGCAAAGATCGATCTGATTATGTTTATGAGCGAATATGTCATATGTTGGAAAGCATAAGCGCCCGTAGCAAAATATACCGCTCCCAAGAGATTTGTCCTAAACGAACAAAACACGCCGACGGCGAGATAGAACGCAGACAGGAAAAAGAATACTTCCGTAAGAAAAGGAATCTTTGTCCCGAAATTGCGAATAATGAACCAGCTTATGTTTACAAGTACCAGATAGCCAGCAAAAGACAGGCAAGCGCGAAGCTCGAAATATTTTCGGCGCGGCTGGAATATGACGAAATATGTAAGGCATACGAACAGCTCGAAGGCAAAAATATTGCCGTAGATGTCGTAATATATGTCTCCGAACAGCTGTTGGTATAGCATTTTCTTTCCCCTTATTTCATAGATCCGCGCAGATATTTAAGCATATCCGCTTTGAATTCTTTGATCTTCCGACGCGAAAGCGGAAGAGATTTGCCGTCCGCAATCACACAGTTTGGCGTGACCTGCGAAATCGCGCGCAGGTTCACGAGGCAGCCGCTGTTGCACATAGAGAACCCCGCGCCCTCGAGTTCGGACTGTAATCTTTCCATTGTGCCGCGCTCTCGGATCTCTCCGTTTTCCGTGTGATATATAAGATAGTTCTTTTCCTTTTCCACATACTTGATCTTGGAGACCAAGACGCGGAAATAGTTGTCGTCGCTTTTTATGAGAAGCTCTTTCTCGTCCTTGCGCCGCGCTATGCCTATGGCTTTCTTGAGCTTATCCGCAAAGTTGAAATACTTTATCGGTTTTACCACGAAATCTACGGCGTTTACCTCATACCCCTCGATTGCGTACTTCGACATCTTCGTAATGAAAACGATACAAATTTCTTTGTCGACAAGCCTCAGCTTACGCGCCGTAGACATACCGTCTATGAGCGGCATCTCTATGTCGAGAAACACTATGTCGTTTGTGGGCTTGTACTCGGTTATGAAGTCCATACCGCTTTCAAAGCAAGTGACTTCAAACTCCTCTCCCGTCTCTTTTCCATAGCGCGCGATGTACCCTTCGACCTCGGAACGATACCGCGCGTCATCGTCTACAATAGCAATCCGAATCATATCTTCTCGCCGTCCCTCCGCTTCACCTTTTTGCAAAGCTCGCCTTAAATGCCTTTCTTAAAAATCGTCTTCCTTTTGAGGCTTGTCTTTAGTTTGGCTTATTTTCATCGTTCGTTATGTATTCGCTCGTTCACAGTTTCGAGATCGGGCAGGTTGTCTATGGCTCCTCTGCCGAGCGTATTGAGCGCACCGCAGACGTTTGCAAAAAAGAATATCCTGTCAAGCGCGGCTGAATCATAAGGCGCATTTATACCGCAGAGACCGTTAAGCACTCCCGAAAAGAATGCGTCGCCGGCTCCCGTCGTATCCACGGGCTTTACGGAAATCGTCGGAACGGCGCTTTTCTTCCCGTCGTACAACCACATACTTCCCGCTTTTCCGAGACTTATACAGACAAGCTTATCCGACGAAAGGCTATAGATATACTCTTTCGTGAAAATTTCAAGTTCGTCCTCGGAAAATTTTATTATATCCGCCTCTTCGATAATTTTTTTGCAGGATCTGACTGCGGCGGCTCTGTTTCGGAAAACGTCATCTCTGAAATTCACGTCGAAGCTTATGCGGCTACAGGCGGCGTGCGCTCTGCGGCAGAGAGAGAGTGCGTACTTTTCACCGCGCTCTTCGGACAACATGAGCGAGCCGACGTGCACTATCGAGGTTTTCCCGAGCAGTTCATCGGGTATTTCTGGAAGATAAATGTCGGCGGTGTTTTTACGGTGGAAGCAAAACGACCTTTCTCCCGCCCCGTCGATATCTACAAACGCGAGCGTCGTATTTTTCTGTGCGTCTTTACCTATCTCAAGGACGTCGAATTTTCGCGCCGACGCGAAGTCCGTAAGAAACTTTCCCATCGAATCGTCGCCAACGCATCCTACGAAACCAACCTTTGCTCCGAGTTTTTTCAATGCGCACGCCACATTAAACGGCGCTCCGCCTGCCCTGCGCTCGTAACAAACCGCTCCGTTTGTCACGACGCCTGCCATATCCGCAAGAATTTCACCGACGCAAAGTATCATTGTTTAATTATAAACCCATTAAACCGCAATGTCAACCGTTTTTGATTTTTTGATTGTAATCACAAGGACAGAAAAAAAACATTACCGTAAGTAATGCTTTTTACATATCATATATGCCTTTGTATTTATTCCAAATCAACATAATCATTACTGTTATAATTAGCAATAAAAATTCTGCTTATTTTATATGTATACTTCTCCAACTTTACCAAGATCTGTTCCAAAACTTGTTGCTCATCCCCACTCTTGGATTCTTTTAATCTTTTTTCCAATAAATCTATTACTTGATTAGCTTGTCCTATAATCCATGCCAAAGCATAAATATGATTCATGTTATGCCTTACGCTTATATTTAATTATTATAACATATAATAATTGTAATTACAAGTTTTATCCTATGCAAAAGGATAATTTATCTGTAAAAAAAACCTAAACCGAGATGTTCGATTTAGGTTTTTTTGGCGGAGAGCGCGGGGTTTGAACTCATACTCTTTTCCCCAAAATAGTTTTCACCCAAAAAATGATAGATTTTAAGAAGATTATAGTCATTTTCAAGCACAAAAAAAGCTATTTAAATGTATTTTTACACGAAATATGAACATAAGATTTTACGGTTTCTGCTTGCATCCTTTTCGGGTAACAAATGTCAAAACTACTCCAAATCTATAATGATTTTACAATGGTATCCATCTAACTCCCATTCTTTCCGCACAACGATTGTTGAGTCGCTCTAATACAATTTCATCAACCTCGCCTGTGGCTTGTACTTTTTTAATAAGTGAATATGCGGCAAGATATGTAAACTCATTTTTGTAATTTATTTTATTATCTGCATCTTTCTCACAGGCAAATGACATATTATTATCTACTTCAAAATCCATAACACTCATTAAATATAAACAAACGATTGTGGTGCTGCTTTTACACCATAATCATGCAAAGTTTTTGGCTG
The DNA here is from genome assembly GCA_910585955.1 of uncultured Christensenella sp. Lineage (GTDB taxonomy): Bacteria > Bacillota > Clostridia > Christensenellales > Pumilibacteraceae > MGBC157735. The sequence continues at coordinate 115,062 of CAJUGC010000002.1, forward strand.
CGCATAAACTATTATTTTGCCAAGCTTATATGCATAAGCCATATCACGACCTTCAAAATATTTATCAAAAAACTCTTTAGTAATTCCTGATTCCTGTTTCGTTTTCTCCCATAAGATTTCAGGCGAAAACATAAGTACATCCTCAATTTCAGCCTCGGCAACAATTTTTTTTATTGGAGTAGTTTCATAAATTATAATAGAAGATATATCTTGCTTTGCCGCAATTTTACGATATTCGTATTTTTTGATACCATTAATTATATTTTGCACATGCTCAGGATTTATTGAAATTAAAATTTTCTTTTTCATTATGGTTGCTCCATCCCCAAATCACAAATAATTTGATAATCCTCGTTGCTTATTGAAGTAAAAGGCCTTGGACCCGACTTATAATCAAACACATTTAGTTCTCTTAATTTGCTTAATGGTATAGGTTTCTTAAAAGTTATAAAGTCCAAAAGCTTCACTACTATATGATATTGGCCATGCACCTTGCGAATTTCTTCTTCAGAAAATATAGAGCGATTCTTGCAAATAGCAATGCACTCATCTACATTTGTTGTAGGAATTATTTCTTGTATAAGAGCTAAACCTGTTACAACCGATGAATAATGCTTATATATGTTATCACTCATGCGATATACCATCACAATATCCCCTGGTTTCGCTGTAATCTTGAATGCTCCAGACAAATATATTTTTTCCAACGCATATCTATGAGCCAAATTTTCTTCATATAGATGCATGTTTTCATTCTTTAATATTTTATCAGGAAATAAATCCGTATGATATTGCGCTCTTATTGGAAGAAAAAATTTGTTTGAATTTTGTAGTAAAATGGGATAATTGAATTTCGGATCTTTAGTTTGATTATACGCTTTCATTGATTTAACAAGAACTAATTCCCCATTGCTATTTTTGTATCCATGCTTTGCAAATCCCCATTGTTCCATTAACAATTTAAGATTTTTTACTTCGTCACGTTTATCTTCAAATAATGTAACATAAATTTCTTCGACATCATTCTTTCGAGCGTTATCAAATATAATCTTTAAAAATCTTTCTCCAAGCCTAAATCCTGAACTCTCTATTTTAAAGGTACCAACTTTCAATCTTCGTTTTGGGGCAAGAATCGGTGTAATCTTCAAGTAATCGGGTTCACTCTCTAATTCCAATTTCAAATACAAGAATCCTTTCAAACCTTCATTACTTTCAAAAACGTAAGCCTTTTCATTCCCTTTCTTTTTAAACCAACGATCAAATGCTTGCCCATCATAATCTGCACGAAGCGTGTCAAAGAAAGAATCATTCAAATTCACTTCTTCAAATTTTTTCAATTCGACTGCAAGCATCTTATACTCTATATTTTCTGGGAACTTTGTTTCAAACTTCTCTAATAATTCTGCAGATGATAACACTTTATCTCTTATATAGAGCATTTCTGCTTTTTGTAGAATTAAATTATCGTCTGTCACCATTACGCCAACATTATCATTATAAACCTCTTGCAGTAAAGCATTATCTATCTTCCCGTTTTCATCATTCGCAAATAACGATGTTACATAATCGAATAGTTCATCACTTGAAATAGGAAAATTTGGCAAAACATCATACGAGTTTAATTTCATCAAAATGGCATCTTTTGCTTTTGCATCTCCGTATGTCGATAACTCTTTCAGACTCAGCGTGTGTACATATTTCTTGACGGACTTTTTATCAAACCAATTAAATAACTTAGACACCTCAAAAGAAGCATTATTCGTACTTTCTCTCTTAATAATTATATTTGTATCCAATAGAATGGTAACGTTACAATAATCCACATATAACGGTTCAATTTCCAAAGACATTATTCCGTAAGCATCAACTTCATTCTTTGGATAAAATTTATAACATTCTTTTAGCGCTTCATCTAATGTAGAAAACAAATCTTTAAAATCTTGTTGCCAATTATTTTGTAAAGCTTCTTGCCAATTTTTATATATTGTAATGCCTTTAACTGTAGTTCTTACAAATTCATTCTTATCTTGATTGGAAATCAAAATAAGATTATCTCCTACTTTAATTTGAAGCCTATCGGGTGAAGCTAACCGATATTCATGCTTCTTATTTCCTTCCCGAACGGCAGAAATGAATTTATCTCTTATTTTCAAATAGTAGGTTTTCATAATTACTCCTTATCAAAACTATTATACAGCATTTTCTGAAAATACACAAGTCATTCATTATGTATTTCTAACTCGCTGGTTCAACTCCTGTTTTTTTGAAAAACAGAAAGAAATCATCACTAAATACAAAAGATGCTTTTCGCTCCTTGATTACTATATATTGTGCCTATACAATACAAAAAGACACCGAAAACACAATATTTCGGTGTCTTTCCGTTAGCATCCTTTTAGGGTACTAAATATGGCGGGCGAGTGGTAATTGCGATTGAACACTTGCGCCGAAAAGTTTTTCCAAAACCTCTTTCACTTCGGACAGCCGCACGTTTTGTATTTCCTTGCCGTTGCCTATCGTCAAAATCGGTATAATATTGTCGTCGTCGATAAACACTTTACACACAAGATTGTCAATCAGTTGCTTTTGGTAGTCCTTGTCGGCGGGGTCGCCTTTCAATAACTCGGCTATGTAGTCCAGCAAGTCGTTTTCGCCGATTTGCAAACCGCGCTCGTATTCTAACTGCGTTTTTTGGCTCTCTAAATCTTTTATCAGTATTTCGTAATCGGTCATTCGCTTTTCGATTGTTTCCCGTAACAACGCGCTTTTTGCCTCGATAAACGCCGTTGTCATTTCCTCAATGTCCTTGCGGGCTTTCGCTATGCGGCTGTCAAGGCTCTTTATATTGTCCGCGCCCGTTCGCTTGTCGTAATACGCGATTGTATCACGGGCGGCTTTTCTTGCGTTTTCCTTGTCGTTCAAAAAGTCGTGTACCATTTGCGTAACGTAAAATTCCAACCTGTCTTTTTCCTCGCGGTGCTTGTCGCATACGCCTTTTTTCTTTTGCTTACAAGCATAGTATTGATGTGTTTTGCCCGTCTTGCTTGTGCCGCCGTCTGCGACCATAGCCGTTTCGCATTTGCCGCAAAAGGTTTTGCCCGTTAAAAGATAAGGCACGCGCGCCGTTGCCATACCGCCCGCAAAATAGCGGTTTGCCGCAAGTCGTTTTTGCACGCGCTCGAAAAGTGCTTTGTCGATAATAGCGGGGTATGTGTGCGTGCATAGCCTTTCGCCAAAATAGAACTCGCCCGTATATTTCGGGTTTACTATGTACTTGTCAAACGATTTGCCCGTGAACGGCTTGCCGTTCAATCGCTTGCCCTGTGCGTTGAGCGCGTCGGCAATTTCCTTTTTCGGCACGCCCTTGTCGTATTCGGTAAAAACATAGCGCACGATTTCCGCTTGCTCCTCGTCGATTTCAACGTACTTTATAAACCTTTCGCGTTTGCCCGCTATCGGCTCTTTTCGTATCTTGTAGCCGTAAATCAGAAAGCCGCCGCAAAACGTGCCGTTTTCCACGCTGGTGTCAAGTCCGTTGCGCACACGCTTTGACAGTCGCTTGCTGTATTTCTCGTCGTTCCATTCCAAAAACATTTCGTAGAACTCGCCGCCTTCGTCGTCGCTGATGGGTTGCGTTGCCGATAATACCCGTATGCCGTAATCTTGCTTTAACATTTCTTTGTACATAATGCTGTCGCGGCGGTTACGGGCGAAGCGGTCAAACATATATACGATTATGTATTGGAATTGCCCGCTCGCGGCGTCTTTAATCATACGCTGAAAGGCGGGGCGACTGTCGTTTGTTCCCGTCCTTGCCTTGTCCGAATACGTTTTGACAATCGCATAGCCTTGACTTTCCGCGAACTCTGAACAAGTGCGAATTTGGCTCTCGATTGACTGTTCATTTTGTCCCGATGAACTGAAACGGGGGTATATAACTGCGTTATTGTTCATTGTCTGCTCCTTTGCGCCGTCCGTTGCGGACTGCGGCTTAAAAATTTTGTTGTTCGCTTTGGTGCTTAGCCGCCTTAATTAGCCAAAAACGCCGCCGAAGTAAAATTGTCAAGGGTTTGCGCCGAAGGCGACGGCGGCTTTATGCCTCACGGGAGATAAATAGCCGCCCTTGACAATTTTTCAAGGCGGTGATACCCACGCCACAAGGCGGTAAGCACAAGCGAATAACAAAACTATGTAATTTTTACTGCGTTTGAAATATATTTAACACAAAATTATTATACCATTTTACAATTTTTATTGCAAGCCGCTTGACACAAATAATAAAAAGTTTTATAATAAGTACACTTATTATATGGAGGTATTTTATATGTTCAAATACGAAAACTCTGTAACGGGCAAAACAACCGTTCAAAAACTTTGGGATTATTATTCCGATGTAAACAAGTGGCATCTATGGGATAAATCTATCAAATCAGTAGATTTGTTCGGCGCATTTACCACAACTACTGACGGCGTTATGAATATGTTAGACGGCTCTGCGTTGCCTTTTTCGATTACCGAATGTA
>CAJUGC010000002.1:119684-234024 GCA_910585955.1 uncultured Christensenella sp.
GAGTATGATTTAACGCATACGCAATTTGTTATATTGGCGGTTATAGAAGAATTATCGGAACAAGATAAAACCGTAACGCAAAAGAACATTTCCGATTTTTCGATGATAGATGTTATGACGGTATCTTCGGCAGTTAGATTACTTGTAAAAAAAGGGTTGGTATCGTGTTCTCGGCACGAAACAGACACACGGGCAAATTCTATCGTTAATACCGATATGGGCAAAACAACATTATGCAAAGCCGTAAAAGCCGTTGATAAAGTCGATAAAGCATTTTTTGATAGTAGCGATAAAGCACTACACAAAACGCTGACCGAGTTGCTATTAAAGAATAATAATTTATGAACGAAACAAGCGTAAGCAAGTTGCCGTATTTTTATGCTTGCTGTCCTAAATGTAAAGCCGTCTTAATACAAGCGCAAAACGGCTTGGACGGCTATACAAAATGCCCGAAGTGCGGCGAGTATGTCCATATCGTTATACGCGACGGCTTGGTTACTACGAGATTAAAAACGCAAGGAGCAAGCCTATGACCTATTACGTTGTATGCCCCGAATGCGGGTATAAACTACTTAAAGCGGGCGAAGGCTCTACGATAGAAATATACTGTCCAAAATGCAAGGGCAAAATGCTTATAGCCGTAAAGGACGGAAAAGTTATCGTGCAAAAAGCACCCGATAATAAATAACTATATACTATTACCCGTCCACCCCGTAACGTGTAACGTAATGACAAACGTTGCGGCGATGTGCGGGCGTCGACAGCCGCCCGCAGTGGCGTATAGTATTACCTACGCCACTATGTAACACTGTCACACTTTTGGCGTAAAAAAGATAAAATAATATAAATCTATGACGAAAAGTATATATTATGATTTACGTCTCATTAGGGTGGGTTCTCTTGGGTGGGATATAGAAAAAAGCAACGGTCTTTCCGTTGCTCTTTTCTTTTACTGCGCTCTGACAAACTTTCCGTTTTCCCGAACATTGTAGTTGTTTTCATACGTTAGCGGCTTGGGTTGCCACTTTGCGACAAATCCCGCAAGCCCGTTTATGAAAATGTACTGCATTGTATCGGCGTTAGAACGCGATTGCTTTTGGCGGAGAGGGCGGGATTTGAACCCGCGGTACCCGGTTAGGGTACGCACGCTTTCCAAGCGTGTGCCTTCGACCACTCAACCACCTCTCCGTAATCGTGCTTCGGTCGCTTATTTATTCTACATGATTTCGGGCTAAAAAGCAAGTGAATTGTACGGGCTTTTCAAACAATTTTTCTCTGACCATGCACCTTATAGTCAAAGCATTTTGGAAAGCACTCGGCGTTTCACGAGCGAAAAGTCTTTTGCCTCTTCGACGGTGAACGTAACGAGAGGCATTTTCGCTTTTTTACATATCTCGGAGACTTTTTCGTCGCGCAGCTTTCTGTCCGCTCTTAAATGCGAGGAATCGTTAAGCTCGACAAGCAAGAGCGGCGCATACGTCCGCCTGTCGACGAATGCGTAATCTATTATCCTAAACAGCTCATTCCTGTACGCAGTTTGCGTCTTTTTGTCTATGACGCTGACGAGAGCCACTTGAAAAACAACTTCGCACTTGTTGGGATCTATCCTTCTCAAAGTCTGCAAAAACTCGATTTCGCAAGGTGTAAGAAGGCTCTTTTTTCGTGCGTAGCGCGCAGAAGTGAGCTCTTCCTTTCGCAAGGACATTACGGCGCACACGATAAGCATAACGACTCCGAAAACGGCAATAACCGTGCCGACCGTGCGCCATGCTCCTCCCATAATCGTCGCAAACGCAATTCCCAACGCGATACAGACGAGTGCGACTGCGAACGTCGCAATGCAAAGCGTTTTCTTCTTTTTCATAAGAGAAGTACCGAGTTAAATTATTTCTTCGACAACGGAATCGGACTGCTTTGCTTCGGCGTTCGTTTCGGGCGCGGATGAAGGCGCTCTGCCCTTTTCGTCTCCGCCTTTGCCGCCGCGCTCGCGCTTACAGTAAATCACCACTCTGCGATTTGGCTCTTTGCCCTCGCTGCGCGTCGTAACCTTTTCGTTTGAGGACAACGCCGCATGAACCACTTTACGGTTCGCGCTGTTCATAGGCTCGAGGCTCACTTTATGTCCCGACTTTATACACTTCGCCGCCATCTTCTCGGCGAGTTTAACGAGATTATCCGAGCGCTTGTCGCGATAGTTATTGTTGTCCACGCTGACCTTTATATACTTTTCGGAATCGCGGTTTGCGATAAGTCCGGCGAGATATTCGAGCGAGTCGATTGTCTCGCCGCGATAACCTATAATAGCGGAATCCTCTTCGAGCACGGTTATATCTATATCGAGGCCGTGCGTTTTGACCGTCATTTCGCCGGAAAAGCCCATTTTTTCCATTACGTTTTTAAGGAAAATCTTGGTCGCCTCAAGCGTCTTTTCGGGAACTTCGCTTTTGACATCCGTCACATTCGACGATTTTGACTCCTTGGATCCGCGTTGCTCGTTTTGCTGTAAACGGACATTTTCCGGACGGGTCTTGTCTTTCTGCTGTTCGCGCTGTTTCACGAAAGAGTCTGCGTTTACGTCGCTTTGAGCAGTCAAGCGCGGCTGTTCTTTTGAGCTGAACTGCCTTTCGTTCGATCTTACATCGGGTTTACGTCCCGAAGCAACACAGTTTTTAGACTCGGCATTTCTTTCGAAACGGGCTTTGTTTTCCTTGAAAGGTTGCGTAGCCGTTTCCTCTCTCGAATTCTCCCGCCCCTTTTCTTTTCTGTTTCTGCGCTCGCGGCGTTCTCTCACATCGGGAGTAAGCGTCACAACGAGCTTTGCGCTGCGAAACAGCCCGCCCGCTTCCAAGACCTTTACGTCCACGTCGTCTATTGTTGCGGAAAGCTGTTTCAATGCGTCTTTTAAAGCGTCCTCCGCCTTTTTTGCCGTAACTTCTACACTATACATGATTATTTCCCTTTTCTGTTGCCGCCAGTTTTTTTGCCGTCACCCGTTCCGCGATCGGAATTTGCGCGGTTGTCTTTCGAGATAAACTCATGCGGATCGGGTCTGCCGTAGCGAATAATGGTTTCCGTGGCTTTCTTTTCGGCGCCTCTGTCTTTGATCGCGAATATCCCGGTGGAAAGCAGATTCAGAAGAACGGTAAATCCCGAGTTGAGCACGATGTAGAGCGCGAACGCCGACGTATAGCCGACCGCGAAGAATATCATAAGTATCGGGAAAAGGAACATCATGAACTTCATTCCGCCCATACCCGCGGCCTGCGGCTGTCCGGACTTCTTCTGAAGGCGCATGGACAGGAACTGCGACAGGAAAGAAAGACCCGCGGCGAGTATCGGAAGTATGAGATATCCGTTCGCAACATTGCCTTCGTCCTTTTGCAACTTGCCAGTAACGTCGTCGTAAGAATTTTTCAAAAGCGCGAGAGTGCTCTCGTCGAGACCGCTCTTTTTGGCGTTCGTATCCCAATTGCCTACCGCACCGTCAAAGCCGCTTGCGTCGAGAATGGGTTTTTTCCAAGGCACGTCGGGAGACCAAATATTCTTTATCCAAAGGAAACTTTCGCGGTTGCCTTCCTCGCCGTAATAAAAATCATAGACGACGGTCTGCCCCGCTTCGACAGCTATCCTTTTGATCTCGACGAGTTTGTCCTGCGCCTGCTTTACTTCGTCGGAAGTCGAGTTCTCGTCTTCGACTATCGCAAGGTAGGAGTCGTAATCGTTTTCCTCAAGCACCCTCGAATACTCGACTTCGTACTTGTCATACCACTCGACATACTGCTTGAATATCATATATTGACTTATATTATTCAGCGATGTGAAGAACCAGATGAATATTATCATCGTTATGAGCGCGGGCAGGCATGCCGAAAAATAGCTGTAGCCCTCGCGCTTGTTCAGTTCCATTTGCTTTTGCTGAAGCACCTGCGGATTATCCGCATAAGTCGCCTGCAATTTATCGAGGTCGGGCTTTAAACGCTCGGTTATCTTCTGATTTTTGCGCATTTTATAGCGCTGGAAGATATCGAGAGGATACAGTAAAAGCTTTAAGAGCACCGTAAAAAGCACGATACGCCAGCCGTAAACCGTAACGAAATCGAATACTTTGAGAATAAGCCACTCCCAAGGTATGCCTCCCGGCTGATTAAGATTTTCGGCTATGGACAGAAGCCCCGTCAAAAAAGCCATTTCATATCTCCTTTTGGATTGTCCGGTACGGGATCGAAGCCGCCCTCTTTCCAAGGTACGCACCTTAAAAGTCGCGCCGTGCCGAGTCCTATGCCCTTTATTACACCGAAGCGTTCGATCGCTTCGAGCATATATGTCGAACAGCTCGGATCGTAAATGCAAACTTTCGGCGTAAGCGGCGAAATACATTTCTTATAAAAGAGCACAAGACCTTTGAAAAGCCACCTAAACGTGATTATTTCGACTATCACGCGTTTTACGCTCTTTTTCTTTTTTGCCTTGACGCTCATTTCAAAAGTCCCGAGCGCGCAAGCAGCTTGTCCATAGCGGAGCTTATTTCCCCGTAAGACAATTCGCACGCGCCCTTTCCTGCGGAGAACACGAGCTGAGACGGCTTCAAAGAGCCTACGCGCAATTGCATGAACGCCCTCATTCTGCGTTTGACCTTATTTCTGTAAACCGCCTTGCCGACCTTGTTCGGAACGCTGAATCCGACCTTTACTCCCTTACCGCCAGCAACGAAGCAGAGAGTTATGACCCCGTTCCTTTTGGGCGTGCCTTTGCGGTAAACGTAATTAAACGAGCCGTGTTTCGTGAGACGATATCTCTTCGCGAGCATTCGCCGTACTCCTTTTATACCTTGTAAACAAAGAGCCACCGCGGCGCTCAGCCAGATGACTCCTTAACCGGTACGTTTATTATGTTTGTCAGTGAGTTCCGAGAGGTCTTGCGGCTATGTTCTTTCTGCCCTTTCTGCGCCTTCTCGAAAGCACGTTGCGACCGGACTTCGAAGCCATACGCTTACGAAAACCGTGTACCTTAAGTCTTGTTCTCTTTTTGGGTTGATAAGTTCTCTTCATGATTGTACATTCCTTTTCCTTGATTTTAAACGAATACTGATATATTATAAATGATAACGCGCCTTTAGTCAACTATATTTCAAACATTTTTTTGACATCGTCGTCGCTTTGATTGCGTTTTGCTTCGGTTTACGGTATACTTGTGTCGATAAACGACGGATTTGAGAGGTAACGATTCGTGTCGATGCAAAAATTACTCAGTTCAATGCGCAAAGCTATCGAAGAATACAATATGATCGACGACGGAGACATCGTAACGGTCGGCCTTTCAGGCGGAAAAGACTCTCTCGCGCTCGTCGCGGCGCTCGCGCGGTTCAAACTGTTTTCTCCGAAGAAATTCGAACTTAAAGCCTTAACGATCGACATGGGGCTAGGCGCGGATTTTTCTCCGCTCGACAAATTTTGCAAAGAGCTCGCCGTCCCGTACACTGTAATCAAAACCGATATAGGCGAAGTGATCTTCGACATCAGAAAGGAAAAAAGTCCGTGCTCGCTCTGCAGCAAGATGCGTCGAGGCGCGCTTTGCGGCGCAATAGCGGAAAGCGGAGGAGGAAAACTCGCGCTCGGACATCATGCGGACGACGTCGCCGAAACATTCATGCTGTCGTTGTTTTACGAAGGGCGGCTGTCCACTTTTTCGCCCGTAAGCCATATGAGCCGCGCAGGCGTCACGCTCATTCGTCCGTTCGTGCTTACCCTCGAAAAGGACATTATACCCGTCGCGCGCGAATTTCCCGTAGTGAAAAACCCCTGCCCGAGCAATCACGTCACGAAGCGCGAATACATGAAAAACCTTTTGAAAACGCTCGGCACGGATATTCCGAAAGCCAAAGAAAGCGTGCTTACCGCCCTATTCCACCCCGAGAGAAATAATTTGTGGGATAAGAAAAAATAACCTTTAAAGAATACAATCCCCTCAGTCACTCGTTCCTCGTGACAGCTCCCCTTGACTTATGGGAGCCTTTTATAAGGTTTAAGTGCAAGTTCTCTGACGGCTTAAATGCGAGCGAGACGGACAGCCGAAGCTTCTGCTTATTTCATGTCGGCTCTGAGAGTTTAGAAACGAGTTATGCAAGGCAGGCGCGGATTTCGTGCAGGGAGTGTACTAATAACGTACACGACCAAACGAAAACGCAAGCCTAACGCAGCATAACGACGTTTATAAGCTCTCAGAGGGGTGAGTAGCCGGTAGAGAGTATAATACTCTGCCCCTGCTCCGACAATATCCAATCGACGAGCTTTTTCGTATTGCCCGTAGGCTCGCCGCGAGTTACCGCATAAAAATACACCGTGAACGGATAAGCGCCCATGCGGATATTCTCCGCGCTCGGATAGACGCCGCCGACGGACAGCATTTTACAGTCGGGGTTTGCATACATGGTATTTGCAAAATAGCGATAGGAATAACCGAGCGCGGGCTGAACTCCCCCGTATTCCACGGATATTTGCTCCATCAGACTGCCGTCGCCCGCAAGGCTCATGTCGGGAAGAGGCTGCGGCTTGAGTATGGGAAGTCCGTCCATGACCCACTGAAGCCCCGTCTCGCTCCCCGAGCCCTCGGGTCTGCGAAATGCGACTATCTCCCCGCCCTCCTTCCAGCCGAGCGTACGCCAACGAGCCGTCTTGCCGCTGTAGACGTTGCGAATTTGCCGCACCGTCAAATCGTCTACGGGATTGTCTTTGCCGACGAGAAAGACGAACGCTTCCTTTCCTATCGGCGTGAGACAGAGCTCTACGCCCGCGGCGCGCGCCGCTTCCGTCTGCTTTTTGGACGCCGCCGCCGTAAAAATGACGTCGCGCTCGCCAGCAATAAGCGCGTCAAACGCCTTTACTGTGTTCGTAAACATTACGGACTCCCGATTGATTTCGTACGCCATACGCGAATATACCGCCTCGGCGAACGCGGTGTAGACGGGATAGAGCGCAAGCGCTCCGTCCATTACGGGCAAATCGCCGTCGAGTTTGAGCGTCGCTTCGCCGTCGAGCTTTGCAAGCTCGTTGCCCTCTTTGAACGGTTCGTAGATCGACAGATCGGGCAACACTTCCTTTACGTCGGATCCTCCGTCCGAAAGCCACCACCCGCCGACAAGCGAGGTCGGAAACAGCGCCGCCGACAGAAGTATCACGAGCGCGACGGCAATCGCCACGGGTACGCGCCGCCATACGGGCTTAAGCCAAGAAAGCACGGCTACGCCTCCGACGAACATAACGCAAAGCGCGATCGGCATTGCGCCTACCATGTTGTCGATTTGAGTCAATTCCCTCAGATATTCGTATTTCCACAGCAGCGACAGCGCAAGCGCGAGGGCCGCCGCCGTAATCGCTATGCGCGCGGCGAGCAGTCCCGCTTTCAGCGCGCGCGACTTGACAACTATTTCGTCCATGGCTACATCCACCTTATGACTATGACGCGCGTGCTCAAGAGAATAATAAATGTTACCGTGACCAAAACGGGCAAAGCTACGGCGATTATACTCAAGGCAAGCCCGACTTTGCCGATTTTCTTTCTGTCGCAAATGCCGACAATACCGAGCACTATCCCTATTATGGGAAGTAAGGGCACGAATAAAAAAGGAACAAGCGCAAAAAAGCCGGCATAGAACATCGGCACCGCGGCAAGCTCTGTGCCTATCGCCGCGAGCGGCATTGTGAGTTCGGGCGGCTCGACGGCTCGCCTATAGCAGTACAAAAAGACGAAATACTTTATTCCGAGCACGACGGCGGGGACTAAAAACAGCGACGCAAAAAACACCCCGACTTCATGTCCGCCGCCCGCTATTATTCCCATAGATAAAGAAAAAGCCGAAATCGCAACACAGACTATCGCAACTATAAGGCGAGCCGTGTTCGTTTTCGGACATATTAATTTCTTATTCGCTTGCGCGGACTCGTCGTTTTCGGTTGCATGAGAAAGCAAAGGTTCCATACAATAACTCCTTTTTTGTCCGCACTTTTATTATACTACTCGATTAACGATTTGTCAATAGGCAATTTAAAATTTCTACTTAAAAACTCAACTGCCCTAAATCAAAAGCGCGAGAAGCGGCAACGTCGCGATCGACAAAATAGAGCCGAGCAGCACCATATTTGCCGCGGTGTCCTGCCCCTCTCCCAAAATCTCCGCATAATTCTGTACGACGGACGCCACGGGACAGGCGCACATAATGAACATACAAACCTTTATTTCCGCGGCAATCGGCAAGAAGAACAACGCTCCGAAAACAAACAGCGGAAAAACAATCTGATTTACGGCTACGGAGAAATACTGAAGCGAATTTACGAACAGCGCTTTCGCCTTCACCGTCGCAAGCCGCATACCCATTATGAGCATACAAAGCGGCGTCGTCATCTTGCCGAGCACGGTTATCATATTGCCGAGCGCGCCGAAAAACGCGCCGCTCTCCGCCGAAAGCTTGAAGCCCGTGAAAAAGAACGGCAGAGCGACCGCAATCGACAGCACTGCCGGATTGATAAATATTTTTTTTACGCCGAAATACTTTTTATCGCGCGTTATTATCGCGCACACGAGCGTCCAACCGATGAGATTCATCGACAGGAAGTACATCATAGAATAAGCCGCAACATTCGGCGAATCGGGGAAAATCGCTTCGAGAAGAGGCACTCCGAGGAACGAGCAGTTCGACATCGTAGTCGCCACGGTAGCTATACGGTAGCGGATGTCCTCTTGTTTTTTGCGGAATACAAAAAAGAAAAAACCTATAAACAAAAGTTGCGCGGCGGTTATTATCCCGAAAAATATCAAAAGGTTTATGCCAAGCTCAGCCGTGAAATCGGCTTTTCCGAAAGAATAAAGCGTGAGCGCGGGTTGGCACACATACATGAGCGTTTTGGAAAACGCCGAAATGCTTTCGGGTTTTACCGCCTTGGACTTTACGAGTATGAAACCGGGCACCGCGACGAGAAGCATGATACCGACGGTCATCAATGTTATCAGAAAGGTTTGCATAGCTATTATGTTATAGCACCGATCGAAAAATAATGCAACGGATTTCGATCTCTTTTTATTCCGTAAATGCAAAAAGAAAGCGTAAACGAATTTACGCTCTCTTTACAGAGTTTCTTATTTTAGCACTTACTTGCTCTTCTTACTTGCGGCGATCTGCTTTTTGAAGAAGATGAAGTACAGTGCGACGCCCGCGCCCGCAAGCACCGCTACGGCTATTATCACGATAGTCACTATCAGAGCAACATGTCTTGTCGGTTCGGGCTCGACGGGATTGGTTTCGATCGGACCCGGAACGGACGCAATTATCTTATCGCTGTCCTTAACGACTATCCGGGGAGTTACTATCGTTATGCCGTTGTCGCTGTTGTGTTTATAGACGCGCTCGGATATGAACGAGACCTCTACTACGCTTCCCTTCTCGGCGACGTCATCATAGGAAACGGAAAGTTTGCCGCCGGAAACCTTTGCCGTCACGTCCTTGCCGTCGAGGAGCACGCGATCGATCTTGTATCCATTATCCGGAGTAAACGTATATTCAACGCTCTCGCTTGCCGATTTAAGCGTCGTGACGGTGTTCTTGTCAATCGCACCGCCCTCGCCCGAAACAGTCGAGTAAACGCTTCTTCCGCTCGAAACTTTAGAAGAGTCTACAGCGCATATCATGAACGGGCTGAAGCTGTTTACGGTCGCGATTATGCCGTACTCGGTTATGACGCAAGGAACTTCCTGCACTTCTTTGATAGTGCCGTCCGGATTACGAGTATAGTGGTAGACCGTGAAAGTCACGCCCTTGTCTTCCGGACCGTAGCCCTCGGGGAATCCGAAGCCGACCTGCATATAGCTTCTGTCCGGCACTTTCTGAACGATGCCGCAAACGTGCAAATCTATCTCGTAAGTCGAACTTGCCTTTACGTCGCTTTCGGTCAAAGACGTATCGGACAAAAGTTTGTCTTTCATGTCGTCCGACTCTTCCTTTGAAGGCTCGTTTATGACAAGCATGAGCTGGCTTCTCTGATTGCCGACTATGGGCTGACCGTTCTTATCCTTGAAGTCCTCGTTTGCGAGATTGCCCGTGCTTACAAAAGAAGGCTCGCCGAACACCTGCATATAAAGTCTGCCGTCGTTGAATACCTTAGGGCAAATAACCTGTTTCAACTTAAAAGTCAAGCTTGCCGCTCCGGGCGCTTTTTCGCTCTTTTTACCGACAAGGTTGGTCGGTATGAAATTATAGGTCATGCAGTTATGCGAGTACTGCTTGCTCGGAGTAAAGTCGAATTCGAGAATGCTCGTTTCCGGCTTCCACACCAAATTTTCGATCTTGATGTATTTGTGGAAATCGTCGCGTTCCGCCGTTACCGTAACGGTAACACCGTCCTTTCCGAGCTTTTCGTCGACATATATCATCTCGTCGCTATACTCTAAGGTAACATGGACTTTTTCGAGCGACTTTATCATGCCCTTTCCGTCGGGCGTCATCTTCTTAACGTAAGGGGGGGGATGTACTGTCCGTATCCTTTATTCGTATATACGGAACTTACGGCAAGCAAATGGACGTTCGTCAATTTGTCGGGATTATAAGTATACAAAATATCGTCCGGAGCATAGTCGATTACGCCGTACTGAGTATGATTAACCGTGCCGTTATGGTCGAAAATAGTGTACTCCCCTGCAAAGCCTCCATCGTAGTTTTCCTTATAAAACAACGGTTGGCAGAACCAGCGAGACCATGTTTTCCCGTCCGCCGAAGCTCTGTAAACAAGATACTTGCCCTCGTCCATGAGCGTGAGACCGTCCTTGCCCTCATAGCTTACGCCGAGAACAAGCGTTGCCTTTTCTATTCCGTCGTCGGGATCGACAAACGACGTATAACCGAACTTCACTCCGTCTATTTCATTTTCGTCTTCAAACTTAAATCCGCTTCCATCCTCGTTCACACCGTAATTCAACGGACGAAGCGCGGGATACTTAAGCTCGAAGCCCGACGAAGAAATCACGCCGTCCTCGAAATGATTTTTAGAAAGGACTTCTTCTCCGACAAGCAGATATTTTTCGTTGTTTACGTTGCCGTCGTTGTAAGTTACATCGACGCCGTACCACAAGCCGTTTACTTCGACTGCATTCCACATATGAGCTTCGAAGCCCGCCTCGAGTCCCGAAACGGAATTGCCGGAATATGCCGAGCCCTGAACGAGCACGCAGTTGATTCCGAGTCTGTCCATAACGGCTTTGAACGCGCGCGCATATCCGCCGCACATAGCCTTGCCCTTTACAAGTGCGCCGTAAGCCGTGTTTACATACGCCGCATACACATTTCCGCTCGTAGCGTTTTCGTAAGCGCCGTAATCGTATTCGACCGTTCTTACAAGCTCCTTATTCACGAACTTGATCCGCTCGACGGGATCTTCGAGCTTCCTTGCTTCGTTTACAAGCGCGCCGAGCTTATTCTCGTATTCGTCCACCGCAGTCTTGACCTGAGCGGCAGTCTCGAACGCATTGTCGAGATAGTAATTTTCCGCTTTGCCCGTACCGACGAACGCCACGTTCTTGCCGTTTTGCGTGCCCGCAGACAGATAGAGCTTATACACGTCGACATAGAAAAGATCGGGATGATCCATATAGAACGCGTCCCGCGCCGCGCCGAAAGCAACGGGGATCTTGGGCGAAGCAGCGTCGAGATATTCGGAAAGCTCGTCGTCCGTAAGCGTCCCCGAGGCAACGAGATCGTATTCGTATTTTCCGTCGTGGAACTTATTTTCTTTTGCCATGTCAAGCATGACGTCGTAGAACTTTTCGGCAAGCGGACTCTTTGCGAGCTCGCCGTAATAATAGCCGTGTTCCGATCCTGCCGAAGCTTCTTCCGCAAAAGAAGTCTTTACGCTTGCAAAGCAGAGCTGCGCGGCCACCGCGCATACCGCGAACATAGCGGTAAGCAACAGCGTTGCAAGCAGGGACTTGCGTTTCGTATTTTCTTTCATAAAAACCTCCAAAAAAGATTTATACCATATAACTATAGTATTTAAAAGCAAAAAAGTCAACCGATTTTATGTCTTATATTCGGATACAAACTCGGAACGGACGCTCTTTAAGCCTGTAAAACGGCGAAAAATGTGTCAATATGGCTTGAAATTCCATAAAATATGTGATATAATATGCACAAGAATACGAAAATTTGAGGTTGATATAAAATCATGTCATTCAAACGCAACATCTTGATAGGTCTTTTAATGATTTGTCTCGGAACGGGACTTATCATCGGCGGAACAGTATACAAACAAGACACCGATAAAAAGCTCGACTCATGGCCGCACGCAGAAGCCGTAGTAGTAGATTACGACTCGGAATACCGTCGCGACAGCGACGGGGACAGCACTATAATGTACAGCGAAATTCTCGAATTCGAAGCAGACGGCGAAACATACAGAGTCAAGTCGAACTCTTCGTCGAACATTCGCCCGAGAATAGGCGCCGTACGAGAAATCGCTTACGACCCCGTCAACCCTCGAAACATTGTCGAAAAAGCGTCGAACAAAATGCTTTTTATAATCCTTTTCATCGCGGGCGGAGCATTTGCCGCCGTAGGTCTTCTCCTCACCGTAACGTCTTTTGTAAAAAGGAAAAGTTGATATTATCCGACTTTGATCCATTCCCTATATTCGGCAACATTTAAAATAAAAACGACCTTATATAAAAAGCGGAGCTAAATTGCTCCGCTTTTCTGTGTTGGTGTATATAAAGTTTTTTGTAGAGGCTTATTTGGTAGTTTTATGCAACGAGTGTTAAGACGCTACCGACACAATTTTGGTACTTGCTTGTAATCGTAGTGCTTACAAGCTTAATCGTATTATCGGTAACTTCCGCCGTCAATGTTTTGCCCACGCTTGCTTTGTCACACTGGACTTCGGTGAACGTAAGCGTCAACGTATTTCCTGACAATTCGGCAGTAAATTTGAAAGCAAAGGAGTCGCCTGAATTATAGAAAATACCGCTAATAGAAGAATCATCATCAAACACTATTTTCATAGGCGAATCGTCTCCCCAAACGTCTTTACCTCTGCCTGTAAACGTCTGTCCCGCAAATACGCTCTTTCCGAGGAATAATTTGTTTGCTACGTCTATGCCGTACTTTGCTGTCTCGCCAGAAGTATATAAGGTTATATTCGAACCGCTTACGACATAAGTCGAACCCGCGCCCGCATTTCCGTTGCCGTCGAGGGTAACCTTCGTCGTGCCGTCGGGAAGCGTGTAAGTGCCCGCATAGCCGTCTTGCTCGAGCGTATATACGCCGTCGCCGAGAGATATGACGCGCATGGTATTTGCCGCAACAAAATGCAACTTTCCGTCCCCGTCAACAGTAACGTCAACCGTCTCTCCGCCTATGGTAAGATGTCCGTAGCCGTCGGAGCGAATGCTTCCGAGACTGCCTGTATAATCGCCTGCCGTGCCGTCGTCGAGTACAAACGTAGTGCCGTTGTGACCGAACTTAAACAATTCCGCACTATTTCTCGAAATCGTCATAACATTGCCGTTGCTTGCGAAATCGGACATACTCGTGACTTCCGAATCATCGCTTGCTTTTACCGATACTCTCACATCACCGTAAACTTTGTTTTCATAAACGAAGAAGAACTTATCCTCACCGTTTATTTTAAATTTACCGAGTTTTGTCTTATTATCGTTCCAACGTATGTAATTAGGCGTACCCGAGGACGCAAACGTATCATCGTCACTTGCTTTTATCAATACATACAAGTCGGTCGAAAGAGCCGTACTTGCCGACGTACCGTAATTTGTAACCAATGTGCCGCTTGCGGAATCATAATAAGCATACTTACGGTTTGAGTTCGAACTTATTAACAAAGTAGCCACACCGTTTTCATAGCTCTCTATTTTTCCGGTAAATTGTCCCGTTAAATTACCGAATACGTCCACGGTAAGAGTCGTCAAGCTCGATCTTAAAGTGCTTGTATCAAATTCGTAACCCTTATATGTTCCCATAAGAGCATGAGGAACAATCCACTTTGCATAGAGCATTGTATCGGCTTCGGGGATAAATTTTCCGTCTTGCAATACGACTTCCGTCCCTTCGGCAAAGTCGGACGAAGTATACCAACCGTATAAGTACTGACCGTCGTGAGTAAGCGCAGGTAGCTCGATTCCGATATTCTTATTTACCGTCATGGACGCTGCACTTTCAAATTCGGTCGTGAACGAAATCGTAACCATAGGCATATTTACGGAGAAAGTTTTTGCCGTCTTGTCGAGAGTCAATTCGAAATACTTTCCGTCGAAATACATATCTGCGGTGTAAGACGAACCGGCGGGAGCAAGCGAGTAAGTTCCCGTATTTTCTCCTACGGAGACGATTGCCGCACCGTCAACATTGAGCGTTACGTTTTCCGAAAGAAGCGTTCCCGTGTAGTCAATATCCTCGTAGCCGTCAAGGACGACAAAATTGTTGTTCAATCTGCCGAATTTAAACAGAGTAGCATTGTCTTTAGATATTACAATAATCTGTGCGTCGGAATAAATCTTTTCGAAATCGGTAAGTTCGCTTCCGTCCGCTTTGGTTGCAGTCCAAGTAATGCCGCCGTAAACCATTCGATTATAAATAAGCAGAACTTTTGTAGAATCATCCGAATACTTAACGAGAACAAATTTTGTGCATCCTTTGTCCCATGCGTTGTTAAATGAACTAGTCGCGCCTACTTCGCCGTTATTCTTAACAAAGAATTTAATATCGTGATAAGGTTCTTCCGTCTTTCCTGACAAATAATCGAAATAAAGAACACCGTTTGCGAGGTCGGCTCCGCCTTTGCTAAGGCTACCGTTGTTATTCAAAACAAATCTTCCCGTTTGTTCGTTATATTCTTCTATAGTTCCGTTAATAGTTCCGTTTGCCTGTCCAGAAGCTTTTCCATACTCATCGATAGTTAAAATGTTGGAAGTTGCATTATATGTATCCGTCTCTTTCACTATACCCGTTTCACTCGGATCAAGATTTGCATAGCGATATGTACCGTAAAACGCATGAGGCGCGCCCCATTTTGCATATACAGTCGTGTCCTCCGTTACAGGAGTTTCACCGGAGATCCATTCTGTTCCCTCGTCAAAAGTCGAAGTCGTATACCAAGCCTCGAATCTGTAACCTGCCTTCGCCGGACGATCAAGAGATTTAACCGTATTCCAAGGAAGCTCGAAAGAGCCGTTGTCTTCGCCGTTGTTGTATACGACGGTGAGCGTGACTTTTCCGTACCATTTAGCGTAGTATGTCGTATCTGCCGTGACGGTAACAATATACTGTCCTTCGTCGTTTACCGCAACTGCGTTTTCACACGCAGCGTCCTTAAACCAACCGCCGAAGAAATTTTCCGCCGTATTTGCGGGAACGGGAAGTTCATAAGGAACATTGATATTGACTAACAGGCTCGTATTAAAGCCGTCTACCGCAATTTCGTCCAAATCGAGCGTTACGTTTACTTTGGGCATTTCGACAGTCGCCGTCTTTGCAGACGCGTCGAGCGTCATGCGATAGTATTCGCTTTTGTTTTCGAGATAGACGTCGTAGTAGCTCTCTCCGGATACAGCTGTATAAGTACCGCTTTTATTGCCGTAAACGATATCGCCCATACCGTCGAGCTTTACGGTTTCGCCGCCCGCCGTGTATATGCCGTAGACTGCGTCGAGGTCGTACCAAATTTCTTCGGTTTTAAGCGTAGTCGTAGGCTCGTCGTCATCGTAATCTTCGCCGTCGCCGCCGAGACTGCCGGAGCCGCTCGACGTGACCCAAGTCTTAACTATCTTCACTCCGCGCGCAAGTATTGCTTCGCCGCCGCCGTTGGGCTTGACGATTAAAGTGAACGTATAAGTGCCCGCTTCGGTTCTCTTTTCTTTCATGAAATTGTCGAAATCCGCAAACGTGATCGTTTCGCCGAAAGCGTTTTCGAGCATTACGTCCGAATGTATTTTATCGTCGAGCACAAGCATTGTGCCGTCCGATATTACAAGCAATCTCGAATGAGCGCTGTTGTAGTTTGCAGCAAGGATACGGAAAGCCGAAACGTCGCCTTCCTCACCGCCCATTACGAACGCAGTGAAAATGGTTGAAATCGTGCTTTTAAGCTCGTAATCGACAAGCAAAACTCCGGAATTTTCGTCAAACATGAAATAATGTATGGAATTGTCTTCGTCGGACTGCCATGTTATTATTTGCGTTTGTCTGTTGTAACTGCTGACTTTACCGTTTATCGACGCTTTGGAATCGAAGCTGCTGTCGTACTCGCCGGTTATCTTTCCGTTCTCGTCGATCTTTAAAGTGTAGCCGTTTTGGTAGACGCTCGAACGTATTGCGGAGCCTGTATACTCGCCGTAGTAAGCGGGAAGATCCTCCCACTTCGCGCGCACGTTCATGCCTTTATACTGAGCTGTGAGACGAGAAGCCGTATTGAGATCTCTGTAGTCCTCCGAGCCTTGAGCTTTTGCTTCCCAACCCATGAACTGCCTGCGTCCCTCTTCGTCGATCTTCTCTATAACGGGAAGCAAATCGCCCACGACGTCGCCCACTGCGGCGTTCACCGTAGTCGTTTCGCCGTCAACCGTAACTGTGAAAACGACC
Source organism: uncultured Christensenella sp. (assembly GCA_910585955.1). Lineage (GTDB taxonomy): Bacteria > Bacillota > Clostridia > Christensenellales > Pumilibacteraceae > MGBC157735. The sequence goes on from CAJUGC010000002.1 coordinate 136,312, forward strand.
TTTTCTTTCCATACGGCGTAGAGCGTCGCGCCGTCGTGACTTCTCTCGGGCTTAAATCCGTTCGGAACAAGCTCCGTTCCCGCTTCGTCAAACGCCCAACCAGCAAATATGACCGAATCGTCGCTCGTCGTAGGAACGGGAAGCTCGGCTGCCACTTTGATGCCGAATTCTTTTTCCGCGGGCGTAACAGCGCCGTGTTCGCCGACGCTGAACTTAAGCGTAATTTTGGGCGCAACGGTCGAATGTTTGTTTCCTTCTTTCAACTCTACGATGTAGTAAACACCGCCGATAAACGCTTCGAGCACATCTTCGCTTACAGTGTAAGTTCCCTCGTTGCCGTCGAGCGTAATCTTACCGAATCCGCTTACTATCAAAGTACCCTGAACATTCGTCGTATCTTCGGGAGTATAGATCCCCTCGTTGCCGTCGAGAACGTGCATTTTCTCGCCGTCATGACCGAACGCATAAAGATTCGCTCCGTTCTTAACGACGTAAACGCAGGAAGCGTCGAAACACATATCTGCGGCTACCGCATTGCCGCTCATATCCGCAAAGGAAACTCCGAAAACCACGTCGTCGTTGTAGACGAAGATGTTTGTTCCCTTGCCGTTTTCACATTCGTAAGTTATTGCGAAAGCGGTGTTTGCGCCGACTCTCCATGCCGAAGCGATCGGGGAAGTCGCGGTGCTGTAAGCCACTCTGATTTCAGTGGGAGTGCCCTCTATGCCCTCCTCCTCGTCCGCGCCGACGTTTATGATCTCGGTCTTATACTCCGTGGTGAGAAGGAAAACATAATTACCGTAGAACATAACGATAAAGTCGGTTTTGCCGCTCATGTCCACAAAGCCTTTATATGTATCTTTTGCAACAGTTACGGAAACTTCGCCCGTAGCGGGATCGACCATGGTCACTTTCGATCCGCCCATGAAGGGATACGCCGAAGAATCGGGATCGCTGCCGTTAGCGTCGAGTTCGAGCGTCGCTCTGTTCCAGCTTGTCTGTACCGAGCAAACTTTATCGAAGTCGCCGGATCCCGCCATGAAGCCGAGCGGATAATAGGTCTTGCTGTCGTAAGGAGCGACGAGCTTGGGCTTAGACGGATCTTTCTCTTCTATCGTAACATAAGCGCTTGTATAACGAACTCCGCCGGCTTCGTTGTAGGACGCTTCGACATTCGTAACCGTCCAAAAATCCGTATCTGTAAGAACGGGCAACTCGACGGTCTCTTCTCCTCCGTCGGAAGCCGTACAATAACGCACGGCTACGCCTGCCGTTGTCTTAGTGGGCGCAGTACGCACTTCCCACTCCGCGTTTTCGAACGTGTGCGGAAGCTTGGGCAAAGTAACTGTAACGTCGCCGTAATCGCTTGTGTAAACCACACTGCCTTCGGCAATGTGCGTGGCATTTACGCGGCTTTCCACCGTCCACACACCCGTATCGGAAAGCACAGGAAGAACTGCGCTCTCTTCTCCTCCGTCGGAAGCAGTACAGACGCGTTTTGCCGAGCCTTCCTCTTCCAACGTAGGTTTCTTTGTTATCGTCCATTCCCCGAACGTATGCGCCGTTTTGGGAAGAGCGATCGTAACTTCGCCGTAGGCGCTTTTATAAACCGAACTACCGTCCGAAGTATGCGTCGCGGGCGTCGTACTTTTGACTTCCCAAACGGACGTATCGGTAAGCGCAGGAAGCGCGACCGTTTCTTCGCCGCCGTCGGAAGCCGTACAAACGCGCTTTGCCGTACCGCCGACTTCAAGCGTGGGCGCGGCAGCTATCGTCCAATCTCCGAACGTATGCGCGCCTTTCGGAATCGTCACGTTTATAGTAACATACGCGCTCGTATACTTTTTCAAACCGTCCGCAGTGTGCGTAGCCGCAGTCTCCGAAACAGTCCAGAACGAAGCGTCGCTCAGGGGCTTGAGCTCGACTTCTTCCGAGTCGTCGCCGTCCGTACACTTTCTTTCCGCCGTGCCCGCAGAGGTTTCGGTCGGGGCGGTCTTGACCGTCCACTCGCCGTACTCATGCTTGTGACACGCAACGAAAAGGGTACTTACGGAAAGCATAAGCGCAAAGACTATTATAAGCCATTTGAACTTTGTTTTCATGTTTATCTCCTTCTTTGATTCGATACTCTGAGCTGACTGTTTTCCTATCATATAACTTAAAAGCATATAACCTGTTTGATTGCTTTAAACTCCGGCGGCAATTATACTCAAGCCGTCCTTTGTGTTTCCCCACGATACAATACGAACGTGACGAACGACTCCGCTCGCGGAAGTGATCTTCAAAAGCGCGCCCGAAGCGTTTATGCTTGCCCCCTCGAGAAGTTCGACCGTAGCTATTTCGCCCAAACTCGATACGGTAGTCGCGACAACATAAGTACTTTCTCCGTTCGAGGTAAACTCGCGCAAAACAAGTCCGTTTCCGCCTATAACTCTGCTCGTGCCGTCGGTAAAGTAGTCGGAGAACTGCATTGCGCCGCCGAAACGCACGCTTATAAGCCCGTTTGCGACAAGACTGCCTACGCCGTAAAGGTATTCTCCGCGCGCGCTAAACGCCTTTATAACGAACGAGTCGTCATCGTTCACCGTCACGCTGCCCGTAAAGTTCGATCCGCCGTAAGTCACGAACGCTCTGCCGTAGTTGTCCATTAGAAGGCTTGCGGACGAATATATGACTCCCGCGCCGCCTATGCCGATAACGGGACTTTCCGTCTCCGTCTTTTCAAGCACCTGTATCGAATAATAGCTTTCGACGATCTCCCCGCCCACGGGTATGCGCAATATGAGCTGGTAGAATCCCGGAGTTCCGAAAGCGACTTTGCTCGTATCGAACTTAGAAGAATCGGATTTGTCCGCATCGCTCCAAACGCCGTTCTTATCGATTATTTCGAACGCCTCGAAAAGTTTTGCCTTACCCTGCATATCGGTGCCGGCGCCGATAGTAAACGATTTTATACGCACGATCGCGCCGTCGGTAACGACCGTATTTTCAAACGCGGTTCCCACAAGATCGAGACCGGTAAATTCCTTTACCGTCAATGTGTTCAAAAGCGACCCTACATAGAACTTGGACTGCTTGCCGTATGCAAACTTTATACCCGTATTCAGATAGCGCACGGTAAGCTCGCCCGCGCTGTATACATAACTTATCTGCGTCTTAACGCTCGACGTCTTGTCGAACTGCACACAGCCTCGACCGTAGCCGTCGAGGAAATACGCTATTGTTTCGTTTTCGTATCTGCCGAAAAGCTCGTCGCGAGGCAGAAGCTCGAATGTACCCTCGTCCGGATTCAGTTTGAATCGATAGGAAATAATGCCGATATTGTCGTGCGGAGTATAGGAATTGAGAGTCAAAATATCGGTCGCAATGTCAAGTCCGCCGCCTACCATATAATTCGACACTTCAAAGTTCGTCCCGTAGCCGTTTAAAACGACTTCGCCGCCCACCGAATATGTATAGCCGGAATTGAGCGAACGAAGCTCGGCGGGTTTGCCGTTTACCGTGCCCGTAAAGCGTTTTCCGATATAAGGATTTACCGCCTGCGAAAGATTTATCTTGCCGACGTTGGTATCGGTCATGGTAAATTCGTAAGTCTCGTCGTTCAGCACAAGAGACGACACCACGCCCGCAACCTTGTTGAAGTTCGGAGCAAACGTCACTTCTCCCCAACTGACTTCGTAAGCAGTGTCGGTCGCGCTCTTTTCCGAAAGCCGAGTCTTAAGACCGTACCACATACTTTCCTTTCCGTCGGGAGAAGAAAGCTCGCAGACGTCTATACTGTAGGAAGTATAGTTTAAAGTAAGAACGTGTGAATTAGAGTAGTTTATTATGACTATATCGGGCACAAGCCACTTGCTCATATTAAAGTAAGTCATCGGACGCTTATACTGATTAAACGGAAGATTTATGGAATTGTCCGGTATAAGCACCGCTATGCCGTCCGAATAGTGCATAGTATATTCGTTGTTGGAATAGACGAACGAAAGCGTATTCTCGTCTATACTGCGCACGTTTGAACATTCGCTGCCGTGAAGAGTTATTCTGCCGTCCGCATATACCACGAGATCGCCTATGCGCGACGACAGACCTGCTCGGGACGCGTCGAGAACGCGCGCCGAATACTCGCCCGCTCCGCCGTCTATGTCCCAATATCCATCGTCGCCACCGTCGTCGTCTTCCTCCGGCGGAACGAGGGACTCTATCGTCTGAAGTCCCGTCTTGTATCTTCCGACGATACCGCTGTCGTAAACTATGACTTTGGCGGTCGCCGTAATGCCTTTATATTCCGCAGTAACCGTGTACATTCCCGCCTTGAATACGTTTACATAACCGCTTACCATATCTTGCGTCACCGTTACGGGCACGCCGTTTTCGGTTATCTCGAAAAGGTCGGTCGTGAACAGAGTGGTCTCTCCGAAAAGAGCCATATTTTCCGAAACGATCGTAACATCGGATTCTAAAACAACGTCGTAACTTACAGTGACAGGCTCGCCGTCCGCGCCGTAAACGTATATATCGAGCGTGACGGTCTGTCGTTGTCCGCTCGTAAAGTCGAGCGGCTCGGAAACCACTTCGGCATAGCAGGCGTTTATGAGTTCACCCTGCTTTTTGTCGGCGGTAAGGGACTGACTGATGCCGTTAATGACGAGACGCACGTTTGAAAACTCGTCGTAACTTTCCGTACCTTTGGGAAGCGTCACTGTCTCTTCTTTCAATCCGAGCGTGTACTCGACGTCTACGACATTATATGTTATGGTCTTTGTCACCGTCGTAAAGTTAACGCCGAAAAAGTCGGGGACTTCGGTGTTATAATTTATCGTGACGGTAGCCGTATATTCTCCGACTTTGTCGAAGTCTACTTTGCTCGCGTCTATGCACCTTTCAACGTCTCCGTAACGTATGCCGTTTATCGTAACGATAAAATCTCCGCCGAACGAATAGATGCTTTTGTTTGTTCCTTTCTTTATCGTGACCGTGTCGCCGCGAGCATAATCGATAACTACGCCCAAGACTACTTTTACTTCGGCAGTATAGGTCTCGCCCTCGTACGAAAGCGTTATGACGTTCGTACCTTCGCGCGAATAATCTACCGTGCCCGTTATCATATCCGCCGTTACGGGGATCTTCTCGCCGCCGCGCGTTATCTCGAACAGCGTCGTCAAGTCGAGCGTACCTGCGTTTGGATAAGTTTCCGCATTCTTTGTGGAAACTGCGACTTTAAGTTCGGGAACGACCTTTACTTTTGCCGTAGCCGTACCGCTCGCGTCCTCGCCTTTATATTCGAGATTTATGTCGTAAGTCTCGTTTACTACGGCACTTTCGAGCGCAGACGTATCTATCATATCCGCCGCAATCTCGACCGCTTCCATGTCCACATAGACCGTGAACAGCGTAGTAAAATCGAAGTCGTCGAGTTCGTTCGCCGCAATCTCTTTGACCTTATAAGAATTTACTATGATAACGTCGTGATCGTCGGTTACAGTCACTTTGACGCTTGCCGACTTATTGCCGAGTCTTACCGTATAGGTGTAATCACCGGGAACGGCTTTCACGTCGGTAGTGATCATGTCGTCGGTTATTTCCGCCGCCTTTCCGTTTACGGTAGCGGTGAAAAGAGCTTTGAAATCATATTTCGGGTAGATATATTTGGAGACCGTCACTTCGCTTTTAAGCGCGGAAAGAAGATAGACGTTTTCCACAACGCTCACGACTACGCTCGCTTCTTTCGAACCGTAAACGCAAACTACCGTATATCTGCCCTTTTCGGCTTTGACCGCCGAGCTGTCGATATATTCTTCGACGACGTCAACCGATTTGCCGTCTACTTTTATATCGAATAATGAGGTAAAGTCATAACTCTCGACTTCGTACGTCTCTATCGTAACTTCCTTCGCAGTAGGCGCAATTTCCACGTCCACGGCTTGTGTAACGATCACTTTGACGCTCGCCGACTTGCCTTTATAGGTGCAGACGACGAAATACTCGCCGGTCTCCGCTTTCAAGGCGCTCGTATCTATGTATGAGGCAAGCACCGCAAGGATCTCCCCGTCCGATTTGATTTCAAACAGCGCGGCATAGTTATAACCGATTGCTTCTTCGGTCGTAACCGTCACGCTCTCTTTGACGGCGGAAACGCTTACTTTATCGTCGGGCGGCTCAACCGGCGTGTCTTCGCAGCTCGCGCATCCCGAAAATACGGCAAGCATAAGTCCCAAAAGCACTGCGCACATTACATAAAATCGTCTTTTCATGATACTTCCCTCATTTTGGGTATAGCCGCAGTCTCTCTTTCGACTGCGGCTTTCCCACCGAATAGTTACTCTCTCATAATGCGTCCTTCTTTTGTAAGTAAAAGATAACTATCTGCTAAGCGTCCAATCGCCCGCTTTGTAGATGTAGACATAGAAGAATCTCGTTCCGATATTCTGTACGACTACCATAAGTCCCGTATTGTTGTTTACGAACGAAACGTAGCGATTCGAAGAATTTCTCGTATCGGTATTTACTTCGTCGTTCACATAACCGACATCGGCAAGCGCCGATCCGAGTTCTTCCATAAGCCCGTCGTAGTCTCTCGGTCTCATGTACTCGTCGTAGTCGTCGGTAGAAATATTGAAGCTTACGAAATCTATGTACGAAGGCGCTTCGTCTGTGCCCTTGTTTCTCCAATCGTGCGATACCGTACGGCTCATGTTATCGCCGAATACGTCGATAAATATTCCGGGGCTCGGAACGTCGTTCGCATCGTCTTTGCCGAATATCGCCTTAACGACAGTTGCGCCGTCCAAACTGTTATCGGGCACTTGAGTGCTGTGACCGGGACGGTAGTTTATCAAAAGTTTGCTCCATTCGTTCGGAATCTCGCGCTCGACATAATCGTCGAACGCACCATCGATTATAGTCGTGCTGTCTATCTTCGAGTAGACAGTGGTAACATAACCGATATATGTGCCGCTGACTATGCTGTACGGATAGCGAGCAGATACGATCTCGCCCGAAGCGTTGACCGTTATGGTGAAAGTCTGGCTCGTGGAAGCGGCAGCGTCGTTTGCGTATCTGTACATGGAAATCTCGGGTGCAAGCTCTTCCGCTATGGAACTGTCCTTAAGCTTATATGTGTAATTTTTGCCGTTGGAGCTTACGAACTCGAAAATCTCGGGAGCGAAATCCCATGCGGGAAGTAAATCCTTCAGTTCCCCGTAAATTCTCTTTACGCCTTTAAGCGCGCCTTTTGTCCCGTCGGCGTTTTCCACATTGCTGTCGTACTCGAACTTCTCGAAGTATTTTTCGGTCGCGCTTGCGCCGGCAGCCGTCGTGCGATAGCCAGTATATTCCTTTCTGTACGGCTTTCCGTCCATCGTAGACGAATACATACTCGTCGTCTCTATAAACACGTCGCCGCCCTCTATCCAGCCGCGCGCGCCTACGGTACCTTGCGAATCGGTACCGTTGGAAATACCTTTGCGCGTTTCCGCCGCTTTCACTCCGCCGCCGATTTTAGCGGGAGTATTCAACTCGTAATCTCCGGAATCGGATTCGGGTGCGCCCGTCGTCACGTCGGTGGCTTCCCATGTGTAGCTCGTCGCAGCCTTCATAGTGGCAATCGCCGTCTTGAGACGCTCGGTATTTTCGTCCGCCTCGTATACTTTCGGATCGGAAACTACGGTCTCGCCTATGTCCGACAGCTTAAGCACTATGTCCGTATAGAACATCTCGTTTGCTTCGGCAGGATCTACAGTGTCATACTGTATTATACTGCGAGCAAGAATCTCTATTATTTCGCCGTCCTTGACGACAAGATCGAAGTACATGAACGAATCTTCGCCGCTTGAAAGCATGGGAGTAAGGCTTACCGTAAGATACGCCATGAGCCACAAGTCGCCGGCAAGGCTGTCGTCATCGTAATTGATGTTGTAAGCGTAAACTTCCGCCCCGTCGGTACGATCCGCTTCGAGATCGAGGTCACGCGAGAACTTTCTTATCTGCAAGTCTCCGAGATGATTCCAAAGGCTTTGCGTCTCCCAAAGAACGGGAACCGCAAACGAATCCACGACTCCTTTTGCCGTCGGCTTATTATTCTTGTCGATATAAATTTTATTCATGGGCGAGCCTGCCATACCGTTTGAATTTATGACGGTTCCGGTACCCTTTCTGTACATATCGGTTATGATGTTTTCATCATTGCCTTCTGCCCACCACTCGCCTTTCCATGCCTCTTCGCTCATTTCGACACGCATCTCGTAAACGGTGTCTTTGTTGTTCATGGGGCGATTGAAATTCTCGTAGTGGTCCGTAATCGTACCCGTAACGGTAACGCTCTGATTACCTATCTTCTCTATCATCTCGGAAGTAAGGTTTTCCACAGCAGAATCGTTCACCGGCGGACGAAGGATAAACGTGAACGCACCCTGCACCGTTTGATCCTCCAACGAAGTCGCAGTAACGCTGACGGCGGTACTTGCGCCCACGTCGCCCGTCATAGTTACGACGCCGGACGAATTTACGGAAATAAGCGACTCGTTGCTGCTTTTAAGCGTATATCCGCCGTCCTCCGCACCCGTTACCGAAACGGTGAGCTGAGCCGTTTCGTCCTTGCGTAGCTCTTTCTTATCCGAAGTCACGGAAATCGTGATAGCGGCTTTGGGCGGAGTTACCGTAAAAGTTATGGTCTGCGCTTTTTGCTCGTCTGCGACAGGCGTTACCGTCACGACCACTTCCGTATTCTCGGTTACGGTGCCTACTGCGCGCACTACGCCCGCCTCGCTGACCGTGAGAATTTCCGGATTGGCGCTCTCGAAAGTGACCGAAGTATCCTCCGCACCCGTAAGCTCCACTTCAATTTTCGCGGACTGTCCTCTCGCAAGCGTCGTCTTTTCCGCAGAAACCGACAGCTTTATGCCGCCGCAACCTACGAAACACGACATTATGCCGAGCGACAGTACGAGTGCAAGTATCACCGATACCGCGTTCGAAAAAATGCGTTTGCGTGTTTTCATTTTATATATCTCCTTATTTTTATTCCGAATTCTTAAAACGCTTATGCGCGTTCGCCATCGACTTTTTTACGCACATGGACATACAAATCGAGTTCGTTGTCCTCGACGTCTATGACGACGTCCGAACCTTCCTTTACCCAATGTCCGCGGGCGTTAAGCTTAAAGCCGTTTTCTTTCAGCAGCGACCTTATTTTTATGAGTGAACTTTCTATGGAATAGTTCGTATCGAGCGGCACGTCGTAATAGAACGACACGCTCGGAGCATAAAAAGACGAACCGTTTTCGAGCGGCACGCTCCTGAGAATATACGCGCCGAAACCGTAGGAATCGCCGAGCACTTCTCCGAAGAACGGAATCTCCTTGTTCGGATCGAAAGTCGAGTCTTCAAACAGTTTGTCTCTCAGATATTCGTATGCGTTGAAACCCACATTGTCCTCAGGCTCCTCGCGAATAACGAGGTCGTTCCAGGAAGTCGGGACCTGCCTCGTCTCGAATTCTACGTTTACGCCATTGGGCAACGACGTATTTTCGTAATCGAAATCAAGTTCTACCGATCCGTACATATAGTCTCCGACATTGTAAAAGAATTCCGCGCCGATAATGTATCCGTTCTTTACATATACTCTCGGCGTAACATTCAGATTTTGATATTTATCGGTAGCAAAAATTCCGAACATAGCTATATCGTTGCCCAGAGTTTTATAGAAAGTCGTCGCAACGCCTACCATAGCGCTGTCTACGGCATACATCGTTTCTCCGGTAGGATACGGATAATAGCTTCTGAAAATTTCCGCGGCAAACGCGAACGACGGTCTTGCATCGGAAAACTCCGCGTTGTATGCGCGAGTGGCTTCATACTTCACGGTGATGCCCTCGTCGCCGTCCTCATAATCCGTCGTGAACGAATTGTAAAGGTTGTCGCTTATTTTCTTATAGCCGTAAGGCTTGCCCGACGGCGTATAAGTATAGGGCTCATCCGAGTTCCCTTTGTTTTCCTCAAACGTAAACGGCTCGAAATAAATCGTGTCTTCCGTTATCGTCTCCTTATATCCGTCTAAAATTTTATTGGATCCGAGCATGAGATTGACTTCCGTATTGCGCATCGTCACGGTGTAAGATTTTGCGTTTCTCGTATTCTCTATCGCCTCTTCGAGCGCAGGATGTACTTCTTCGTCTCTCGAATATGTGGTAAGCTCGGGAACTTCAACGATATCGCCGACGGTAATAAGCACGTTGAGATCCTTGACCGCTCTGTGCTGAGCTTCCAAAGTATAGTCGTCCGCACTTACGGAGTGTATACCGACGACGGCTCCTCTGCTTATTATGAGACCGAGGCTTATAGGCTCGAAATCGTAAGGATTTGCCGAGCTGACGACCCTGTCGATAAGCGGATCGTTTTCGCCTTTTTCCTTATATCTCCATTCCCACGCCGACTCGACAAACTCGAAGTCGTCCACGGTAAGAGCGCCGAGACTGTTGTACAGACCGCCGTCCGCCCAAGAGATTATGTCGCCCGCTTCGTCTTGCGCGGGGAAATATTCCGCCGTATTCATATAGCTTACGGAAACCATATTGGTAATTCCGTCTATATTGCGATAGAACAGATCGGACTTGCCTCCCGTAAGATCGTTCTCGTATACGGTATGCCAATTTGTGCCGTCCATTTCCGTCTGAAGATTATACGAAACGGTTTTCGCCAGTGTGGAAGTCAAGCCCATAGTATAGAGCTTTATTTCCATATAGCCGTCGAAAGACACTTTGTCGCCTTTAAGTTCGTCGAGCATCGCCTGCGTAAGATTGGTCTTTGTTAGTACTTCGACCTCCATTTCCGCATAGCTTTGGGTATTTGCATTGCTTGTAGCGCGTATAACGATTTTCTTGTCCGCATCGACCTTGTCGGTTTCGAGCACGCCTTTTTCGTTTATTCTCGCGATACTGCCGCCCTCTTCTACGCTCCAGACAACGCTCTTGTCGTCGCTGCCCTCTACGCTCACCGTTGCTTTATAGCTTGCAGTGAGACCGCCGCCGACCGTACGAGGTCCGTCGATAAGCACCTCCGCCTTTATCTCCGGAGGGAGTATGACCGCGCTCGCTTCGAAAATAACGGCTTTGCTCGGCGCACTGTCCTCGTAACCCTCGGCGCGCGCCGTAACGGTCACGCGGAAGTCCTTATCCGAGGGAGCTTTATACGAGGTTTCGCTTGTCTTAATCTCCTCGCTGTTTATCTTGAGAACGTACTCCGTGGCGTTTTCCACAGCGTCCCAGGAAATAGTACCGTCCTGAGCAACGGCTACGTTCGCAGGCGTGTCGAGCTGTTTGCCGCAAGCAACAAACGAAAGCACGGACAGCGAAAGAGCCGCGGCGAGCATGACGCTTAAAAGTCTTTTCAAAAACCTGTTCTTCAATTTTTGTCTCCTTTGTCGGTTTTTTCAGCCGACGTCGATTTCCCGAAGCGTTTGCTTAAAGGAATTGCCGAAAGTACGAATATGAGTACAAGCGCCGAAGCCGCCATGGAGCTTGCCGCGCCGGTAAGCGAACAACTGCAACCCGAATCGTCGTCCTTTTTCGGATCTTCTTCCGAGGGAGGCTTCGTACCGGGCGTTTCGCTCGGATTGTAAGCTTCATACAACGCATTGTATTTCGTAAGATCGAGTATGCCGCGCTCGTCGATAGTGAGCCTTGCCATATCTTCGGTTATTTCGTCCATCAAAGAGCGCACGCTTTCGTCAAACTCCGAAGGAAGGCTGTCTATCTTCGACTGCAAGGTCCGCACCGCATAGTTCGAGTTTTCTATCTTCAGCCGTACTATGCGAGTCTTAGCCGCTTGCACGGCGTTTGCCATAGCCGTCCATTCGGCTTCGGTAAATCCGTACTTCGTGTAATCCTGTTTTATCGCATTATATGCCGTAAGCGCGCGGTCCACGATTTTTTCATGCGCCATGGTTATCGTACCTACGCCCATGATCTCGCGGGCATAATCCACAAAATCGTAGATGTTCGTTTCCATAGCTTCGTAGTCGCTTCGTTTAGCCGATGCGAGCTTTCCGAAGTACGCCTCGAATATTATGGAATCGTATCCCGCGATATTCGAGTTTGCGGGAACGGTCATGTTTATGGGAAGCTTTTTGCCGACAAGATCCACAAAGTTGAAGTACAAAAACTCGTACTCGTACACGTCGAAGTTGCCCTGTAAAAGCTCATAGCCCGGGTCGGATTCGGTGAGTCTCGTCGGATAGTTATTCGCATTTTGACTGGCGATAAACCAATTTTCGAGCGCGGGCGCCGTAAACGAACGGAACTCTACGCTTTCGAGTCTGCTGTATCCGTAGAAAGCAAAGTTGCCTATGACTTTAAGCGAGTCGGGAAGCACTATGTTTCTTACATTCGTATTCGAGTTGCCCGCATAAGTCTCTATTCTCGACGTGCCCTCTTTTACGACGAGAGCGGTTGTCTTCATTGCGCTCGGAACGGCTTGCAGCTGAAGCTTACCGGAAGAAAGAGTTATGTAAAGCGAGCCTTCGTCGAGCTGAGCGTAGTCGTTTATCTTGCCGCTCGTCGACTGTCCGTCGGGCATATAGAAGCTCGTAAGACGAGGAATCCCGCCCCTTGTGTCGCAATAGAACGCCATAATGCCGACCTTTTCTATCGAGTCGGAGAAAGCAAAGCTTGCGAGATTATAGCAATCCATGAACGCCGCTTCCTCTATTACTTTGAGCTTGGGCGCATTGAAGCCTATGATATTGTAGGCGCTCTCGAATCCGTGCAAGCCTATATATTCGAGCTTGGGGGCGTTTATGACGCCGTATACGGCAGACTCGGCAAATGCCGCGTCGCCTATGCTTATTACGTTTCCGAGATCGATTTGCCTAAGAGACGCGCAACCTCTGAACGCGCTGTCGCCTATTATCGTTATGTGGGATGTATTTATTTCCGTAAGGCTTTCGCAGCTTATAAACGTAAGCACACCCAAATCCGTGATCCCTGCGGGAAGCGTAACTTTGGAAAGCTCCGTACAGAAACCGAATACGATGTCTCCGAACTCTTCGACGCTTGAGGGCACGACTATTTCGCGCAATCTCGAGCAGCCGAGGAAAGCGCCGTCGCCTATTATCTTAAGCGTGTCCGGAAGGGTGACGGCGATGAAAGCCGCGCCCGTTCCTTCGTCCTCATATCTTGCAAACGCGCCCTCGCCGAGTTTTACGAGTTTCGGAAAGCTCACATTGGAGAGCGCCGCGCATTCGCCGAACGCATAAGTGCCTATCTCCGTAACCTCCGAAAGGTTGGCTGTGACGAGAGAAATACAGCCGTAAAAAGCCTGCGCTTCTATTATTTCGTCGTGCTTTGAAAGGTCGATATCTCTAAGGAGCGCATCGCCGTAGAAACAAGCCGCACCGAAATGCACTCCGCCCTCTTCCGGCATATTGACCGTAGTAAGCGCGGCGCAACGCTGGAAAGCTCCGAGACCGAACTTTGCGTTTACGCCTATAGTTACGGTCTTGAGTTTACTCATAAAGAACGCGCCTTCTCCGTAGACGGAGTTTCCTCCTATCGAAACATCTGTAAGAGCCGTTTCGGCAAAAGCGTAATCGCCCGCGCTTTCCACCGATTCGAGGTTTTCTATTGCCACGAGCTTCGCATTGCCGCGGAACGCATGGTTGCCCACCGTCGCTACTTTATCTGCGGGGAACACCACGCGAGCAAGTTCTCCGCACGAAGCGAAAGCATAGCTGCCTATTTCCACCGCGTCCGTAATCGTAAGAACGGTTATATCCGTCCCCGAGAACGCGCCTGAAGCTATCTTCTTCACGGCAGCGGGAAGAACGTAATCTCCGAATTTCGCTCCTACCGCAGCAAGTATCACCGTTGCTCCGTTGTCGGCAAGCAGCAGTTTTCCGTCCGCGCTCGCCTCGTATATTCCGCCCTCGGCTACCGTAAACTTGGAAACTTTCGTTCCGACAAGCAGCGTACCTACCGAATTTAGAACGGTATCTTTGCCGAACGCGATCTCTTCGAGATTTGTGCAATCCTTGAATATGCCGTTCCCAACGGTTACGGCGCTGTTCGGAAGAGTTATGCTTTTGAGATTTACGCAACCGTCGAAAACCTGCGCGGCAAGGCTATCGACTTTGCCGCCGAAAGTCACCGACGTCAATTGCGGATTCTTCGAGAACGCACCGCCTCCGACCGTAACGAGGCTGTTGTGTATGTTGACGCTTGTAAGTTCCTTACACTCGGCAAAACAGAACCGAGGTATTTCTATAGTCTCGTAAATATCGACAGTCTTAATTCCGCTGCGTGCAAACATCTCGCTCGACAGCTTAGTGTTTTCCGTAAGCGTTACGCTTGCAAGAGAGCTACAGCCCTCGAACGCTCCTTTTCCCGTGTTTCTGAGCGCCGTAAGATCCGCCGTCTCAAGCGCCGAACAGTTTTTGAAAGCGCTTTCGCCTATAGCGTACGCCTTCGTAAGGTCGGCAGTTCCGAGAGAGGTACAACCGTCGAACGCATGGGCGCCTATGACTTCCGCCTCGCCGAGACCCGTTACGCTTTCAAGCTTGGCGTCTCCCGCAAAAGCATATTCGCGCACGAAACGTATCGTGGACGGAAGGGTCACTCTTTCGAGTCCCGTACAGTTATAGAACGCATATTTTTGTATATCCTCGACGCCGTAAGGAACGGTAACGGACGTTATTGTCGTATTCGCCTGAGGTATTTTATTTGCGTCGTAGTCGTCCTCGTCTACATATATCGTATTGTCCGTAGTATACAGACAGAAAGCGTATGCGGAAATGTAACTAATACCTTCATCGTCGGGAATAACGACGTCACCGCCGAGTCCCTTATATGCCACGAGCATTCTGTCTTCGATGACGAACGGATTTTTGACGTTCACGTTCAGGCTCGTAAGCTGATTGGATCCTTGCACTCTTACCGTAATCGTAGCATTTCCCTCGGCAAGCGCGGTCACGAGACCTTCCTTGCTGACCGCCACTACGTCGGGGTTGTTGCTCTCGTAGCTTATAGCGTATTTATCCGCAACGTACCAAGGCTTTATGTCGTAATGCAGCCTTATCCTTTCTCCCGGATAAACTGAGACGGTCGGCCATGCGGGAGTACCCGTAGCGGGAAGAGCGGACGTATATGTACGGCTGCCCGTCGAGCCTATTTCGCTCTGCTGTCCCGCCCTCGCGTGCGCGTATTCCGTATCGAAGTAAGAAATCTTTATGGACTCTATCGTGGATTGAGTAACGTCCGAAACATCGTTTTGAGTTCGGAGCTGCTTCGAGCTTTCAATCGGCTCGCTCTCGAGCGCCGAAACTTTGGCCGTACCGTTATCGTAAACTCTTATCAAAAGTCTTGCCGACTTTCCTTCTATCCCTTCCGTAGCCGTGATCGTCGTCGTGCCCGGAGCTATGCCGCGCACCTGTCCTTTTTCGACGACTGCGACGCCTGTGTTGCTCGAACTCCAGGTAAGATGTCCGAGATAGTCTTTATCCGCGTCTACGGTCGTATCGGACGTAGCGAGATAATTAGTAAGGTCGATTATTTCGTTTGTGCCGAGCTCGAGCGTACGAAGCTCTCTGCCGCCCGTCGTGCCGTCGGCGGTGAATTTGAAGTCGCCGCGCGTACCGGGAAGAGCGCAAGTATAAATGTTCGAATTGAGAGCATAGTCGTCGACCATGAAAATCATCGAACTCGTCACGAGATCGTCATGATAAATATCGTCGAGCATATCGGTTATTTCGATACGCACCTTGTTGTCCGTTCCCTTATTGCTGTAGACGGGTATGGGATTATCCGTAAGATATGTTATCCCGTATTTTTCGTCGCCGGGGTTTTTGACAAACGCTATGGGAGTGACCGACATCACATAATGATTGTCGTAAATCGTAAGCGTAACGTAGTGGCGATCTTTTTTAAGCGTCCTGTCGTATGTCTTTTCGTAAGTAGCGCTCTTTATGATAGGCGCTTCGTTGTCGAAAGTAAAATCGAAATCGAATGTATTTCTCGCGTTCGTCGTAAGTCCGCCGTCTTCGCCGTAATCGAGCGTACCCTGCATTTTGAACTCGTACTCGCGATTGTTTATGAGCTTGCCGTTAAGTTCGCTCGAAGTCGAACGAAGGTTCAAATAATCGTAGGAAGGCACGGGCGCGCCGCCGAGAGAATACGCCTTATTCGCATTGTAATCGACGTGAGACCAGAGCGTTTCGCCGCTGAGTTTATCGGTTATCGTATACTGCATTTCCTTTGCGCCGCGCAAAAGTCCGCTGTAAACCGCGGAAATGCCGTCCAAGGTCGCCATCGCATTCGACATAGACGCGTGCTCCTCGCTTGCAGGGATCTCGTCGTATCCGTCGGGAGTATCGTAAAGATAAGTTCCGAAAGGAATGATATAGCTGTAGAAGTAAGTACCGTAAGGCGTGGTCGCGTAGTAATCCGCCTTTATCTTGTCCTCTTCGTCTATGCCGCCGTTATGCGCCTCGCTTTCCACTTCGTAATAAGTCTTATCGAACATCGGAGCCTGCGTCCAATCGCCGTAAAACGCAAGGAACGGAACGCTTAAATCGATGTTATCCGCGCCGTTTGCCTTGAGCTTTACAAACCCCTCGACGAACATACCGTTGGGGAAGCGCGTGTCGATATAGTTCTTGTCGCTCTCCGTAAGCGTATAGGTAAGACTGACTTTGACGGATTTGTTCTTGCCTGCCTCTACGGAGAGCTTGCCTGCCTCGTAGCTTCCCGAACCGCTTACGGAAATGTCGAAGCCGCCGTCCAAAACATGACCCGTTTCGGCAACGAAGTCCTTATCGGACGTCGAAACCGTTTCCGTCATGCCGACAAGCGAAAGTTCGTACTCGAGAGCCTCGTCCTTCAGATTCACTAGATTGAATTCCATTTCATAGACGCCGCTGCGCTCGGGATCGTCGTAAAGTTCTATTTTCGTTCTGTCTATACCGTCGACCGTAAGATAGGCTTTTGTGTTCACGACATTGAAAAGACTCGCAAGTCCCGCACCCTGCTTTCTCGGCGAATACGGCACGCCCTCTTCGTTGAGGACTATGCTCGCCGTGGACATTAAAAGTCTGTTGGCAAACACCGATATTGCCTTGGGATTTGCCGAAAGCTCGGGATAGTTTTCCTTTATGAACTGGCGAATGAGGACGACTATGCCGCAAAGGTTGGGGGTCGCCATCGACGTGCCGCTGAGTTCGTCGTAGTCGCCGCCGGGAACAGCCGACTTTATGTTGCCGCCGTGAGCGGTTATTTCGGGCTTGAGTTCGAGATTGGGAGAAGGACCCCAGCTCGAGAAGTCGGACATAAACGGTCCCGCTTCATTGCTGCCCTTTAAAGTCAGCGTTCCGCTCGAACGCTCGGCAAGCACGGTCCCCACTTCCTTGGAAATGGAGATCGTCGGAATATGGTCGCTTTTGCCCATGGACATATTTATGTCGCCCTCGACGTTGTTGTATATGATACAAGCGAGCGCGCCCGCATTTTTGGCATTGCGCGCCTTCTCCTCGAAAGTATTGTCGCCGCGGCGCACAAGCGCGATTTTGCCTTTTATTTTGTCGGCAACCGTACGGAAGTTGTTTGCCGTTCCGACGCCGGGAACGGTTATGTACTCCACCGTCCTTTCCGCGCCGTCGGCAATATCCTCGCCTTCGTCGCGAAGTTTTTTGTATATTTCGCCGAAGAAGTCGTTGGGCTTGCCCGTTATGGAATTCGACTCCGTAAAGAATATTACCTGACTGCCGTTACCGACGAGATACTTACTTTTCGTTCCGCTTATGGAAGCGACCGAAAGAGCGGCTTTATAAGTCGAAGGAGATCCGACGGTACTGCTGTCGGGATTCCACACCTTGTTCGTGTTGCCCTGCTCGCCGCCGAATGCCGAGCTGTAGGAATTGCTTGCCGCCGTGAGAAGGGATATGCCGCTTTCGTCGATCCTGTCGTAGACGTCGTTTATGACATTGCCGTCCTCTTCGCGGGCAAAACCGCAAGAAGAACCGAGCGACATATTTATCGCGTCTACATTTAAAAGCACTGCGTCTTCGAGCGCGGCGAGAATATCGTCGGTCTTCGCTCCGTCGTCGAGATCGGGGAACACTTTTAAAAGCACGAGCTGAGTCTCGACCGCAACGCCCGTGATGACTTCGTCCTTGCCGCCGATTATGCCCGCAACGTGCGTTCCGTGCTCGGAATCGTACGGGAACACGTCGTTGTCCTTGTCGGCGTAGTCGTATTTGAAAGGTATCTTATTGCTGTACCAAACGTCGGATACTTCAAGCCCTTGGGAAAAACCTGCCGCGCGGGTTTCGTCGAGCACTTGCGCTACGGAATTCCTGCTTATCCACAGTTCGTCGTCGGCAGGTTGAGTGGCAAATACCGAATGCGAGCAATCGAAACCCGAGTCGAGTACTGCGACTGCCGTGCCCTTTCCCTTATACGATACGCTCGACGAATTGAATATGCCGGTCTCGTACACGTCCACGGGATTGACTATAGCGGACGCGTCCGAGCTCTCGCTCGCCTGCGGACGGTTGTAAGTGTCGGCAAGCGACGCATATTTGACAGAAGGATGATCTTCGAGCTTTTTGAAATCCGCATACGTCGTCGTAACGGACACGGCGTTTAACACTGTCGAATAGTTATAGTTTACCGCGGAGATAAGTCCGTCGGAGGCAAGCTCGCGCACAAGAGCGTTCTGCTTCGATACAAGGTTCTGCGCCTGTCTGCGCCCCACGCCCGAAGAAGCGTATTCGCCGACCGAAAGCCGAGCCGTATTGCCGTCGTTGAACGTCTCGATGAGAGAATCGCCCTCGAGTCCTATGATAGCCACGACCTCGTCGTCGTCACGGTATCCCGAATTTTTTTTGAGATACTCCGCCTTAATACGAGAAGTCCTCTGCTGTTCGGGAATTTCGATATCGGTCTTTAAGATTTCAAGCTCCCGAACCGTCGTTGCCGCGTTTTCGTCGTTTCTCCCCAAATCGGGAACAGCGCACGATACGCACGCTATGCTCATTACAAACGCGAGCATTACGGATATGAGAAGCAATAATTTCTTTCGCATTGTTTACTCCTTAAAGTCTTACTTAAGCCACAAAAATATCAATAACGACGCGAGCGTGAAAGCCGCTACGACCATTAAAAGTCCCGGAAGATAGGTTTCGAGCGCCGCCCGTATTGCCGCGCGTTTCTCCTTTTTGGAAAGTTTCGGCTCGTCCTTGTCCTCGCGATGTCTTGCGCCGCCCACTCCGTCCATGTTGTAGACGGTGTGCCCGTCGTCGATATATTTTGTTTTAGTCTTTTTTTTCTTCATCGACAGTCACCGCATTTTCGGTTTGCGCATCGTCTTGCGCGGCGTCCTTATCTTCTTTGTCCGTCTTCTTTCGAGTAAAAGTCTTTTTGACCCATTTTTTAAACTTATTCCACGGGCGGTTCGCCTTTTTGAGCGCCGCGGCTTCGGCTTCCGCTTCCCACTGCGCCGAAAGAGCGGCATATTCCACATCGTACTTTTCGAGGTTTTTCATGATCTCTTCGTCGTATAAATGGCACTTTACAAAGTGATTGTCTTTGACGGCGAGATATTGAGGCTCTTTGTATCGGCAGACGTTCATACACTTGGAACAGCGCGTATGGAACTTGCAGCCTTTCGGCGGATTTGCGGGAGACGGTATATCGCCCTCGAGAATTATTCGGTTCATCTTCACATCGGGATCGGGCACGGGAACGGCTGAAAACAGCGCCTGCGTATACGGGTGAAGAGGATTGTCGAATATTTCGTCGGTATCGCCGAGCTCCATGGCATTGCCGAGATACATTACGAGAATACGGTCGGTTATGTACTTGACGACGGACAGATCGTGCGAAATAAACACATATGTAAGTCCCATCGTCTTTTGAAGCTCTTTCAAAAGATTTATGATCTGAGCCTGAATGGATACGTCGAGCGCGCTTACGGGTTCGTCGCAGATAACAAGTTCCGGCTGAACGGCAAGCGCGCGCGCTATACATATACGCTGGCGCTGTCCGCCCGAAAACTCATGAGGATAGCGATCGTAATATTGCGGCTGAAGTCCGCACTTTTTCATTACGCCCTGAACGTAATCGTACACCTGTTCTTTCGGCACTATGCCGTGTATCCGCACCGCTTCGGCAATTATGCTCCCGACCGTCATTCTCGGCGGAAGGCTCGAGTACGGATCTTGGAAGATATACTGCATACGAGTGCGATATTTAAGCATTTGCTTCTTTTTAAGGTGCGTAATATCGTTGCCGTCGAAAACCACTTTTCCGCCCGTCACGTCGTAAAGCTTCAATATGGTCCTGCCGAGCGTAGTCTTACCGCAACCCGACTCGCCTACTACGCCTATCGTCGTCCCTCTTTCGACCGTGAAGTCTACGTTGTCGACCGCCTTCAAAAACCGAATGGGTTTGCCGAAGAAATTAGTCTGTATCGGGAAGTGTTTCTGAAGTCCCTCGACTTCGAGAATATTTTTTCTCCCGACGGCTTGGCTTTCGGGGGCAGGCTCGGTCGTCAAAGCCTTATCCTTTTGTTTATCGGTTGCTTCGTTCAACTTTCGACCTCCTCTCCCTCGGCATATAGGTGACAGGACACATAGTGCGTGTCGCTGACCTTTATCATATCGGGGTATTTGCCCTTGCAAGCTTCGCACCGCTTATTGCAACGATTGCGGAAATAGCAACAGTCCGGCAGATTTATCGGATTGGGTACTTGTCCGGGTATGGAGTAAAGCGGCTCGTTGCCGTCGGACGTTATAAGCGGTTTGCTTTTCTGAAGCCCTACGGTATAAGGGTGCATGGGATTATGGAAGATCTCATGAGCCGTTCCGCGTTCTATTACTTTGCCGGCATACATGACTACGACTTCGTCCGCCATTTCGGCTATCACGCCGAGATCGTGCGTAATAAGCATGACGGAGCAACCCTGCTCACGCTGAAGATCCTTAAGTATTTCGAGAATCTGCGCTTGTATAGTAACGTCGAGGGCGGTCGTAGGCTCGTCGGCTATTATAAGCTTGGGATTGCCCGCAATCGCCATGGCTATCATGACGCGTTGGCGCATACCGCCCGAAAGCTCGTGCGGGTACGACTTATAGGTGTGTTCCGGCATAGATATGCCGACTTTTTTCAAAAGCTCTATGCTGTACGCCTTTGCGTCTTCTTTGCTGATTTCGGGGTTGTGCACGAACGATACTTCGTCGAGTTGATTGCCTATCGTAAACACGGGATTGAGGCTGGTCATCGGCTCTTGGAAGATCATCGTAATGTCCTTACCGCGAATATTGTACATCTCGCGAGTCGGCATTTTCGCTATGTTATACGCAAGCTTTCTGCCGTCGTTGTCTCTGCCTATCGCGTCCGAAGCAAAGCGAATCTCGCCCTCTACGACTTGACCTTGAGGCGCTTGCACGAGCTGCATTATGGAAAGCGAAGTTACGCTTTTTCCGCAGCCCGACTCGCCGACCACGCCGACTATCTTGTTTTTAGGAATGTCGAACGACACGCCGTTTACCGACATTACCGTACCGTTGTCGGTGAAAAAGCAGGTCTTTAAACCGTCTATCTCGATGATATTGTTATCATCGCGCATGACCGTCGTATATTCGCTCGGTTCTTTTCTGCGGTTTTTTAAAGCCTCGTAGTGCTTCATCTGCTTGATATTATGCTTGATGATCTTGCGGCTTTCGCTTATGGATATGTAATTTTTATACTTTTTCTTTTCCATATCCCTACTTCCTTGCCTTCGGATCCATAGCGTCGCGCAGACCGTCGCCTACGAAGTTGAAGCCGAGTACGGCAATAACTATCATGACGCCCGCGGGAAGCCACATGAACCAATAGTTTTCGAGTACGCCCTGTAGGTTTACGGTGGCTATCATCGTACCCCAGGCGGCTTTCGGGAACTGAACGCCGAGTCCCAAGAAGCTCAACGTCGATTCGTAAAGAATGACGCTTCCCAACCCGAGAGTCATGGAGACTATGAGCTGCGGCATTACGTTGGGAATGAGGTGCTTGAATATCTTGCGCCATGTCGGCACGCCCATAACTTCCGCAGCCGTCATATACTCTTGCTCGCGAAGAGACAAGATCTGTCCTCGCACAAGCCGCGCCGTTCCGCTCCAACTGAACAGCGTGATAACCACCATAAGAACGTAGATCTGCTGATCCGGCTCGAGCCTCCAGGAACGTATGACCTCGGACGCAATGAGCAAAATGGGAAGAGTGGGAATACAGTTGAATATATCGACTATACGCATTATTATCTGATCGGTTTTGCCGCCGAAATAACCTGCGAGTCCGCCGAGCAGTATGCCTATGAGCGTTTCGAGTATGACGACGATAAAGCCTATGGCAAGCGATATACGTCCGCCATACATGAGACGGGTAAATATGTCCATGCCCTGATCGTCTGTTCCGAGAATGTGCTTAAGGCTCGGGGAAGCCTTACTGTTCATCGTGCTGACATAAGTGAGCACTTCCGTAACTTCGGTCTTTTCACCGTGCTCGTCCGTAACGGTGTAAGTGTACGTCATCTTGTTTTCGACTTCCGTTCTGTCAACCGTAGTCTCTCCCCATACGTTGTAGACAACGGGACCGAGGAAGGAAAACAGAAACAGGAACACTATCATAACAAGCCCGACAATAGAGAGCTTGGAACGGAAAAACCGACGGAGCACAAGTCTTATCGGGCTCATTTCCTTATAGGTCTCTTCCGCTTCGCCCAAAGTCCCTTCACCAGAACCGACCGTAGCCGCGCCCTCCGCGCTGAATGCAAGCCGAGCCTTATCCGAAGTCGTTTCGACCGAAACTTCTTCGTTTTTATTTGCGGGATCTATTTTCAAATCTTTTTCTTCCATGATCTCCTCCCGCCTATCTTCCGAGTTTTACCCGAGGGTCTACTATCGAATACATTATGTCGGACAAAAGAGTTCCGAGCACGGTCAGCACCGCGAGGAACATATTGTATCCCATGACGAACGGCACGTCGCCTACTGTAAGCGCCTGATACGCCAAACGTCCTATGCCGTCTATCGCAAACACCTGCTCGGTTATCATCATACCGCCGAACAACGACGGAATAATGCCCGCAAGAAGGGTAGCGAGAGGTATGAGAGTATTTCTGAACGCGTGCTTGTATATTACTTTCTTTTCCGAAAGACCTTTTGCGCGAGCGGTACGGATATAATCGGCGCTGAGGACCTCCAAAGTATTGGTACGCGTATAGCGCATGAGTCCGCCGAGAGACAGCACCACGCTCACTCCGATCGGCAGGATCAGATGCAGCGCCATATCGCCGAGCTTACTCATAAATCCGAGGAAAGTCGCGGGATAGGAGCTGCTTGCATAGATAAGACCGTTCGCCGGCAGCCAACCCAGATTCACCGCAAAAATCTTTACGACGATCGCCGCAAAGAAATAAGTCGGAAGCGACAGCCCTATCATCGTAAAAACCGTGACGGTGTAGTCGCGAACCGAATACTGGTGCGTTGCGCTGGAGATACCGAGAGGTATCGCGATGAGGAACTGCAAAACGGTAGCTATCATCGCTATTGCGAACGATATCCACATATTCTCCCCTATTACCTGCGTGACGGGTTTTCTGTACTTGAACGAATTGCCGAAATCGCCTTGAAGCACGTTTGCCAGCCACTTGAAATAACCCTTTAAAATTCCGAGGAACGAGTTGTCGGCAAGACCGTACAACTCCTTGAACCTTAAAAGATCGTTTTCGTCAAACGCGCCCGTCTGAATTTGCCCCGCAAAGTTCGTCGTTATGAAGTCTATGGGCATAAGACGAACCATGGTGTAAATTATGATAGATACACCCAAGAGGATTATTATGGATATTCCGAGCCGTTTTACGATATATTTAAACATTTGTCTTCCTTTGACGAACCGTTATCTCTCTGTTATGAGCGACACGAGGTGAGTATTGTACATGAGTCCGCGATAGGGCGAACGGTCTTCCTTCGGCGTGAACGTAGAGTCGTCTATCTTATTTGCGTTATAGGCAAAAAGGTCGTCGCGCTGATATGTAGGAAGCTCTACGGCAAGCTGCATTACGAGATTGAGCGCGCTTCTGTACGTCCTCTCGCGTTCCTTTTGATCGTTGCTTTCTCTGCCCTTTTCAATGAGCTCGGCAAGCTCCAAGAGTATTTCGTACTCTACGTCGTATCTTCCGCCCGCATTCTGCTTGATCTGAGGATAGCCCCAGTTCTTGACAGAGGAAGCCTTCGAATCCATATGATATACCTGATACATATCGGGATCTATAGTGGAGCCCCATGCCGCCGCCCAAACCGTCAAGTCGCCCGTAGCGAGCTTGCTGAGAGCCGTGCCGTCGGTCGTAACTCTCGTCTTAAACTTATTTCTGTTGAGAATTTCGGTCGCATGATACATAGCTCTGTACGCAGGGTGGTCGGTCTCGTTACCCGCTATAGTGAATAGGTAATCGAGCTTGTCGCTGCCTTTCGCATAGACGCCGTCGCCGCCCTCGGTATAGCCGCCGAGATCTTCGACGAGATAACGAATAAACTCGTTTTGTTCCGCAACGGTGAAAGTGTCGCCTGCTTTTTTGCCCTTTCTTATGACAAAATCTTTATACGCGGGGTTTACTACGTTGAGATTGGAGGGAACGGATCCGTTTATATACGGATAATACGGAGTCGCGTCCTTCGGATAAGCCCAACTCGAAAGCGACATCGAACGATAGATCGCCTTTGCCGTGCCCTGATAGTAATCGACTACTTCCTGCGTGTCTATCGAGTGCATAATAGCCTGTCTTACATAAAGCGAAGGCACTTTTGCCGCATTTATGCCGATATAGCCGTAACCGGAAGTCTGAATGTTCTCGTTTTCGAAACCTTCGCTCTTTTTATTGTTTAGTTCCGTAACCGTCTCGGGCTTTGCAGTCGGTTCGACGAAATCGACTTCGCCGCTGTACAGGACGTTCGTCATGCTGTTGGAAGCGACGACCTGATAGCGAAGTTTCTTTATCTTCGGCGCGCCCAAAAGATATTTGTCGTTTCTCTCGTAGTAAATTACGCCCTTATCGCAGAAGTCGCCGGGGCCGACGCCCGTCGTGCCGCCCGACATCTTGCTTGCAACGTAAGGTCCCGCACCGACGGGCACGCCCGTCTTGGCGGGATCGTTTACGACCTTTTCCATGAATGTCTGCGAATTGCGCACTACGCCGAAGTGTTCTTCAAAGTCGAATTTCGCAATCTCTTCCTCATTCGAGTAGTAGTACATAGGCGCGACCGGAATCGCGAAGTTCCAAATAGCTTTCGGGTCTACGCCCTTGATTTTTATGCTGAGCACTTCGTTGCCGGACGCTACGGAATGATCGGCATTGTGCGAGGGCGCGGGATAGCTCGTACCGTTTACGGTGACGGCGGCGTCCTTGTTGGCAAACTTGATACCGGAAATATTCTTGATATCGAACGTAGCGTTTGCCGAATCCTTTTCGAGTTCCTCATTCGTAAGGAAGGTATGAAGATTGACCGCGGTATTCCAATACTGAAGTATCATGTCGAGGTTGTCGGGCAGATTGTCGTCTATAGCGGCCTGCTTTGCCTGCGCCTCGGTGTAGTTTTTGAGTTCGGAAACATCGTTCGTAAGCTTGGACTCGAGTTTTGCGTCGTTTCTGTTCCAGGAGATAAGCCCCTCGTTGTAGAGGAACATCTCTACGTCGGTCGTGAAAGGCTTATATACGTTACCTTGCTTGTCCGTGAACGATTCGTCTTCGTAAGCGTTGAGCGAATTGGACCAATCCGCATCTATCTCTTCTTTGAAAAGTTCGACGGTCTTATCGAAGTCTTTGACGATGTTTACGAAAAGCTCGCCGTGGCTCGTCTTATATTCCTCGAGATACTCTCTGAACTTGTCTACGCTCTCGACATAGTCGTCGTGCTCTTTGTAGATCTCGCTCTTTGCCTGCAACAGATAATTTATGCGGCTCGTAGCTCTGTTTTGATACTCGAGCATGAACGAATCCTGCTCGTGCTCGTCGCGCGTATTCGTGCGGTATTCTTTGAGTCCGACAATCTCCGTAGAATATATAGTGCTCGCGCCTGTATACATATTGTCGAGGTAGACGTAGAAATTGAAAAGCACGTCTCTTATCGTGAGCGGAGAGCCGTTTGAAAATACTATGTTGTTTTTGAGAACGAAATAATATGTAGTAGTCTTGCCATCGCCCGTGCCTTCCTCGACTATCTGCATATCCTTGACGATAGTCGCTTCGTCGTCTCCGTAAACGGGCTTGCCTTCTTTATCGTTTCCGAGCATGGAAAGCTGAGTAAGTCCCACGACCGACGAGTCCGTGCCCGAGGTCGAAAAAAACGGGTTGAAAACTTTGTCCACTTCGAGTATGGACATGGTAAGCGGATCGGTTTCGTTATTGTAAACGGCACCTTTATCGCCGCAACCGACTACGCCCGCGCACAGTACCAATGCCATGCAACATGAGAGCGCGAAGCTCAGTATCTTTTTGACAGCACTCGATTTCATTTCTCTGTCTGCTCCTTATAGGTGGTTTTCCTTATTATGTTCCCGTCCGCAACTCCCCGTGCGTAGAACCTTTCGGGCAAACGGACTTATCCGCCGCCTCCAAATCGATAGCCGACACCTTTCAGAATATCGAACTATAAAAGAATTATACCCCCCCCCGCAAATAAAAGTCAAATGTTTGACAGTATAAAAAACCGAAAAAACGCATAATACTCCAAAAAAGTTTAAACTGCTAAAGTGTTAGCAGTTAAAAGAAGGAAAAAACGACGAATCGAGCCGATCGATATCATCCGCATAAAAAAGCGCTATTTTCGGAATCGCTTTTACAAGCGGACGTTTTTCGTCGCGATATAATATGGATGTGCGCGGTTGGATTCGCGCATCCCGAAAGACAAGTTCGATTGCATAAAAAAAAGAGAGTGCGTAAGCCAACACACTCTCTCGTATTTTTAATTTTATTTTTTAATGTTTTTTACCCGTTTGGTTATCCGCCGTTATCGCACAATCTGTAAAAGGAGATCCGTCCGTGTTGCGATAGCAAGGAGCAGTCGAAACGAAGAGCTGAGGCTTTTCCGGATCTTCGTCAAAAC
This sequence comes from uncultured Christensenella sp., assembly GCA_910585955.1. Taxonomy (GTDB): domain Bacteria; phylum Bacillota; class Clostridia; order Christensenellales; family Pumilibacteraceae; genus MGBC157735. The sequence continues at coordinate 163,436 of CAJUGC010000002.1, forward strand.
CGTTCGGAAGCGCGGAAACCTTAAGCGTTCCGTCGAAGGTCACGTTTTTGAATTCCGAGTTCTTTGCCGTAAGCGCAAGCGGAGCGACGTATATTCCCGCAGTCAAATTGAAGGTGGTGTTTACGTCGAAAGTCACGTTTTCAAACTTTACGTTTTCCACCTTGGCTCCGTCCGCATTGCCAAACAACGAAAGCACCAACAGATTTTTGCCGTTGTGATTGCCGTCGTTTGCAAGCGCGTCGTTGTTTACAAGTCCGTCCCTGCCGTTCGCGTAGTCGAGCGTAAAGTTCTTTATCGTATAACCGTTGCCGTTCAGCGTGCCGCGATAGTTGCCGAAGCCCGCGAATTTCTCTCCCTCGAAGTCGATGTCGTTCATGAGATAGATGTTGCCGCTGCGGCTCGACTTGAGTTCGCGCGCCGTGCGCACAAGCTTGTAGTCGCCCTTGAGATAGTCCACCACGACATTTACGGCAAGATCTTCGTCGCCGCCCGGGTGCTTAAAGTTCTCGTCCCAAAGTTCTCCGCTTTCGGTGCGATAAACGTCGAGCGAAGTATAGCCGGCGCGGGAATTGTCATATTCGTCGTAGTCCTCGAACGGCTCGCCCGCTTCCACGGAATACTCGCCGAGCACATTGAGCGTACCGTCTTCGTCGCGATAACAAACATTGTAGGTATACCTGCGCCAACAAGCGTAAAGCGTTATGCCGTCGTCTCCCACTCTGTCAAGATCGAAGTCCCATTTGTTTCTGTAAACTACTCTATCGCCGTCCTCTATTCTGTCTCTGAACCAACCGACGAACTTATATTCCGCGTTTGTCATTTCCTCGCCGCTTGTAGCGACTGGATCGTATATCTTTTTGCTCGAGCCGTCCTTTTCGCCGAGATAGTACACGACGTCGCTTTGAGTGCTGCGGTAAGTTCCGCCCTCGAGCTTAAAAACCACTTTGACTCTGTTTGCATAAATATCGGTATCGTCGCCGCAACCGGTCAAGCACAAAAGCGACAGACAAAGCGCCGACAGCACGAGTATTATTGCGAGTAACGGTTTTTTAAACTTCATTATATGTTAGCTCCTGTGCCTTATATTATATAACCTTTGTACGATTATATCAAGCGATTTTTTCGGTTTTTTGCAAATTCGCTCCCACAGCCTTTTTATAAGACTGTTTTATACCGAAAATCTCACTCGAGAACCAACGCGTTCTTCGGACAGAAGTCGGAACATTTGCCGCAACGTATGCACTTTTCCGCGTCTATACAGGGCGCTTCATACCCTTTTTGCGACAGCGCTCCCATCGGACAAACCTTTACGGCCGGACAGGGATGATTTTGCGGACAGTTGTCTCTCTTAATTTTAAGCGTCTTTTCCATGATTATTATTTATCCTCGAGTTTGGAAATCTCGGTGACATTAACTCCTTTCTTTTCGAGCATATTGACGAGTTCTTCGTAAAATTCCTGTTTGTTTTGCGTTTCGGTCGCCGAACAGATCCCTACGATCTTCACCAAACCGTATTCGCTCGGCAAATTCACTCCGTGCCGTTCGTAATCGGGCAGACTTTCATATCCGAACAGCAGCCAATCCGTCGACACGCCGAAACGCTCGTGGAGCGCTTTCAAATCGGACGCGCTGAAGTTTCCCTTCTTCCATGTAGCCAAGTTGCCTTTGCTCTTTTTGATTTCGCCGCAAAACTTGGTTACGGTAGTTCCGTGCCGTTCGCATATCGATTTCAATCTTTCATATGGTGTCATTCCGACTCTCCGAAGCTTTCTTTTTGTACAATAATATTGTAAAATCGCTTGACAGTGCAAATATTTTGAACTATAATAAAGACATCACTCAGCATGAGCCCGCATTCTTGACAAGCGAGCCTCATATCAGATGATTTTACCGCAACCGTTATATTTTAACACAGATCGGCCCGCTTGTCAATGCGTTGCGGAATTTCCGTAGGGAAACCGATTACATATCAAAGAGAACATCGCATGAAAAAAGACATCAAACTGAATGTTGACACCGAACTCATTTCGGAATACATGAAAAGCAATAACCTTACCAAGAAAGAGTTTTGCAGACAGAGCGGCATATCGATTTCCGCCTTAGCCAATGTTTTAAAGGGAAATAACTTTACGTCCGACACTCTCAGAAAGCTCGTAAAAATATTGAACGTCCCCTACTGCCGAATTTTCAAGCAGTAAATCCCAAAGCCGCTCTGCTTTGTCCGCATTTACTCTACGCTTTGACAAACTTTTCCTTGAAAGGATTCGGCTTTTCTTATTTGAACCAAACGAAGCTTACAAATTCTTCGAGCTTTTCGAGTTCGCTTTCGGAAGCTTTATCTATGTTTTCCACGGTTATATTTATTTGACGGCTGCCGGCCGTGGAGTATACGTCGTACATCACGTTTTCGGAAACGACGGCGCCGCTCGCGTCTTTGAGACTGTATACCGCTTTCAAACTGCTTTCCGTAAGCTTTGTCAGATCCGTTACCGCCGCCTTGTGTTTGTCGGGAATAAACAGATTGAATAGATTGACCTGCGAGCCGGACAAAACTTTGTTCATTTCTTTCTCTATCATAGAAGCCGTAGGATTGGAAATTATGCCTCCGCCCTGCACGGCATACAACTTCACATTACCGAAAGAAACCGTCAAAACTTTTACGCCCTTGCGAATCTCCTCGCCGACCGTCATATCGGATGTTTTGTGATAATAGAACGAATACTGACCGTAACCGACAGCCGTCTCTTTAGTCCACTCGGCGGGAGGCGTGACCGTATAGTAAAGCGTCGTAGAGGCAGAACCGTTCGGATATTTCAAATTTACGGAAAGATTTTTGCCGTAACCGCATTTCGAAGAGTCGAAACCGCTCACCGAAGTGCCTTTCATCTGCTTCATTTCCATTACCTTATCGAGTCCGAGCGTCTCGCTTGTTCCGTCGCCGTACGTCAAATCCACTTTTATCGCCGACGCGTCGAATTCTTCGCCTTTCGCGTATTCTTTTTTCAGATAGCTCAAACCTTTGTTCTCTTCATTAAGTTTGCAATCCGTCACGACATGAACTACGTCGTACGAGGTTTTGAGCTCGCACTCTCCGCCTCCGACAAGCCCGCTCACACCGTTGAACTTCAACGTAAGCTCTTTATTCTCGCCGACTTCACTGTTGTCGAACCCGATCATTTCGACATTCAGATAAAGTACTTCCTCCACGCCGTCTGCCGAAACGGCAATTGCGCTGTCGCCTTGTTCTACGACCGTTTCGCCCTTGACTTCTCTGCCCTCAGAGCTTTTAAACGTCAATTCGACTTTATATTTTAAGTACCGAGTATCGCCCGACGTTTCCTGCTCGGATTCGACATAGACGTAATCCACATCCGCCTCGTCTTGAACGAACTTTGCGGAAACGACCTCGAACGTCTCCTCCGCGCCGAAGCATCCGACGAACGATACGACGCTAAGACAGAGCGCCAGCGCCACTAATACCGACAACACTGTTTTCATACAACGCTTTCTCATACTGTTACCTCCAAGGATAATCGAATTTATTATATTTGCTTTACATAAAATTGTCAAGCAAATTATGAAACGACATTCGAGCCTGTTTTTCCTACGTTTTCAGCGACGAGACGATAGTAGATATACATACTTCGCCGCGCCTGCATTATCACATCATGAGTTCCAAAACATCCGTCATGCCTTTTTCGGCGGCTATATCCGCAGCCGATTTTCCTTCCGCATTTTTGAGCGTAAAGTCCGCGCCTTTGCGCACAAGCAGCCGCGCGGCTTTTTCGTTGCGATTCTTGCATACGATGATGAGAGCCGTATTGCCTTGATTGTCGCGGGCGTCGATTTCGGCTCCCGCCGCCAACAGATCCTTTATCATTCTGTCCCAATATTCAGCCGCGTAATGTATCGGACGCTTTCCGTCGTTGTTGACCGCATTTACATTTACGCCGCATTCCATAAGCGCGCTCATTATGCCTTCGTTGTTGAAAGGAGAAATCTGCTTATCGATGGTGTATCCGTAACTCCACATGGACTTCATCAGCAGCGTATTGCCATGCGAATCGGCGAAGTCGGGGTTTTTGAGAAGCTTGACAATCTCGCCCTTTCTCTTTCCTATTTCGATTTGATAAGGAACACCGTATTTCTTAAAGTCGAAAGACGAGTATAAAAGCGAAAATAACGTCGGGGTCCCTTCCGCATCGCATAGCGTATCTTCCGCGCCCGCATCCAAAAGAAGTTTTGCCATGTCTAAATTCCCCTCGCGGCAAGCGATCGCAAGAGGAGACACCCCGTATGTCTTCATCCAATAACTATAGCCCGAAGCAGGCTGACCGCCCGTAGCGTTTACATCGGAACCGCGTCTAATAAGCGTTTCTACGAGATTACGCTTGTTCTTCATAACGGCATACATCAACGGCGTTATGCCGTATTCGTCCGAGTGATCGAGTTGCGCAAGATCGAAATGCTCGGCTATGTACAAAGGCAATCTCTCGCTTTTTTCACTGTCCGCCTTAACCCAACCGTTGAATACCTGCTTCGACGAACGCGTGAGCACGTTTCCGCCCACAGTCGTTTCCGAATATACGTCCGCCCCCATGTCGATAAGTTTTTGAAAGACAGACGGAGAAACGGCAGTCTCGGCAAGTTTCAATATAAGACATTCTTTTTTTGAGAACTTAAAATTCAAATCAAACCCTTTGGAAACGAGAAATTCGACGAACTTCACTCCGTCCCCGTTCTTCTCGTTGTATGTAAGCGCAGTGCGAATAAGCTCGTTTATTTCCTGCACGTCGTCTTCGTCGTCGAAATCGACCTTATCCAAATTTTGAGAAAACGCGTCGATAGCTTTTTCTATCGACTCTTCTCTAAAAAAGACTTCTTTGATTCTGTAAGTCAGATCTCTATCCATTATTATCTCCTCAACCTTTTTAATATCGTACGTTGCAATATGTAGCGAAAAGCTCCGCAAGCACGCATTTCATTTCCATTATATCATTAAATATATAAAAAATCAAAGATTTTTATATCGTCCGAATCGCCGGTATATAATAATCCGATAACGCTTAAATGCAACTCAATGAATTTTTGCAACTTATGAAAATGTGGCTTATCGCAAACACAACGGCAAATACAACGAGCGGAACGTAAGCCAAAATAATTCCGCCGAATAAAAATATCGTCGAAGGGATTATCGAAAGCGACAAAGCCTTTAATTTGCCATTATTGTTCCGACATATTGCCCAAAACATCAAATAAGCCAAACATAAGCCGCCGTTTACGGACAAATATACGATAAGAGCGTAATCGAACCAAAAATCAAAGTATGTATACGGAATATTGAATATCATTAAAACAAAGCATCCGTACCTGCCGATTTGCTCTGCTATGACAACCGCTTTGTTATTATAAACAGCTGTCGTCTCGCTCTTATGTTTAACGGCATAGACGATATTCGGTATCATAATAACCGCCATTATAGCAAGCCCGTAATAATTAAACCAACCCATATTTGTTCTTGATAAGATCGCATATTTCGGAATAGTCTCCCGATACGCCGTCGAATTCGTAATCACAACTTTCTTTATCGAACGCGCCGTGTTTTATCGTCAGCATTCTCTCGACCGCCGAAGGCAAATTCCCGTGCATTCTTTTCTTAAATCGTTCTTTTACAGTTTCGATATCGGCTTTGACCAGTATTTTTATTGCCGCGGCGGGAAGCAGATCTATAAGTTCTTTTTCGGAAATAACGTAGATGATATTTTCACCCGAAACTGCGTTCGACAATTTTGCTTTAAACAACCGTTCCGCTTCGCTTTCGGACTTAGCCATTCTGAGATAGTCTTTCCCGGTTATTATTTCCGCCCCGATCGCTTTTTGGAGTTCCGCAGCAAGCGTAGATTTTCCGCTGCAATTTTCTCCTATAACTCCGATAACCATATCGTTTTTCGCTCCTTTTATTCATTTCACGTCCTATAAAACGGACATTCTTTTTTCAGGCACTGTTTATTTAACGATGAAAAATCGCATTTGAAATTACCGATTTTCATATCGACTCCATATTTTTCTTCTACAAATTTTACCGCATAAGAAAGAGAAAGAAACGCATTTCTTTTACAACATCTCGCGCCGCCGATTTTACTCATTTCGGATAATACTGCGGCGGCATATTCCATATTATGCTTATAATAATCATCGGTACTTAAAGGACCGGTGTTGTGAATAACGGACAACGCCGCGCCGATAGACGCGAGAGAGCCGCATACTCCCCAATGACCGCACATTGCGCCCGGCATTTTGACTGTGCGTTTTGCAAGTTCGTCCAAACAACGGTCGAGATCTATTGCACCTCCAGCATTTTTGTATGCCGTCAAAAATGACGCTCCGTCAAGAAAATGATGCTCAGGCCCGTGAATACCAATAAAATCCTTCCGCATTATTTCCGAAGCTATGTTTATCGGATCTTTCGAATTGCATTTAACGATTTCTTGTTTGATCAAGTTGTATTTATCTTCCAAAGTGTATTCAGACATATATCCTCCAACATAATCATCGTTCTTTCATTATGAAAATCCGTATACTTACCATAGGTTCGGTCAATTTACCGAGCTGACAAAAAAATACTTTATTTCAGAGTCTGCACTGCAAAACGTCGCTTAAATAAGCAACTTAACCGCTTGTCGGAAAGCGTTGGTTTTCCAATCGTTATATTGCTATATTATCCATTCCCGCTCAGTATCCGACAGACTTTTATAATATCTGCTTGTTTCTTATTATATCATTTATATTCTCGAAAAGCAAACGAAAAACCGCATATCGATGCTTCGGATAGTTAACGCAAAGCCACATTGGAAATAACGACATTCAGATATCGCGACTTTTCATAATAATACTTGAAATCAAACTGATAATATGATATAATACGCTCAGACAAAACATAAATGTTTTGCTTCATTATATTATACAAAATAAAATTTTACGGGAGTAAATTATGCACAGATACGATAATTGCGGCTTGATACAAGACGGCAAAGTAGTCGCTTTCAGAGCGCCGAACGGTTTTGACGGCAACATCGTCATTCCCGACGACGTTACCGAAATCGGCAACCGCGCCTACGAAGTGGCGTTTTGCGGCATAAAAAAGGTCGTTATACCGTCGTCGGTAAAACGAATCGGAGTAAGAGCGTTTGCCTGCTGCGAAAAACTACAGGAAATCGAGATCCCGACCGGCGTCGAAATTATAGATAAAGAAGCATTCAGCGATTGTCACAGCCTTAAAAAAATCATCATTTCCGAAACGGTAACTTCGATAGGCTCAGGCGCGTTTGACGATTGCGGCGATATAGAAGAAATATCCGTAGCGGCAGACAATCCCGTATACCGAAGTTCCGGCAATTGCCTCATAGACATAAAGAAAAAAACTTTGATTCGCGGCTGCAAAAACAGCGTTATACCTTCCGACGGCAGTGTTACCGTAATCGGCGAAAAAGCCTTTTCCAACAACACCGCGCACCCCAGAAACAGAGTTCACAGCAAAGGCAGTTCGGAAATCGTCATACCCGACGGCATAACCAAAATAGGCAAACGCGCATTCGACTTTAATTATGGGCTGGAAACCGTAATAATAGCGGACAGCGTAAAAACCATTGAAAAAGAAGCGTTTTCGTCATGCTATAAACTTAAAAGTATTAAATTCGGCAAAGGCGTCGAAACCATAGGCGATAGCGCATTTTATTACACCAACTCATTGACAGGAGAACTTAGCTTCCCCGACAGCGTCAAAAAAATAGGCGCGTACGCATTTTTCAATAGCGGCGTTAAGAACATCGTTATGGGTAAAAATGTTAAATCGATAGGTAAAAACGCATTCAACGGTTGCAAAAACCTAACCGAAATTACTTTTACCGGCGACATTGAAGAGATTTGCGAAAGCGCGTTCCACTACTGTAAAGCGCTTGAAACCGTAAACTTTTCGGATAACCTTAAAATCATAGGTAAGCTCGCTTTTTACGGTTGCGACAAACTCAAAAACTTAACTTTCAAAAACGGTCTCGAAACGATAGGCGAATGCGCTTTCGGATATTGCGGCTCGCTTCAAAGTATCGATGTCCCGGACAGCGTGAAATACATAGGCGCCGAGGCGTTTATTTACTGTGAAAATCTTCGTTCGGTCAAAATCCCGTCAAGTGTGGATTTTATGGGCAGCAACGTGTTCAAAGCCTGTCCCGTAAAAGTTGCCGCACCGAAAAAGGTCGGTGCGGTCGGCTTTGAAATAGCAAATAACGAACTCATCAAATACAAAGGCACGTCCGATAATGCAGTGATTCCCGACGGCGTTACGAAAATTGCCGCCAAAGCGTTTTTTAGAAAGAAAAATCTCGAGAGCATTACCATTCCCAAAAGCGTCACCGCAATCGCAAACAGAGCGATCGAAGGTTGCGCAAATCTCAAATGCATAAAAGTAGACGAAGCAAACACGGCTTACCGCAGCGCAGGCAACTGTCTGATAGACGTAAAAAAGAAATCGGTCGTTTACGGGTTTGCAAACAGCGTTATACCTTCCGACGGCAGTGTAACAGCAATTGCCGCATACGCTTTCGCGGAAATCGGATTTACCGCCGCGACAATTCCCGACGGAATTAAAACCATAGGCGCGAACGCTTTTAAAGGCTGCACGAACTTAAAAAATTTATCGCTTCCCGACACGGTAAAATCCATCGGACCGAGCGCGTTTAAATACTGCAAGGCGCTCGAAAGTATTACCGTACCGCAAAAAGTCACATCGCTCGGAACAGAAGCTTTTGCCGAATGCACGTCGCTCACGGAAATAAACTTCGACGCGGAATGCGACAACTTATCCTGCAACAGCGCATTCGACAGCGCAGGCAAAAATTCGTCCGGCGTCGTACTGAGAATAGGATCGAAAGTAAAACGTATTCCACCCTATCTCATGATGCCGCAGAATAATGAAAATATGCCGCATATTATCAGCGTCGAATTTTCCGAAAACAGCGTCTGCGAATGTATAGGTTCCACCGCATTTTGGTCGTGCCTTATGTTAAAAAGCGTAAATTTACCCGAAAGCTTAACGCAAATAGAACGAGACGCATTCCACGGATGTTCGGCTTTGGAACACATAAATATTCCCGAGAATACGACGGCAATAGGCGCTTACGCGTTCGACAAATGCACAAGTCTCAAAGAAATATACATTCCCTCCAAAGTGAGCAAACTTATTTCCGTATTCGAAGGCTGCGGCGGACTTGAAAGCATAACCGTAGCAAAAAGCAACCCCGTGTTCCACAGTTCGGGCAACTGCCTTATAGAAACCGAAACCAAAAAACTTTTGCGCGGTTGCCACAACAGCGTTATCCCTTCCGACGGCAGCGTGACACGACTTGACAATTATTCTTTTGACAAATGCGATAAACTTGAAAGCATTGTTATTCCGGACGGTGTTGTCGAGATATTCAACAATGCGTTCAGACAATGCTCGAATCTCAAGAGCGTAACGATTGCAAAAACGGTCGACTATGTATGCAATCCTTATTTCGAGGACTGCAACGAATTGATCAAAATAACGGCGGCAAAAGAACTCCTTGAAAAATACGATTATTTCGGTTTCAAGGATAAAGTATTCGGGCTGAAAAACAGACGCGTCGAGTTTTCCTTTTTATAAGATAAATATTGAAAGCGGGAAGCAAAGTTTCCCGCTTTTTTAATTTCTCAAGCACGTTGTCCGTGCAATAAACTCACAATCACCTATTTGATGTTTTTCGCAGAAACGGCACAATAAGGATCATCTGTATTTGATATATTCTATCAGAGATTTTATGGCGTTCGGGATAATGGAAATGCCGAAGGAAACAAAGAACAGGCAGACTATTCCGTAAACGGTGGGATGCCGTAAGAGAGAGGTCAAAGTTACGGGCGATTCCGTTATGCCTTCCTCTATTACAAACAAAAACATCGACCCCATAAAAATAAATAACACCGCTACGAAAAACTTAATCAAAAAGACGTTTACAAATTCATATCTGTAAAATGCGAGAACGACAAACATTAAGCCCAACACGATCGGGAAGCCGCCCACGATTGCCGGCATATCCCCCATTACGCGAAAATATCCCAACATGACAAGCGCGATCCCCACAGCGATACAAATTATTCCCGCAACTATCGAACCTACCTGTATTTGTTCGCCGATAGGCTCTTTACTGCCGCTATTCGACGACGAACTTTCCTTTGTATCGCGGTCGGTTTTTTCGTTATGACTGCCGTTGTTCTTCTTTCCGACGCCTTTTGCTCTGCGTTTGTCTTTGGGCGGTTTTATTTCTTCCAACTTATCGCCCAAATATTTTTTTATCAAATAAGCGTCGGAAGCCGGCAACATACAATTTACGGGGATACGTTCGTCTTTTCTTCTGTAAAACACAAGAAAAACGCCTGCTTTGGATTTTATCATCGAGCATACCGTCAGTTCGTTTCTGTCTATAACCCGATTTGTGCCGTTTATTTTAATAACGATACGGTCGTCGAAAATCATTAAAGCATTTTCTTTACTCTTATTCGCGTCCACCGCCCGAAATTCACCTTGTAATTCTTCCAATCTGCGGCGCGACTCTATTTCGCGCGGTCGATAAGAATTTCCCACCCTGCGCATAAATATGCCCCATAATCCGAAAACGGTAAGCACCGTAATCAAAATAATAACGGCGAGAATTATAAACAGCACAACATAGTATTTAATTACCGATGAAATAGTGTAAAGCCGCAGATCGAGAACAAAATTCACAATACACCAAACGGTTAAAAGCAACACGCAAATCAAAAGCCATATCGCCGTAAAAGACTTGATATACCTTTTCCTTTCATGTTTAGACATATCGAGAGCGTGCCTTGCGTCGCTGTATTCATATAAAAGATTTCCGTCTTTATCCATAAACCACCGCTGTAAACTCGTTCGATTGAAAAATACAATGTACTCGCATAATCAATATAGCACGTTTTCAAGTAAATTGCAAACATTATTTAGTCGATTTAAAAAATCGTTTTCTAAGCAGGTTTGATTGCAATGGCCTCGCCCGCTTACGTCATGCACGCTTCGGGCGCAATGAAAACGCTGTTGGATCATTCGCCTACCGCGGATGCCGCACCGCCACGGAGATGTTCGGAAAACGCGCCGTCGTCATTGCGCAATGTTTGGGCGCAGGCACAAGATCCGCCGCAAAAGATATAAAACACAACCTGTCTTGGTTGGAAATTTCGAAAATATATAGAAAGCAATTATATTAAAAAATCCCAACTTGGATGCTCGGACTTTTTCACATAAATCGGTGTGCGACATTGTGCGCCCTAAGAACCCACATATATAATGTGCATTATTCTACTAATCGTAGAGTCCGACGTCATAGAAATTACAAGCCGGATTTTTGAGTAAACGATAAATAGGTTTACTTGGGGATTGGTTTTTTGTTATAATTATTTTACATTCGTTATACGGAGGAACTTTTTATGACACATGATATTGGAAAAATAATTGCCGATTTACGGGTATCGTGCGGCTGGACACAAAACGAATTGGCGCAAAAACTGAATGTAAGCGATAAAGCCATATCCAAGTGGGAGAAAGGTAACGGTATGCCGAGCATTGAGTTTTTACCTATGTTAGCCGAACTCTTCAACGTCAGCGTTGATTATATTCTTACCGGGAAACAGTCACACCAAGAAGTTTCCTTTATATCCAAAGAAGAATATTATGCGCAGAAAGACGACCCGTATGTTCCGAACGAAGAGATCGATTGCGGCAAACTGTCGCAATATGCATTGCAATACGACAGCGAAAAAGTGCTTGCGGCTTTGGTCGATTCCGGGAAAGGAAGATTTTTTGATCAGTCTTGTTATCGCTATGATTATCAAAAAATGACGCAGTGCAATTATACGGAAGCGAAATCGGCATTTATCGAGAGCGGGCTGTCCGGAATCGTTACCGACAAATTCTACGACGTTGTATTTAAGCTTATGCACATCAATAAAGAACGCGCGGCTTATGGAAAGCATGAATTATTCCGTACCTCAATCGAATTGCGCGATATGAGACCTGATGAACGAATAGTAAATTATCTTATCGATAATTACGAGCATTTGCCGAAAGAGCAACAAGAATACTATTTCGGTACGTCGGAAGGAATCAACGCAAACGAAAACGGTTGGATTATCGGCTTCCCTCATTTGTTACACCGTGCGTATATAACGGGGAAAGTAAAACTCGTTGAATTGATACTCGAGCATATGGAAATAGCCAATTCGTACATAAGGGAAAAAAGCAGAGAACTTTATGACCATTACAACTATCGTAGCAGTGGGATCCCTACCATTATGGGAATGCCGGAAGAGGTATTCCTCATTCGATTGCGTTACCCCGAATCTCGCCCCCTACGCGAAACGGCAGAAGCGGCGTACGCAAAACACAATAAAAAATGGGGCGACCGTCTAAACGGACTTTTACAGTCTGCGCTCACCGAATACGAAATCAAAGCGATTTGGGTAGATAACGATAAATCGAAATCCGAGCAAGAAAAACTGATTGAAAAAGCGTTTCACGGGGATTTGATTTGGATAGACGACGTATTAAAAATCGACGACTTCGAGATTATCAAAAAACTGATAAACGAGAATCCTATCCACCAGGTAGAAATCGTATACGACTTGTATCGGCATAAAAAATGGAGTAAACTATTGGAATATGTCGGCGCAAACGATTCGAATTTCAAAACAACAATTGAAAGAGAAGATTGGAATGCTGTGGAAAATCTGCTGTTAGAACGCTATTGGAACGAAGAAGCCTGCATAAGACAGAACAAAAACTTGTGTTGTGATCCGCTATATGTCTACGCATGGAATAACCTTGACCTGCCCAATAAGCAATACTTACGCTCCCGTAGCGGCGATTTTGAAATTTATCATCGTTCTTTTCACTCCTTATCGGAATGTATCGATTATGTTAAGCGGTGCAAACAAAAAACATTGATTGACTATCAGCAAAAAATCGCACAGAAAAAGGCGCAGGTACAATTACAATCCGAAAAAGAAAAGACTGATTACTTGACAAAAGATTATTTTGAAACAGAACTTTCCAAAGGCAATATCGATTTGGTAATTGTTAAATTATGCGTTAGATTGGAAGCGGTTTTACGTTGCGATTATCATTTAGAGGGGGATTTTTCCGAAATTCTTACGGCGTTTTGCGGCGACAGCGGAGAAACAGCGAATGTGCTAAATAAATTACGAAGAAACAGAAATAACATTGTACACTCGGCAAGCGACGCAACGATATTAACCGCCGATGAAATCCACGCGTGTATAGACTATATTTGCGAATTAACCAAATAACGTCATATAGACGCGCCTAATAATTGTTATAAGAATCCACCGGCTAAGCCGGTGGTTTTTCTTTGCCTTTGGCGTTAATAGCCTAACACGCCCCTTTTTCACGTCAAGCGGCTTTCGCGGCATAAACCGCCGTTTGTGCGCGATTGATAGATTTTCGATGAATACCCGAAAAGCGTTACAGCGGCAATATAGCGGCGTTACACGGCACTATGCGAAACTGAAAACGGCAAAAGAAAAAACCTAAAACTATTCTCACAAAAGGAGTTCGTTTTAGGTTTGGACTGGTGGGCAATAAGGGACTCGAACCCCTGACTTTCTCCACGTCAAGAAGACACTCTCCCAGCTGAGTTAATTGCCCTTGGGATGTATGTGTATTGTATTATATTAGACAAGTTTTGTCAAGCGTTTTTAAAGAAATGTTTTAGGCGATGTATGGTCGAGCGAAAGGCGGTTTTAAGAATGATTTATAAAAACAATCCCCTCAGTCTGCTACGCAGACAGCTCCCCTTGCTAAGGGGAGCCTAAGAACAAATAACAGCTTCACTTGGCTCGAATGTAGCCTATAATTCGAGATATTCGTCGTAGGTCGTTTCCTTGTCGAACACCTTTTTGCCGCCGTCGATTTCTATAATGCGGTTTGCAACGGTCTGTATGATCTCCTCGTCGTGCGTGACGAAAAGCATGTTGCCCTTAAAGCCGGTCATGCCCTTATTGAGCGCGGTTATGCTCTCGAGGTCGAGATGATTGGTCGGTTCGTCGAATATCAGGAAGTTGGCTTGAGACAGCATCATTTTCGCAAGCATACAGCGCACCTTTTCTCCGCCGGAAAGCACGCTCGCCTTTTTGAGCGCTTCCTGCCCCGAAAATAACATTCTGCCGAGCCACCCGCGAAGATACTCCTCGTAGTGCTCCTTCGAATATTGACTGAGCCATTCGACAAGCGAGAGATCGCAACCGTCGAAGAAACCGTCGTAGTTCTGCGGCATATATGCGGGGATGATCGTCTGACCCCACTTTACCGTACCCGCGTCCGCTTCCTTAAGCCCCATTATGCAATCGAAAAGAATCGAAAGAGTCTGCGAATTCGAACAAATGAAGCCTATTTTCTCGTCGCGCTTGACCTTAAAGGAAATGTCCTCGAACACTCCATTTTTCGTCAGTCCCTCGACCGTGAGAATCTCGTTGCCTATTTCGCGCTCGTACTTAAAGTCTATAAACGGATAGCGGCGAGAGGACGGCTTGATGTCGTCGAGCTTTATCTTTTCGAGCTCGCGCTTGCGGCTCGTAGCCTGCTTCGACTTCGAAGCGTTTGCCGAAAAGCGTGCGATAAATTCCTGTAGTTCCTTTGCACGCGCCTCGAGCTTTTTGTTCTGTTCCTTGGACTGTCGAAGAGCAAGCTGGCTCGTCTCGTACCAAAAGTCGTAGTTGCCGACGTAGATCTTTATCTGTCTGAAGTCGACGTCGCAGATATGCGTACAGACGCGATTCAAGAAATGGCGGTTGTGCGACACGATTATTATGGTCGTTTCGTCGAGCGTCATGAGGTAATCCTCGAGCCACTTGACCGACTTTGCGTCGAGATTGTTCGTCGGCTCGTCGAGAATGAGGATATCGGGGTGTCCGAACAGCGCTTGAGCGAGCAACACTTTAACTTTCATCTTCGCGTCTATGCCGCCCATTTGCTCATAGAACAGCGAGCTGTCTACCTTGAGACTGTTTAGAAGCGTCTCCGCGTCGGACTCCGCCTCATAGCCGTTCATATCCGCGAACTCGCCCTCGAGCTCCGCCGCCGCCACGCCGTCCTCGTCCGTAAAGTCGGGCTTGGCATACAGCCGCTCGCGCTCCGACTTGACTTCCATGAGTCTCTTGTGCCCCCACATGACGGCGTCTATGACCGTGCAGTTATCGTAGGCGTTCTGGTTCTGCGCGAGCACGGACATACGCTCGTTTTTATCAACGCTTATCTCGCCCTTGTTCGGCTCCATGTCGCCGGCAAGAAGCTTCAGAAACGTGGATTTACCGGCGCCGTTTGCGCCGATTATGCCGTAGCAATTGCCTTTCGTGAACTTGAGATTGACGTTGTCGAACAGCACGCGGCTGCCGAACTGAAGGCTTACGTTGTTACACTGTATCATAAGAACTCCTCCCTACTTTGTTTCGAGAAAAAAAGTAGCAAAAAAAAGTTAAGTATTGAGGTTGATATAAATCAAGTATATCACTTTCTCCGCAAAATTGCAACCTAATAATCGCAAAAAGACCACATGATTTGCGCAGCGGTGTCGACAAAAGCAAGAAAAACAAGCGACGCGGTAACGTCGCTTGTTTTGATAAAGTGCATATTAATCGAATGTTTTAGGCGGGCTCTTTACGCATATCCATAAAAGATGCTACGCACATGGCAATGATCGTCACTGCCAAAACAACAGGTATCGCAAACGCAATGCCGAGGTTTCCGCCGAAGAAGTTGATGCCGTTTACAACGTCCATGAGCGTCGGCAGGCACTGATAAAACGAAATGCCTGTTCCCACGGATATCAACGCAATCGGAACAACGGGCGCGAACTTAAAGTCGGTGAACACGACCAACACTTCGGTCAGAGCGCCTACAAGCACGAGAATAAATCCCAACACGGAAAAAGTTCTGTCCATACCTGAAATTTGATTGTCCGCCGGCATAAGAGACATATCTTTGGTGGAAGCTATAAGGTACACTATTGCCACCGCAAGTGCAGCGCATGCCGCGCCGAAGCCGAGATAGAAGCCAATCGTTCTGTTCTTAAAACTGTCTTTTATCTTAAACATTTTATTCCTTGTCTCCTTTACGGAAATACCCGCCGTACACGAACAAGCCGAGCGCAGCCACTGCCACTACACCGAATATTACATCTATCGCTATGAGCAGTGCGAGCCACCAAGGAGTAGTAGTCGAAATGACAGTGCTTTCCGACAAGCCGTTTACCGCATTCGAATTTGCGTATACATAGAAGAAACGCTTGTTCGAATCGCGCAGCACCTGCATGGCGTAGCCGTCTTTGTTGTTTGCGTTCACTTCGTTTACCACGTCCTTATACTTCTGACCTTGCAAGCAGAACATATCGGTGCCGCATGCCATCGTCAAAAGAGGAGTATCGGCACAAGAACCGGCGTCGGTAATGAAGATGCCGTCATACCCCCACTCTCCGCGCACCACTTCGTTCATGAGCGCAGCGTTTCGTGCCGTGAAACACGCACCTATAGCGTTGTACGAGGTCATTGTGCTCTTGGTGTGCCCTATGGTATACGCTCCCTCAAACGATTTGAGCGTTATTTCGCGCAAGGTCTGCTCGGTCATAAACGTCATGACGCCGCTACGGTTGGTCTCCTGATCGTTTGCCGCAAGATGCTTGGGCGCACATATAACGCCCTTCTCCTGCATAGCGGGCACTACGTCCGCAGCAAAGTAATACGCCAAAACACTGTCCTCGGACACATATTCGAAGTTACGACCGCCGTACGGGGTGCGGTGGTTGTTGAAGCCGGGTCCCCAATACTGGCTGACGCCGAGATACAGTGCGTCTTCACCCGTAAAGTGACCGCGCAAGCGGATAAGCTCGTGACTGTATGTGCACGCAAGCAGATTGACACTGTTAAAGAGCGTAGAGCTTAATTTTTTATCGTAGTTGTTGTAGTTGCCTCGAACGCCGTCCGGTCCATCCTGATTGATTATTGTAGGAAGGCTGACAGATTTCACAGGCTTGATACCGAAATCGTCTGCGGTTACAAGCGCCATGTCGTCGAGCGACATTTGGCTTAGGAATTTATCCCAAAGTTCATCGACTTCCCACTTCTTGCCGCTTGCGTCGATGTACTCGCCTGTGAGCGGCACACCGTGCATTTTGTAGAACTTTATGACTTTATCGCCCGTTTGTTCCGTCTTTATCGCCGACAAGGTAGGCGGGTCGCTCGGCTTGATTTCTTCGAGGAACTTACCTTGGTGAATATCTTTCATGCGGTCGGTGACTTCCAGACCTTCGTATCTTTTCGGGAAAGTGTTCCAATCTCTGCGCGTGAGATACTGCACAGTGCCTGCTTTGAAATAATTGTAGTCGGAAGCGAAAATCGGGTCGTCGGTGAAGCGGTTGGTGACTTCCGCGCCCGTATCGGACTTGCTGTAAGTCGTCTTGTCGAGCGCATCGAGAGTGTACTTCCAGGTCTTTGCGGCATCGCCCGCAACGGTTTTGCCGTTATGGTCGTACATGCCGGTCTTGCCCTTTGCCGCCAAAACGTTGTTCAATGCGTCGTGCGCGTCGTCGCCTACCGAAAGGTAGTAGTCGCCCGCGTCGAGTATGTATGTCTTGGCTTCCTTCTCGTCATAGGATGCGAGAAGGTATCGGTCGATCGTGACGGTGACAATTTCGTCTTTGCCCGGTTCGATGTCGCCGGTCTTGCCGTAGCCTGCGACTTGTATCGCCGCTTTTTCGACCTTGCCCTCTATGTAAGGAACCTGCGCATATACCTGAACTACGCTCTTGCCTTTCACGGCGCCTGTGTTGGCGACCTTTACCTTGACGGTGAACTCGTCCTTTTCTTTGTCGTACGTCGGGGTTTCGGCAAGTTCCTGCTTGAACGTCGTATACGAAAGTCCGTGTCCGAACGGAAAACTTATCTCGTCCGCATAGTTCCACTTGCCGCCTTTGGACTCATAAATGCCTAAAGCGTTATCGGCGTTTCGACCGCCGAGAATAAGATCCTCATAGCGGGTCTCGTAGTACTTGTAGCCTACATAAATGCCCTCGGCGTAAATCAAATATCTGGTTGACTGTTCGGTTCCGTTGGCAAATTGGAAATCGCCGAAATTTTGTACGGCCGCCGACGACTTATTGCTCGCGGCATAGGTATCCGTAAGTTTGCCCGACGGGTTGGCTTTGCCGCACAAAAGATTGGCAACGCCTTGGAAGCCGCTAAGTCCGGGATAGCCTATCCACATACAAGCGTCTATGTCGTAATCCTTTAAGCACTCTATTTCCATGGGATAGCCGCTGTTTATAAGCGCTATGCGCTTTTTGAAATTGCCGTTTTTGACTTCGGTGAGCATTTTCTTCTCATTGTCGTTTATGGCAAGTTCGTTGACGCCTTTATTATCCGGCAGAAGCTCCAAACCTTCGCCGCCTCGCCGCTTTATCATGACGATAGCGGCGTCGCCGTAGTTCGCAAAAGTCGCTTTTTGCGCGTCGGTGAGCGTTATGCCGTCGTCGGCTCCGTTGTCTGCCTGTCCGTTATATGCCTTGAGGACTTCTTCATTGACAGTGAATACCGATTGAAACGCCTTTTGGGGATTGATTCCGCGCGTCAAAACATAGTCCGCGCCATTGCTTTTTCCGCGGTAGACGGGGCTTTGAAATCCCGTTCCGAAAAGAGTTACATTGGCTTTCTCCGCGATCGGCAGTGCGGGCTTGCCGTCTGCCGCATTGTTGTTGTAAAGCAATACGGAACCTTCTTCGGACACCTTTATGATGTAATCTTTCTGCGCTTCATGGAGCTTTTTGAGACCTTCCTTCGTCGGTACTCCGTCGGCGGTATAGTCGGTCTTATACAAAGTCGTTTCCTTGGTCAGCTCTCCCGACTGTTCGGCACCGATACCGAAGAATCTCGAAACCGAGCCCTCGTTTTCTTTACCGATTACGGTGACGCATAGGAACAGCACAAAAAGGAAACAGAATATCCCGGCTAATCCGCGGAACAACTTCCATTTTTTAAGCATATTTTGTTGTCCTCCTGTCAGTTCTTGGGCATAACTTCCACAGCGTCGCGAGCTTCCTTCATAGTCTTATACGGCGAACCCGACTGCACGGGGAATATGATAGGCTCTCCGAAGCCGGCGCCGCCTGCACCCCATCCTTGGAAATCGACCACGGTCAAAACGCCGTCCGCAAGCTCTGCTTCGTACTCGTAGTCATAGGAATTCTCCAAGATACTTTCCAAAGTAAGAGGGTTGCCATCCTTGTCCGCTTCGACAAGTTTTCCTTCTTTAAAGAAGCTGGAAACGACAATTCCCTTAAGATGAATTTTTATCGTATTGCCTTCCTGCGTCCAATATCCGTAAAGAGCGACGTTAATTTCGTTATCGTCGTACGCCGCGATACCGGTCTTTATAGGGAAAATTCCTTTCTTGTCAAAACCGAGGAACGAAGCTGCCGAGCCGTCCTTGTAGAGCATCAAATGGCACGACAAAAACGCCGTCTTGCCGCTCGTCGGCGTCTCCGAGTATCTGCCCAAGCTGTAAGCAACGTCGTCCTTTGTCATGTAAACGGCGGGGTCGTAGTCTGCCCAAGACGCCTTAGACCAGTCGGTTTTGCCGCATCCGGCAAGAGCGAAGGTCGCCCCGATAGCCAAAAGAGTTGCCACAATTACGGCAACGAGTTTCCTGTTTTTCATATATTCCTCCGAATAAAAATTTTTTCGCAACCGCATGAAATTTTCGCGCGACAAATCTTTTGCGGTGCGAGCTGTGCATATATTATCATATCGTAAAATGTTTTTCAATACAAAAATCAAAAGCCGTCGGTTTTGCGTCAAAACCCGTCGGCTCTTGCTGTTTGCGTTCTCTTACGAAAAATTGCGATGTTATATCACAAGACACATTTCGCCTTGTATGAATTATTTTACGAACAACAAAATATTCAGTCCGAATATTCCGCCCTTAGCGGAAACGCTAAGTTCACCGCCGTATTTTTGTACGATTGCGCGCATACTCTTCATTCCGTAGCCGTGAAATGCGGTATCCTTCGGAGTGACCGGCATTCCGTTTTCCATTCGAATCTTGCCGTCGTAATAATTTTCTATTATTATCTTCAAAACATTCCCGTTCTTCACCTGCGTGATACTTATCGTTTTGCGGTCTTCGTCGAGGTTTTCCGCACTTTCGATAGCATTGTCGAGCGCATTGCCGAAAAGCGAATAAATGTCGCTCGGTTTAACCGCATTGAGTTCGCTGCCGTCCAGCAAACAAGTCAAGCGTATCTTTTTGCTTGCACATTGCAAACTTTTTTCGGTAAGCACCACGTCGAGCGCCTCGTTGCCCGTTTCGAACGTGGAATCGTACACGTTTATGGCATTTTCGACTTCGCTTTCGTCCTCTCCGTCGAACGAACGCAAATTGAAGCCGTGTCTCAAGTCGTGGCATTTGATATTTATCAGATTGACGCTTTCTTTGGCGCCCGCATACTGTTGCGACTGTTTTTTCAATAACAAATTAACTATTTCCATATCTCGTTCGCTTTGTTTTACGGATATCATGAGCTTTTCCACCCAAACACCCAATACGCACGCAAATATTGAAAGCACACACACTATTGCGAGCAAAGAAAAGCTGTCGTACATAAACGAATACGACACGCCCAAAATCGTCAAGCATATCGTTATCGTAAAGACAATGACCGAAAGTACGAGCTGGGCGCGGTTGTTGATTATCGGCACACTGTCCTTTTCGAGTTTGCGTACGAAAAAGAAATATACGGCAAGATAGGACAAAAGACAGCACACTATGAACATGAACACGCTTGCAAAACGGCTGTTATTGCCAAATAGGTCGAATAACACAATGTAAAGATGCGCCGCTATATGCTGCGTGCAATATCCCACCACGCCGACCAGCAACACGACATGAATATTGCATTTACGGCACACCGCAATCACGCCTGTCGACATCAAAAACATGACCAGATGTTTGACTATGAGCGCGCCTTCCCAGCTCGGAATTATTTTCTCGAAAGGGATAAGCGACAAAGCCGTCGTTGTGGCACACGCCGCGACAGCACGGGCGAGGAAATACTCGCATTTGGGCAACCTGCCGCACACAATAAACACCGCGACAAGCAACGACGCCGCAAATTGAAGTCTGTTATATAATTCGTAAAACATCATATCGATTCGGAGTCGCCCCCGCTCAATGCTTTTAAAAACGCTTTTTTTCTGTCGCGGCTGAGCGGCAAAACCTCGTCTCCTATAAATACATCGTTACTGCTCACGCCCGTGCAGTATTTGAGGTTGACGATATAACTCGTATTACATCTGAAAAAGCCGTACGGCGCGAGCTCGTTTTCGAGTTCGCGCATACTCTTACCGCGATAATCGAAATTGCCGTCGCCGTTATGGAACACAATGTTGTGCGCCAATGATTCGATATAGATAATCTCGCTCGCGGCGAAGCGTTTGATCCCGCCGCGAAAAGGTATTGTAATGATGTGACTGTCGCGTTTTTTTTCGTTTTTTATCCGTTGCAACCGCATTTTTATATCGTAATATTTAATCGGCTTCAAAAGATAATCGTACGCTCGAACGGAATATCCGTGTATCGCGTACTGCGCCATGCTAGTAACGAAAATGATGTATACCGATTGGTCGTATCCGCGCAACCGCTCGGCAACGGCCATGCCGTCGAGCCCCGGCATTTTTATATCGAGAAACACTATATCGTATCCGACACCGTATTTGTCGAGAAACTTAATCGACGAATCAAATTGCTTTACCGCAAGTTTTTCACCGGTATCCGCCGAATAACGAGAAAGACAATCGGCAAGCTCTTGTCTGTCTCTTTCGTTATCTTCCACTATCGCAATCGAAAGCATATCCTCTCCCTCACATTTTGTCGAAGATATTATAACATCTCCTCCCCCCCCCGCGTCAAGCGACTACATGTCACTATACGGAACGAATCGGGAACAATATGCAATATTTTGTTTTTCGTTCCGCGCACATAGCGCGAATGCAGCGACACGACAAATATGAAAAGATCCTGCGATCAGAAATGCACGGTCTTTTTGCTTTTTTGTTTGTCGAGGTTATTAGCCCCTACTTTCTTTTCGGTTTATTTATTGTAAATATGCGTTCGTCAGATCCGACACCAAGAAAAAAGACCTCGCAGTTTTGCAAGGTCTCGATAAATTTGTTATCGGTGTTGATATAAAGTCAGTCCGCCGCATTAAAAGAAAGTTTTGTATTGTTCGCACAAGACAACGGAGCTTTATATGCGTTTTTTCTTACTCTGCCTTGAAAGGAAGCAACGCCATTATGCGCGCGCGCTTTATAGCGGTCGCCAAGAGACGCTGGTGATGCGCACAGACTCCCGTCGTACGACGAGGCATTATCTTGCCCTTCTCCGTGATGTATCTTTTAAGCTTTGCGACATCCTTGTAATCTATATCGGTTGCCTTTTCTACGCAGAACGCACAAACCTTTTTCTTCGGCTGACGTCTTATCTTCTTGCTCTTATCGTCCACTTCGGGCGTGGGCTTTACCGGTTTTTTATCGCTCATGATAATTAAACTCCTTTAAAAATTTTAGAACGGCAGGTCTTCGTTGTCGACGGGCGTAAGCTCGGACACCTGTTTTCTCGGCGCTCTGCCGCCGCCGTTGTTCCCGCCGCCGGCACCGCCGCGCGAAGCGTCTCCGTCGTCGTTGCGCGAAAGGAACTCGATGTCCTCCGCAACGATGTCGACAGCCGTGCGCTTGTTGCCGTCCTTGTCCTCGTAATTACGAACCTGTATGTTGCCTACGACGCTGACTTTTCTGCCCTTGGAAAGATACTTCGCGCAGTTTTCGCCGAGTCCTCTCCAAGCCGTGATATTGAAAAAGTCCACCTCGCGCTCTCCGCTCGAATTCGTGAAATTGCGGTTTACCGCAAGACCGAACTTGCAAACGGAAACGCCGCTCGGAAGCTGGCTGAGCTCGGGATCGCGCGTAAGATTTCCTATGAGAAATACTTTGTTCATAGCCTACCTCGCTCAATTTGCCGCTCTTGTCGTCATGAAACGGTAAACAGCGTCGGATATGCCCATTTGTCTTTCGATCTCTTTGGGCAGCTCGGGCGACGCCGTGAACGTCATGAGTACATAGAAGCCTTCGTTTTTGAAGTTGATCGGATAGGTAAAGCGCTTTACGCCCCACTTGTCGATCTTCTCCACCTCGCCGCCGTTTTTCGTGACGATCTCGGCATACTTCTCCGTCTGCGCCGTAATTTCCTCGTCGGAAAGAGACGCATTGAGAATATAAAGAATCTCGTACTTGTTCATGCTTGTCCTCCTTGTGGTTTTGTAGCCCTCTCTTTTAAGAAAGAGCAAGGATTTGCCTCATGCCTTTTTAAAGACACACAGCCTTTTTATTTTAACATAAGCCACACCTTTTGGCAAGTAAATTTCGGTCGTAAAAAAATTATTTTTCGTCATTGCCGTCGGGCTCTTCGAGCGACGTCGCCTCTGCGTCCTCGTTTCTTTCCTTATCGAAGCCCGTATTGTCGCTCTCCTCCGAAAGCGCGGCGGAATAATCGAGAGCTTTGTTCATTCCCGAAGCCGCGCCTTCCTTTTCTACATGTTCGGACTGCATAAGCTCGTCATAACGCCTGCCCCAATTCACATCCTTTTCGGTCCCGAGCGCAAGTCCGTTGAGGATAAACGCTATCTTTCTCATATTACGCGAAGAAAGCGGAGTTTGCGCGCCGTCCACCGTATAGTACAGCACATCGCCTTTTATCAGTATATCGTATTCTCCTTCTGCGTTCACGGCAAGACAGGCGTCTATCCCGTGACAATCGACTGTAAGCCTGCGCATAAGCGATAGCGGCAAATGAAGATAAACGTGCTTTTCTCGAAGTATGAGATTGTCGCCGTCAATAATGACCGCATACGGACGATGACGAAGATTGATGCCTTCGTACACCGAAAAAACCCCGGACGAAACGTACAGAACCGCTCCTATAAAAAGAATCACGGCAAGTCCGACTCCGCCCTCTATCGCAGTCATATATATGAGTCCGACTGCCAAGAGTGCGGCGGCAATGGCAAACATACCTACGCCTATTATAATCTTGTTTCTTCCGCCCTTTTTACCGAGCGGATTGCGGTACATTAGAGTATTCTCATTCACTTCGGGTTTTTGCAAGCGTGTTATTTGCATACCTTAACTCCTTACTTTAATAAAGCTGTATAGTAAATCGACTTCCCTTGCCGAGCTCGCTTTTTACATTTATTTTTCCGCCCATTGTCTCGACTATGGACTTTGTAATGGTCAGCCCGAGTCCGCTCGATCCCGCCGCGCGCGAACGCGACTTATCGCAACGATAGAACCGTTCGAATATATGCGGCAGATTTTCGGCAGACATTCCTATGCCGTTGTCCTCGACCCATATCTCCGCTCCTTCTCCGTTCTTCTTACAGCCGACCACTATGTTGCCGCCGTCCGCCGTGTACTTTATTGCATTGTCTACGAGCGCTCGTACAGACTCTATAAGCATATTCTTGTCGGTCTCGACGAGTATTTCGCTTCCCTCAAACGAAAGGTTGCGACCGTTGTCCGCCATTTTATATTGCTCGACTACGTCGCCGAGCACCCCGCCCATATCGAAAACTTCCTTGCTCATCGACAAGTTGCCTATCTTTGCGAGAAGCAGCAATTGTTGTACGATACGCTTCATGTTTTCGGCTTCGGCAAGCAGAGTGTCTATGCTCTCGTCGAGAAGTTCGGGATCGGATTTACCCCAGCGCTTGAGCATATTCGCATAGCCCTGTATGACGGAAATGGGAGTCTTAAGTTCGTGGCTCGCGTCGGAAATAAAGTTCGACTGCCGTTCGAACGTGCTCTCGAGTTCGTCGAGCATTTCGTTTATCTGTACGGTAAGCTCCTTTAATTCGTCCTGTGTATCCACGTCGTCGAGACGCATGGAAAGATTGTCCGCACCTACCTCGTCTATTTGTTTTATCATGCGGCGAATGGGGGTCATCATGTAAGTAGATGCGATATAACCGATAGCCGCGCCGACTGCAATGAAAGCCGCTACGAGTATTACGGAAGTAATTTTCAAACGCAGCAAATAGCTTCCCGCATCCGCCTCTCCGAATGCCGAAAGACGGTTTTCTATACTCGAAATTATGAATATAACGTAAATACTCATTAACACGCCGAACAGAAACGCAAATATTACAGTCGTCTTTATCGTAATGGAAAGCTTTATCTTTCGCGTTGCCCATTTAAAAAGGAGCACTATGCCCGTAACCGGGAAAAAGACAATGCTTAAAACAAACAAAAACCAATTCCGCTTTTTTTTAGGCGTGTTCTCGGCTTTTATCTCCTTTATGGTTTCGAGCGCGTCCTCATGCTTGTCCGCGTCGGCAGGCAAGACTTCGGGCGCGGACGCGCTTTCGTTTGCGGATCCTACAGTATTTTCCGTCGGCAATTTCTTTTCGTCCATCAGTCTCGATCTCTTATGACGTAGCCAGCGCCGCGCACAGTCTGTATCAGCTCGACATTATAAACGTCGTCTATCTTACTGCGCAAATAGCGAATGTACACGTCTACGACGTTCGTATTTCCGTAAAACTCAAATCCCCACACCGCGTCGAGAGCCTGCTCGCGCGAGACGACTATGTTCTTGTTCCGCATGAGATAGACGAGGAGATCGAACTCGCGTTTTGTAAGTTCGATCGGATGCGAATCATAGGCGACCGAAACCGATCCGCAGTCTATGACGAGCCGTCCGAGCGTCATTATTTCTCCCGCCACGGTCGTCTTGCGAAGGTTTGCCCTTATGCGCGCGAGAAGTTCCTCTATGGCAAACGGCTTTGTCATATAGTCGTTTGCTCCCACGTCGAGACCCGACACTTTATCCATCACTTGATCGCGCGCCGTAAGTATTATTACCGGAGTCGTCTTTGCCTGACGAAGCCGCCTCAAAACCTCTATGCCGTTCAGCGACGGAAGCATGACGTCGAGAATTATGAGTCCGTATTCATTTGCAAGCGCCGCTTCGAGCGCCTCTCTTCCGTCCGCTTTTATTTCGGTCTCATACCCCTCGTGCATAAGCTCGAGCGACACAAACCGCGAGATCTTCGGATCGTCTTCGACTATGAGAATTTTGTTGTTCATACTTTTCTAATTCTGCTCCTTTTTCAAAAAAAGTGCCGTACCTTTTAGAAAAAGGTACATAAAATGTTTTTCGTTGATTGCCTGCGCCTTTTGAGAAAAGGTGCGCCGAAAAACGTGAAGGGAGAGGAACCTGACGGCAGAGAAACGAGCAAGACAAGGCAAGCGAGCACCGACGAAGGGAGTGTACTTTTTCGTACATGACCGAGGCGGCGCGGAGCTTAACGCCGTATTGCGACGTTTTATGCCGTCAGAACTTTCGACTGTTCCCCTCCTTTTTTATCCCTCCCCTTTAAACGACTTAGGGCTTACGCCCTAAGAACCATTTTTAAAGGTTGATGGTGTGAAAAAGAAGTGGACAACAGGCTTTTCTTTAGTGGATTGACTACTCATCCGTCAACCCGTTCGCTCGTTCCTCGCTCTGCGGGTTGCCACCTTCCTCGGCAAGGGAAGGCGTTTTTAAGGATAAAGTACGGGTGCTCTGACGGCGTAGATGCGAGTAATACGGACAGCTGGTGGCGAGGCAAGCGGGTTGCTGTACATTTTCGTACTGCGCCCGCTTGCCTCGTCGCACGCAGTCCGTATTACGAAGTATATACGCCGTCAGAGGTTGTCGGAGATGACTTCTATGCGCATAGTGTCGGTGTTGCCGGAGATGCCGACGACGCCGCCCGTAAGGATCACGAGATCTCCGCGCTTGACTATCCCCGTAGAGATAGCGCACTGAAGAGAGTGACGGAAAAGCTCGTCGAGATTGGGCTGTTTGACCGCCATGGTCGGAGTTACTCCCCAATTCATAGCAAGCTGGTTGTACGCCTTTTCGCTCGTCGTCGGCGCGATTATGGGCGCAACCGGACGGAAGCGCGAAACCTTGCGCGCCGTATAACCCGACTGCGAAACCGTGATTATAGCCTTTGCGCCGAGGTCGAAAGCCGCCGCGCAAGTCGAATGGGACACCGCGTCCGTAATCGTGCGAATATCGGCGTGAAGCTCGGAAAAACGCTTTTTGAAATTGATCTCCTTCTCGGTCGTTTCGGCGATCTTAGCCATGGTCTTTACGGCTTCGACGGGGTACTTGCCCGCCGCCGTCTCGCCCGAAAGCATGGTTGCGGAAGTTCCGTCGTAAATGGCGTTCGCAACGTCCGAAATCTCGGCACGGGTCGGGCGCGGATTGTTTATCATAGACTCGAGCATCTGCGTCGCCGTTATGACTTTCTTGCCCGCGTTGTAGCACGCCTTTATCATGTGCTTTTGTATGGCGGGAAGTTCCTCGAAAGGTATCTCCACGCCCATATCGCCGCGCGCGACCATTGCTCCGTCGCACTCTGCAAGAATGGAATCGAAGTTGTTTACGCCGTCGCGGTTCTCTATCTTGGCTATGAGCTGCACGTCGCTTCCGTCGTTTGTCGCGAGCAACTTCTTCACCTGGCGAATATCGTCCACGCTTCTGACAAACGAAAGAGCGAAATAGTCTACGTCCTGCGAAAGAGCAAATAGTATGTCCTTTTTATCGACGGCGGAAATGTACGGCATATCAATGGATGTGCCGGGCAGGTTTATGCTCTTGCGATTGGAAAGAGTGCCGCCCGTAACGATACGACAATGAACTCTCGTTTTTTCGACCTCTTCGGCTTTAAGCTCGATAAGTCCGTCGTTTATAAGAATGGTATCGCCGGATTTGACGTATTCGGTAAGCTCCGGATAAGTTACGGAAATTCCGCTCTCGTCTCCCTGACGCTCTTTCGTGTCGAGCGTAAACATCTCGCCGCTTTTAAGTTCGACGCTGCCGTTCTTGAATACGCCTATTCTTATTTCGGGTCCTTTGGTGTCCGCCATTATAGCTACGGGAACGCTCAGCTCGGCGCGCGCGCGCTTTACAAGCTCTATACGAGCGGCGTGCTCCTCGTGAGTTCCGTGCGACATATTAAGTCGAGCGACGTTCATTCCCGCTTTTATCAGCTTCTTTATGATCGCATAGCTGTCGGTCGCAGGTCCCAAAGTACAAACGATTTTGGTCTTTCTCATATAATATAAACCTCTCTGAAAAAAGTGTATTGCGAAAATTATAATTTGGCAAGGTCGTAAGGCGTGACTTGATATACGCAATAGTTCAGCCAATTGCTTACAAGCAGGGACTCGTGGGCGCGCCAATTCATTACGGGCTTGCCGTTCTTGTAGTAGTGTTTCGGCTTTTTGGTCTTGAGTCCGCGCGCGCGATCTCTCTTATATTCGTCGTCGAGAGTATTGACGTCGTACTCGCCGTGACCGAAAACAAACACATGGCGTCCGTCTTTGCTTGCGACAAGATAAAGTCCCGCCTCCTCCGAATCGGCGAGTATCTCGAGACGTCCGTCCTTTTCGACGGCTTCCCTTTTTACCTGCGTATATCTCGAATGAGGCGCCCAAAACTCGTCGTTAAATCCGCGCACTATCGGATTGTATTTGTTGTACACCTTGTGGCGGAACACGCCGAACATCTTTTCGGACAAAGGATTTTTATCAATGCCGTACAGATAGAACATCGCCGCCTGCGCCGCCCAACAGATATACATGGAAGAATATACGTTTTCCTTTGCCCAATCGAGAATACGAACTATCTCGCTCCAATATTTGACGTCGGCGAACTCGAGCTGTTCGACGGGCGCGCCCGTTATGATGAGTCCGTCGAAACGCAGATTCTTTTCGAGCGCCTCGTCGAACGTCATATAAAACGCCTTCATGTACTCTTCGTCCGTATGTTTAGACGCATATGTGGCCGTTCGGAGCAGCACTATTTCGACCTGAAGCGGCGTGTTTCCGATAAGTCTAAGCAGTTGCGTTTCGGTTGCCGTCTTGTTCGGCATGAGGTTTAAGACCGCTATTTTCAGCGGGCGTATTTCCTGAGAAAGAGCACGCTTACTCGTCATACAGAATATATTTTCCTGTTCGAGGAATTTTGCCGAAGGCAAATCGGCGTCTATCTTTACGGGCATACTCACCTCCGACCTAACTTTCTACGAATATATAATACAATAAACCTACGCCAAAGTCAATTCTTTGAGCCATTCGAGGGCGACGCGAGAAAATTTTTTTGAAAATATAGCGCTTTTTTATAGCGTTTTTTTTACAGTTTTGGTATAATAAGGTCGTATAAGACTTTCACGGCGTTTCCGTTCCGAAATACTGCTCGACTGCGACGAAATGACATTTGCAAAGACGCGACGCCGAAACCGAATATTCACAAAGACTTCCGCAAAAAGCGGACAAGGAGAATACAATGAATCCGAAGCAAATGAAGTTCTTAAAACAGTTTGCCTCTCTTTCGAGAGTGGACGCAGTAACAGACTCAAAAGCTTTTTTGGCAAACATGAAAGCTTTTCTCGAACTCGATTTTATGAGTGCCGTAGACGTATGGGAATTTATGACGACGGACAAAGAAGGCACTCTTGCCGAGGACAAGGAAGTCGCAACCGTTTTTGCCGACAAGGTTTTCGATATGCTCTCGAAAAAGAACGGCGCACGCACTGTCAAAACCGTTTTAGACACGCCGAGCATAAGACGAGCCGTCTTTCAGTACTCGCCGTCCGCGGACAAAGGAATTTTCTTCGATATTGCCGTCGATATCGCCGTAAACGCGAAAGTCGCAGTGCTTGACGAGATACTCAAGTGTATGGCGAAGAACACATCGACGGAATCCACGTTCGGTCAATACATGAAGCATCTTATCGAAAGGTTGTTCATAGAGATCCTTAAAAAGAGCCCTACAAAGCAAATATATCTGAACAAGAAAATGACGACTCTTCTTCTTTCCCACATCTCGAAAATCAAGACCGAGGAACGCCCTCTTCTCGAACAGCGAATCCGCGAAATTTCTTAAAACAAAACAAATAAAAAAAATCCCCGTCGCGCTGTGCGGCGGGGTTTCTTTATTCTTTTGCCTTTGATCTCTCGAACGGTTATGTAAATTACTCTTCCGAGATAGCGCCTACGGGGCACTGAGCTGCGCAAGCGCCGCAGTCGATGCACTCGTCCGCATTGATCTGGTAGTGGTCGTCTCCCTGCGAAATTGCGCTTACGGGGCACTGGGACTCGCAGGAGCCGCAGCTGATGCACTCGTCACTGATCTTATGAGCCATTGTTGTATCTCTCCTTTTATTATGATATTTATTATATTTGTCGGCACTTACGCCTTAAAACCATTTTAGCACAAAACTACACGTTTGTAAAGTTTTTAATCGAGCAAATCTTTCAATTCCTCGTCGATTTTTTCCAAGTCGGACTCTTCCGCCGCGCCGCCGCTTCTTTGCCCCAGCTCGGAAAGCGCAAAGTCTGCTATTTCCACTTCGTCTCCCTTTTCTATTTTCAGACGCACCGTCTCCTTGAGTTG
Organism: uncultured Christensenella sp.; assembly: GCA_910585955.1. GTDB lineage: Bacteria > Bacillota > Clostridia > Christensenellales > Pumilibacteraceae > MGBC157735. Next base: position 194,085 of record CAJUGC010000002.1, read on the forward strand.
GTTTAACGCAATAGCCGTGCCCTCGCGTCCGTCGGCAAGTTTTACTTTTCCGCCGAGCTTCGGCATACGCTTGTTGACTTCGGCATAGTAGTCATTTTCGTAACTTAAACAGCACATGAGTCTGCCGCAAAGTCCGCTTATCTTCGCCGGATTCAGAGAAAGCCCTTGGTTCTTCGCCATTTTTATAGTGACGTGTGCGAAATCCGAAATATAATCGCTGCAACAACACGCTCTGCCGCACGGCGCGACTCCGCCTTTCATGCGGCACTCGTCGCGCGCGCCTATCTGTCGAAGTTCTATCCTTATATGGAAAATGCCTGCGAGCTCGCGCACGAGTTCGCGAAAATCGACGCGCTGTTCCGCCGTGAAATATATGACGAGCTTCGATCCGTCGAGCGTGAACTCTACGTCGGTCACCTTCATTTTGAGTCCGCTCTTTTCGACGCGCGCACGCACCTCGGGAAGCGCCTCACGGCTTTTTTCGGCATACTTATCGTATGCGTCTTTGTCCTCGTCCGTAGCAAACCGAACTATGCGCTTTAAAGGCTGGGTTATCTTTTCTTTTTCCACGTCGGTTCGTCCCATTGCAATATGCGCAAGCTCTATTCCGTGCGGAGAATCGACTATAACTGCGTCGCCGACCGTGTATTCCGCCCCGTCCTCAGCGGCGAAATAATACACTTTCGGGGAACGCTCGAACTTTATACCTATTACTTCCATTTTGCCCGTACCTCCAACATTGAAAACACCAATTCGTCTATTATCGCGGTGACGTTTCCGTTTAGCTCCAACCGTCTGCGCGCCCTTGCGAGCACCTCGAACTCTTTAAGCGCGACGTTTACGGGATAGCGCGCAGCGATCTCCGAAACGTAATCTCTCGACTCTTCCGCGCCGCACGCAAAGCGCACGGCGTCGCGCAGAAGAAGCTCGATAAAATCTATTATGTCCGATAAGTTCTCGCGGTAGTCGTACAGCTTGAAAGCATACTCCGCCGCGCCGCCGCTCGAATTGAGTTTTAAAAGCATTTGCAAGGCTATTTCGTACAGCTTCGGATAGAGCGGAGACGAAATCACCTGTTCGGCGCGCGTCAACAGCCCCTTGCTCGTCTCTGCCGCAAAATCGAGACTGCCGCTCGAAGGATATTTCTGTGACAACGCGTCTTTAAGCTTGTCCGTCGAAAAAGGCTCGAGCGTTACTTTTCTGCAGCGCGACAGCACCGTCGGAAGAAGCTTGCTCTCCGAACTCGCCTTGATTATTATGCCCGTCACGGCAGGCGGCTCCTCGAGCGTCTTTAAAAGTTTATTCTGGCTCGCCTCGTTCATTGTCTCGCCGTAAGATATGACATAATACTTGCGCCTCAGTTCCGTAGGCGTATAGTAAGCCGTTTCCGTCAAGTGATTTATATCGGCGACCTTGACTTTTTCGTCTTCCGAAGGAAGCCGAGTAATATCGCCGAGCGTATGATTGTAAACGCCTGCGGTATAATCCGAACCGTTCTCCGCTCTTATCGCGAGCGCAAGAAACATATCCGCGAGCATATCGAGCGAGAGCCTGTCGGGCGACACCAAAAGATAGGCGTGCGACAACCTCCGTGTTTCGCAGTCGCGTTTCAAAGCTGCATAAGCGCCGCTGCTTTTTATGAGACTTTCGTATATGGCTTCCAATATGTCACCGCTTGTTTAAATAGCCGCGCGAATCGAGACAGGCGTACAGCTTTTCGTGCGTTTCGAACTTTGTGCCGCTCGCATCGACGCGCACCACCCTTTTCTCATCGTCCGCGATCGCCGAAAAGCCTGCGTAGACGCGCTCGTAAAACGCGCCGCTCTCGCTCTCGAGCCTGTCTCCGCTTGCCCTTCCGCCCTTGCGTCTGAAACCCTCCGAAGAGGTCACGTCGAGAAAGAGCGTCAAATCGATGTTTATGTGTCCCCGCGCGACGGCATTGAGCCGCTTTATCGTCTCGATGTCGAGTCCCCTGCCGTAGCCCTGATAGGCGAGCGTGGAATCGACATATCTGTCGCAAATTACGAGCTTGCCGCTTTCGAGCGCGGGTTCTATGACTCGAGCCGTGTGCTGACGGCGCGACGCTTCGTACAGCAAAAGCTCGGTCATCGCGTCCATTTCTTCGGTTTCTTTTTCGAGTATTATTTTGCGTATTTTTTCGGCAATAACGGTACCGCCCGGCTCGCGCGTGAAAACAGCGCGAATACCCTCGCGCTCGAAGCGCTCGCGAAGCAACCTTACTTGTGTTGATTTGCCTACGCCGTCGCAACCCTCTATTGTCACGAATTTTCCGTTCATATATTCAGTATCGCCTTTTTGAGTTCTTTTATATCGCGAACTTCGTCCGCCGCCGTCGCTATGAACACGACGTATCTGTCGTCATACATTTCCGCGATATGTCCGCTGTTCAAAAGAAAGTCGAACATCTGTTTTCCGCTCATTTTATAAGCGTTTGCATCGACGACGAGTCGCGTAAAGTCGTCGCTTTTTCTCGTAACCACTTGCGTCTTGAAATCTTCTGTCGCCGTCTTTAACGCGTCGTACTTTGGCGCGTTTTCAATCGCATAGTCTATTGCGTTTTCGAGTGCGGCGAGCATCGGATAAGACGGACTCGTCGTGCCGAGAAGTTTAAGATTGAAATCGAGTTCTTCTATAAGACCCTCATTGTTGGCGACTATATATGCGCTCATAGTCGGGGCGAAAAGCGTCTTGTGCGCGGACATTACGCAAAAGTCCGCCGCGGAAGAAAATCCGTCTCCGAACAGATCTCGCCTTGCCGCAAAGTGCGCGCCGTGCGCGCTGTCCGCAATGAGAAGTTTGCCCGCGCCGTGAACGACGTCCGCTATTTCCCTCTCCGCCGTCCGTCCGTAATAGTCGGGACTGACGATAAGCACGGCTTTCGCTTCGGGGCAAGCCTTTATTGCGGCTTCGACTTCTTCGGGCGTCGGAGGGTCGTACAGCCCGTCGCCCTGCGGCGCGCTTCGTATCTCCGAAACCTTGACACGAGCAAGGTACGCTCCTTCTTCCACGCAACGGTGGTGAGTGTGCGGCGCAAGAATATCGCCGCCTGCGCTCATTACAGCCGCCTTTATGCCCATACTGCTGCCGCCGAGCAAAAATCTACAAACTTTCGCCCCGTAAAAATCCGCGGCTTTTTGTTGCGCCCTTTCTATTTCGCGAGCGGGGAAAAGGTTGCCGTCGTCAAGCTCGGTTATATCGAAAGCGTCAAGCTTTCCCTTGTGTCCCGGCGTATGCCAGCGCTTTGCCTTTTTTTCGGCATAGCGCTTCGTTTCTTCGAGTATGCTCAAGTTATTTTCTCGGCTTCATAGTCGGGAACAGCAGCACGTCGCGAATGGACGAAGAGTCCGTAAGCAACATTACCATACGGTCTATTCCGAGTCCGAGACCGCCCGTAGGAGGCAAGCCGTATTCGAGAGCGGTGACAAAATCGTCGTCCGCGTCTTGCGCTTCGTCGTCGCCCTTGGCTTTGAGCTGCGCCTGCGCGCCGAACCGTCCCTTTTGATCTATGGGGTCGTTCAGCTCGCTGTAAGCATTGCCCATTTCCATGCCGTTCATAAAAAGCTCGAAGCGATAGGTCATGTCGGGATTGTCCTTTTCACGCTTGGCGAGCGGGCTTACTTCAATCGGATATTCGGTGACGAACGTCGGCTGAATGAGCTGTTTTTCGACGAGCTGATCGAAAGTTTCGTACAGAACTCTTCCCATGCAGTCCGCCTTGTCGTCGAGTTCCACGCCCTTTTCCTTTGCGGCTTTCTTAGCCTTTTCGAGGCTCATGCCGTCAAAATCGAGTCCCGCGTACTCCTTTACAGCGTCCTTCATAGTAATGCGCTTCCACGGAAAAGTCATGTCGATTTCCGTGCCCTGATAAACTATTTTATCGCCTGCGTCTACGGCTTTCAAAACCGCCGCGTAAATGCGCTCGGTGATGTCCATCATGTCGTTGTAATCGCAGTAAGCGGAATAAAGCTCCATCATAGTAAACTCCGGATTGTGCTTTACGTCCATGCCCTCGTTTCGGAACATCCTGCCGAGCTCGTAGACCTTTTCCATGCCGCCCACGACAAGTCTTTTGAGATACAGCTCGGGCGCGATCCTCATATACATGTCGAGATTAAGCGTATTGTGATGCGTAACGAAAGGCCTCGCGCTCGCACCGCCCGCTATAGTATTGAGAATGGGCGTCTCGACCTCGATAAAGCCCTCGCCGTCGAGCACGTTTCTTATTGCGCTTATGATCTTTGCGCGCTTTTTGAAGGTGTCGCGAACTTCGGGGTTTGCTATTAAGTCGACGTAGCGCCGTCTGTAGCGAAGGTCGTTGTCCTTGAGTCCGTGCCACTTTTCGGGAAGGGGCAAGAGAGCTTTGGATAAGAGCTTTATGTTCGTTACGGCAACGGAAACTTCTCCCTTGTGCGTGACAAACACTTCTCCCTCTACGCCCACTATATCGCCTATATCGTACTTTTTGAAGTCCGCGTACTTATCGCCTAAAGCGTCCACCTTTAAATAAAGTTGGATCTGCCCTTCCCCGTCGAGGACATGAGCAAACGACGCCTTACCCATGATTCTCTTGGACATCAGACGTCCCGCTATCGACACTTTTTTGCCCGAAAGAGACTCGACGTTGCTTTTGATATCCGTCGAAAAATGCGAGCGAATAAACCGCGTCTCTTCGTAAGGATTTTCTCCGCGCGCAACAAGTTCGTCGAGTTTCGCAACGCGTACCGCGCGCATTTCGTCTTCGCTTTCTTCCACCGCTTCGACGTTTACCGTCTTTTCTTCTGCCATACGAACCTCTTTAATTGATCTTCAATACCTTAAAACGGTATTCGCCCTTTGCCGTCTTTACAAGCGCCTCTTCGCCCTTCTTCTTGCCGAGCAGCGCTTTGCCTACGGGGGATTCGTTGCTTATTCTGTTCTCCATAGGATTGGACTCGTGCGTGCCGACTATTTCGTACTCTGTTTCCTCTTTCGTCGCAACGTCGAGAATCCTGACCTTGCAGCCGATATCCACCTTGTCCGAACTTTTTTTATCGTCTATTATCTGTACGTTTGCAAGCTTGCCTTCGATCTCTATTATCTCGGCTTCCATTTTGGCCTGCTCGTCCTTTGCGATGTCGTACTCGGCGTTCTCCGAAAGGTCGCCGAATTCGCGTGCAACGCGGATCTTCTCCGCCATTTCCGCTCTGCCGTGAACTTTTAAAAATTCCAATCTTTCCTCGAGCTTTTTCTTGCCCTCTGCCGTCATGAAAACTTCTGCCATAAATTTATAACCTCTTATTTTGGATTTCTTTATTGTTCGCGCCTACGCGCTCTTTTCAGTATACCTTATTTATGCGCGCGTGTCAACGCTTTACTTCAAAAACTCTTCTATTCTCTCGCAAGCCGTCTTAAGCGTCGAAAGCGAGCAGGCGTACGAACAGCGCACAAACTCCTTACCGCCCTCGCCGAACGCGTTTCCCGGAACGACCGCCACATGTTTTCCTTTCAAGAGTCTTTCGGCGAACTCCTCGCCGTCCATGCCGCTTTTCTTTACGCTCGGGAAAACGTAGAACGCGCCTTTCGGCTCGAAGCAATTAAGTCCCATATCGCTTAAACGCGAAGCCAAAAAACTGCGGCGCATATCGTACTGCTCGCGCATATACTCGACGTCCGCATAGCCGTCCGTCGCGCCGCTCTTCAGTGCGTCGAGCGCCGCATACTGCGAAAAGGTCGGAGCGCACATAATGGTGTACTGGTGGATCTTCAGCATTTCGTCGGTCACTTCTTTGGATGCGGCGACGTAGCCTATACGCCAACCCGTCATCGCAAACGCCTTGGAAAATCCCGATATGAGAACGCATCGCTCTTTCATGCCGTCGAGAGTGCAGACGGAAACGTGACGCCTGCCGTAGGTCAGTTCCGCATATATCTCATCGGAGATTATCATTAGATCGCGCTCCTTTGCAAAGCGAGCGACATCTTCGAGCTGTTCTTTCGTCATTATCGCTCCCGTCGGGTTGTTCGGATACGGGAGAATGAGCACTTTGCTTTTTTCAGTCGCGACGCTCTCGAGCGCGGAAACGGTGAGTGCAAAATCGTCCTCGGCACGCGTCGGAACGGGTACGGGCACGCCGCCCGCAAGCATTATGCCGGGCACATAGCTGACATATGACGGGTCGGGCACGAGCACTTCGTCGCCGAAAGACACGAGCGTACGAAGCGCAAGGTCTATCGCCTCGCTCGCGCCGACCGTCACGAACATCTCTTTTTCGGGATCGTAATCGAGGAAAAAGCGCGAAGAAAGATAGCGCGAGATTTCCGTCCGCAACTCCTTGAGACCTCTGTTCGACGTATACGCGGTGTGACCGCGACGAATGCTCGTAATAGCCGCGCTGCGCGTGCTCCAAGGCGTGACGAAATCGGGCTCTCCCACGCCGAGCGAGATCGCGTCGGGGATCTCCGCCGCTATGTCGAAAAATTTCCGTATGCCGCTCGGCTTTATCGAGCGCACCGCGGGATTGATTTTTTTACCGTAATCCATCAGGGCTGAACTACCAACCTTTCGTTTTCGGCGCTCTCTACGCTCGTACCGTCTATCTTGTACTTTTTGAGTATGAAGTGCGTTGCGGTAGAGAGTACGGAGTCGAGACAGGACAGCTTTTCGCTGACGAACATCGCTACTTCTCTGAGCGTTTTACCCTCGATTATTATACATAGATCGTATGCGCCCGACATGAGATAGAGGCTTCTCACCTCGTCGAAGCGTTCGATGTCGGCGGCGATTTCGTCGAAGCCCTTTGCGCTTTTGGGCGCAACTTTGACTTCTATGAGAGCCTCGACGTAATCCTTGCCGAGCTTGCTCTCGTCTACGACTGCCGTGTAACCGAGAATCACGCCGCTCTTTTCGAGATTTTCAAGAGTCATCTTGACCTTTGCTTCGTCGCTTTTGAGCGCCGTAGCCATGTCCTTAACGCTCATTCTGCTGTCGCTCCTTACGAGGGACAGCACGGCGATTTCGAATTTATCCATGATTTATATCTCCGTTATTGACTTTTTGAAGGCTGACTGTTCGGTAGTTTTTGAAGGAGCAGTCGATGAATGTGCTTTCAAAATTAGGCTTTGCTGCGTGCGAGGGCTAAAACACCGCCCGCGAGAATAATTTCCTTAAGGCGCGGCGTAAGGGCGAGCGTGCACTCGAAATTGTTTCCTTTGGTCTTGTTCTCTACGACGATCGTCTCGCCGCTCTCGATTTGCCCGCGAGCGTTTTCTATGACGAGCTTGTCGCCCGCCGAGATTTTGTCGCAGTCGTTCTCGCTTTTGAACACGAGCGGAAGTATGCCGCTGTTTATGAGATTGTCTCTGTGTATGCGGGCAAAGCTCTTGGCGATCACGCCCTTTATGCCGAGATAGAGCGGCACGAGCGCGGCGTGTTCACGCGACGAGCCCTGCCCGTAATTCGAGCCTGCGACTATGAATCCGCCGCCTGCGGATTTCGCCCTTGCCGCAAACGTCGGATCCACGGGATTCAAACAGTAGTCGGAAAGGTACGGAATGTTCGAGCGATACGGCAATAGCTTTGCGTTAGACGGCATTATGTGATCGGTAGTGATATTGTCCTCGCAGACAATGAGAGTTTCGCCCTCGACCTTTTCTTTGAGCGCGGAGTTTATCGGGAAAGGCTTGATATTGGGACCTCTGACTACCTTTATGTCCTTAAAGTCCTCGGGCTTCAAGATGAGATTGTCGTTTACGGCAAAGCGCTCGGGAAGAGCGGGCTTTTCTACTTCGGGCATATCGGCGGGATCGGTAAGATAGCCGTTTATCGCCGAGAAAGCCGCCGTTTCGGGGCTTACGAGATAGACGCTCGCGCTTGCCGTTCCGCTGCGTGCGAAGAAGTTGCGGTTGAAGGTGCGAAGCGAGACCGCGTCGTTTTTCGGCGACTGTCCCATACCTATGCACGGTCCGCACGCGCACTCGAGCACGCGCGCGCCCGAGTCTATGATGTCGGCAAGCGCGCCGCTCTTTGCAAGCATGGTAAGCACCTGCTTCGAGCCCGGGCTTATAGTAAGCGACGTTTCGGGACTTATCGTCTTGCCTTTCAAAATAGAAGCTACCTTCATCATGTCCGCGTACGACGAGTTCGTGCACGAGCCTATGCAGACCTGATCTACTTTAATCTTGCCGACTTCTTTGACAGTCTTTACGGCGTCGGGGCTGTGCGGGCAAGCGACGAGCGGACGAAGCGCGCCGAGCTCTATCGTAAGCGTCTCGTCGTAGGTTGCGCCCTCGTCTGCGGAAAGCGCGGCGAAATCCTTTTCCCTGCCCTGCGCCTTTAAAAACGCTTTCGTCATTTCATCGCTCGGGAAAATCGAAGTCGTAGCGCCGAGCTCCGCGCCCATATTCGTAATCGTCGCGCGCTCGGGGACGGTCAGCGTCTTTACGCCTTCGCCCGCATACTCGATGACTTTACCGACTCCGCCCTTGACGGTAAGCAGGCGTAGCACCTCGAGAATTATGTCCTTTGCGGTCGCGTTGTGCGTAAGTTTGCCCTTAAGCTCGACCTTGACCACTTTGGGCATCGTAAGGTGAAGTGCGCCGCCGCTCATCGCTACGGCTACGTCGAGACCGCCCGCTCCGATTGCGAGCATACCTATTCCGCCGCCCGTAGGCGTATGGCTATCCGAGCCGAGCAGCGTATATCCCGGCACACCGAAACGCTCGAGGTGGACCTGATGGCAGATTCCGTTGCCGGGTTTACTCACATAAATGCCGTGCTTTAAGGCAACAGATTGGATATATGCGTGATCGTCCGCATTCTCGAAGCCGCTTTGCAAAGTATTGTGGTCTATGTAAGCGACCGAACGAAGGGTCTTTACCTTATCGACTCCCATGGACTCGAACTGAAGGTACGCCATAGTGCCCGTCGAATCCTGCGTGAGCGTCTGATCTATCCTTATGGCTATCTCGCTGCCCGCGGTCATTTCACCGCTCACAAGGTGCGCGGAGATTATCTTTCTCGTAAGATTTTGCTTATCCACTGTCTGCCTCCCGTAATGATAATATTTATCGATTATGCTTTGTCGACGTATTCGAGCGTCATCTTGTCGAAGCTTACGCTTTCGACGAAGTCGGACGCCTTAAAAGTCGCTATATTGAACGATCGGAACGAGCGTAAATGGTGTTTGAGTACGACCGGCGTCGGCTCGTCCATTTCGTGGCATATCTCTATTATATAAGACATGAACTCTTCTTCGTCGTACTTGTCGCCGTTTATATACAAATAGTCGCCCGTGATCCTGTCGCCGACATATGTCTTTGCCCAAATTTTAAACACGCCTCTCTCCTTTTTTCTCTTTGTCGTACAGTATACATCAAAAGCCGTTTTTTTTCAAGCGTTTGGGAGTGGATTGAGGAAATTATATTTTCTGCGCCTTTTGGGAAAAGGCGAGGGGAAAAGAGATTGGGCTTTTCAGAAAGCCGCGGAAAATGTTACTGCGCCTTTTTTCGAAAAGGCGCCCCAAAAAGATGAAGGGAGGGACACTTTAGACTGTGTCCCTCCCTTTCAAATCCCACCCCGCAACTACTTAGGGCTTCGCCCTAAGAACCCTTTTTAGCGTTTGGGGATTGATAAAGAAGTGACAACAGTCTTTTTTAAGAATACAATCCCCTCAGTCACTCGTTCCTCGTGACAGCTCCCCTTGCTAAGGGGAGCCTTTGAGCGGTGGATTTTCGGTGACAGCTTCCAGCTCGAAGCACAGCTTCTCGCCGCTCGGCGCAGAGGGCAGTCCACCGGACTGTTGTTGCGGCTTACGCCGCCGCGTTCGCGCCCTTGCTAAAGGGAGCCTTTTTATAGGTTAGATTTGTAAAAGCCGACACACCGAACGGCTTAGATGCGAGTATAACGGGCAGCAGGTGGCAAGGCAAGCGGGTTGCTGTACATATTCGTACTGCGCCCGAACGGGGCGACGAACGTAGCCCGCATAACTAAGTATATAAGCCGTTCGGACGTCGGAATATTGGGGGATTTGGGATAGTATGATATAATATATGGACTTATTGTATTCGCTTCTTTTGGGGCTTGTGCAGGGGCTGACGGAGTTTTTGCCCGTGTCGAGCAGCGGACATTTGTTGCTTGTAGGGCGCATAATAGGCTATACGCCGACTATTGCGTTCGAGATAGTCGCGCACCTCGGCACTCTGCTTGCCGTCGTCATAGCCTACCGCGTGCGCATAAAAGAGTATGTTTTGCGACCGTTGTCGAAGCCGCCGCTTGTACTCATATTCTCCACGGCAGTGACAGCAGTGCTCGTGTATGTATTCGAGGATACTCTCCGAGCTACATTTGGCGGAACGCTTCTTCCCTATGCGTTTTTGCTGACGGCGATACTCATAATCGGCTCGTCGTTTATAAGAGAACGCCCGGGAAAGACGATAGGATTTTTCGAGGGATTTATCATAGGCGTGAGCCAAGCAGCAGCCGTTGTGCCCGGACTGTCGAGAAGCGGAACGACTATTTCGACGGCGCGCTTTCTCGGCGTGGATAGACGTGAGAGCGCGGATTTTTCGTTTATGCTGAGCATTCCCATAATAGTCGTGTCTGCGGCGGGAGAACTTTTCAGGCACTGCGACGAATTTCTGACGGAGAACCTGCTCTGCCTTTTAATAGGTTTTGTCGCGGCGTTTGTATCGGGGCTTATCGCAATAAAGCTCGTACTCAGATCCATACAAAAGAGCGGATTTAAAATTTTTGCGGCATATCTTGTCGTTTTATCCGTTCTTTTGTTTGTAAACGATATGTTCTTGAAATGGATCTGAATATGCGAATATGAGCATACGTCTAAAATAGCCGCCGCGCTTTCGACGTATGTGCAAGTGCGCATAAGTCAATGCGGCTTTTATACAATAAAAACGTCTCCCTTATCGAGAGACGTTTTGCTTTGTTGCGGTTTGTACGGAAAATCACTTCTTTTTCGGCTTCTTTTCGGGGAAGACGACGTCCGAGGTGCGCTTTAAGACTACTGCCGTATCATTGGGAACGACTCCGTCGTACTCCTTTAGCGTCATGAGGTTCGTAAGGCTCTTGCCCTTACAGTCTTTGGGCGTGAAGTCGAGAGGCTTACCGCTGTTGTTGGCTACGACGTAAAGCTTTTCGACGCCGTTGTCGCGCATATACGCTATGACGCCCTCGCCGGCAAGCAGTCTCTTATATTCGCCTTTCGCAAGAATGTTTTTCTCGTCCGTGCGGATCTTGCCCATTTTCTTATAGAAACGGAAGATCTCCTTGTTCTTGTTATCCCAGGGCATACAGCGGCGGTTGAACGGATCTTCGAAGCCCTCGAGTCCAGCCTCGTCGCCGTAATAGACGCAAGGCACGCCGGGAAGCGTATATTGAAGCGTTACGGCAATCTTAAGACGCTTGATTGCCTCATCGAGATTCGTAAGCTTTGCGTTTGCGCGCTTGTCGCGAGTCGAGGTATCGCCCGAGTCGCCGAGCACCGTAAGAAGCCGCGCCGTATCATGAGTGTCGAGAAGGTTCATTAGGTTGTCGACGACGCGTTTCGGATAGTTGTTCAATATAAAGTTTACGGTGTTGTTGAGTTTTACGCCGTCGCCCGACAGGCAGAAATTCAGAATATCGGATTTGAACGGATAATTCGTTACGCTGTCGAGTTGACCGCCCTGCAGATAGCGACGTCGAGTCGAGTACGCAACCTTATTAGACGCGTCCTCCCATACCTCGCCGAGCATTACGGCGTCGGGATTGACCGACTTTGCCGCATGAACCGCTCTGTCGAGGAACTTATCGGGAAGCTCGTCGGCTACGTCGAAGCGCCAGCCGCCTATTCCCATTTCCGTCCAATAGCGGATTATGCCGTCTTCGCCGTTTATATATTCGTCGTAAGCGGGATTATCCTCGTTGACCTCGGGCAATATGTCTATACCCCACCAACTGTTATACTTATCGGGAAATTCCGTAAACGTATACCAATCGCTGTAGGCGCTGCCCTTAGACGCATACGCGCCGACGCTGTCGTACTTTCCGTATTTATTGAAGTAAATGGAGTCGTCGCCCGTGTGCGAGAACACGCCGTCGAGCATGACTTTCATTCCCTTCTTGCCCGCCTTCTTTATGAGTTCTTTCAGGTCGTCCGCCGTACCGAAATCGGGATCTACTTTGCGATAGTTGCCCGTGTCGTACTTGTGGTTCGAGTGCGCCTCGAAAATGGGATTCAGATATATGCAGGTGACGCCGAGGCTCTTTAAATATCCGAGCTTTTTGGTTATGCCCTTGATGTTGCCGCCGAAGAAGTCGTTGTTGAGGATCTTTCCGTTTTCGTCGGGTCGATATTCGGGCACGCCGCCCCAATCATCGCGATACACGACGTCGGATTTAGTAGTTAACCTGTCGCCTCCGATATTGAATCGGTCGACGAAGATCTGATACATCATACCGCCTTCGAGCCACTCCGGCTCTTTATACTCCTCTTCGTAGACGGTAAGCTGCCAATCTGTCCCCTTACCGAGCAGCGCGTTCAAGTCCTCGTCGCCTGCAATACGGTATTGATGTTCTTCCGTATTGATTATGTAGCGATAGAAGTAAAGACCGCGCGTCGTGACCGTAAAGGTGACGGTATATTCCATCATGCCGTTGATGTTGGTCGTGACGTAACTCATCGGGTAATAAACGTCTTCTTCCCCGTCTTTAGTCAGCACCAAAAAGACTTCGGCGGGATTGGACGGGCGGGAAAACATGAGATTGAGTCTGACCGGCTCGCCGACCTTGACCGCTCCGAGCGGCTTTTTGTACTCCTCTCTGTTAGGGAAATAAAGCACTGTTTTCTTGTCGTTGTCGTTCATAATGTTACACCCCTTTTATCGTTTTCGTTTTCTTTTGTGGATTTGTGGTATTACAATCCCCTCAGTCTGCTTCGCAGACAGCTCCCCTTGACTTATGGTAGCCTTTTTTAGGGATAAGTACGGGCACCCGAGGGCGGAGAAACGAGCAGTTCGAGGAAAGAGGGTTGTGCCCGACGGGAATGTACTTTTTCGTACATGACCGAGGGCACGTTCCTCTTGACAAAGAAATGCGACGTTTATATGCCCTCGGGACTATTCTTTGGGTTTGACGCGCTTAAGATGCCAAATATTCTTAGCATACTCGTCTATGCTCCTGTCCGCCGCGAATATGCCTGCGTGCGCGATGTTGACGAGCGCCATACGGTTGAAGCTCTTATCGTTTTTGTAAGCCGCGTCGAGTTCGCGATTGGCACGCATATAGTCGTCGTAATCGGCAAGACACATATACGGGTCGGCGACGCCGTTATTGCCCTTTATGAGATAGTCGGCGATGTCGGCAAAGCTTTCGCCGTCGAAGCCGCTCTTCAGTCTGTCGATTATGCGGCGGAGCTTGTCGTTATGCGTGAGATAGCTTGCCGAGCTGTAGCCGTTATGCCAAGCGGAATCCACCTCGTCCGTAAGCATTCCGAACGTAAAGATATTGTCTTTTCCGACGACCTCGCCTATTTCGACGTTTGCGCCGTCCACCGTGCCGAGAGTGACGGCGCCGTTTAGCATGAACTTCATATTCGACGTGCCGCTTGCCTCTTTACCGGCAAGGCTTATCTGCTCGGAGATCTCGCTTGCGGGAATAAGATGTTCGGCTTTCGTGACGTTATAGTTTTCGACGAACATGACGTCGAGTTTTTCTTTGAGCGCGGGATTTTTCGCTATGTCCTTGGAAAGCGCGTTTATGAGCGAGATTATGCGCTTTGCGTGGTAATAGCCGCCCGCCGCTTTTGCTCCGAAGATAAACGTCTGCGGAGTAAAATCTCTGCCGGGATCGTCGGTAAGGTCGATATAGTAGCCGACGATTTTAAGTACGTTTAAAAGCTGACGTTTATACTCGTGCAGACGCTTTATCTGCGTATCGAAGCGAGTTTCCGGATTGAGCGTAAAGCCAGTCTGTTCCTTAATCCACTTTGCGAAATCCTTTTTGTTCTTCGCCTTTATGTCGCCTATCTTTTTGAGTACGGCCGCGTCGTCCTTGTACTTAAGTAGCTCTATAAGTTGCGCCGCGTCCTTAATGTACTTGTCGCCGATAAGTTCGGTTATAAACGAAGCCAACCTCGGGTTCGCTTGATTGAGCCAACGGCGATGAGCTATGCCGTTCGTAACATTGGTAAATCGCTTCGGATAAACGCCGTAGAAGTCCTTAAACACGCTCTTCTTGATTATGTCGCTGTGAAGCGCGGAAACGCCGTTCACCGAGTGCGAGCCTATCACGGACAGATTCGCCATACGCGCCTGATTGTGTCCGAATATACTCATCGAATCAAGCTGTTCGCGCGTAGCGAACGGACGGACCGAATCCAAAAAGCGTCTGTTTATTTCTTTTATTATCGAGTAGATCCTCGGAAGTCTGGTCGCAACGAGATCTTCGTTCCACTTCTCGAGCGCTTCCGCCATGACGGTGTGATTCGTATACGCGATCGTCCCTACGGTGATCGTCCACGCTTTATCCCAATCGTATCCGTGTTCGTCCATGAGAAGCCTCATCATTTCGGGCACGGCGAGCGCGGGATGCGTGTCGTTTATGTGTATCGCCACCTTATCCGCAAGATTGTCGAGACTGCGATAGTTTTTGAGATGATCTTTGAAAATGCTTTGAAGCGACGCCGACACGAGGAAGTACTGCTGCGAAAGACGAAGCTGTTTGCCCTGTATGTGGTCGTCGGACGGATAGAGCACTTTGGAGATAAGTTCCGCTTCGTTGTCCGCGCGCATTGCCATCATATAGTCGCCCTGCGTAAAAGACTTCATGTCGAAATTGTTGCGCGCGCTTGCACGCCAAAGCCTCAAAACGCTCACTCCGTCGGAGTCCGCCCCGGAAATCATGAGATCGTACGGGTTTGCTTCGACTATTTCCGCGTCGTTGTGCTCGACGTGGCATTTGCCGTTTTCGTCCCACCACTCGTGGACATGACCGCCGAGCTTTACCTGGAAGCTTTTGTCCGAACGCGGCATCATCCACACTTCGCCGGTGTCCAGCCACTTATCGGGCATTTCCACCTGCATATGATCGAGTATCTTCTGTTTAAAGAGACCGTATTCGTATCGAATGGAAAAGCCCATTGCGGGATAGTTGAGAGTCGCAAGCGAATCCATAAAGCACGAAGCGAGACGTCCGAGACCGCCGTTTCCGAGACCGGGATCGTCCTCCACTTCGTACAGATTGTCGAGATTGTAACCATAGCCCTTGAGAGCGTCCTTGAACGCTCCCTCGAGCCCTAGATTGTAAAGATTGTTTTTAAGCGAACGACCTATAAGAAATTCCATGCAAAGATAATAAACTCTTTTAAGTTTGCCTTGCTGAATTTTGAGATTGTTCTCCTGCTTCTTCTTGAGCAGTATATCGCGAACTACAAGGGCTGTCGCCTTGTACATCTGTTCGGTAGATGCCTTATTGGGTACGGTAGCAAAATATTTGGTCAGTTTTTCCGCTATAAGCTCCTGTACTTCTTCGGACGTCTTTATCATGTGCCGCCTCCGGGTTAGTTAATATATTGTGTCTCGATCATTACTCCCCTAAGAGTAGTTATACGCCGAATCAGAACATTTCGTTATAGAACTTTACATATTCCTTTGCGCTGCATACCCAGCTGAAATCGCTTGTCATAGCTCTGTCCATAAGTCCCTTCCACTTGTCGTGGTAGTCGCGATAGAGTCCTACCGCTCTGTCTACGGCACGGATCATGTCGCCGGCATTGTACGACTGGAAAGTGAAACCGTTGCCGTAATCTCCGTCGCCGCAGTCGATTATCGAGTCCTTGAGACCTCCTGTCTTGCGAACTATGGGAATCGTGCCGTAACGACAAGCCATCATCTGCGAAAGACCGCAAGGCTCGGACTTCGACGGCATGAGGAACATATCCGCGCCCGCATATATCTTGTGCGATAGGTCTTTATTGAACGCAATTATGGAGCAGACCTTGTTTTCGTACATCTGCTGCATATGGGTGAAGAATCCCTCGTACTCGGGATCGCCCTTGCCGAGCAACACTACTTGCACGTCGTTTTTCATGATGTCGTTCATCGCAAAGCGAATGAGGTCGAGTCCCTTATGAGCTACGAGACGGGAAATGACGGCAATCATCGGCACGTTCTCGTTTACGGGAAGCGACAGCATTTTCTGAAGCTCGGTCTTATTGACCTTCTTCTCATTGTGCACGGTCTTGACCGTATAGTTGCGGAAAAGCGACTTGTTGGTTTCGGGATTGTAGTCGTCTACGTTTACGCCGTTAAGTATGCCGCGCAACTTATAGCTGTTTTTGAGAAGCACGTTTTCCATTCCGTGTGCGTAGAAAGGATCCATTATTTCCTGCGCGTAAGTCGGGCTTACAGTCGACACCGCATCGCTGTAATCTATCGCGCCCTTCATGAGGTTGATACATCCGCGGTGCTCTATGGACATATATTCGTGAGCGGGAATACCGAACACGTCCTCTATTATGCTCTTGGAATATTTGCCTTGATATTCTATGTTGTGTATAGTAAATATCGTGCGAATACCCTCGTAACCCTCTCGATACATATAAAACAGTTTGTAGTATATGGGCACGAGCGCCGTCTGCCAATCCTGACAGTGCAATACGTCGGGCTTCCAACCGAGGTGCGGTATAAGTTCCGCGACCGCCCGCGAAAGGAAAGCGAAACGTTCGCCGTCGTCGTAATAACCGTAAAGGTTGGGACGCTTAAAATAGTATTCGTTGTCGATGAAATAATAGACAGTTCCTCTGTAATTATACTTGAACAGTCCGCAGTACTGATTTCTCCAGGCAAGAGGGACGTTTATATGGCAGATAAATTCGAGATTTGCTCTGTCCTCTATCGGGAACGATTCGTAGAGCGGAAGGATTATACGGGCTTCGTATCCTGCGCCGAGCGCGTTTATTTCCTTGGGAAGCGAGCCCATGACTTCGCCGAGTCCGCCCGTGCCTGCAAACGGGAACGCTTCGGAGCAGACGAAGAGAATATTCTTGTTCTTTGCTTTTTCGGGTTCTTTTGCCTTTGCGGGCTTTGCTTCGGCTTTGGGAGTTTCAAGCTTTGCCTCGGCTTTGGGAGTTTCAAGCTTTGCTTCGGGTTTCGCGGGTTTGACTTCCGCCTTGGAAGTTTCGACCTTGACAGGCTTTTCTCCCGTCACGGCAGTTTTGACTTCGGCAGTCTTTAGAACTTCCTTCTTTATGGGCTTTGCCTCTTTTTTAGGCTCCTCTGCTTTGGACGCAGGCTTTGCCGCAACATTTTTCGGCGTCGTCCTTACCGGAGCGGGTTTGGTTTCTATCTTATGAGCCACGGCTTTATTCGCAGGCGTAGGCTTTACTTCCGCTTTCGGCGCGGGAGCGGGCTTTACTTCCTTGTCGGTCGACGCGGTTTTCACCGTCGTCTTTTTTGTTGTTGCCATATGATTTTATTCTCCTTTTTTCTTTACGAAACAAATAGTCGCCGTCAAATTATGACGTTCTTTGCTATATAATACGGATGCGTGGCGTGCCCCGAAAGTTCTCTGCCGTCGAGTATGTGCACGTTTTTGTCCGCAATCACGCAGTTGATACGGCTGCCGCTCTCTACCGCGCCTTCCTGGAACACGATAGAGTCCTTTACTACCGCGCCTTTCGCGACTTTGACGCCGCGGAACAATATGGAATTTATGACCGTGCCTTCTATGACGCAACCGTCGGCTATGAGCGAATTCGTGACAAGAGCGGAATCGGTTATGCGGCAAGGCGCGCTGTCGCGCACTTTCGTATAGATATTCGCGCCATTATTGTCGAAAAGCGAAGCGCGAGTGTCCCCGTCGAGCAGCTCGAGAGAGTGCTTGTAATAATTTGCGACACTGTCGATGGAAGCAAAGTACCCTGTGTGCTTGTAGCCGTATACGCGCCAATTCTTGCAGCCCTTGCCGAGCACGTCCGCAGAGAAACTTTTATATCCATACTCTCCGGAGTTTTCGAGAATGTTCAAAAGGAACTGTCTGTTCATGACGCATATATTCGTATAAACGCTTGCTTTCTTGCCCGCTATCTTATCCGAGATCGTGACGGTCTTGACACGATTGTCTACGTCCATATCAAATAGTGTGCGCGTTTTGCCCGCTTCTATGTCCTTTTCTCTGTAAACCACGGTTATATCCGAGTGTCTGTCTATGTGATACTGTACTATTTCCGAAAAATCGCAGTTGCACACACAGTCGCAGTCGCTCATCACGACGTAATTTTCTTCCGAGCGCCGCAAAAAGTGCGAAATGTTTTTCAACGCTTCGAAGCGCGACGTATAGACGGCGTGCGAACTTTCGTCGCCGAACGGAGGAAGTATCATGAGTCCGCCGTTCTTTCTCGACAGATCCCAATGCTTACCGCTTCCGACATGGTCCATCAAAGACTGGTAGTTATATTTCGTGATTATTCCAACTTTGCTTATTCCGCTGTTCACCATGTTGGAAAGAGGGAAGTCCACAAGACGATATCTGCCGCCGAACGGCACGGATGCAAGCGTACGCTTTGCCGCAAGCTCGCCGAGTTCGCGATCATGTATATTACTGAATACTATACCCAATGTTTTCATCTCGTCAGTCCTCCCTTTCCACTATCTCGCCCGCTTTGAGAAGAGTGCCGTCTTTTAAGGTCACGCCGCCGCCGACGAGCGCTATCTTATTCTTGCTCGAATTTTCGTCGCCCAAGACACAGTTTTTGCCTATTACGCAGTTTTCGTCCACCATAGCGTAGTTTAAACGCGCGCCCTTGCAAATACGAGTGCCGCGCATGACTACACTGCTCTTGACAAGCGCGCCCTCTTCGACGACTACGCCCTCGCCGAGCACGGAGTCTATGACGCTTCCGTTTATCTCGCAGCCCGTAGTCATAAGCGAGTTCTTGAACTTGCCGTCGCTCCCTATGTAGCTCGGCGGAAGAGGGTCGTTTCGCGAATATATCTTGAAGTTCGGATCGTTGAGATTGATAAGCGGTTCTTCTCCGAGAAGGTCCATATTTGCTTCCCAAAGCGACGTCACCGTGCCGACGTCCTTCCAATAACCTTTGAAGCCGTAAGCATACACGCCCATCTTCTTTGATAGTAACGACGGAATAATGTTCTTGCCGAAGTCGTTTGAACTCTGCGGATTCTTCTCGTCTTCTATAAGTTCCTTCACGAGCACGTCTTTCTTGAAGATGTATATGCCCATGGAGGCATGATTGCTCTTCGGAGCTTTGGGTTTTTCCTCGAACGAAGTTATTTTCTTGTCTGCGGCAAAATCGAGTATACCGAAACGGCTCGCCTCTTCCATAGGCACGTCGATGACCGCTATCGTGCAGTCGGCCTTGTTCGCAACGTGCTCGGCGAGCATTTTCGAATAGTCCATTTTGTATATGTGGTCGCCGCTCAAAATCAGGACGTGTTCGCTGTCGTACTCGTCGAGGAAGTGAAGGTTTTGGTAGATCGCATTTGCCGTGCCCTTATACCACTCGCCGCCTTTCTTTGCTTGATAAGGGGGCAAGGTGTGGACTCCGCCGTAGCTGCGGTCGAGATCCCAAGGCTCGCCGTTGCCGACATACTCATTGAGTATAAGCGGCTGATACTGCGTCAGAACGCCTACCGTGTCGATGTCGGAGTTCGTGCAATTTGACAGCGGAAAATCGATTATGCGATATTTCGCGCCGAACGACACGGCGGGCTTTGCGACCCTGCTCGTCAGTGCATACAGGCGCGTACCTTGACCGCCCGCAAGCAACATTGCAATACACTTCTTCTTTTTCATACTTCTTCTCCCTGCTTATATTCACTCCGCCGCCTCATTCGGCCGCAGAGTAGGTTTACCTGTCTATTTGCCCGTTTCGGGAGGGCTTGCCTTTTTTGTTCCGCCCGTCTTTGCGGATTTTTTCGTACCGCCCGTCTTTGCGGATTTTTTTACCGCGCTCGCCTTAGCTGCGGAGCTTTTCTTTGCCGCGCCTTTTTTCGTCTCCTTCTTCACATGGGGAGGCGCGGTGAATATGTAGCCCGACATGGGAGCTATATCGAGAACGATACTTTCTTCTTTGCCGTGGCTTTCTGCTTTTTCGGACTTTAAGTATACCGTATCCGCATTGAACCCGTAAACGTCGCTGAAGAGCACACGCTTAAACGTGCCGCCGTTTATACCTATGCGGTAATTCTTCCACTGCGACAGCGAAAAATTTATTATTATGACTACTCTGTTGCCTTTTTTGTCGCGGCGCTCGTAAGCTATGACGTTTTGCTTGTTGTCGTCGGGCACGAGCCACTCGTAACCTTCCCAAGCGTCCTCTATTTCGTACAGCGGACTGTTTTCGAGATATAAACGGTTCAAAGCTTTCACAAAGCGTTTCGCCTCGTCGTGAAGCGGATAGTCGAGCAGTTTCCAAGCAAGTTCGCTTGCGAAATTCCATTCGTCGAACTGCGCAAATTCAGTACCCATAAACAGCAGTTTCTTGCCCGGATGTCCCATCATATTTATAAGATAGTTCCTAAAACCCGCAAATTTCTGCTCGTATGTTCCCGGCATTTTATTGAGGAGCGAACACTTGCCGTAGACTACTTCGTCGTGCGATATCGGAAGAATATAGTTTTCGCTGAAAGCGTAAGTGAGCGAGAAAGTCAGGTTGTTATGCAGTCCCGCTCTCCAAAGAGGATCTGTCTTTGCATAAGCGAGAGTATCGTTCATCCAACCCATGTTCCATTTGAAGTTGAATCCAAGCCCGCCGTCCGCCGCCGGTTTCGTGACCATAGGCCATGCCGTCGACTCTTCGGCAATCATCATAGCGTTCGGAAACACCGAAAATATCTTGCTGTTTAAACGTCGGAAAAACGCTACGGCGTCGAGATTTTCTTTCCCTCCGTACTCGTTGGGACGCCACTCCTTTCTGCCGTAGTCGAGATAGAGCATACTTGCGACGGCGTCCACTCGAAGTCCGTCCACATGGAAAACGTCGAGCCAATACATCGCGTTCGAGATGAGAAAGCTCGAGACCTCGCCGCGCTTATAATTGAAACAGCGCGTGCCCCACTCCTTATGCTCCATTCTGAGTTCGTCCGCAGGCTCGTACAAAGGACCTCCGTCGAACTCGTAAAGTCCGTTCGCGTTTTTCGGAAAGTGCCCGGGCACCCAATCGAGAATGACGCCGAGTCCCGCCCCGTGAAGCTTGTCCACGAGATAGGCAAAATCGGCTGGCGTGCCGTAGCGGCTTGTAGGCGCATAGTACGCCGTCACCTGATATCCCCAACTTGCGTCGAACGGATATTCGGCTATACCCATAAGCTCGAGATGTGTATAACCCATGTCTTTAAGATACGGCACTATTTCGTCTGCGAATTTGCGATACGAAAATGTATTGCCGTCCTCATAGCGACGCCAAGATCCCATATGACATTCGTATATATTGACGGGTTTGGAATACGGCGCTGTCCGCGCGCTCATATACTCGCCGTCAGTAAATTCGTAATCATCGAGGGGATAGACCTTGCTTGCCGTAGCCTCGTGCGTTTCGGAATGGAAAGCGTAAGGATCGGATTTGTACAAGCAGCCTTTTACGGTGTCGAGATAATACTTGTAATTATCATACCGCTTTACTCCTTCGACCTTTCCTTCCCATATACCCGCAGTGTTTTTAAGACGAGTAAGCGGACTGGCTTCCGTATTCCAATCGTTAAAGTCGCCCACCACGCTCACGCCCTTTGCTGCGGGCGCCCACACGCGAAAGACGGCGCTCGAGCTCTTCTCGTCAAACTGACATCCCATGAAGCGGTAGGCATTGCCGCACACTCCGCTGTCGAACTCCGTCTGCGCGGTTATATCGAATTTCATTGTTTCCTCCAAGAGTGAAAAGATTGTTGCACTCGGCACATATCCCTCGCCCCTCTATCGCATAAATGCTTTCGCAAGCCACCGCTCCGCTTATGCCGCATAAGCCGGCTGCGTAATGGCTTAATATATGCCTTGTATATATTATACAACATATTTTCGATAATTTCAATAGATATCCGAAAATTTTTCGCAAAATTTTTACAGAGATTTTGGAGATAAACGACATCTTTCGAACGCACACCCAAATTCTCGGCGCAAATGACGCGTTTGCCCGAATGATTTTTTTTCATACGCGAAAAAAAGAGAGAAATATTTTTTCTCAGACTTGTAAAAATCGTTGACAGCCGAATAAAAATCGAATATAATGAATGCAAATAACGGCAAAGGCGCCGAGGAAAAAATCCCTCGGCGTCTTTATCTTTTTCAAAGGCAAAAGCTTTACCGCAGAAAGCCGAAAAAACATATACATATACTCGGAATACACTTTTTAAGGAGAACATAAAATGAGCAACAATGTACCCAAGCTGTTCGGCAGTCTCGTCTTTAACGACAAAGTCATGAAAGAGCGCTTGCCGAAAGACACTTACAAGGCGATAAAGCACGCCGTGAGCACCGGAACGGCGCTGAGTATGGATACGGCGGATATCGTGGCGAACGCCATGAAAGATTGGGCCATCGAAAAGGGCGCGACGCACTACACGCACTGGTTTCAGCCGATGACAGGTATCACGGCCGAAAAGCACGACAGTTTCATAACGCCCGTCGGAGAAGGCGAAGTAATAATGAAGTTTTCGGGGAAAGAGCTTGTAAAGGGCGAACCGGACGCTTCGTCATTCCCCTCGGGAGGCATACGCGCAACCTTCGAAGCGCGCGGCTATACCGCATGGGATCCGTCGAGCTATGCGTTCATCAAAAACGGCGCGCTGTGTATTCCGACGGCATTTATGTCGTATAAGGGCGAAGTGCTCGACAAAAAGACTCCTCTTCTGCGCTCGATGAACGTGCTTTCCAAGCAGGCTGCAAGAATACTCAAACTGTTCGGAAGCGACGCCTCCGTCGACACCACGGTCGGCGCGGAACAGGAATACTTTTTGCTCGACAGAGAACTTGCATACAGCCGCAAAGATCTGCGGATCGCGGGACGCACCCTCTTCGGCGCTCGCCCGCCCAAAGGACAAGAACTCGAAGATCATTACTTCGGAAACATCAAGCCGAGGGTAATGGCGTTCATGCAAGATCTCGACCGCGAACTTTGGAAGTTCGGCATATACGCCAAGACGCGCCACAACGAAGTCGCGCCGGCTCAGCATGAACTTGCGCCAGTGTTCGCTTCGGTAAATATAGCGACCGATCAGAACCAGCTTACGATGGAAATAATGAAAAATCTCGCCGAAGAGCACGGACTTTTCTGCCTCTTGCATGAAAAGCCGTTTGCGGGCGTGAACGGCAGCGGCAAACACAACAACTGGTCGATGTCGACTTCCGACGGCGAGAACCTTTTGTCCCCAGGCAAAAAGCCCGAAACCAATCTTCGCTTTTTGCTGTTCCTTACCGCCGTCATCGAAGCCGTCGACAAGCGCCAGGATCTTCTCCGTCTTTCCGTGGCTTCCGCAGGTAACGATCACCGTCTCGGCGCAAACGAAGCGCCGCCCGCGATAATTTCTATGTTCCTCGGCGACGAGCTTACGAACATTCTCGAAAGTATAGCAAGCGGCAAACCGTACGCGAGAAAGGACGGAGTCAAGTTCACGACGGGCGTAGACACCATACCATCCTTCATGCAGGACACGACGGACAGAAACCGCACGTCGCCGTTTGCTTTTACCGGCAACAAGTTCGAATTCCGTATGCTCGGCTCTGCCGTCAACATAAGTTGTCCCAACGTAATGATAAACACTGCTGTCGCAGAAGCCCTTTGCGGATTTGCCGACAAGCTCGAAAAAAGCAAAGACTTTGAAAAGGACGTTCTGAAAATCATTAAAGATTCGTACACGAAGCACCGCAGAATAGTCTTTAACGGCAACAACTACTCGAAGGAATGGGAGGAGGAAGCGGCTCGGCGAGGTCTTTTGAATCTCAAGTCCACACCCGAGGCTCTTTCATACTACGATCGAGAGGAAAACGTCAAGCTGTTTGAAAAGTTCAAGATCTATACGGCGGTCGAGGTGCGCGCGAGAGAAGAGATCCTGCTCGAAAACTATTGCAAAGTGCTGAACATAGAGGCGCTTACCATGCTCGATATGGCAAACAAACAGATAATTCCCGCAGTCATGGCTTTCTCCGGCGATATAGCCGACGGCATAAACAACAAGACCGCGGCAGGCGTAAAGCCGCGCGCCGAGCTCGACCTACTAAAAAAAGTGAGCGGACTCACGGACAGCGCATACGACGCGGCGAACAAGCTCGCCGATATTGTTGTGGAAGCAAAGGGCGTGGCGAACGTAAAAGACGCGGCGTTCTTCTACCGCGACAACGTGCTTCCCGCCATGCAGGAATTGCGCCTCAGTTGCGACGCTCTCGAAATGATAGTAGACAAAGACTACTGGCCGATTCCCGTATACGGCGATCTGCTGTTCTGGTAATTTCGACCAAACGCGAGTCGGCGCTGCGCTTGCACTCCGTGCTCGCTTGCTGAACCCGACTCGGTCGAACTTATTAAGGACTCGCCTGCACGGCTCGTATCTTAGAGTTTTTCGGCTCGTTCGCTTTCGCTCAGCGAGCTTATCCGAATTTTTCGACTCCGCTCCGCTCACCGTCGCAAAATTCTCAAAGGTCATGTTTTACGGCTTAGCCGCAAAACATTCCGTTATTCGACCAAACGCGAGTCGGCGCTGCGCTTGCACTCCGTGCTCGCTTGCTGAACCCGACTCGGTCGAATTCATTAAAGAGCCGCGCCCTCAGGCAGCGTACTTTTACGCACATGACCAAGAGGCGCGGTTCTTTTTACGCATATGGAAATTAAAGCTGACGGAGTAGAAACGAGTAGTTCGAGGAAAACGGATTTTTTCGCGGAGGAGTGTACTTATTCGTACATGACTCCGTGAAAAAATCCGTTTGACAATGAAATACGAAGTTTCTACGCCGTCAGAGGCGGAAGGAGATTTTAGAGCCGTCTACGGAATATACTCTTACGCGCATTTTATCGCCGAGACAGTAGCTGTGCGAGCCGCTGTCGAGACGAATGAGATCGCGGTTGTAAACGTAGTTTCCGTCGGGCAGAGAACCTATGCGCACAAGACCCTCGACGCTGTTTTCAAGCTCGACAAACACTCCCCATTCGGTAACGCCGGAAATCACGCCGTCGTATTCCTTGCCTATCTTGTCGGACATAAACTCGGCTTTTTTCAAGTCGTCGACATCGCGTTCCGCGCTTTCGGCGATTTTTTCGCGCTCGCTGCTGCGCTTGCTTGCGTCGATCGCAAACTGCGCATATCTTTTGAGACCGCTCTCGCCGTTTTTCAGCCAATCCTTGATTATGCGATGTATGGCAAGATCCGCATAGCGTCGGATGGGCGACGTGAAATGGCAATAGTACTTTGCCGCAAGACCGAAATGCCCCTTGTTTTCAGGCTCGTATGCGGCCTTCATCATGCTGCGAAGCGTGACGCGATTTATTACCGCCGAGAGCTTTTCGCCGCACGAAGAAAGAAGATCCGCAAAGTCGGCGGGCACGGGCTTTAAGACGTCGCCGCGAAAGGTTACGCCGACGGCGGACAAAAAGTTCAGAAGCGCCTGAAGTTTATCCTGCGAAGGCGTTTCGTGAGTGCGGAATACGAACGGAATTTTCATGCGGGCAAAGCGTTCGGCTACCGTCTCGTTCGCCGCAAGCATAAATTCCTCTATCATCTTGTTAGACTTATATATCGGATATCGCGTTACGTCCACGGCTCTGCCATTTTCGTCGAGCACTATGCGGCTTTCCGAAAGCTCGAATTCGATACTGCCGCGCTTTTTGCGCTTATAGGTCAATAGGTCGGCGAGCTTTTCCATGTTCTCGAGCATAGGCACGACGTCCGCATATTTCGAACGCAAGCTTTCGTCACCGTCCAAAATTGCCGCGACGTTCTTATAAGTCATACGGTGGCTCGATCTTATCACGCCCTCGCAAATATCTTCGCTCGTCACGTTGCCTTCGTTGTCTATATCCATTACGACCGAAAGCGTAAGCCTGTCCACGCCCTCGTTAAGCGAGCATAACCCGTTGGACAGTTGTTCGGGAAGCATAGGGATAACTCTGTCGCAAAGATATACGCTCGTGCCGCGTTTGAAAGCCTCTCTGTCAAGCTTGGTATTTGCGCGGACGTAATTCGCGACGTCCGCTATGTGAACGTAAAGACGATAGCCGCCCTTCTTCTTTTCAAGCGACACCGCGTCGTCGAAGTCCTTTGAATCGTCGCCGTCTATAGTTATGACGAGATCGCCTCTGAAGTCGCGTCTGCCCTCGCAGTCCTTTTCTTCTATCTTATCGCCGAGCGCACGCGCTTCCTTCATTACGGTCGCAGGAAATTCTTCTTTCAATCCGTACGAACGAATGACGGAAAGAACGTCCACGCCCTTTTCGCCTAACATTCCTATGATCTCGTCTACGCGCCCGACGGGATTTCTGCCCTCCGGATAATCTTCTATCGTACATACGACTTTCTGACCCGACCTTGCGCCCATGCTCGCTTCCACAGGAATATAGACGTCGCCGGAAATACGGGGGTTGTCGGGACGGACGAAGCCGCATGAACGAGCGGCTTCGTAAGTGCCGACTATCTCCGAAAAGCCGCGCTCGACGACCGCAACGACTTCGGCTTCGCCCGCGCCTCGGTTATGCGATGTCATAACGGCCTCCACCCTATCTCCGTGCATAGCACCATGAAGCGCAGACGCCGGAATAAACAGATCGTCGCCGCCGTCCTCGCGCACGAGAAAAGCAAAGCCCTTGGGATTGCCTTCTATAGTTCCTACGATTTTTTTCGCCAACTTTTTCTTTATGCCGCAGCTCTTTTCGCGGCGCTTGTTTTTTTCGTATTTTTTACTTTTCGACATATATTCTTCGTTTGCGCTTTTTTCGGCGCGATGATTTTCAGATAAATAAAAGCGGGCATACCTTACGCCCGCTTCTCTCGTTTTATCTGTAGCCGTACTTAATTTCCCGCATAGAAGATGAGGGTCACGAAAAAGAGTACGGCAAGCACGAACATCACGATACCTATAATTACGGTAAGACGCTTAAACGTGCCTTCGAGCGTTCTGCCCTTATTCTTGGAATAGAAAGTATCCGACTGTCCCGAAAGAGCGCCCATACCCTGCGAGTTGCTCGGCTGTATAAGAACTATTATCGTGAGCGCTATGGACAATACGACAAGCAACAGCAGTATGACGAAACGAATAATCGGAAACGACGCCGACATCCAAGGCGCTGGATCTATTGAAAAAAGATTAATCTTGTTTATCATAATCAAACCTCACTTTAGAGACTAACGTATTGATTTTACCACGTTTAAAACGAAAAAGCAAGCGTTTGAGCCATCCTTTTTTATTTGACTGAGATTTTTTCAAAAGAAAAGACAGACCCGACAAGCCTGTCTCAATATTACCGTATCGATTTAACAATCTTAAACCTTGGGAAGAGTTTCGGAGATGATCTTTGCTACCGTAGAGAGGAGCGCCATTTCGTCCTCGCGCACGGGTTCGCCCGACAGCAGGCAAAGACCGCCGCGGACTTCATTTCCGTAAGTCACGGGAACAACCGCAACATAATCGAAACCGCAGTCGTCGATAACTATGTCGTCTTTGTCGTTCGCCGTCGTAGTGTTAAGCTCTTTCTTGTCGGAAAGCGCACGCAAAATACCGCCCGGAACGGCTTTTTTAATAAGCGAAAGATTGCCCGTTCCGCTGCCCGTAATGAATTCCTTCATATCCGCGAGCATGACCGTCTTTCCGAGCTTGTCCGCAAGCACCTTCATAGGCATTGCCGCCGTAAGTTCGAGCTGCGAATTGATATTGACCTTGCGTACCACTATATCGCCGTTATCGAGCGCGTACATTTCCATGGGATCGCCGGGCTTAATATCGTAAATTCTGCGGTATTCCCTCGGAATTACCACTCTGCCCAGTTCGTCCAGGCGTCTTACTATCCCTTTAACCATAATTTATCCTCCATACATACATGATACTTGTCGGGATCTACGGCTTGCACTCGTACTTTCCCCGCTCCCTCAGAATTCTGTCCGAAAAAAGAGCCGCCACATTAAACCCGACAAACGCGAACTTCATGTTCAGAAAATTTAAAGTCCGCTTTCATGCCCATATAGCGTATTATACAATACTTGTCGAAATTTATCAAGTAGAATACACGGACAGGAAGATAAAAATTGTGTGAAAATACAGAATTTCGTCTTTAGCGATCGCATTATGTCAGCGGAAATCAACGCCAGTTTTTGTACGAATTCGCAAAAAGAAAAAAGCCGTACTTTTTGTTTGACTTTTAAGGCATATGATTATATAATTGACTTATGAACGCGAAAGACGTAAGCGTCGAAATACGCACGACACGAGAGAGCTTTCCCCCGTTTGATGCGGTTCTTTCCGAGCGAGACGGTTTTTTGCAGATACGCGGAGAATTCGACATAACGTACGGAAGTAGCAAGATCTGCGTATCGAGAAAAGAGCCGCTCGGATATTTTTTGGAGTTTGCCGAAGGGCTTACCCGAACGACTTTCATAGACACTCCGTACGGCAAAGCGGAAATGAGCTATACCGTATCGAAGATAAGCTATAAAAAAGCCGACAATCGTCATATTTTCAAAATAGCATACAAACAGCAAGGCAGCGACAGCTTCGAGCTGTACACCATCACAGCAACAGAAAAACAAGGAGTCCGAAAATGAAAATACAGTGGCTCGGTCATTCCTGCTTCCGACTGACGGAAAGCACCGGCACAACCGTCATCACCGATCCGTTCAAGCCCTCCGCCGTGGGATACGCAATGCCGTACGCGCAGGCGGACGCCGTCACTTTAAGCCATAAACACGACGATCACGGCTATGTCGACGCGGTAAAAGGATTGCCCGAAATCATAGATACAGCCGGAAATCATGATTTCAAAGGTATTTCCGTAAGCGGCATTCCGTCATTTCACGACGAAAGCGAAGGCTCAAAGCACGGCGAAAACATCGTCTACCGTTTCTCGCTCGACGGCGTCATTGTCTGTCACCTCGGCGACATAGGCGAAGAGTGTACTCCCGAACTCGTCGAACAAATACTTCCCGTAAACGTCCTTCTTCTGCCCGTAGGCGGAACATATACGATCGACGCGGAAGTTGCGAAGGACTATGTGGAAAGGATTATGCCGGACGTCGTCATTCCCATGCACTACAAAACGAAACACTGCGAGCTCGATATCGACCGCGTAGACTCGTTTTTAAAGCTGTTCGACGACGAGAATATCGTCGAAACAAACGAACACACGCTTGAATTCGACCGTGCGGATTTCGACGGCGAAAGCACAAAAATAATCGTTCCCAAAAGATATAAGGGATAGACCCGTAACGAATAAGCCCCCGTAAAACGGGGGCTTTGTAAAATTTCGAAAACACACAACAAGGAGTATATCATAATGACGAAATGTAAGGATCTGAAATACGAGCGCTTCTGCCTCGAGGATTTCAAAGCCATAGTCGAGCCGCAGATAGCCGCCGCAGAGAGAGCGGAAACTTTCGACGAGCTTATGAGCGCGCGCGAAAAGGTCAACGCAGCAAGCTCGAAGTTCGCAACGATGTCGGCGCTTGCAAACGCGAGATACACTTTAGACACACGCAACGAATACTATGTCGGCGAAGTCGAATATTACGATAACGTCGCGCCCGTCGCAAACGAGCTTCTCTCCCGCTTCGGCAAAACCATGCTTGCGGATAAGTTCAAAGACAAGCTTTCGGAAACACTCTCGCCCGCCCTCGTCAAATCGCTCGAAAACCAGCAGAAAGCGGTTTCGCCTAAGATAATCGAGGACAAGCAAAAGGAAGCGGGCATAGTCATGGAGTACAGCAAGCTCATGAGCACTATGCCGTTCGAGTTCCGCGGCAAAACTCTTCCCCTGTCGGTCGTGCGCGGCTATCTTTCGGACAACGATCGCACCGTGAGAAAGGACGCGGCTTTTTCGATAGGCAGAGGTCTCGAAAAACACCGCGACGAACTCGACGATATTTTTGACCGTCTCGTAAAAGTTCGCGACGGAATGGGTAAAAAACTCGGGTACGACAACTTCGTCGCGCTCGGCTATCTGAATATGGACAGAAAGGACTACGGCAAAAGCGACGTGGAAGCTTTCAGAAACAGCGTGCAAAAGTATCTCGTCCCCGTCGTCTCCGAACTGAAAAATTCGCTCGGAAAAGAGCTTAAGTTCGACAAATTCATGTTCTATGACAACTCCGTCACGCTTGCCGGAGGAGAGACGAAGCCGAAGCTTGCGCATAATGAAATGTTCGAAGCGGCGCAGAAAATGTACGACGACTTAAACCCCGAAGTCGGAGCGTTCATGCGGTTTATGAGGGAAAGCGGCGCGTTCGACGTAGAGGCTCGCGACGGCAAATGGGGCGGCGGCTACTGCACGGAGTTTTACGACTTTGTGCAGCCGTTTATTCTCGCGAACTGGAACGGCTCGTGCGACGACGTGGACGTACTCACGCACGAATTCGGTCACGCATTTGCAAGCATGAACGCGATGAAGCACGGTATCTTCGAGCTTTCGGTCGGCGGCATGGAGACGGCGGAGTGCCACTCCATGACAATGGAGCTTATGTGCCACCCGTATATGGACAAATTCTTCGGCGCGGACGCGGACAAATACCGCTATCGCCACCTATTCAAAAACATCGACTTCATTCCCTACGGCGTGATCGTAGACGAGTTCCAACACGTTGTATACGAAAATCCGAACCTTACGCCCGCCGAGAGAAACAAGGCGTTTAAGGAACTGACGGCAAAGTATATGCCGTATATGACGTACGAGGGCATTCCTTACCTCGAGGAAGGCACACGCTGGCAATACCAGATGCACATATACGAATCGCCGTTCTACTACATCGACTACTGCCTCGCTCAGACGGTGGCGCTCGAATTCTACGCGCAGTCGCTGAAAGATCACGACAAGGCGCTCGCAAACTACATCGCTTTTACAAAGAAAGGCGGAAGCAAGATGTTCAAGACGCTCGTAAGCGAGGCAGGACTTGCCTCTCCGTTTGAACCCGACGCACTCAAGGAAGTTGCGGCAGTGTGCCTCAAAGAGCTTAAGGAAATCAAAAAACGTATAAAATAAGGAGCATATGATGGAAAACGTACTTGTAACGGGCGGAGCAGGCTATATAGGCTCGCACACCTGCGTCGAGCTTTTAAACAGCGGCTATAACGTCGTCGTA
Organism: uncultured Christensenella sp.; assembly: GCA_910585955.1. Taxonomy (GTDB): domain Bacteria; phylum Bacillota; class Clostridia; order Christensenellales; family Pumilibacteraceae; genus MGBC157735. Next base: position 225,357 of record CAJUGC010000002.1, read on the forward strand.
TTCGACAACCTATCGAACTCAAGCAGGGAAAGCCTCGCCCGCGTCGAGAAAATAACGGGCAAAAAAGTCGAGTTTTACGAAGCCGACATGCGCGACAGAGCCGCCATGGAAAAGATTTTCGCCGAAAACAAGATCGACGCCGTAATTCACTTTGCGGGACTCAAAGCCGTCGGCGAAAGCGTGCAAAAGCCGCTTTTGTACTACGACAACAACATTGCGGGCACGCTCGTGCTGCTCGAGACAATGGGCAAAGCGGGCTGTAAAAAGATCGTCTTCTCCTCTTCGGCGACCGTTTACGGCGATCCCGAGCGGCTGCCCATAGACGAGGACTGCCGCCTTTCGGCGACTAATCCGTACGGCTCGACAAAGCTCATGCTCGAGAACATAATGCGCGATCTCTACGTCGCAGACAATAGCTGGAACATCATACTTCTTCGCTATTTCAACCCCGTGGGCGCGCACGAGTCGGGGCTTATCGGCGAAAACCCGCGCGGCATTCCCAACAACCTCACGCCTTATATAGCTCAGGTTGCGGGCGGAAAGCTCAAGGAAATAAAGGTTTTCGGCAACGACTACCCCACCCCCGACGGCACGGGCGTAAGAGATTACATTCACGTCGTCGATCTCGCAAAGGGGCACACCGCGGCGCTCGGCAAGGTACGCAGTAGCGGCGTTCACGTCTACAACCTCGGCACTGGCAACGGCCACTCGGTGCTCGACGTCATTCACGCGTTCGAGAAGGCGTGCGGCAAGAAGCTGCCGTACAAGATCTGTCCGAGGCGAGCGGGCGACATCGCTTCGTGCTATGCGAAAGCCGACAAGGCTTACAAGGAACTCGGCTGGCATGCCGAGCTAGGCATAGACGAGATGTGCGCTTCGCTCTGGAAGTGGCAAACCATGAACCCCAACGGGTACGAGAAGTAAGAAAAGACATGAATAAAAATTCATTACGCACAACGGCGCGCCTTTCTCTCAAGGCGCGCCGCTTGCATTTCTGTCTTTCTAGGTCGTCTTTTCGTCTTCGGGTTTTACGAAGTACTGAAAATCGTTCATCATCGTGACGGTTATGGTTCCGTCGCCGTTGTCCTTCCACACTCCGCGTATGTCGGGTTTGTCGATGGGCATCTTTCTCGGACCGGTCGTAAACGCTTCTCCCTCGGTGTCTCCCGCCTTGCCCTTAAGGTGCATATCGCAACTTGCGTCGCCGTAGAACGAGTAGAGGTCGCCGTCTATGACTATATCCGCCGTCTTATATCCGTCTGCGCCCGCCCAATCGCTTGTCACAAGCTGCATATTGGAGAACGTCTGACGCTTGCCGTTGCCGAACTCGAGAGCGGTTTCGCTTGTTCTCGCAAGCGATCCCGCGCTCTTGTCGAACTTGTAGGTAACGTACTTGACGTCGGTAGACGTGCCGTCCAAGACCACCTTTACGGCGTCCGAATAAACCGAATCGGTTACGAGCGCGGCGGAATTGCCGTTTGCCTTGCACTTTACATAGTACGTTCCGTTCGGAAGCTCCAAACTTAAGGAGCGGTTGCGAAACCAAATGGCTTTCGACGAGTTCGTGGGCGGAATGTAGGCTACGTCCGCGCCGAAAACCTCTTCTTTTACGGGCGTTCCGGTACAAGCCTCGTTGTCGTAGATTTGCGCGGTATAGCCGTAAGTCGCTTCCTTTACGAAATACACGTCGTCGAGAATTTTGTCGGTTATGGAAATCTTTATCTCTTTGTAATCGCGCTGTACCACGAATTCGGGAGTCGTGAGCTCACCGCCCTTTATGAATTCGCCGCCTATCACCTTGTCGGTGCGGCTCTTGTCCGCCTTTATCGCGTAAACGGTGGGAATATATGTTCCGAACGGAAGCGTAGTCACTTTGTCGAAAGTGCCGGTCGTACCCTGCTCGGAGGTAAGCGTCTGCTTAAGCACGGCGTTAGCGTCCGCTTTTACGGCGTTGTTTTCTATGTCTTCGGACTTATAGAACTCTACTACATAATAGCGGGCTCCGTCTACCGAATCGAACGAATACTTGCCCGTACTGTCTACGCTCAGTCCACTCGCGCCGCAAGCCGCCGCCGCAAAGCACAGCAATACGGAAAGAGCAAGAAGCAACACCGTGCCGAAAATCTTTTTAATTTTCATTTTCATAATTTTCTCCTTTTATTATTTTTTCGGATTACTGTTTGGCGTTCTTCAAGACGATAACGACGGTAAGCGCCGCAAGTCCCGCGCATATGACACCGACAATGACCCACGCGACGATTATGCCTATCTGCCAGCCCGCAAGACCGTATTCTATCGTATCGCCGGGGAACAGCTTGTTTATCTGCAAGCAGTTGGAATTTGCTTTGTTGTAGAGTACATTTTTAGCCGCCTTTTGCAACATCTTGACGGCATAATCGTTGTCGTAATCGTGTATGGCTATCTGCGACAGGCAAAGATCGGTCGCGCCGCTGTAAAGTCCGAAAGTGGGATCCATGTATTCGCACGCGGAGTTGATGGCGTCGGTGAGCGACGTTCCGACAAAGCCCCATTCGTCGCGAAGCATTTCGGAAGTAATCGCGTCGTTCGAGCCCATCCACTTGGTACCGACGAGATTATACGCCGTCATGACGCCGGTAGCGGCGGGCATTTCCTTGGAAAGCAGCACCTCGTTGCCATCTTCGTCTAGACCGTAATACTTGACGGTCATCTTTGCTTCCTTGACGTAATATTCCCAGCTCTTGAGATATACTTCGCGCAGAGCCTGTTCGTTTGCCCAGGTGCACAAATTGGCGTTGCGGTTGGTCTCCTGTATGTTGACGGCAAAGTGCTTTAAAAAGCATATTACGCCGCCCTCCGAGCAAGCGGACACTTCCGCCGCCGCCATTATGCCCGAAAGCATAGCGTCTTCGGAATAGTACTGTCCGTTACGTCCGCAGAAAGCGCTTCTGTGGAGGTTCATGCCGGGGCCGTACCAACCCGTAAATCCGTATGCCGTCATTTCGTTTGCTATAGCCGTACCCATGTCCGACGCAAGCTCGACGTTGAAGGTTGAGCCGATTAGTATCTGATCCTGATATTTGTGGCAATTTTCCGTCTTAAGCGCAAGCGCATTTAGTCCCTCCGGTCCGTCGAGATCGATCGAACGAGGCACGCCGTTGTCGGTGTCCGCCACTTCCTGCCAATTGCCGTTGGAGTACATCTCCACAAGTTTATCCATGGAAAGCTGGTCGATGAAGTCGTCCCACTTTTCATCGTCGTAGTCGAGTCCGCGCATATCCGCAAGCACATAAGAAGTCGCCGTCGAGTCGGTTATTATTATGTCGTCGACTACCGTGGAAGCAAGCGTTTTCGCATCGAATTTTTTGCGTCCCGCGAGAATGCTTGCCTGCGCTTCGAAATCCTTACCTTTCGGAGCCGTGGGATAGGTCGCGGCGAAATCTTTTCGGCTGAAGTTCGTTATGTAGCCGGTACCGTCCTGAACTTCGTCCTTAAACTTCCAATTGGTTTCGTCGTCCAACTTGTTGACTGCCGCTGTTTTGTCGGTTCCGCGCTTATTGTTTTGTCCGTAAACAATCTTATTTGCGACATTATACGTCCAACACTTCGTCGAATCGGTCTTTTGAATGTCCGCCCAGCTATGAGCGTTTTCCGAAAGATAGAAGTTGTAGTCGCCGCCGTCGAGAATATAGCACTTTTCGGTCTTGTAGTCGTACGAGCAGATATAGTCGCGGTTGACAGTTATTTCGACGGTATCTTCTTCGCCCGCGGCAATCTCTTTCGTCTTTGCAAAGCCCGCGAGCAGGACGTGAGCCTTTTCCGTTCCGCCCTTCGTATACGGCGCGTTGACATAAATTTGGACTACCTGTTTTCCCTTTTCCGCGCCTACGTTCTTGACCTTTACTTTAAACGTGAACTCGCCCGCCGCTTCGTCAAAGGAAGGCGTTCCCTCGTAAGACATGGTAAAGTTTGTGTACGACTTGCCGTAGCCCAAAGGATAGACTACCGCGTCGTCGTAATCGAAGCCCGCATAGTTTCCCGCAGACGCTTCGTATGCCGCCGTCTCGTAATATCTGTAGCCCGAATAGATGCCCTCTTCCATTTCGAGGAAAGCGGTATTCGTGGCGCTGTCGCCGCGGTCTCTATCGCTCTTGTAGCCTTCGCTTCCGAGGTCGCCGTTTGTGTAGTCGTAAGCGCCGCCGTTGACGTATGTGGGATCGTTTTTATGGTTCTTTACATAAGTATCGGTAAGCCGTCCCGACGGATTGGTCGTGCCGTTCAACACCTCCGCCACCGCAACCGCGGCGTCGTCGCCCAATCTCGTGGATATCCACAGCGCGCCGCGAATATTCGAAAAATCGTGTACGGTGCCGTAATGCAGGTCGGTGTATGAGGAGCTTCCTTTGAGATAGGACGCTTCCATTGCGTTCGAAGAAGCCACGAGAACGATTACTTTATCGAACTTCGAGCACACTCCGTCCAGCAGTTCGAGTTCCGCAGACGAGATCGACAGGTCGGTTCTCTTGCCGTCGGAATTCAGCAGTTTCGCGTCGTTTCCCTCTCCGTAAGAACGGTAAATCGTCACTATTGCGGCGTCGCCGTTTTGAGAATAGTCGGCAGAAGCGTCGAAGCCCGAACTTGTAAGTCCAGAAGAGACTGCGGGAACGGTCTTGTCCGAAACGCTCATGCCCGACGCTTTCAAAGCGTCGATAAGTCCCGTTACGGACGCGCCGAACACCGTGACTTTCGCCGACTTCGAGATGGGCAGCGCTTTTGCCGTCCCGCCTTTCTCCGTCGCATTTTCGAGAAGCACTATGCCCTCTCGCACTATGTTCTTGTTGACTTCCGCCGCAAACGCCTTGGATGCGTCCTTCGTGAGATTGTTCTTGTCGAGAATGCCGTCGTAATACTCGGGAACGGCGTCCTCGCCGCGAGTGGACGTCGATATTATTTCCCCTTGACCGAAATAATTGTTCATCACACCCGAGAACGAATACATGACCGTCGTCACCGCTATCATAATCGCAAGCAAAGCGACTATGACGGGGACGAAAATCAACAGAGCCTTTTTGGTGCTCATCAGAAATTTTGCCATCTTTCTTACCTCCTGTTTATATTGCGAAAACGGATATGGCAGTCCGCTTTACGTCCTATCCATTCGACTCTTCTTCGGTCGGTTCCTGCTTTTCTTCGGTCGGGATTTCGCGCCACGCCGTCTTTTTGCTTATAAAGAATACCGCCGCGCCCATATCGACGACCGCCGCAAGAAAGCAGATTACCGACATAAACACGGTATAGCCGCTTACTTTGTACATATCGTGTTCTTTCGCATAATGGATGACGGTTATGAATTTTTCGTAAGCCGTATCGAGCACATGCTCGTCCGCGCCGAGCATACACGCCGCACAGAATACAAAGCAAACCGCCATTACAATACAGGCGATTGCTCTGACTGCGGGTCGGTTCTTTTTACACAGCAAGAGGCAGACGAGCGTCGCTATTACGGGCAAAACGAGCGCCGCTATGAGCAGAGGGTTGGGTCCTATGAGCTGACCGCCGAGTATGAACTTCGGCCAGCACAGAAAGGCTATGTCTATGCCGCTGTAAGAGTTGTACTCATACTCGACGGAATTGCCCATCTGTTCGCCGACGGCGAGCGCGGGAGCGAACAACTGGATAAGCACAAGCGCCGCGCACAAAATCGAAAGGATTACCGCAGCGAGCATAAGTATCGAGCATACCTTTTCGAAGCGACTTTTGTTTTCAAGCGAAAAAATTTTCATGACTTCCTCCTTTTCGTATGCCGACTGTAGCGGCGATACATTCTTAAGCGATTATAAAAGACCTCCCGAAGATTTTCAAGAGGTCTTATGTATAACGCCGTTTAAATAAGCAATCGACGGCTCGCGTCAAACAAGCGGACGGTTTTTTAAAGCAAGCGGTCAGTTTAGGAGTATTCCGTTGTGACGGCTGAGTTCGAGATATTCGGACTTTATTCGTTGAGAGTTTCGCCTGCTTATCGGCAATTTCTCGCCGTTCTCGAGCATAAGTTCGGTCGCTCCTATATGACTGATATAAAAGAAGTTGACGAGATAGCCTTTATGAATACGCATAAATCCGCTTTCTTTCAATTCGCTTTCGAGCTTTTCCATGCGGGACGTGCATTCTATGGTCTCCCTTTTGTTTTTGAGGTGCACTTGCTGATACACTCCGCTCCCCTCTATATACAGGATATTCGACACGGGCACGCTGACCCGTCCGCCGTGCGTCGGGACGCTGACGCTTATCTGCGAGGACTTCTTGTTCATTTGCGTCACATAAGCCTTGACGGTTGCCGAAAAGTCCTTCAGAAAGTGCGATTTGCGCACAAAACCGAAAGGGCGAACGGGAAAAGTCTCGAAAACGCGATCTTCTCTGCTCGAAACATATATTATGTCGGGACTGTTTTCCGCATTTTTCAAAGCCGCGCCAAGCTCCACTCCGTCCGCGCCCGGCATTTTTATGTCGAGAAAAACAAGGTCGAACTCGTTTTCCGCCATGCTGCGCTTAAACTCCGACGCAGAGGTATACGCCTTTATGCGGGCGATCACTCCGTTTGCCATAAACGTGCTTTCGGCGGCGCTCGTAATGAGTCCGAGCACTGCGGAATCGTCGTCGAGTATTCCTATTTTAATCACTGTTTTGCACATCGTCCTTTCTCCTTTTTCCCTACCGCGCCGACGATTCGCCGTCGACTTGCCACAGCATGTCGAGCATGATGTCGGTCACAAACTTATGCCCGTTTATCTTTCTGTTGATTTCTCCGTTGTACTTGTGCACTATTCCGTCGATTATTTTGGAACCGTAGCCGTGGATAAAGCCGTCCCGTTTGGAGCTTTCAAGCAGCAGCAGTTCTTCCTCGTTCACCTTGCGCCCGTCTTTGTCCGTTTCGCCTATGGGATTGACAACGCTTATATACAGATAGACGTCTTTTTGCACTATGCTCACCTCTATTGTCGCGCCCTCTATCGAATATCTGTCGCATGCTTCGATGGCATTGTCGATGAGGTTGGTAAGCAGATTGCACATATCGCTGTCCCGAAACGGAAGAGTGGGAGAAACAAGCAATCTCGCGTCGAGAACGTAACCTTTCATGTCGGTTTTGGCAAGCTCCAGATTGAGGATCATGCCTATATTCCTGTTTATGCAATCTATATACGACAGCGGCGAAACAGACGATTCCACCATTTCGCCAAAGTAATCGTCAAGCCTGTCGTACTGCTTTTCTTCGAGCATGAGTTTCATATATGCGAACTGATTCTTGATGTCGTGACGAATTTTACGCATGTTTTCGAGATTGTTTTCGACGAGAATCGCCGCGTCGTTGTTTCTCTCCTGCGCCAATTTGTTCGCCATCAACTCGAAATTGAGAGCGTTGCTCTTTTCCATGTTGAAGATTATATAGTACGCAAGCAAGTTGACGCAGGCAAAGCCCGCGCACACGACAGCCGAAAGCACGATACCCTCAAACGAAAATCTTTGCTGAAATATATGCGCGATGAAAGCCGTGGACAAAGTGAACACGTTGTATAAGATGATTATGAAACTGCTGTGACCGAATATAATGAGCTTGTCGAAACAAAATTTTCTCAAAAAAACGGGAACAAACACCGTAGATACGACCAGAAGATTTCTCAAAACTATTTCGACTATGTTTTTGTACGAAGCGGTGCCTATCAAGGTGCGAAACGTCCCGGCAAATACTATAAGGGACAATAGCGTAGAATAGAGCACGCACGAATAGACGATGCGGGTCCTTATTCCGTAGTTTCCGAAGAAAACGGTATATATCGCAACCGTCAGAAAAATGCTGAAAAATATCATTCCCTTTTCCCCGCCGAACATTTTGAAAACGGCGTTGAAAAGATTCAACGCGATATATGTCGCAAGTATATGACACAAAAATACAGGAATGCTTTTGCTCGGTTTTCGAAAGCGAAAAAACAAAAACACTATATCAAACGACGTTACGAGAATTAGCATGACAAAACTAAGCTCAAACGCTTTATCGAATGAAAAGTAATCTGCAAATCTATCCCACATCCTCTTTTTACCCCGTTTTCCGAACCATTATAGATGCTTCTAACATATGTGATTTTGCTCATTGTACGTTTTTTTTAATCAAAAGTCAATGCCTTTATGTAACAGGCTCTTATTTTAAGCAAACGGTTGCCCCACCCACCCAATAAATGCCAAAAGTATCATGTTGGGAATCCTCTTTTGCTCAAATATAAATAAACCTATCGCTGATATAAAAAAAGAGCCTAAATACTACCAATAAAGATATAAACTGGTATTACGGCGCAATCGACTCTCGAAACGCGTAATCTTTGCAAAACGCTTGACACGGGCGAAAAGATATGATAGAATGTCACAGTCGGCTTTTGAGGAGAGATGGCCGAGCTTGGTTTATGGCACCGGTCTTGAAAACCGGCGTTTCGCAAGGAACCGGGGGTTCGAATCCCTCTCTCTCCGCCAAAACCTCTCGAATCCGAAACCCACAAAGAGGGATTCGAACACCGAGGGGGCGCGGAGCGGACGTAAATAGCTGACAACTAGATAAAATCATTGAATTTTCTGGAGTGATACCCAAGCGGCTCAAGGGGCCTCCCTGCTAAGGAGGTAGTACGGGTTTATCTGTAGCGAGGGT
>CAJUGC010000003.1 GCA_910585955.1 uncultured Christensenella sp.
AAATTGTCAAGGGTTTGCCCCGTAGGGGACGGCGGTTTATGCCTAACGGGAGATAAATAGCCGCCCTTGACAATTTTGCAAGGCGGTGATACCCCGCCATAAGGCGGTAAGCACAAGCGAATAACAAAACCTACTCTATTTTAACATAAATCATTTGACAAGTCTATCATTTTTGTATATACTGAACATTGTTCAAAACTATGTTCAATAGGAGTTTCAAAATGGAAATTAAAGATAAAATTATCAATGTTACTATTGATTTGATAAAAGAAGCAAACGGCAATATTGATAAAATTACAATAAGGGAAATTGCCAAAAGAGCAGAAATAGGCGTTGGGCTTATTAACTATCATTTTCAAAGCAAAAAAAATTTAGTTGACATTTGCGTACAGCAAATTATCAGTAATGTAATTGCTCAATCAAAACCGAATATGAAAGGGTTATCGCCTATGGAAAAACTAAAATGTTCGGTTAAAATTCCTATTGATTTTTTAATGGAAAATCCCGAAATCGCTAAAATATCAATTTTGGGCGACCTAATGCAAGGGCAAGCAAACGATAATACTTTTCAAACATTAGCGCGATATTATTTTCACGCAAACAATTTAGGCTTACAAGAAAACATATTTTTTAACGTCGCCCTTTTAATTCACGGACTACAAGGTATATTTTTACGCTGGGAACTTTATAAAGACAAATTTGATTTTGCCGATAAAGCGCAAAGAGATATTTTAATTGATAGTTTAATAGAAAAATTATTCGGAGCGGAAAATGAATAGAAAAATAGGTTTTATTTCTTCAATAGTGATTTGTTGTTCGGTTGCAATATTTTTGATTTGTTTGATTGTAGCGTTGTTTGCTCAAATTGTCTTTACCGAAAATTTGTCATACGGTGTTTGTGCGGTGCTTTCATGGGGTTGGGTTACTACTGCTTGCGCTTACTCTTGCTATACACAAAATGAACGCTGTGCAGCGGCAAAAATCGGCGTTGCCATAGGCGTGATATACGCTACAATTATTAGCATCGTATATTTTACTCAATTAACTACTGTTTTACATAAATCGGTTGACGATAAAATTTTGCAAGTCTTTGCATTTACATCTGCGGGTAGTTGGCTGTTTAATCTCGATTTATTGGGGTACGGGTTGCTTTCTATTTCCACGTTTTTTATCGGCTTAACTTTGCAACCTGAAAATAAAGTCGATAAGGCGTTAAAATTACTTTTAATGTTACACGGCGTATTCTGTGTTTGTATGTTTGTACCTATTTTGCCGTTACCTGCGACTAATCAAGGCAACGGCGGTACAATAGCGTTGATTTGCTGGTGCTTATTCTTTTTACCGATTTGCGTATTATCAATTTTACATTTCAAAAAATTAAATTACAATAATGCAATAAAGGAAAGCCTATGACAAATTACATTGTATCCCCGAATGCGGGTATAAATTATTCAAGGCTGGCGACGGCTCGAACGCGGAAATCTATTGCCCGAAATGCAAGGCAAAACTACTTATAGAAATCAAGGACGGCAAAATCATTATTCAAAAGGTGTTATCAGATAAAACCTAACAACCGAATAAACTTTATAACAAATAAAGAATTGAGTGTACGAAAGTAAAACGACAAAAAACTTTTGGGAGCAGTAAATGGCGCACTCAATTCTTTTGTTATACATAGATACCTCATAACACGCCTATACCCTTACAAAGAAATATCGGGCAGTAATCGCACGCACGGTTATGTCGGCATTTGTTAAAGGTGTTAAAGCTCTCAATGAAAGAGTAAAACCCGACAGATTTTCAAGGCTTATAAAGTCTGAAAGTTTGTCGGGCTTTTTTTATACGTTTTACCTTTACGCCACTATGTAACACTGTAACACTTTTGAGGGAAAAATGGACGATAAAATCAAAATTGACCTATCTATTACGGAAGAACAACCCGAAACGAAAAAGAACACACAAGCCCGCGATTGGTGCTTTACCGTGAATAACCCCGTACAAAGTGAACAAGAATTTATGTCCTATCTGCAATCTTTACCCGAATTGCGGTATGTGGTTTTTCAAAGAGAAAAAGCACCCGAAACGGGAACGGAACATTATCAAGGGTATTTCGAGTTTACACAACAAAAATGGTTTACTACAATTAAAAAGTACCTTTCGGAAAAAACAATAGGCGTTGCCGCTCATATTGAGGCACGGCGCGGAAAACGAACACAAGCCCGTACATATTGTATGGACGAGGAAACGCGAATAAGTCCGCAATACTATGAATACGGAGAATTTATAGAGGATGGCGAACGTACCGACTTAACGGACATAATGCACGATATTGAAAACGGTATGAGTTTTTATGACCTTTCAAAAAAGCACGGCAACCGCTTTATTAGGGTTATGAAATGGGCGAAAGAATATAGACAATCACATTTGGAAAACATATACAAACGCACATTCAGAAAAATGCAAGTATATTATATTTACGGCTCTGCGGGTTGCGGCAAGACAAGTTACGTTTTCAATAAACACGGCTATGACGACGTGTACAGAACAACAAATTACGAGTTCGGTTGGGTTGACGATTACAACGGCGAAAAGGTATTGTTTTTGGACGAGTTTCGCAGTTCGTTCAAAATCTCGGAAATACTGGACTACTTGGACGGGCAACCTATCAGAATACGAGGGCGAAATTATAACCGCGTTGCTTGCTACGATACTGTGTATATCGTTTCTAATATACCGCTTACGGAGCAATACAAGAATATACAAGACAACGAGCCGAAAACTTGGGCGGCGTTCTTACGGCGTATAACGGCAGTATATAATTTTGATATAAGCAAGGAACTGCCCGTAAGCAAACACACGGGCGAATTAAAAAAGCCGCCTACGCTTATACCGATAGACGACGACAGCGACTTGCCGTTTTAACGCTCCGCTGGGTGGGGACATAGAAAAAGCACAAGGCATTTAACCTTGTGCTTTTCCTTATTGGTATGCGATAAAGCCCGCGACACCGTTCACGAAAATGTATTCCGTTTTTAGGTGTTCAAACTTTAACGACACTGGTGGAGGTGGGGGGAATCGAACCCCCTTCCGAGGCGAGTCCTTGCGAGGACTTCTACACGCTTAGTTCGTTGATTGATATTTGCCGCGCGAAGCTCACTCGAACAAAGCTACGCGCGCAAAGGACGATAGGAGCTTAAGGAAAGCCTCGCCCCGCTCTCCTTAGGTAGCCGACTGTAATGACACCGCTTGCTCTGCCCATCGGTCGGCAGAGGGCGGCGACAGCCTATATGTTAGGCTGCGAACGCAAGCGCGGGAGCGCTTGCAGTCTTTTCTGTTTTTGCGTTTATTTTGTTTTGCGTCTTTGAGGCAGCCGACCCTGCCGCGTGCTATCCAAACCTTTCCCGTCCCGTCGAAACCTGTACACCCCCGCAAAGTTTTAAGTCTGAGCATTATAGCATAACCGCAAAAAAATGTCAACGGATTTTATCATCGTCGCGAAACAGCCGCCGACGGAAATCACTATTGCTAACATAATATGCGGTTTTAAGTCAAGTTTATACGCCCCGAAATCGTTTGACTATTTCAGGCAAAAGAACTATAATATTTAAGGTGCTTTTCAAGGCGCCGCATTAAATAAAAAATACATATATAAATGGAGGTTTATATGAAGAAGATGACCATTGACGGCAACACCGCCGCTTCGCATATAGCATATGCGTTCAGCGAAGTTGCCGCGATCTACCCTATCACCCCCTCCTCTCCCATGGCGGAATACGCCGACGAGTGGGCGGCTCAGGGCAGAGTCAATATGTTCGGACAACCGCTTCGACTTGCCGAAATGCAATCCGAGGGCGGCGCGGCGGGCGCTGTGCACGGCGCTCTTACGGCGGGCGCGCTCACGACGACGTTCACGGCGAGCCAGGGCTTACTGCTCATGATCCCGAATATGTACAAGATAGCGGGCGAGCTTCTCCCCACCGTGTTCCACGTCAGCGCAAGAGCGCTTGCGGCACACGCGCTCAACATCTTCGGCGACCATGCCGACGTTATGGCTTGCCGCCAAACGGGCTTTGCGATGCTTTCGTCGAACTCTGTTCAGGAAGCAATGGATCTTGCGCTTGTAGCTCACCTTTCGACGCTTAAAAGCTCGGTGCCCTTCCTTCACTTCTTCGACGGTTTCCGCACGAGCCACGAAGTTTCCAAGATCGACGGCATAGAGTACGAAGAGATACTTCCGCTCGTAGACATGGACGACGTAAAACGCTTCAAAGAGCGCGCGTTAAATCCCGAGCATCCGAAGCAAATGGGCACGGCTCAGAACGGCGACATCTACTTCCAGAACCGCGAAGCCGCAAACAAGTATTACGAAGCCGTACCCGAGATCGTCAAAACGATGATGGAAAAGGTATCGGCTCTTACGGGAAGAAAGTACGAATTGTATCAGTACGTCGGCGCGCCCGACGCGGAAGAGATCATCGTCATGATGGGCTCGGGCTGCGAAGCTGCCGAAGAGACGCTTAACTACCTCAATAAAAACGGCAAAAAAGTCGGACTTTTGAAGGTTCGCCTTTACCGTCCGTTCAGCGCGAAAGATTTTGTCGGCGCGATCCCTGCGTCCGTCAAGAAGATCGCAGTGCTCGACAGAACCAAGGAAGCAGGCTCTTTGGGCGAACCGCTCTACCTCGACGTCGTTGCCGCTCTTTCCGAATGCGGCAGAACGGGCATAGCCGTCGTCGGCGGCAGATACGGTCTCGGCTCGAAAGAGTTTAACCCGTCGATGATAGGTTCGGTTTACGAAAACCTCGAAAAGGCTCAGCCGAAAAACCATTTCACGGTCGGCATAAACGACGACGTATCGAACACATCGCTCGAGATAGTTCACCCGATAGACGCCGCTCCCGAGGGCACGGTAAGCTGCAAGTTCTACGGCCTCGGCTCGGACGGCACGGTCGGCGCAAACAAGAACAGTATAAAGATAATCGGCGACCACACGGATATGTACGCGCAGGGCTACTTCGAGTACGACTCGAAAAAGTCGGGCGGCATAACCATTTCGCACCTTCGCTTCGGCAAGTCCCCCATTCAGTCTACTTACCTTATCGACTTTGCGGACTTTGTCGCTTGCCACAACCCCTCCTATGTAACTCGCTACGACATGACGAGCGAGATCAAGGACGGCGGCGTATTCCTTCTCAACAGCAAGTGGACGCCCGAGCAAATGGACGCCGAGCTTCCCGCTTCGATGAAGCAGGATATAGCGAAAAAACACCTGAAGTTCTACACGATAGACGCGCTCAAGATCGCAGAAGGCGTAGGGCTCGGAAAGCGCATAAACGGCGTAATGCAGGCGGCTTTCTTCAAGCTCGCGAACGTCATGGAGTACGACAAAGCTTCCGAATACATGAAGCAGATGATCAAGAAGTCGTACGGCAAAAAGGGCGACGACGTCGTAAAGATGAACTGCGACGCTATAGACAATGCAATTGCAGGGCTTATCGAAGTCAAATATCCCGAATCTTGGGCAAACGCGACTACGGGCGCTCAGGCTGTCGAAACGACGAAGGACGAATACTTCAATACGTTCATTAAGCCCATAATAGCGCAGAAGGGCGCTACCCTTCCCGTCTCCGCATTCAACGCGGACGGCAGCGTACCCACGGGCACGACCAAGTTCGAAAAGCGCGGCATAGCGGCACGCGTTCCGCAGTGGATCCCCGAAAACTGCATACAGTGCAACCAGTGCTCGCTCGTCTGCCCGCACGCTTGCATCCGCCCCGTTCTCGTCGAAGAGGGCAAGAAAGTTCCCAAGAACTTCGTTACGCTTAAGGCGCAGGGACTCGAAAACCTCGCGTTCCGTATTCAGGTTTCGCCGCTCGACTGCACGGGCTGCTCGAGCTGTGCAAACGTCTGCCCTGCGAAGAACAAGGCGCTCAAGATGGTCGACCTCGATACGGCGGTTGCTGCGGAAGAGAAGAATTGGGAATTTGCGGCTAAACAGCCTGTAATAGACGTTTCCGACAAGTTCAAGCCCTCGACGATAAAGGGCAGCCAATTCATGCGTCCTCTGTTCGAATTCAGCGGTGCGTGCGCGGGCTGCGGCGAGACGCCTTACGTCAAGCTCGTCACCCAACTCTTCGGCGATCGCATGGTCGTCGCAAACGCTACGGGCTGTTCGTCTATCTACGGCGGAAGCGCTCCCACCTGCCCTTACACGACAAACGAAGCGGGTCACGGTCCCGCATGGGCAAACTCTCTCTTTGAGGACAACGCGGAATTCGGCTACGGCATGAACCTCGGCTATAAGGCGCGAGTCGCCAAACTCGTAAGCGACGCAGACAAGGCAATCGAGCTTGGCTGCACGGACGAAATGAAAGCCGCTCTCAACGATTGGAAAGCAAACAAAGATACGGCGGACGGCTCGAAGAAAGCCGCAGCCGCAGTCAAATCCGCTCTTCCCGCGGCTATCAAGGCTGCTAAGGGCGAGCTCAAGAAAGTGCTCGGCGCAATCAAGGACGCTTCGGACTGCCTCGTCAAGAAGTCGGTTTGGATCTTCGGCGGCGACGGCTGGGCTTACGACATCGGTTACGGCGGCCTCGACCATGTGCTCGCTTCGGGCGAGGACGTAAACGTGCTCGTCGTCGACACCGAAGTCTACTCGAACACCGGCGGTCAGGCAAGTAAGTCCACCCCGACGGGTTCGGTTGCGAAGTTCGCGGCAGCCGGCAAGCGCACGAAGAAAAAGGACCTCGGCATGATGGCTATGAGCTACGGCTATGTATACGTCGCACAGGTTGCGATGGGCGCGGATAAAAACCAGGTCATAAAGGCGATCGCCGAAGCCGAAGCTTATCCCGGACCTTCGCTCATCATCGCGTACGCTACCTGTATCAACCACGGTATCGATATGTCGAACGGTATGGCTGAAACGAAGAAGGCTGTAGACGCAGGTTATTGGCAGCTCTATCGCTACAACCCCGCGCTCATCGACGCAGGCAAGAATCCGTTTACGCTCGACAGCAAGGATCCGACCGGCTCGTACCGCGACTTCATCATGAGCGAAACGCGCTATAAGTCGCTCGCAAAAGCCAACCCGACGGTTGCCGAGCAGTTGTTTGTAAAAGCCGAAGAGGACGCCAAAGTCCGCCTCGAGACATACAAAACGAAAGCCGGCAAGTAAGCTTGCAATCCCATAATTTAAAATAACCCAAAGAGCGACGCCGAGTGCGCCGCTCTTTTTTTTGCCATATCGCCCCCTACTCCAAACTTCGGAAAATATCAATCAAGCGAAAAATGTCGAAAAATCGCGCCCAAATACTTGACCGGGGGGGGGAAAGTAGTATAATTCTCGTATCACACCGATAGGAGGATTTTAAGGTGAAAAAGATAGTGAAAGTTTTATCGGCAATGGCTTTGGTCTTAGTTCTCGGCGTTACGCTTGTCGCGTGCGGCGAAGTAACGGGCACATACGAGTGCGAGATCTCCGTTATGGGCAGCACCGTGACGACAACACTCGAGCTAAAAGACGGCGACGAATGCGTCATGACTGCAACTATAGGCGGCATATCGAGCGAAGAGAAAGGCACTTATAAAATCGACGGCGACAAAATCACGCTTACAATAGACGGCGACTCATTGGAAGGTACGATTGCAAACAACGAAATCGTCATCACTCAAGACGGCGTAAAAATGACCTTCAAAAAGAAATAATCGTTCTTACTTACATAAAAGACTGCGACAGATTTTTACTTGCCGCAGTCTTTTTTGTTTTATTCGGAATTATTTCGGGAGCTTCATGTCGTCTTTTCTTATCCAGCCGAGCTTGCGCATAAGCTCGCTTACGCCCAAAGCCACCGCCGCAGGAACGGCTATATAGCAGACAAGCACGCCTATTAGGACATACCACCAGGAAAGTCCGCCCGCAATCGAGACGGAGAAAGTTTGTATTACACCGACAAGCCCCGCCGTGCCCATGCCTGCGCCCGTAGAGTCGCACAAAAGACCGAACGCCGCGCTCGATAGCGGACCTGCAACAATCGACGCCGCCACCGCGGGAAGCAGTATTCGGGGATTCTTCGCAAGGTTGGGGATCTGGAGCATACTCGTGCCTATGCCCTGCGACACGACGCCGCCCCAGCCGTTTTCGCGGAAAGACGCGACGGCAAACCCGACCATGTGCGCGCAGCAACCGGCGCAAGCCGCGCCCGCCGCAAGCTGAGCCGCGCCCTCGAGTTCCGGAGTTATGAGCGAGGACGAAAACAGCATTACGCCGAAAGCCGCGCTCGAAGTGGGAAGCGTCAAGAAAAGCCCCATTACGGCGGCGATCAGTATTCCGAAAATTATACTGTTCCACTTTATGGCGTACGCTATGCCGCGCCCGAGAAGGGCGAACAGTATGCCGAAAGGAATGCCGAGCGCCATGGCGGCAAGGCTTCCGACCGTCATGCCGAGCAGCGGTATCAAAACGATGTCTATGGGAGTTTTCCCCTCGACGAGGCGAGCGATCTCTATGCAAAAAACTGCGGCAAAATATGCGGCCACAGGGTCGCCTATTCCTATGGACGGCGTAGTCGAAGCGCCGTAAATATGTACGCCCGAAAGCGCAAAGATATTCGTAATATTAGCCCCTATCATGCCTGCGGCGGCGGATGTAAACGACGTGAGCTTTCCCGCCTTTAAGCTGTGGCCTATCCCTACGCCTATGCCCGCGCCCATTATGATCTTGGCGGCAAGCCCTATGTTCTTGATTAATTTTCCGACGGCGTTGTCGCCAATAAGCGTGCCTATCTGTCCTACTATCGTGCCCGCGATAAGCGTACAAAAGAGTCCGAGCGCCATGCCCGAAAACGCGTCTATGAGATAGCGCTTTACGACAAAGCTCATGAACGCTTTAAACCCCTTCGGCTTATCGCTCAGAGTCGATTCCGACGCACAAACTTCATTACTCGGCGAGAGCGCGCTTTCAAGCTTTTCCGAGCCGCCTTCGTCTTTTTTGTTTGCCGAAGTTTCGTCTCGCGCTTCTTCCTTTATCTCTTCTTCCTTGTCCATAAGATCCCTCCCTCGGAAACTTTTGCAAACAGTATACCACACTATCATTTCAAACGCAACCGATTTATCGATATAAATATATCTTTTATCGAATGTAGAAAGAGTCCCGCTCTCAGAAAACGAGAACGGGACAATATCGGTCTGTTTAACTGCGGTTATTTTAAGCTCTTCCGCGTACGATAACTTTGCCTTCGGGCTTATATACGGCGTCGTCGGTATACAGCGTCTCGCCCACGGAATCCACTATGACAGTACCGCTTTTCGGATTCTTTATGCTGTCCACGCGTCCGTCTATACTCGCTTCGACGTCGCTGTACTCGAACGAAAGATCACACCCTTCGGTAGTGCAGTCGATGAGTCTCAAGTTCTTGCAATAGCAAAGCGGCTGAGTGCCGACGATATGACAGCGAATAAACGTAAGATTATCCGAGTACCAGCCGAGGTATTCGCCCTTCACGAGACTGTCCTCGACCGTCACGCCGCTTGCGTGCCAAAACGCGTCCTTTGTGTCGAGACGCGACTTTCTTATGACCACATCCTTTGTATATTGAAAAGTGTATTTGCCTTTAAGGTCCACTTCCTCGAGCCGCAAGCCCCTCGTATGTAAAAACGCGTATTCGGATATGATTTCCGACTTTTTAACAGTTATGTCTTCGCTTTGCCAGCCGAACTCCGGAGAAACTATTTTGCATTTTTCAAGCTCTATGCCCTTGCACTCCCTCACCGCTTTGATTCCGCCGAGCCTCGAGGCGCGTATTTTTCCGCCGTTGTCGTACCAAAGCGCGGCGCGGCAACCGTCCGTCATCACACAATCTTCAAGCTCGAAGCCGTCAACGTGCCAGAGCGGATAACGAAGCGAGAGAAAACAGTTTTCGAGACTGATATCCTTACATTCCTTAAAAGCCGATTCGCCGTCTTCCTCGCCCTCTATTCGACAGTTCTTCACAAGCGTATCCCGCAGTCCGTAAAGGGCGCGCTCCTCTCCGTATGTTTTTCCTTCTATCTTATTTGTTCTTTTCATAGTCCTCCACCGTGTCTTTATACAAATTGTACAAATGTTCGTCTATGAGCACGAAATATACCTTTTCGATGTCCGTATTGCGCTTTAAAAAGCCCATGACGGTACTGACGGCTATAAGCACCGCGCGTTCGGGCGGGAAGCGGTAGATCCCGCAGCTTATGGCGGGAAAGGCAAGCGTCTTTATGCCGCTCAGCACCGCAAGTCCGAGACTCGAAAGATAGCACTGCTTGAGTTGGCTTTCTTCGTTGCTTCCGCCGCCCTGCCATACCGGTCCCACAGTATGGATCACATACTTTGCCGGGAGATTATATCCCTTAGTCAGCTTTGCGTCTCCGATGTTGCAACCGCCGAGTTTCTTGCAGGCTTTATCGAGCTTGTCCCCTGCCGCCCTATGAATAGCTCCGTCCACGCCTCCTCCGCCGAGAAGCGAACGATTGGCGGCATTTACAATCGCGTCCGTCTTCAAAGTCGTTATATCACCGAGTATAACTTCAACAGACATAATTCTCACCTCGATTTTTTTGATATTGTAGCACAAAGCGCGACCCGTGTCAATATTTATCGGTATAATTTTCCCGCCATGCACGCGAGCGGTTGACTACTCATAGCTTAAAGTTATATAATAAATCGTAAAACAATATCAAGGAGAATTTATGAACGAAGAACTCAAACGGTTTTTGGCAAAAGGTTATACGCCATATCAAAGCACTGTCCTTGCTTCCGCCATACTCGAAAAAAACGGATTTAAAAGGACGGAAACATTTTCATCCACGAAAGGCGGCGATAAGCGATTTAAGGTCGAGGACGGCGCGATCATTGCCGTTTCCGTCGGCAGCCCGACCGGGTTTATGATAGTCGGTTCGCATACCGATTCACCCGCGTTGAAACTCAAACGCGGGCTTTTGAGCGGAGGACGGCTGAACGCAGAAGCCTACGGCGGCGCGATAAATTACACGTTTTTCGATATACCGCTTAAGATCTGCGGACGGCTCTACGTCGAGGACGGCTCGGGCGTAAAAGCCAAAGACGTCGTTTCCGACTACCGCGTAAGCATACCGTCGCTTGCCGTGCACATGAATCGCGACGTGAACGGCGGATTCGCTCCCTCCGTGCAAACCGACCTTGCTCCGCTTATAGGAGACTGTTTCGACTTTGCCGAAAAGCTTGCCGGCACTGATAAACTCGTGGATTACGACCTATACGCCTGTCCGGACATCGAACCGTACGATAGCGGCGCGGACGGCAAATACTTCTGCTCGCCGAGAATAGACAACCTCGTAAGCGTGTATTCTTCGATAAAGGCGATCGTCACGGCAAAACCCGTCGGCATAAACGTCTGCGTATGCTTCGACGGAGAGGAAACCGGCAGTAGGATCAGACGCGGCGCGGCGGCGTCTTTCTTCCCCAAACTTCTCGAAGAAATTTTTTACGGCGCAGGCGGTAAGGACTTTGCGGCGGCACTCGAAAATTCGTTTATGCTTTCGGCGGACAACGCGCACGCGACGCATCCCGCTCATCCCGAAAAGAGCGATCCCGCAAACAAAGTAGAACTCGGCGGCGGTATCGTGATAAAACACCACCCGAACTATGCGACGGACGGACTGAGCGCGGCAACGGCAAAAAAGATATTCGGCGCGGCAGGTGTGTCATATCAGGACTTTTACTCGAACTCCGATGTTAAATGCGGTTCGACCATAGGTCTTATGGCTGCGGCGGCAACCGACATACGCACCTGCGACATAGGTGTGCCGCAACTTTCCATGCACTCGTCGGTAGAAACGGCGACGATTAGCGATATTGAATCCATGATAAAAGGACTTACCGCATTCTACTCTTCGTCCGTAAGTTTTCGTCCAAGCGGCGTTAAAATATCGTAGTCGATCTTTTATGTTTTAAAAAGCTCTCCGCATATATTCGGAGAGCTTTTTTGAACTGCAAATTACGGCAAGATATCGAAACCCGCTCGAATCACCGACGAAACAAACGATACGGACTCTTCTTTTATCGAAGCCGCCGCGCTTACCGAAAACGCCTCGGACCAAAACGCACACATTCCTATAGTAGACGTAACGACCATGAACAATACGAGTATAATCGCCGCAATGATTATCGTAATGCCTATACTTTTGAACTGACTCGATTGTTTCGGCTTATCCTCCTTCGGATAGTCGGGGTAGCCTTCGAACGGATTGTAATTGTCGCTGCGTTCACTTCGTATCTGCGCCGTTTTAAGATATTTCTCTCGTCTCTCACGATCCTCGTCGTCGAATACGGGATTAAGTCTCGGGTCGCCTTCCTGCGCTTTACGCCTTTCCTCAAGCCGTCTTTGCGCTTCTTCAATTGTCCTTTTTACCTCGGGCGATGCGTTTTCGAACTTGGCGGCACGAATTTCGTCAAGCTTTGCCCGAGCTTCGGCACGCTTTCTCTCCTCCGCTTCCCTTTCCGTATCTTCGCCGAATACATGACTTTCCTTGCACGCTCCGCTCTCGCGAACCTTTTCTTCTTTTTCTTCGGGCTTTACGACTTCCGAAAGATCGACGCGCTCCGCTGGTTTAAGCGAAGAAGCGGGTTTATAACCGCCGACGGCAGAACCGCTTTTTCCCGATCCGAGCATATATTTCATCGCCTCGTCGATCTGCGCCAGCCTAAACCTCTTGCATTTTTTCAAACCGTAAGCAAGACGCGACGGAGAAAAGCTCAACTCCGAACAATCTATTATTATTATTTCGCCGTTCTCTTTTCTCTTCCAGCGCAATTCGTCGAGAAAAAAGTTCCATTTATCCGCAGCTTCTTTCTCGTCAAGCTCCCGCGCGTCGGCTGTCGAAAGCAAAAGGAAATCGGCGGCAAGCAGAGCTTCTTCGTCGTTGCCTTCCGCCAAAGACATTCCCGCCTTTTCGACAGCGGAAACCGCTTCTTCCTTTTTGCCGCAAGTATCGTATACGAACACCTTAATGTCGGACATTTTTACCTCTTGAAAATCCTATCGTTTACTAATCTAAAAATTATCGACTTGCTCTTCGACGGGTTCGTCGGATAAAGGCAAAGTCTTTCTGCCGAGCAATTTGTCTTTTACTCTGAACGTCCAATGACGGAATTCTTCGAGTTTTCCGTCCGGTATGCCGTAAAACACCACGCTTAGTATGAGTCCGCGATATTCTACGGAGACTGTCACGGGACGCTTGCTTTTATTCAAAAAAAGCGTGAATATGTACCAGCCGACAAGGAGAAACACTCCTATTCCGAGCCCAACGGCAATCGGAATTATAATAGCCGTTATCCCGGCGTCCTCGCCGTTAATATACGAAACAATGCCGATGACAGCGCCCACGGCAATCGCGACTATCAGAAAAAGTATTCCCAGCCCAAACGAACCGCGCGGCTTATCCGCCGTATAAGTCACTGCGGAAACGTCGGACGCGTCTATTATCGACGACGCGGTCTGCACCGTCTTGTTCTTTTCTCCCGTTCTGCTCGTAGCAGAATAGTAAATCCTTTTGTCCGTGAGTTCCAGCGACTGTTCGGCTTTCTCCACGCCGGGCGAATATGTGCCCCCGAGGCGCGCCACGAATTTTTCGTCGCCGTCGATATATGCGCTCATCTGCTACCTCCTGTCCGCGAATAACCGAAACATTCGTCATTCGCCGCTGCTTCAATGGTAAAATTATACCACTTAAAGCCGTGTTTGTCAATAGCTGTATCGATTATTTTGAGGCATTTCGTTTTGCCGCAAAGAAATTGCGAATGGGCTCCAAACATTCCTGTTCGAGCACTCCGCCCTTAATTTCCGCGCGATGATTGAATTTCTCGTCCGCAACGAGGTTGTACACCGTGCCCGCGCAACCGAAACGCTTGTCGTACGCGCCGAAAACAACGCGCTTTATACGAGAGTACACTATGGCGCCGCTGCACATCATGCACGGCTCGAGCGTAACGAAAAGCTCGCAGTCCGATAAATTCCAACGTCCGAGCCGTCTGCAAGCCGCGCGTAGCGCCTCCACTTCGGCATGAGCCGTCGAGTCGGGCGTCGTATTGCGCATATTACGTCCGCGCGCAACTATTATCCCGTCCTTGACGACTATCGCGCCCACGGGGACTTCGTCCGCCTTTTCCGCTTCAAACGCCTCTTTTAAGGCCTCTCTCATGAATTCTTCGTCGCTCATTTTTCTCTCCGTCGGCGACGAATCCCCGCCGCCTTAAGCGTTTATCAATCTCGACAGCGCGTCGGCAAGTCCCGTATTCAGCGCTATATCCTCTTCTACGTCTTCTATGGAAAGCGGATGTTTTCCGTTTCCGAGCTCTATCGTAAGCGCGGGTATGCCGAGCTTTTCCACACACCAATCCTTATATCCGCCCGCGCTGCCGCAGTCCGAATCGATCCGCGCATATCTGTTTCGCAGATAGCACTGCGCAAACTTTGCGATCTTTAGGTCTCGTTCATAATTTTCTTTCTGAAAAAAGTACCAATATATTTCCCGACCCGACGCGTGATAGCTGAGAGTGAGTCCCGCGCCCACGGTCTCCGTAAAGCGTGCAAGCGCACGGGTCTCGGACTCGGAAAACGCACTCGGACCGACGTAATTTTCGCTTCCAACCCTAAAGACGTTTTGCCTGCCGCTTGCCCATCTTGCGTCGAAATTGACGTTTAGATCCACTCCGACGGCGTTCGCCTTCCATAACTTGAGACTTTCGTCATTGCGGCTCAGTCCCTCTTTAAGTATCTCCGCTCCGTCCGGATTGACGAGCGGAATAAAATACCTCGCAAAGCCCGTGCCGCTTGCGCACGCACGCCGAAGTTGCGCGAGCACAACGTAAGCCGACGCGTTCTCCCTCGCGTGTATAGCCGCCGTGGAAATTACCGGTATGCCGCCGTTGCCGACGCAAAAGCAATATATATCCCGTCCCTGCGCGCTCTTTCCTATGCTCTCGACCTTTACGCCCTTTAGCGAGTAAAGCCGAACGTCTTTTAAAAGTTCGTCGTAACCGTACAAAACTTTCGCCCTCCGTATACTATCAGTATACGCGGCAACTTTGAATTTTTGTACTTACTTATGATACGGAAGATTTGCGTTTATCGCAAAAGCGCGGTAAATCTGTTCGCACAGCATAAGCCTAAACAGCATATGCGGATAGGTTGCTCGTCCGAACGAAATTACTTTGTCCGCCCGTTCTCGCACTTTGCCGGAAACGCCGCGGCTCGAGCCTATTACGAAGTTTACTTTGTCCGCTCTCGTAAGAGCGTCCTTTAATATTTCCGCCAATCTCTCGCTCGAAACCTCTTCGCCGCCTCGATCGGTCAGGATATTGTATGCTCCTTCCGTTGCGAGAAGCAGAGCTTTCCCTTCGCTCTCGACATCCTGCCGAGGATTCTCTTCGCACTCTCTCACCGAGAAATCGCAAAAGCGAGACAGGCGTTTCGCGTACTCCGAAATGCCGTCTCTAAGGTAGTTTTCTTTCACCTTGCCGACGGCGGCGATACAGACTTTTTTCACATCAGTCCCCAAAGGTAGGTCGCAAACGTCGAAAGCACCGTTACTACCGTCGCTCCGACCAAAAAGGCATTATCGCGCACGGTCGGACGGTAGAGCGCGTCGGGCGCGTAATCCTTCCCGTACACCATTTTTTCCATTCCTATATCCTCGACGAACTTCTTGTTTTCCTCGCCGAACATTACGACGCGACCGTTGGTTTGATCGAAGCCGGAATCGAGTATAACTTCCTTCTGCTTTCCGAGCTTCTCGCGGTTTTTGAGGAAAAGCATGAGCACAACGAGTCCCGCGCCTATGAGCACTATGAGAATGTACACGCCGAAAATACTTCCGGGGTTAGTCATTAGACCGTTGTCTATAGCGTCGTAAAAGCCGCCGCCCAACCTCCAACTATATTCGTCCGCATAAGACATATAGACGCTCATGCCGTTATTCACGAAATGAATTACCATAGCGGGAATAATCGAGCCGAGCTTTATGGTGAGAAAAGCCATAAGCATACCGAAGCAAGCCGTATAAAATACCTGAGTGATATTTTGATGAAACAGCCCGAACACCGCCGCCATTATCCAAAGCACGGCAATGTAACGGTAGGAACCGCGCATTGTCGTAAGCACTCCTCCGCGAATGAGGAACTCCTCGCAAAAACCGGGCAGAAGCGCCGTCAGCGCCATTTCGGCAATAAACATACCGACGTTGAAAGTTTCGGGATAGACTGTAGACGACGAGGAATGAATGTATCCGGTCGAAGCTATTAAAGCCTGCCATATGCTCGATATGCCTATGGTCGCGATAAAAGCGCAAAAACCGACTCCCACCGCAAGCACGATGTAGTACCATTTTATTTTGCGAATATTCGAGAACTCGGCAATTTCTTTCACGTTCTTGCCGAGCAAAAACTTATACGCAAGAAAGGGCAATGCGAGAAATACTCCGATCTGAACGACAGTAGAAAATATCGCGTCGACGGCGAGATCGGGTAAACTCTCGGGCAGCAGTCCGACGAGAATCCGCATGACGAGCGTGAGCACCGCCACGGCAAACATGACTATCGTCACAACCCTGTAGGCGCGTTGTCTTTCTTCGAGTTCTTTACCTAAATAAACCATATTATCCACCTCATAAGGGAAATCCTGTTTTCAGTTAAATTTCGAGATCCATATATCCGACGACAAGCATAGCGACCCAAAGAACGGCGCAGATCACAAAGCCCGTTATAAGCAGAGTCTTTGCTCCGAACATCGGCTTTTTCAAAATGGAAGTTTCTTCGTCCGCAGTTTTCTCGCTCTCGTCGGGAGGAAGAGTATCGAATTTTCGTTCCTGCCTCTTTCCGCCGAGTCTGCCCATAAACTTTCCCATGAAAAACAGCGCGACTGCGCCTGCCGCAAACAGCAAAACCGTAAGTAATGCAAACAGCCACGGCGTAGCGACGAGAAACTCCAATGCCGAATTAACCGCGTTACCGAACGGCGCTATCAGTTCCATAAGTACGGCTATGAGATTGCTCGTCGCGTGCCCTATCATTGCGGGAATCACCGAACCTGTTTCGAGAGCTATATACGCCAGCGCACAGCCGAGAAGAAACTGATATACGGTCTGCTCCGGATTCATGTGCATGAGAGAAAACGCAAGCCCCGACAAGAGGACGGAGACAGGCGCTTTGAAGCGCTTTTTAAGTCCCGAAAGAAGCGCGCCGCGAAATATAAGCTCTTCTCCTATCGGCGCGGCTATACAGGTCGCAAACACTCCGAGTATCTTTGCCGGCACGCTCGTAAATTCGAAACCGACGCTGCTCTCGTAACCCGTCGCGCCAAGCAACAGATCGAACGCAACCGCGACGCAATAAAAGCATATAAGCGCAACGACAGCTACCGCCGCAGAAAGCGCATAGTTAGCCGAATGAGTCTTTTTTATCCCGATTTCGGGAAAAGTGCTTTTCGTTCGGCAATACAAGACTATGCAAAGAATAAACGCCGCCTGCAACAAAGACGATACGATTATATTTACCCAATCGATCTTCAGATACTGCGAACCGGCTATACCGAAAACAATCGACACAGCCAACTGCAATCCGAGATCGGCAAGAATGGCAAGTAGGTAAATTGCCGCGCCGTCCGTATAAGTAAATTCCTTTCTGTTCGCCATAGCGACTACACCTCCCATCGGGCTTACATGACTTCGTATAAGCTCGTCATGTTGTACGGCAAAGCGACTTCCACGCCTATTCCGTATATACCCGCCTCTTCGAGCGCTTTGTTGGTCGTATCGAGGGCAAGCTCGGGATAGTTGTTCTCGCGCGACAGATGAGCAAGTATAAACTGTTTTACGCCCGAACGCGCGAGCTTTACGACCGCTTCGGCGCAAGCGTTGTTCGACATATGTCCGCTGTCGGAAAGTATGCGGCTTTTAAGCCACGGCGAATACTCCTTATTCGCCTTCAAAAGTCCTTCGTCGTGATTGCTTTCTATTATTACGAGATTGCAACGCGAAAGCGCGCCTATAACTTTTCCGCCCGCGTGCCCGAGGTCGGTCGCAATGCCGACTTTAAGCCCGCCCGCCGAAAAAACGAAACCTACGCACGGCACGTCATGGCTTACTCGGAAAGGTTCCGCCAAAATGTCGCCCACCAAAAAACTCTCGTCGGTAAATTCTATGAATTGACCGTAATCGTACGCACCTTTCTTTTTCACCGCATTCGCGCTTAAATGATGGCAGTATACGGCGGCTGAGTTGCGCCTTGCGAATACGGGAATATTGCCGATATGGTCGGCATGGCTGTGCGTGACGAGCACGGCAAGCTCCTCTCCTCTGCCGAGAAGCTTCAGACACTTCTCGACGCGTGTGACCGGCGCGCCTTCGTCAATAAGCAGCGTTGTCTTCGGAGTTGATAAATATATACAGTTTCCCGTGCTTCCGCTGTTTAAGCTGCAAACCTTTATTCCCATGCAAATATTATACTAAATTGAAATTAAATAATCAAATTATTTTGCATTGTTTTTTATTTTATGCTACAATACCTTGGTAGAGACGAAGTTACCCTTTGCTCCTCAATGTCTTAAAGGAGAACGATAACAGTGCGAACTTTAAATACCGAAACTATAATAGAGCCTCTTGCCGAAGCGATCGAACGCGCGCTTACCGACGTCGAAGACAGCGCGGACACGCTTTTGAGACAAGCGGCCGAAAAGGAGACCGAACCTGCGGCAAAATGGGCTCTTTCCAAACTTGTCGAAAACAACGAGGTTGCAAAAAAGACCTGCTCGTTTGCCTGCCAAGATACGGGGCTTGCAGTCGTGTTCGCAGAAATCGGACAGGATCTGCAACTTAAAGGTATGCTCCTTTCGGACGCCGTAAACGAGGGAGTAAAAAGAGGCTATAAAGACGCGAGAAAGTCGGTCGCCCACCCTCTTTCCCGACTCAATACGCATACTAACGCTCCCGCAGTGCTTCATACCGAGATCGTAAGCGGAGACTCTCTCAAACTCACATATCTCGCAAAGGGAGCGGGAAGCGAAAATATGTCGAAAATATATATGCTAACTCCCTCGAAAGGGCGAAAGGGCATTATCGACAGCGTAGTCGATTGCGTAAAGACGGCGGGAGCAAATCCCTGTCCTCCGATAATCCTCGGCGTCGGCATCGGCGGAACAATGGAAAAAGCCGCGCTTCTCTCCAAAAAAGCGCTGACGCGCGAAAGCGGCAGACCGAGCGCAGATAAGGACGCGGCCGCGCTCGAAAGAGAAATACTCGCCGCCGTAAATTCTCTCGGCATAGGCGCGCAGGGATTGGGCGGAAATACGACCGCTCTTTCGGCGGCAGTGGAAATCTTTTACACGCATATAGGAATGTTGCCCGTAGCCGTAAACATTCAATGCCACTCCGTGCGCCACGCCGCATTGGAATTTTAGGAGACTTCTATGATAAATCTTACGTTGCCGATTTCCGACAAACAAATACGTTCGCTTAAAGCGGGCGATACGGTCGCTCTTTCGGGTGTGATCCATACGGCGCGAGACGCCGCCCACAAGAGAATATGCGAAACGCTCGAAAAAAGAGAACAGCCCCCTATAGAGCTTGACGGCGCCGTCATATACTACTGCGGTCCGACCCCGGCAAGAGAGGGCGAAGTCATAGGAAGTTGCGGTCCGACAACAAGCGCTCGCATGGACGACTATGCTCCGACGCTAATAGCCCAAGGCGCAAAGATAATGATAGGCAAAGGTAAACGCAGCGAAGCCGTACGCGACGCCGTCGTAAAATACGGCGGACTCTACCTCGCGGCGGTAGGCGGCGCGGGCGCTCTTATGAAAAGCTACGTTAAAAAATGCGACCTTATCGCCTACGGAGATCTCGGCTGCGAAGCCGTTTATGCGCTCGAAGTCGAAAACATGGAGCTTATAGTCGCAATGGACTGCCTCGGAAATACGATTTTACGGTAACTTTTTCGCCCCTGTCGCATATAAATGCGACAGGAGATTTTGACGGTTTTCGCCGCGGCGCGCGAAATTTTACAAACAAAACCCATTTTGTAAAGAAAACGCGTTTCAATCTGTTTACAAATAAGATATTATATGATATACTTACAGAGTTAACAGGTACATAACGTCCCGCGACGTCGGCGGCGCTCACTGTAAAATTCTCAAAGGAGGTAAACATCATGGCAAAGAGTGATTACTTCGGACTTGCGTACATCGTCAGCGTTATTCTCGCGATCATACCCATTACGGCGTGGGTCTGCGGCTGGATAACCAGATTTTCCGAGGGCAAAATCGTAGCCGGTCTTATCCGTCTTATATTCGGTTTCACTATCGTTTGGATTTTAGACCTGATTCTCATGATCGTTAGCAAGCACATCTTGCGCATACTGCCCGTCTAACTTAAAAACAACAAAGAAATACGCGGTTATCAAAACCGCGTTTTTTCTTTGCAATCAAACCGTCGTCGACGCAGATGATTTAATTCCCAATAAATAAAAGCTCGGTTGTCTTCCGAGCTTTTTTATTATTACCTTTCGAGAACAAAACTTATAAAATCGGTTTTGCCCTTGCCGACGAACGTGAAGTACAACGCTTTCACCCCGTCTTCGCCCGCATAGTCCCCGAAGAAAGTCTTTTCCTCTTTCGACGGCGACAACTTTACGGTTGCCACCGGCGCGCCGAACGGCTCGTTTGTAACAATCATTTCACCGTCGGCGCCACCGCGCACCTTTACTCCGATACGCTTCAAACCGTTTATTTCGAAATACTTAAATCCCGCCATTGCTCCGTCGGTGAAGTTCGCGATATATTGATCTCCGCCTCCGTCTCTGTCCTTGCCGCTCTGCGTAAAGTACGGGTGACAGCCTTTCGCATTTTTTCCTATGGGTTTTGCATGGAATCTGCCGCCCTTGCGAGAGGTCAGGTTGCAGGCGATCCTTGCCTCGTACTCGCCGTTGCCATCAAGCGGTTTTCCGTTTAGTCCGCAACTCGTCATTTCGACCTGCTTTATACTTCCGTCGGGTTCTATCTTGATTTCCTCGGCGCAGTCCTGCCTCGAGAAGCAGTTGCGATTGGTCTGACGATGATAGAATATATAGTGCTTGTCGCCGATACTGAGGATTCCGCCGTGCGTGTTGCCCGTATAATTGGCGGCGGTCTTGGGTCCGTTGTGCACTTTGAGACCTATGTCGCCGTTGCTGACTATCGTGCCTCCGAATTTAAACGGACCTTCGGGCGTATCGCCTATGGCATAGCACAATTCATGACCTATCGTAGACGAATATACGAAATAGTATTTATCGTTTATTTTGCGCATGGACGAAGCTTCGAAAAAGCCGTGCTGCCCGACTTCCTTGCCGCCTATGGGTAAAGTCTGCTTCGGGCTGTCCTTAAGCGTTAGCATATCGGTTGGGTCAAGTTCCACAACCGCTCCGCCCTTTATCTTTTTCTTGGAAACGCCGAGTACGGGAAAAAACATTCCCGAGCCGTAGTAAAGCCATACCCTGCCGTCCTCGACATACACCGCCGGATCGAACGGAAGATATTCTTTCGAATACGGATACAGATCGACTTCGCCGTGATACTTAAAAGGGCCTGCGGGATTATCCGAAACGGCGCACCGAATCGCCCAACTCTTACGGGTAATGCCCGGGTTGAACGCGTAGTACAGATAGTACTTGCCGTCGGGAGCTTTGCACACGTCGGGGGCGTACATACTTCCTCTTCCCTTATAGTGAGGGTCGTCTTTTTTACGCCAAATGACGCCCTCGTAACGCCAATCGGATAGATCGTCTACGGGAGCGGACCATGTAACATAGTCGTTCATGCAAAAACCGCTGCCGTCGAACCTATCGTGAGAGCCGTAGACGTACACTCTGCCGTCAAAAACGTGCGGCTCTCCGTCGGGGATATACTCGTAACTCGGAAGGTACGGATTAAATACTTGTTGCTTCATCTTTTCACTCCTTATTCACGAAATTTCAAGCGCCTCCATGCGGACTGTGTTTTGCGTTCCGCCGCGCTCGCTTTGAACCTCGTAAAAATTTATTCGATTTCTCCAATCACATTTTCGCAAATACGTCTTTCAGCGCAGGATACAGTTTTTTATAGATTTCGTATCTGTGTTTGTAATGCTCGACAATGCGCTTATCGGGCAGGACGGTCTCCTTTACGGAAGTCGTAGCCGCTACCGCCGCTTCGAGCGTGGGATAAGCTCCGTATGCCGTCATCGCGAGAATAGCTCCGCCGTAAGCGGGTCCCTCCTCTACTTTCGGTATCTCGACGGGAACGCCGAGGACATCGGCGATTATCTTTCTCCACAGCGGACTTTTGGCTCCGCCGCCGCAAATACGCGTGCTTTCTATTTTAGCTCCGCCCTTTTTTGCCGCCTCTACGCAATCCTTTAATGCGAAAGCCACGCCCTCCAAGACGGCAAGCGTCATTGCCGTGCGAGACGTATCGGGACGAAGTCCGATAAACGCGCCTCGGGCGTTTACATCGTTGTGCGGGGATCGTTCGCCCATGAGATAGGGCAAAAAGTACACGCTGTTTTTGCCGAGCATACTCTCCGCTCCTCTCTGCTCGCCGTTAAAGTCCGAGTTTTTCAATACCTCTTCCATCCACCAGCGATTGCAAGAAGCCGCAGACAATATACAGCCCATGAGATGATATTTTCCGCTCGCATGGCAGAAGTTGTGCAGACTGTCGCCGCTTCCTCCGTCGAACTCGTCGCGCGGAATAAATACGGTACCGCTTGTGCCGAGCGAGACGTTGCAGTCGCCGTCGCGAACTATGCCCGTGCCGACAGCCGCCGCCGCGTTGTCGCCTGCGCCCGCGCAGACTATTACGTCGCTTTCAAGCCCCAATTCGTCGGCAATGTCCTTTACAAGCGTCCCCGCCGTCTCGTAAGATTCCCGAAGCGTGGGAAGCCACTCCTTTTTTACTCCGCAGATCTCACACATCTTCTCGCTGAAACATTTGTGCTCCACGTCTAAGAGAAGCGTTCCCGCAAAGTCCGAATAATCGGACGAAAACTCGCCTGTAAGACGGTAGACTATGTAGTCCTTGGGGAGCAGGATCTTAGCTATCTTTTCGAAATTTTTCGGCTCGTTCTTTTTAAGCCACAAAATTTTCGGCGCGGTAAAACCGGCGTAAGCTATGTTGCCCGTCATTTCGAGCAGGCTGTTTTTTCCTATTTCTTCGTTCAGATACGCGGTCTCTTTTTCCGTCCTTCCGTCGTTCCATAGGATACACGGCCGAATAACTTTTCCGTGCTTGTCAAGCGCGACGAGTCCGTGCATCTGACCGCCGAGACCTATGCCGCGAACGCTCGCCTTATCCTGTCCTTTCAAAAGGCGTTTGGCTGCGGCGATAACGCCGTCGAACCAATCGACGGGATCTTGCTCGCTCCATCCGTCCGCAGGATAACGTACGGGATAGCTCGCACATTCGGACGAAAGAATGCGTCCGTCCGCCGTTACGAGCAAAAGCTTTGCCGCAGACGTCCCGAGATCTATTCCTATAAACGTATTCATTACTTATTACCGAAGAGCACGCTGTTTACAATGCTCTCGAGAACTTCCTGCTTGCCGCTTCCGGGCATTGCGGGCGCTTTGAGCTTCGACGCGTAATCCGCAAGTTCCTCGAGGTTAGTTTTGCCGCCGACGATCTTCTTTCCGATTTCCGTATCACGGTAGCTTGCATAGCGCTCCTCTACGAACTTATCCAATCTGCCGTCCTCTATGATAGCGGCGGCATTTAATAGACCCAATGCAAACGTGTCCATGCCGAGAATATATCCGGCGAACATATCTTCCACAGTATACGAAGGACGGCGATTTTTAGCGTCGAAGTTGAGTCCGCCCGTCATACCGCCGGCGCGGATTATTTCGAGCATACACATAGTCGCCGTATATACGTCGAACGGAAATTCGTCGGTATCCCAACCGAGCTGGCTGTCGCCCTGATTCGCGTCGACCGAGCCGAGCATTCCGTTTATAGCGGAAACGCGCAAATCGTGCTCGAACGTGTGTCCCGCAAGCGTCGCATGGTTTGCTTCGATGTTGAGCTTGAAATCCTTGTCGAGTCCATGCGCGCGAAGAAAACCTATCGCCGTCGCCGCGTCGAAATCGTATTGGTGCTTCATCGGCTCCTTCGGCTTGGGTTCGATGTAGAAGTCGCCTTTAAAGCCTATCTTTCTGCCGTAGTCTACAGCCATGCGCATGAGACGTGCGATGTTTTCCTGTTCGAACTTCATGTCTGTGTTGAGAAGAGTCTCATAGCCTTCTCTGCCGCCCCAGAATACATAGCCTTTGCCGCCGAGTTTGACCGTTATGTCAAGCGCCTTTTTAACCTGCGCCGCCGCAAATGCAAACACATCCGCGCTGTTCGTCGAACCCGCGCCGTTGCAAAAGCGAGGATTGGAGAACATATTTGCCGTTCCCCAAAGGCACTTGATGTCCGTGCCCTTCATCTTTTCGAGTATATAGTCGGAAATCTCGTCAAGCCGCTTGTTCGTGACGTTTATGTCCGCGTCCTCGGGCACAAGATCCACATCGTGCCAACAGAAATACTTTATGCCGAGTTTTTCCATAAACTCAAAGCCCGCGTCCACTTTGGCTTTTGCGTGCTCCATTGTTCCCTCTTTGACTCCGAAATGCTTATCCGCGGTGCCTCTTCCGAACATATCTGCGCCTATTGCGCAAAGGTTGTGCCACCACGCCATAGCAAACGGCAGGTGCTCGCTCATCTTCTTGCCGAGCACTACTCTCTCCGGGTCGTAATATTTGAACGCCAATACGTTCGTCGATTTCGCTCCCTCGAACTTTACTTTGGATATTCCCTTGAAAATCTCGCCCATCTGTCATTAACTCCTTGTTATTGTTTGAATTAAAATCCATACTTGTATTCTATCACCTTATATATTATAAATAAAGGTTTATATGTTTTTATTTTGGGTAATTTTGTTCAAGCGCGTATAAATTTATAGCTTTTTGATTTTTATTGTGGTATAATGTCCGTATGATAAGCACTTATGATTTTCAAAAGCTTGACGGCATTTTAAAAGATTTTCATACGGCGGTGGGGATAAGAATATCCATTTTCGACGACGAGTTCAACCCTGTAACCGAGTATCCGAAAAGCGCGCCCGCATTTTGCCGCTGTATACGCGAAAGCGAAGCGGGAGAAGCGGGTTGTAAAAAATGCGACCGCGACGCCTGCCACAGAGCGGCGAAACTGCGCGCGCCGCACATCTACGTCTGCCACGCGGGCATTACCGAAGCCATCACGCCCATTCAGCTCGGCGGCGGCGTCTTGGGCTATGCGATACTTGCGCACATTCTGCCGAAAGAGAATCTCGACGCCGCAGTCGAGAACGCCTGCGCCCTCGCCGAAAAGTACGGCGTGCCCCGAGAAAAGAGCCGCGCCGCAGTCGGAGAAATCTCGGTTAAAACAGAGGAAGAAATTCGCGCCGCCGCAACGCTTCTCGACGCAGTGTCGTCCTACGTCAATCTCAAAAATCTCGCGCGCTGGAAAGACGAGGACGTTTCCTTTGAAATAGACGGTTACATAAAAAGCAATCTTTCCCTCCCGCCGTCGTGCGATGATATTTGCCGGCGTTTCAACTGCTCGCGCACCGTTCTGTACAACATCTCCATGAAAGCGTTCGGCATGGGCGTCATGCAATACGTTATGTACTGCCGAATGGAACGCGCGAAAAAACTGCTGACGCTCGGCAAAAGCATTTCCGAAACGGCGTCGGAATGCGGATTTTCCGAATACAATTATTTCTGTAAAGTATTCCGCCGCCACACGGGTCTTTCTCCCGGAGGTTACAAAAAAAAGCTCACTCAAAAAGACGGCGGCAAAAGCAAGACCTGATTTATTTTTATTGACTTTCTTTATCGAAAGGTTTAAAATAAATCGTATGATATCTTAACCTTCGTCAAAGATATGCGTGCATGAAATCCATTGGGAGGATGTTATGAAAAACTCGGAAAATTCCGCCGACAACCGAATGTGGAGCGGCAAAAACCAACGTATCATGCTGATAGTGATTTCCGTCGGCATTCTGCTATGTATAGCGACGTTCGTCATCATGGGCGTCATAATGACCGCCAACAGCAACGGAACTATAGATAATGTCGGCGAAACGTACATGAAGAGCACGGGCTTTCAGATAAACCAACGCTTCGAATCTGTCATGAGCCAGCGGATCTCCATGGTGGAGACCTTGAACAGCGACGACAATCTCGCCTCGAACGACGATTTGAAAAACAGCGCGCGACTCAGCGGCTTCGAGTTCTTGGCTTTTTATTCGGTCGAGGACCTAAACGACATCGACCACGGAAGTACCATAGATCTCATTTTCGGGAAAAGTCTTAAAGTAACCGATCCGATCCCCTTCCGCAAATCGGTGCTCGAAAAGCAAAACAAGATCGCCGTCGGAAGCGGCGTGACCGAAAACGACAAGACCGATGACAGCGTCGTAATCATAAGCGTACCCTCGGATAAATATATGATGTCGCACGGAGGCAAAAGCATGGCGCTCATTGCCGGCATCGCCAACAAAGACTTTGTGGATATGCTGAGCATAAACGGCAACGCCGAAGGGACGGATCCCTTTTATTCCTATATAGTGCGAAAGGACGAATCCCCCGACTCAAACGACAAAAATTCGTTTGTTCTCGGTCGCACGAATTTGCAGCAATATAAATATTTTTCGTCCTTTTGGCGCGACAGGCTCTCAAGCACCGACGTGGACGCCGAAGCGATACTTGACGAATTAAACGATAATATGCAGCGCGGAGAGGAATACTCGAACATATTGCACGTCGACGGACACCATGTCCATATGTACTGTAATAAACTTGCCATGTCCGAATGGTATATGATAACCCTTATGGACAATACAAACCTCGACACTGTAATAGCAAAACTCAGCTCGCAATGGCTTTATATGATAATCATTGCTATTGCCGTTATCGTCGTAATACTTGCAGTCATATGCCTGTTATACCTTCACTTCAACCGCCAAAACGTGAATCAACTTAACGCCGCAAAAAAGGCGGCAATAAGCGCAAATGCGGCAAAAAGCGAATTCCTGTCCAATATGTCGCACGACATTCGCACGCCCATGAACGCCATTGTCGGCATGACGGCGATCGCACGCGCAAACATGGATAATAAACAGCAAGTAAACGACTGTCTTAAAAAAATCGCTCTCTCGAGCAAACACCTTTTGGGACTCATAAACGACGTACTCGATATGTCGAAAATCGAAAGCGGCAAAATGACGCTTAATATGGAACAAATCTCTTTGAGAGAAGTGCTCGAAGGCGTGACGACGATTGTTCAGCCGCAAGTAAAGATCAAAAAGCAACACTTCAACGTCAATGTAAAAAATATAATTCAGGAAAGCGTCTATTGCGACAGCGTTCGTCTCAATCAAGTGCTTTTGAATCTTCTCTCCAATGCAATCAAGTTCACCCACGAAGAAGGCACGATCGAGCTTACCGTCGATCAGGAGCCGTCTGCCGTAGGCAACGATTATGTGCGTACGCACATAATCGTTAAGGACAACGGCATAGGAATGTCTCCCGAATTTCAGAAAAAAATATTCGAGTCGTTCACGCGCGAGGACAGTATGCGCGTACACAAAACCGAAGGCACAGGACTCGGAATGTCTATTACGAAATATATCGTAGACCAAATGAAAGGCTCGATAGAGATCGAAAGCGAACTCGGAAAAGGCACTCGGTTCCACATTACTTTGGAGCTAGAGCGCGCGCTTGTTCCCGAAGAAGAAATGATACTCCCCGCTTGGAAAATGCTGATCGTCGACGACGACGAACAACTATGCGAAACTACGGTCGCATCTTTAAAGGACATCGGCATATCGGGAGAATGGGCGCTCGACGGCGAAACTGCGGTTGAAAAAACCGTCGAAGCTCACGAAAAGCAGGACGATTACGACGTAATCCTTATGGACTGGAAGCTACCCGGCATCGGCGGCATAGAAACGGCTCAGGAAATAAGAAAGCGTCTCGGAAACACCGATCTTCCCATACTTTTAATATCGGCTTACGATTGGAGCGAAATCGAAGAGGACGCTCGAAAAGCGGGTATCTGCGGATTTATCGGAAAGCCTCTGTTTAAATCGACGCTCTTTTACGGACTGAAGAAATTCGTCGAGGGCGAGAACGAATCGCACCCCGATGACGGAAAGAAAGAGACAGACCTTACGGGCAGACGCATACTGCTTGCCGAGGACAACGATCTAAACTGGGAAATCGCCGACACCCTGCTCGAAAGCGCGGGCATAACCTGTGAGCGCGCCGAAAACGGTAAAATCTGCGTGGATAAGCTTCTCGGCTCCGCGCCCGGAACATACGAAGCGATACTTATGGACATTCGTATGCCGGTCATGAACGGATACGAGGCGACGGAGGCTATTCGCAAACTCGACCATCCCGATAAGGATCTGCCTATAATAGCAATGACTGCGGACGCCTTTGCCGACGATATGAAAAAATGTCTCGACAGCGGCATGAATGCTCATATAGCAAAGCCTATCGATCTCGACATTGTAAAGCAAACCCTCGCAAAGTTCATTAAAAAGTAAAGATTCTATCACACATAATAAAATGACGAAGTCGCGTCATTTTCGTTTTAACGTAACCGCACTTTATCGCCGTTAAATCCACTTCTACGGTATTTACTTAAAAACAATACCGACAAGACCCAAAGCTCTTGTCGGTATTGTTTGTGGTGGGAGCTATAGGGTTCGAACCTATGACCCTCTGCTTGTAGGGCAGATGCTCTCCCAGCTGAGCTAAGCTCCCTTAAATGCCTTTACAGTATATCAAATATGAAAGCGTATGTCAACAAAAATTTCACTGTTTGATAAATATTTATTACATTTCCGTCACATTAAAATCGCAAAATACTGTTGCGAAATCTGTCGTAAAGTAGTATAATCTTTTATAAGACATTTTAGGAGGCGGGAATGTCGGCAAATACTTATAGAGTCAAGACGGATATGTCTGCCGCTCTGTTTTCAAACGACGGAAGGAAAAAGCGGACGTTGAACTTTTCCAAAGCCGTATTCATCTATCTTCTCGGCGGGCTTGTAGGCACTGTTTGGGAAACTCTTTGGAATTTCATGAACGGCAACGGCTTCGTCTTTTGCAACGGCAGTCTTTTTACCCCGTTCAATTTCGTGTACGGCGTAGGCGGGCTTGTGATAATATTATGCCTGCGAAATCGCACTAAAGTATGGCACGTTTATCTTATAGGTATGATAGGCGGCGGCATAGTCGAATATATGCTGAGTTACCTTGAAGAACTTATCCTCGGAACACGCTCGTGGGACTACTCGGGCAGACTTCTCAACATTTTCGGGCGTACTACTTTTATTTACATGATGTTTTGGGGATTGCTTTGCGTCGTCGTGATATTCTTCTTATACCGACCGCTCGACGCACTGCTCGAAATGTATCCCGAAAGAGCAATGAAGATCATTTCCGTCGTAATGGTCTGCATTGTCGCCGTTGACCTTACCGTAACCGTAGGAGCAATGATGAGATATGCCGCGCGCAACAAAGGCATTACCGCCGCAACGGCAATAGGCAGACTGTTCGACAGGTTTTGCGACGACGCGTTTATGGCACGACGTTTTCCCGCCATGAGGTTTAAATAAGTGCCGAAAAAATACAAACAGAAAAAGCCGCAAACTATTTTTTACGTTTGCGGCTTTTGTTTCGTATCGAGATTTTTTTATCGTTGCACGCGACCCGAAGCATTGCCGCCCGCGAGACTTTCGACTTCGGCGACCGAAACCAGGTTATAATCCCCCTCGATAGTGTGCTTTAAGCAACTTGCGGCGACTGCAAACTCTATGGCTTTCTGCGCATCATAACCGCTCGTAAGCGCATAAATCAGACCGCCGCCGAAGCTGTCGCCGCCGCCCACGCGATCTACTATGTGCATCGAATATTTCTTCGAGAAATACGCCTTCCCGTTCGTGAACAGCATACCCGACCAATCGTTGTCGTTCGCGCTCTTGCTTTCGCGCAGAGTTATCGCAACGCCCTTAAAGCCGAAGCGCGCCGAAAGTTTTTCCGCAACCGAAATGTATCCGTCCTTGTCGAGTTTGCCGCCGTAAATGTCGCTTCCCTCCGCCTCTATTCCGAACACGTCTTTTGCATCTTCTTCGTTGGCGATACAGTAGTCGACATATTTGCATATCTCGCCCATTGTCTTGCCTGCCTGTTCCTTGCTCCAAAGTTTCTTGCGGAAGTTCAAATCGCACGAAACGGTTATTCCCTGCTTTTTCGCCTCCTTGACCGCCGCAAGACAGATTTTCGCCACATCCTCGGAAAGCGCGGGAGTTATGCCCGTAAAATGAAACCAATCGGCTCCATTCAAAATATTTTTCCAATCGAAATCTCTTTCCTCAGCCGTAGCTATCGAGGAATGAGCGCGGTCGTAAATTACTTTGCTCGGTCGCTGACTCGCTCCCTTTTCGCAGTAATAAATGCCCACCCTTTCGCCGCCGCGCACGATTTTCGACGTATTTACGCCGTACTTTCTCAAACTGTTTACAGCCGCTTGACCTATCTCGTGAGTAGGCAACTTCGTGACGAACATAGCGTCCAACCCGTAATTCGCAAGACTCACGGCGACGTTTGCTTCCGCTCCGCCGAAAGTGGCTTCGAGTCTGTCGCTCTGTACGAATCTCAAATAGTTTTCCGGTGCAAGTCTGAGCATGACTTCACCGAAAGTGACAACTTTTTTCATGATCATAATCTCCTAATATCGTTATTCCGAAAGCTAAAACACGCGTCGCTTTCAGGCTTTCGCTTTTTCAAGCGCCTCTTCCACAAAAAAACTTCCGCCGACCGCCGCTACTTTGTCGAACGCAAGAAACTCGTCGAGATTATCGCGATTTACGCCGCCCGTCGGAATGAACTTGACCTGCGGAAACGGCGCGGAAAGCGCCTTGAGCGCCTTGAGTCCGCCGTAGACGCCAGCAGGGAAAAATTTGACCGTCGTGATTCCGAGCTCGAGCGCAGCCATGATCTCCGTAGGCGTTACGCAACCCGGGTAATACGGAACTTTATGCTTTGCGCACACTTTCGCAACGCTTTCCGACAGTCCGGGCGAAACTATAAATTTTGCGCCAGCATTCAGCGCGTCTTCACACTGCTCGGCGTTTATGACCGTTCCCGCGCCGACATTCATCGCGGGGAACTTCTTGCAGGCAAATTCTATAGCCTCTTTGGCACAAGCCGTGCGGAAAGTTATTTCCGCGCAGTTTATGCCGCTTTTTTCGAGCGCCGAAAGTATTTTTTCGGTCTCTTTAAGCTCCTTTATCACCACTACGGGTATAAGTCTGTCCATTACTGTTATTGTCCTCCCAAAAAAATCAGTCATTACAATCGAAGTAGCGCACGGCGTTGTTGTAGCAAACGTCCTTGACGACGCTTCCCGCAAACTCGATATCCGCCGTCATTTCTCCACGTTCCATCATCTCGCCGAAAAAGTTGCAGAGTATTCTGCGGAAATAGTGATGGCGCGGATACGACACGAGGGAACGGCTGTCCGTAAGCATTCCGACGAAAGTCGCAATGTGACCCGTTGCCGTCAGATCGATCAGGTGCTTTTCCATGCCCGCCTTGTTGTCGAGAAACCACCAAGCGGGACCGTACTGTATTTTTCCTCTCGCCTCGTCCGATTGGAAACAACCTATAAGCGTCATTATTTCGGCGTTCATTTTCGGGTTGAGATTAAACACAACCGTTTTCGGCAACGACTTTTCTCTTTCAAGCCTGTCGAAGAGACGGGATAAATTCTCGATAGTGTCGTCGCCCGCCATACTGTCGTAACCCGTATCCGCGCCTATCTTCTCGAACATTGCGGAATTATTGTTACGCATAGCGCCTATATGTAATTCCGTGCATATGCCTCTACGCGCGTACGTCCTCATGAGATAGTATGTGAGATATCCTTTGAAAATTTCGGCTTCGCTCTCGGAAATATTTTCATCTCTTCTTCTCTTCGCAAATACGTCCGCGGCTTCCTTTTCGCTCGACACGGGGTAAACTTTGCGTACGGATATATCGCTCGCTCTCGCTCCCACTTTTATAAACGCGTCGAGCCTTGTTTCAAGTGACGTCTTTAGTTCGTCGAAACTTTTTATATCCCCGAGTCTGTCTACATAGCCGTTGTATCCTTCCGCCTCTATGTTCATTATCTTATCGGCGCGATATGACGGAAGCACTTTGAAATTAAAGTTTTTTTTCGCTATCTCTTCAAATACGGAAAGATCGTCGAAAATTTCATTTGTAGTAAAAACGTGAGTCACGTCTGCGCTCTCGATGAGACTTTTCGGGGTGACTCGATTCGACTTGATGTACTCGTTGCAATGCCGCCAAATCTTATCGGCATTCTTCCCGTTTATCTCGAAATCGCAATCGAAAAATTTTTCAAGCTCGAGCTGCGACCAATGATAAAGCGGATTTCCGAACGCGCTGCCGAGCACGTCGCAGTATGCGCAGAACTTTTCGTAACGGCTTCTGTCGCCCGTGATGTAATCTTCGCTCACGCCGTAATTACGCATGAGCCGCCACTTGTAATGGTCGCCCGACAGCCAAACCTCGTATATGTCCTCGATAGGTTTGTCTTCGAGTATCTGTCTTTCCGACAAATGGCAATGATAATCTATTATCGGCATATTCTCGGCATAGTCATGATAGAGTTTTTCGGCAGTCTTGTTTCGCAGTAAGAAATCGCTTTTTATATAACTCATTTCGTTTTCTCCGTAAAGTATGTTTTCAAGCAAATTTTATTTTTAAGTGGTTTTGTGTTTGTCTGCCCGTTTGAGGGCTTAGATACGAGTATAACGGGCAGCAGGTGTCAAGGCAAGCGGGTTGCTGTACATATCCGTACTGCACTCGCTTGCCTTGACGCACGCAGCCCGTTAGACGAAGTATATAAGCCCTCAAACGCCGGAGTAGGCGGAGAAGCCGCCGTCAATGGGCAACACCACGCCCGTAATAAATCCCGCGGCTTTTTCGCTCGCGAGAAACAGCACCGAACCGATAAGTTCGTCTACTTCGCCGAACCTGCCCATGGGAGTCGCCGCAAGAATTTTACCCGTTCGCGCCGTAGGAGTTCCGTCGGGATTCCACAAAAGAGCTTTATTCTGCGCAGTCGAGAAAAAGCCGGGAGCAATTGCGTTCACCCTTATGCCGACTTTTGCAAAGTGCACTGCCAGCCACTGCGTGAAATTGGAAACCGCGGCTTTGGCGCCCGAATACGCGGGGATCTTCGTAAGCGGCGTAAAAGCGTTCATGGAAGAAATGTTTATGACGGTACAATCCTTTCTTCCGACCATATCGCGCGCAAACTCCTGCGTGGGAAGAAGTGTTCCGAGAAAATTGAGGTTGAACACAAATCCTACGCCGTCGTCCGTAAGATCGAAAAACGACTTGGTATCCGCATCTATGTCGCCCGGCTCGAAATACTCTTTGTCCGTAGTTGCTTTCGGATTGTTGCCGCCCGCTCCGTTTATGAGAATGTCGCATTTGCCGAGTTCTTTCATAACCGCGGCATGACAATCGGAAAGCGACTTTTTGTCGAGCACGTTCGCACCGTAACCCTTTGCCGTTCCTCCGTCCGCTACGATTTTATCCGCATACTGTTTTGCCCTTTCCTCGGATAAATCGAGAAGAGCTACTTTTGCGCCCGCCGCCGCGAGCGCCGCGGCGACAGCAGAACAAATAATTCCGCCCGCTCCGGTAACGACAGCCACTTTTCCTTTCATGTCTACGCCTAACGGCAAACCGTTTGTTTTCATTCTATCATTATACTCCTTGATTATATCGAATAAAATTACTTTTTCGCAGCCTCGAACAGACCGTTTATATATGCCGCGCCGAGCGCTCTGTCGTAAAGTCCGTAGCCCGGCTTGCCGTCCTCGTCCCAAATATTTCTGCCGTGATCGGGACGAACGTAACCGTCGAAGCCGCCCTTTACAAGCGCATAGACGATCGCCGCCATATCGAGGCTGCCGTCTTTCGAATAGTGTCCCGTCTCGCAGAACGAATCCTTATCATCCGTCCAGCGCACATTTCGCAGGTGCGCAAAATGTATTCTCCCCTGCGAAGCATACTTTCCCGCCATTTTTACGAGATCGTTGTCTCTGCCCGCTCCAAACGACCCCGTACAGAACGTGAGACCGTTTCTCTTCGAGGGAACGGCGGCAAAAAGCCTGTCGAGATCGGACTCGCACGAGACGATCCTCGGAAGTCCGAACACATCCCAAGGCGGATCGTCGGGATGCACAGCCATATTTACTCCGACTTTTTCACACACAGGAATGACACGCTTTAAAAAGTAAACGAAATTTTCGAACAGTTTTTCGTGCGTTATGTCGGAATACGCCGCAAGCAGACCGCGAAGCTCGTCGGGAGAATAACTCTCGTCCCAACCCGGAAGGTGAAGATTGTCGGGATCAACCTTTTCAAAGTCCTCGCGACTATAAGACAGCGACGTAGAAGAATCGGCGTTTCTATGATACATATCCGTTCTCAGCCAATCGAACACGGGCATGAAGTTGTAGCACACGCATTTCACCCCGTGACGAGCGACAAGCTCGACGTTTTTACAGTAGTTTTCGATATATCTGTCTCTGTCGCCGCAACCTCTTTTTATATCCTCGTGCACCGGTATAGACTCGATGACTTCCATATCGAGATTATGCTCGGCGCACAGATTTTTTAAACGTATAATAGCGCCGTCCGACCATGCTTTGCCTACAGGCACGTCGTAAACCGCAGTCACAACGCCCGTCATCCCCGGAATTTGCGCAATATACTTAAGCGGAATACTGTCCTTTTCCCCATACCATCTAAAAGTCAATTTCATTGCATTATCCGTCCTTTATTCGAATATTTACAGCAAACGGCTATGACTGCCTGTGTCTCGAACTCGATAAACACACTTTAAGTATTAACATTTTAACTCTTTATTACCCTTCCTGTCAATCATAACATTTGCTTTGTCGTATATTCATTATACAACAGCGCCGGCAAAACCGCAAGTGCAATTTATTCATAAAAATATTGCATTTTAATTACAACGGAAAAATCGGTCGGCGACAAGTAAATTGTTCGAGCTCAAATTAAAAATCAGATACGTCACTGTAAAAAATGCAATGTTTATATAAGAATTTTGCTCTTGCAAATACGAAGAAAGTATGTTAAAATAATTAAGAGCACTTATGTAAAAACTTATTTTAAAGGAGAGACGATGAGAAAGACAATAAACATAAACAAAGATTGGCGCTTTGTCAAAGAGGATTTGAATTTCGAAAGAGCTGTTGAAACGATCGGCGAAACAATCGATGTTCCGTTCACTTGGAACAACATAGACGGACAAGACGGAGGCAACGACTACGTCCGCGCCGCTTATGTGTTTATAAAAAAATTTTTCCGCC
Source organism: uncultured Christensenella sp. (assembly GCA_910585955.1). Lineage (GTDB taxonomy): Bacteria > Bacillota > Clostridia > Christensenellales > Pumilibacteraceae > MGBC157735. The sequence continues at coordinate 35,533 of CAJUGC010000003.1, forward strand.
CCGAACTTTCGGACAGCGAAGTCGTCTATATAGAATTCAAGGGAGTGAACTCTACCGCAGACGTTATTCTGAACGGCGAAAAAATAGCGCGTCATGACGGAGGATACTCCACTTTCCGCGTAGAAATCACCCCGTTTCTTAAAGACGAAAATACCTTATACGTTCGCGTAGACAACAAAAAGACCGAAGCCGTCTACCCGCAGACGGCGGACTTTACGTTTTACGGCGGAATTTACCGCGACGTAAATATAATAGTCGCAAACAAAAATCATTTCGATCTCGACTACTACGGCGCTCCGGGAATAAAGGTTGACCCCGAAGTGAACGGCAAGGACGGCGCCGTCACAGTAACGGGATATATCAAAGGCGAAGGTGAAACGATCGTAGCTATACTCGACGCGAGCGGAAATACCGTTGCAAGCGGGAAAGGCGGCGAAAAACTCGTTTTGCAAGACGTTCACCTTTGGGACGGCGTGCTCGACCCCTATCTCTATACGGCGAAAGCCGAACTCGTCGTAAGCGGCGAAATCGTAGACGAAGTTTCTCTTCGCTTCGGCTTCCGCACGTTTTCCGTAGACCCGAAAAAAGGCTTTTTTCTCAACGGCAGATCCTACCCCCTGCGCGGCGTATGCCGTCACCAGGATCGCAAAGGACTCGGCAATGCGATAACCAAAGCCATGCACGAAGAGGACGCGGCGCTCATAAAAGAGATCGGCGCGAACACCGTGCGGCTTGCGCATTACCAACACGACGACTACTTCTACGACCTCTGCGACGAATACGGCTTCGTCGTTTGGGCGGAGATTCCGTATATCTCCCGCCATATGCCCGAGGCGAACGAAAACGCCGTCTCGCAAATGAAGGAACTCATCTACCAACAGCATCACCACGCCTCCATTTGTTTTTGGGGCGTCTCCAACGAGATCACGATGTATCACAGGCACAAGAAGGATATGCTCGCTTTGCACCGCCGTTTAAACGACTTATGCCATGAGCTCGACCCCAAACGTCTTACGACGCTCGCCTGCTTTGCGATGTGCTCTTTCTGGAACCGCTCGGCGCATATAACCGACGTCGTGAGCTGGAATCTCTATCTCGGCTGGTATGTCCCCGGGAAATTCCTGAACGGGCTGTGGCTCGCTTTCTTCAAGCTGTTCTACCCGCGCAGACCCTTGGGTATGTCCGAATACGGAGCGGAATGTATGCCGAATCTGCACTCGAAGCGTCCGCGCCGCGGCGACAACAGCGAGGAATACCAACTCGACTATCACGAATATATGCTGAAGTTCTTCGATAAGCACCCGTCGCTTTGGGCAACGCACGTCTGGAATATGTTCGACTTTGCCGCAGACGCGCGCAATCAGGGCGGCGAGCCCGGTATGAACCACAAAGGACTCGTTACTTTCGACCGTCAGACCAAAAAAGACTCATTCTATATCTATAAAGCGTATTGGTCGAAAGAGCCGTTCGTCTATATCTGCGGCAAGCGTTTTGCCAACCGCACAGGCAAGACGACGAAGATAAAGGTCGTGAGCAATCTCGACGAGGTCACGCTCACGCAAAACGGCGCTCCCGTAAAGGGTAAAAAGACGGGCAAGCACTCGTTTGAGTTTAAGATTAGGCTTGAAAAGACCAACGAGCTTGTCGCAAGAAGCGGAGAATATACGGACGACTGCATAATCAACCGCGTAGCAAAGCCCGACTATAACTACAAGCTTCATGTAAAATCCGAAACTCAGAGCTGGCAAAAGTAAAGTCCTACCCCACCTATAAAAAGCTTTTCGTCATTTTCGAAAGGCTTTTTCTTTTTATCGAAAAAATGCTTGACAACAACAAAAGACAATCATACAATTAGTCTGAAATCAGACTATATGATATTTTGTCGAAAGGAGTTTGTCATGATTGCCGGTAAAGAGATCAACGAATTGGTAAACGCATATTGCAAGCTGCGCGACAGGCAATATGCCGTTTATGACGAATGTGCAAAGAGGTACGGACTTACCGCCAATGAACTCTTTGTTTTGATTATTTTGTGGTTTGCGCCTTGCGGCTGCACGCAAAAAGAGATTTGCGGCAAAATGTCGGCAAACAAGCAGACTGTCAATGCCATTGTCACGCGGTTCGACAGACAGGGCTTTATTTCGTACACGGAAGTGAAAGAGGACAGGCGCAACAAAAAAATCATTTTGACCGAGAGCGGAAAGGCGTATGCAAAAAAACATAATTCCACCCGCAGCCGACGCCGAAAATCTCGCTATGGCGGATATGAGCCCGATTAAAGCAGCCGAGCTCGTAAAACTCACGAGCGCTTTTACCGAGAACATGGAACGGCGTTTTGCCGAAATAAAGGAGTGAAAAATGGAACTTTACGAAGCTATCGAAAAAAGACGAACAACAAGAGAATTTTCGGACAAGGACGTCGAATACGACGCAATAGAGAGAATTCTGCGGGCGGAAAGCTAAGCTCCTACATGGATCACAACCGAAATTGGCATTACATAGTTCTGAGGACGGACGAGGAAAAAGAAAACGCTTTCGGCTATGCGAAAAAGATTGCCGACGATTTTGACGCCGACAGATATTTGAATATGCCACGCCCCTACCCGATCACCTTTGGGCAGAAAATGTACGGCTACGCCATGCCGAGGCAGTACACGATGCTCAAAGACGCGCCGTATGTAATCGTTCCCGTATTCAAATCGAAGGAACTGAACGGCGAATACGTTTCCAAATTGAATCCTTTCGCCACCGTTTGGTGCGTCATAGAAAACATCTTTTTGGCGGCGACTGCCGAAGATCTTTCCTGCTCCATGCGAATACCGCTGGGCAAGGAACACGACATAGTAAAAGCAAAGCTGAAGGTGCCGCCGACATACATGATTCCTGTGTTTATAGGCGTGGGCTACGCAAACCCCGAGGAAAAGATTCTGGAACAGTACGAGCCCAATCTCGAAAAGCAGATACATAGGGGCAAATGGAGATGATTATAAGACATATACAAGCGGGCAACATTATCACAAAATCGAATTTGCCCGTATGCGACTACTCGGTCAATCCTTATACGGGTTGCGAACACGCTTGCAAATACTGCTATGCGTCTTTTATGAAACGCTTTACAAACCACCCCGAAAAATGGGGTGCGTTTGTCGACGTAAAAGATTGGGACGCTATAAAGAATCCGCAAAAATATCGCGGAAAAGAACTGTTTATCGGCTCGGTTACCGATCCGTATCAACCTGCCGATGAGAAGTTCAAACGCGCGAGAGCGCTACTCGAACAGTTACATGGAAGCGGCTCCGTCCTTTCGATAGCAACGAAAAGCGACCTCATTTTGCGCGATTTGGATCTCATAAAAACTTTCCAAGGCGCCCGCGTGTCGTGGTCGATAAACACGCTCGACGAGGACTTCAGGCGCGATATGGACTGCTCCGTAAGCATAGAAAGAAAGTTTGCGGCAATGAGGGCTTTTCACGAAGCGGGCATAGGGACGACGTGCTTTATTTCGCCCATTTTCCCCGGCATAACCGATTGCAAAGCGATAATTCGGCGGGCAAAGGACGTTTGCAATCTCGTGTGGCTCGAAAACCTCAATCTGCGCGGAGACTTTAAGCCTGTAATATTGAGTTATATCGCCGAAAAATATCCGCAACTGCTTCCCCTATACAAGGAAATTTACAGCAAAAACGACCGCACATATTGGAGCGCACTCGACGCCGAAATGAGAGAATTTGCAAAAATGAAGCCCTCCCCTATCTTCGCAACGACGACAGCATGAGCCGTCCCATAGACGCGCCTCCGGTCGTAGTCAATTTTTTCTTCCACGAAGAAATCAAAAAATCGGCGAAAAAGCGGCTTTCCTATTGACAATTCTTCGTTTTTCCCTGTATAATTACAAAGATATTGATTTTGCGACGGTATTCGCTCGCGGCAAAGGAAAGACGATGTTAAAGAAAAGCATAAAGAATTATTTTATAAGTCTCAAATACTTCTTCACGCCGCTCGGAACTATGTTCCTCGGCATGATGCTCGGGCTTTCCGTGCTCATTCCGACGATCGTTTCGGCAAGCGGAGCGCTTATAGACGGAGTGAAAGAGCTTGCCGACCACGTCAGTCTCGACTTTAACGTGCTCGGCGAAAACCTGTGGGCAACCGTGACGGCGCTCGATTGGAACGATCCCGTCGAAGCGTTCAAGACGATGTTCTCCCTCGAATGGATAGAAGGCGCGCTAAACGACGCGCTTGCCGCCATACTCGGCGCCGACCTCGAGACATTCGCGACGAGAATAGCCGAACTCATCGCTATGTTTACGGCGTCGCTCATCGCGGGCGTAGTCGTATTCTTCGTCTTTTGGATCCTCGGCTTCATTGCGGGTTATATCCTCATAAGATTTCTCATAAGGCGCAACATAGCGCGTCGCTCGATTTGGAAATTCATACTCGCAACCGTTTTGAACTCGGTGCTGTCCGCTCTGCTCGTTGTGCTGTGTCTGTGGATATATATGCTGTGGCAAGCGAGCATCTACATATCCGCAGTTCTCGTCATACTGCTCGTCGGAATTTTCGCCCTTACGGAATCGTATCTGATGTACGGGCTGAAAAAAGTGCGGTTTTCGCAGGTCGTCAATTTCAAAAACATCGGTCTTTATATGCTTTCGACCGTAATAATCTTCGTCATTTCCATTCTGCTTACCCTCATAGCCCTTGCTATAAACTCGCTTATGGGGCTGTTCATAGGTCTGTCGATTATTAATATCGCCATAATCGTCGTCAATCTCAACGCAGATTCCTATGTCCAAAGCGTTGCGGCGAAAGCCGACGAAAGCATAAGGCCTCTGTTTACTCCGTCGACTTGATCTCTTTGACTTTATCTTCCGCTTCCTTACCCCCTTTCTGTTTGCCGGGAACAACCTGTTTTAATCTTTAAATAAAAAACGACGTCTGCTTTCGAACGGACGTCGTTTTTTTTGTTTTCTCATTTTTAAAATATCAAATTCGACTTTTTAAATCGATAAACGGCTATGCGGTTAAAAACAAAGCACACTGCAGCGGTGACAAACGGCATTAGCCCGTACAGCAGAAAGCCTCTCCACTCCTGCTCCGGGCGCAAAACAGTTCTGCAAAAACCCAAAATAAACGGAAGTGCGGAAAATATGAGAATAACTATCGACAAAGAAAACGAAAGCTTCAGATATGTTTTTATACCGGAGAGATTTGTAAAGTTGCTCGCGTCCTTAATTAGGCGAACCCCGCTCAAAATAAACATACCGCCGATAGCAATATTAACCAATGTAAACACTATACCGCCGAAAACGGCAAATCGCCCAATGAAATATGCAATGAAATATACAATAAAATATTGCGTCTCTCCTTCCGCATCGATCGACGCTTTCCACATATGCACCGTAAAAATCAAACCGAACACCAAATAGACGACAAACACTGCCGCCACCGGAAAACAGGTTATGCCGGCAATCCTATAAGAGTTCGCTTCTTTTCGGTCTGTTTTTTTCATATTCTCTTCCGCATTCACGGTAGAATCCTCCTCATTACCGTCCGTCTCCCTATCTCTTACATTATATAATATTACGCCGTAATTTTCAAGCCAAATCTATGAATTTTCCGACTTATATATGTTTTAACAGTAAACATTGTTCAAAAAGATCGTCCCGAATCAAATGGAAAATATATAAAACGGATATGCGACTTGCGACGCATATCCGCCCGTTTACGGCACGCTGATATTTATATACCAATTCAGAACGGCAGTCGGCCAATTTTAAGTCAAAGCTCATGCGTCTTTGACAGCCTCAAGCACACCGTTACTCTTGGAAAGATGTTTGTCGCGTAGCCGAAACAGCAATTTCATTATTCCTTTTCTTCCGCGCCACCGAAAAAAGGGATTCGACAATAGTTTACAGCGGGAAATAAGTTATGTCAAGCGTTTCCGCATGGAAACCGAATTTTCGCCGTTTTCGGTTATAATATCCTTATAGGCGTTTACAGCCGGAAACGGAGGATACTATGAAATTACTTACCGCGATAGGAATAAGACTGAAAAATTTGATTGCCGAAAAAGGAGATATCACCGAATACGAACTTGCAAAAAGGGCGGGTATGCCGCGTTCGACGGTGTGGAAAATAATAAACCCCGATATGACGCGAGTAAAAACCGTCAAACTCGACACGATCTATCAGCTCATCGATACGCTCGGCGTTACTCTCGGCGAATTTTTCGACGATCCCATATTTGACAATATTACGGACTGATATCGAAAAATGTTTTTCAAACGGTAATAAAAAACGCAACCCATTACATATTCGAATCAAGTTGTGTTTTTTTCATTTCATAGTTTTTCAGTTTAACGCCTAAACGCTCTACTTTTTGTGCCTTAACTACAACATACCCACGCCTTTCAAAAAACGGCTTTGCCGTGATCGAAGCATAAGTTTTTATAACAGAATAGCCATTTTCCAACTCGTTGCATAAAGCAGTAGCAATACCTTGATTTTGATAATCTTTGTGTACGAAAAGTAAATCCAAACACCCCGATTTATCGATACTGCCGAAACCAACAATAACGCCGTCAATTTCGGCAATTAAAGTATATTGCTTTAATAAATCGTCGCGCCGCGATTTTAAGCTATCGACATCATTTGCCCAAGCGGAAAGCTGTTCCGTCGTATAGTCTTTCGCGTTAACGGTATGAACTGTTTCATAAAATAATTTTGACACTTTATCGCAATCTTCATTTTTATATTGTCGTATAATCATAATTCTATATCTATTTGGTAATTGTTGTCAATTAAAATATAGTCCGTCCCATACTCTTTGCATAATTGTAAATTTTGCATATTGTCTGAAATCAATTCGGCTTTATTTATATCGGTTTTTATACGATTTTCAATTATCTTTTCAAATTTCAAAATATCGGAAAACTTGCTTTCAATATATTCGGCAGTCATAATCAGGCAATAATATTTAATTTCGGGCAAGTAACTTTCATTGAAATCTTTTTGCCAATCAAACGGAATATAACACCCTTCGATAATAAGATTTTGCTTGTTCTCTATCGCCGTTTTTATCATTTCCTTTACAATCGACCAAAGATATGCTGTAAGTTCTTTATCGTCGTTTACACTAAGCGAAGTTTTACCGCTTCTGATTAACCCCATTTTTAAGTGATCGATAGAGAAATACGGGATTTTATATTTCTCCATAAGCCGTTGCGATAAAGCAGTTTTACCCGTATGCGTTGTTCCCGAAATTAAAATTACCATAAAAATATTGTATCACATATTCACTTTATTTTCAACTATATATCAAACTCAATTGTTATTTTGTCAAGCGGCTTTCGCGACATTAACCGCCGTTTGGATATATAAAAAAATAACCTAACTCGATAAATTCGAATTAGGTCAATATTGGTGCGCCGTAAGGAGCTCGAATCCCTAACCTTTGGTTCCGTAGACCAACGCTCTATCCAATTGAGCTAACAGCGCATATTTTGTTGCATTCGACACTGTAAGGGGACTTTAATCCCTAACCTTTGGCTTAAGTAGACCAACGCTCTATCCAACCAAAGCTGACAGCGCATATAGGACTTTGCCTCAATGCTTGATTATTATATATCAATTATTCGGCAAAGTCAATCGTTTTCGGGCTTGTGTTTGAAAATTATACTTTCGTATTGGTGTTACGCAAGATTACGTCGTGATAGCCGCCCTCGACTATGCTTGTTGCGGAAACGAGCGTGATTTTGGCTTCCTTTTGAAGCTGAGGTATGCTTGTCACTCCGCAGTTGCACATCGTGGACTTGACTTTATAGAGGCTCTTTTCGACGTTATCGCGAAGCGGTCCCGCATAGACGACATACGAGTCTACGCCCTCTTCGAACGAAAGTTTCGACTTGCCGCCGAGGTCGTATCTCTGCCAATTGCGGGCGCGGTTGCTTCCCTCGCCCCAATACTCTTTCACATAAGTTCCGTTGACGTTGAGCTTGTTTGTAGGGCTTTCGTCGAAGCGCGCAAAATACCTGCCGAGCATTATGAAGTCCGCGCCCATTGCGAGCGCAAGCGTCATGTGATAGTCGTGAACTATGCCTCCGTCCGAACATATAGGCACATAAACGCCCGTCTTTTTATAATATTCGTCGCGCGCCGCCGCCACTTCTATAACCGCCGTAGCCTGTCCCCTGCCGATACCCTTTTGCTCGCGCGTGATACAGATAGATCCGCCGCCGATACCGATTTTGACAAAGTCCGCGCCCGCTTCCGCAAGGAACATAAAGCCGTCCCTGTCGACGACGTTTCCCGCGCCCACTTTTACGCTGTCGCCGTACTTCGAGCGAATGAAGTCGAGGGTCTTTTTCTGCCAGCAGGTATAGCCCTCGGACGAGTCGATACACAGCACATCCGCGCCCGCTTCGACGAGAGCCGGCACGCGTTTTTCGTAGTCGAGCGTATTTATACCCGCGCCCACTCTGAAGCGTTTGTGCTCGTCCAAAAGCTCCTGCGGGTTTTCCTTATGATTGTCATAGTCCTTCCTGAAAACGAGATAGACGAGATTGCCCTTGCCGTCTATGAGGGGAAGCGAGTTTAATTTGTGTTCCCAAATGATGTCGTTCGCCTCTTTAAGCGAAGTAGTCGCGGGTGCGGTCACGAGTTTTTCTATGGGAGTCATGAACTCCTTTATCTTCGTATCCGCCGCCATTCTGCTGACGCGGTAATCCCTGCCCGTGACTATGCCGAGAAGCTTCCCGCTGCCCGTGCCGTCCGCCGTTATGGGAATAGTCGAATGACCGTTCCTTTCCTTAAGAGCAAGCACATCGGCAAGCGTGTTGTCGGGTTTCAAGTTGCTGTCCGAGACAACGAAGCCGGCCTTATAGTTCTTGACGCGAGCCACCATAGCCGCCTCGTCCTCGATAGACTGAGAACCGTAGATAAACGAAAGCCCGCCCTCTCTCGCAAGCGCAAGCGCGAGATTGTCGTCGGAAACCGACTGCATTATCGCCGAAACGAGCGGAATATTCAAACTTATCGAAGGTTCCTCTCCCTTCTTATACTTGACGAGCGGGGTCCTTAGCGACACATTCGCCGGAATACACTCGGGCGACGTGTAGCCGGGTATAAGCAGATATTCGCTAAAAGTATGCGACGGTTCTTTACAGTAGTGCGCCATTTTTTTGCCTCCATAGCAATCGGATGTGTGATTATATTGCATACAGTATATCACAACGAATAAAAACTTGCAATCGTTTTCAAGGGTATTTTCGCTTCGCTATAAAAAAACACTCCGAAAGTATCGGAGTGTTTTTTGTTTGATTTCGATTTCTTTATGCGCCCACGGTCTCTGCGGCAGACTCGTTCTCTGCAGGAACTTCTTCGCCGTCGGCTGCCGCTTCCTCGCTTTCCGCAGCAGCATTCGGATCGACGTGCTCGTAAGGAGTAACGCCCTTATAGCTGCGCATACCGGTACCTGCGGGAATGAGCTTGCCGATTATGACGTTCTCTTTAAGTCCGACAAGCGGATCTATCTTGTTCTTGATAGCCGCTTCGGTGAGCACTCTTGCCGTCTCCTGGAAGGAAGCCGCCGAAAGGAAGCTGTCGGTTGCAAGAGCGGCTTTCGTGATGCCGAGAAGCGTGTGCTTACTGACGGGCGGACGACCGTAGTTTTCCATTGCCTTGCGGTTCGCCTCGTCGAATATCGCGAGATCGACCATTTCGCCCGGCAACAAATCGGTGTCCCCTCCGTCCTCGACTTTGACCTTTTTAAGCATCTGACGGACTATGACTTCGATGTGCTTGTCGTTTATCTGCACGCCCTGGCTACGGTAGACGGACTGTACTTCCTTGAGGATATACGCCTGAACGTATCTTCTGCCCTTCGTGCGAAGAATGTCGTGCGGGTTTATAGGTCCTTCGGTTATCGCGTCGCCTGCGGCGATCACTGCGCCGTTCTTTATTTCGGGCTTGAGCTTAGCGCCGAACGGTATGGAATATCCTTCCTCTTTGCCGTCGTCCTTCTTGACTACGACGTCGCGCTTTCCGTCCTTTTCGACTACGCGCACTTTGCCGCCGTACTCCGCGACGATTGCGACGCCCTTGGGCTTGCGCGCCTCGAACAACTCCTCGACACGCGGCAGACCTCGCGTAATATCGTCCGCCGCCGCGACGCCGCCCGTATGGAAGGTACGCATCGTAAGCTGCGTGCCCGGCTCGCCTATGGACTGAGCGGCTATTATACCTACCGCCTCGCCTATGCGGACCATGCGGCTTCCCGCCATATCCTTTCCGTAACATTTTGCGCAGACGCCGTTTTTCGAGCTGCAAGTGAGCACGGTTCTTATCTTGACTGCGGTAATTCCCGCCGCCGCGATCTCCTTCGCCTTTTCTTCGGAAATCATTTCGTTCATAGCGACGATGACGCGCTTCTTGTCCTTCGGGTGGACGACGTCCTCCGCCGCCACTCTGCCCGTAAGTCTGTCCTCGAGACTTTCGATGACCTGATTGCCTTCCATGATAGCCGACGTGAGCATACCCTTGGGAGCCATGCCCTCGCAGCAGTCGTCCTCACGCACGATGACGTCCTGCGATACGTCCACGAGACGGCGCGTAAGATAACCGGAGTCGGCGGTCTTAAGCGCTGTGTCGGCAAGACCTTTACGTCCGCCGTGGCTGGAAATGAAGTACTCGAGCACGGTAAGTCCCTCGCGGAAGGAGGAGCGTACGGGTGTTTCGAGCGTCTTACCTTGGGGGTTGGTCATAAGTCCGCGCATACCGGAAAGCTGGGAAATCTGCTTCATGCTGCCGCGGGCGCCGGAGATTGCCATCATGTTTATGGGGTTGAACTCGTCGAGCGTCTTTTTGAGCGCATTCGTAACTTTGTCGTTTGCGCCGCTCCACTCGCCGACGACGAGCTTATACTTCTCGTCCTCGGTCATGAAGCCGCGTTCGTACAGTTTTTCGATATTTATGACGCGCTTTTCCGTCTCGTCGAGAATTTCTTTCTTTTCGGGAGGAATGTGCATATCGAAGACCGAAGTCGTGATTGCGCCGATAGTCGAATACTTGAAGCCGAGCGCCTTTACGTTGTCGAGAACCTTGACGGTCTCGGTCGCGCCTTTAAGCTTGAAAGTCGCGTCGACGATCTTCTGAAGTCCGGACTTGTCTACGCGGAAGTTGATTTCCTGAAGGAACATATCGTCCTCGGTTTCGCGGCGTACAAAGCCGATATCCTGCGGTATAGCTTCGTTGAATATGAGCCTGCCGACTGTGGTTTCGATACGCTTGTGCTTGACTACGCCGTCGAAGTCGTGCGACATACGCACCCAAATCTTACTTTGAAGTTCGATTTCCTTGTTGGCATATGCCATTTTGGCTTCGTCCACGTCGCAGAAGATCTTGCCCTCGCCCTTCGCGCCGGGCTTATCCATAGTAAGATAGTAACAGCCTATGACCATGTCCTGCGTAGGCGAGCAGACGGGACGACCGTCGGAAAGCTTCAATATGTTATTGGTTGCGAGCATCAAAAAGCGCGCTTCGCACTGAGCTTCTATGGAAAGAGGAACGTGCACAGCCATCTGGTCGCCGTCGAAGTCGGCGTTGAACGCGCCGCAGGCAAGCGGATGGAGTTTTATTGCTCTGCCCTCGACAAGCACGGGCTCGAACGCCTGTATGCCGAGGCGGTGAAGTGTGGGCGCACGGTTAAGGAGCACGGGGTGTTCCTTGATAACGCCCTCGAGCACGCCCCAAACCTCGTCGCCCGCGCGCTCTACTATGCGCTTTGCGCTCTTTATGTTGTGGGTCTTGTTCTGTGCGACAAGTTCTTTCATGACGAACGGCTTGAACAGCTCGAGCGCCATTTCCTTGGGAAGTCCGCACTGATACATCTTAAGTTCCGGTCCGACGACTATAACGCTTCGACCCGAATAGTCGACACGCTTGCCGAGAAGGTTCTGCCTGAAACGTCCCTGCTTGCCGCGGAGAAGTCCCGACAGCGACTTGAGCTCGCGGTTACCCGCGCCCGAAATCGCCTTGCCGCGTCTGCCGTTGTCTATAAGCGCGTCGACGGCCTCCTGAAGCATACGCTTTTCGTTTCTGACGATTATGTCGGGAGCGCCGAGCTTTATGAGCGTCTTTAAGCGGTTGTTTCTGTTGATTACTCTGCGGTAGAGGTCGTTTAAATCGCTCGTCGCGAATCTGCCGCCGTCGAGCTGAACCATGGGACGAAGCTCGGGCGGAAGCACGGGCAGCACGTCGAGCACCATCCAGGTCGGATTGTTTCCGCTCTTTACAAACGAATCGAGTATGTCGAGACGCTTTATGGCGCGCACCTTTTTCTGCCCCGTCGACTTATCGACGATCTCGCGCATTTTCTTATACTCTTCCTCGAGATTGACTGCAGCAAGAAGCTCTTTTACCGCCTCTGCGCCCATGCCCACGCGGAACGCGTTTTCTCCGTACTGCGCGCGCGCTTCCATGAGCTGTGCGTCGGAGAGAATCTGTTTATACTCGAGCGGCGTGTCGCCGGGGTCGAGCACTATAAAGTTTACGAAGTATACGACCTGCTCGAGCGCTTTGGGCGTCATGTCGAGAAGAAGTCCTATACGCGAGGGCACGCCTCTGAAATACCATATGTGCGTTACGGGTGCGGCAAGCTCGATGTGCCCCATGCGCTCGCGGCGCACCTTTGCGCGCGTAACTTCCACGCCGCACTTGTCGCATATAACGCCCTTATAGCGTATGCGCTTGTACTTGCCGCAGTGGCACTCCCAGTCCTTAGTCGGTCCGAAGATGACTTCGCTGAAAAGTCCTTCCTTTTCGGGCTTTTGCGTGCGGTAGTTTATGGTTTCGGGCTTTGTGACTTCGCCGTGCGACCACTCTCTTATCTTGTCGGGACCCGCAATCGCAATCTGCATACAATCGAAATTATTGAGTTCGAACATTTACTTGTCCTCCTCCTTCTTGCTCTTCTTTCCCTTCTTTGCGGGAAGCTCGTCGTCGAGGTAATCGTCCTCGGTTATCTGTCTGTCCGCGAACGGATCGGCGATTTCGACTTCCTCTTCTCCGAAGAGCGCTTTGTCGATGTCTTCTTCTGCGGGCACGTCGAGCGGTTCGTCGTCGAACATATCGTCGCTCTCGCCGAGGTCAAGCTCTTCGTCGAAGTTTATTTCTCCGTCCTCGAAGTGCTTTTTGCGCTGTTCGCCCTCTTCGACTTGATTATAGCCGAACACGTCGTCCTCGATAAGATCCTTTATGGAGATTTCGTTTCTGTCTTCGTTGAGCACCTTGACGTCGAGCGCGAGCGCCTGAAGCTCCTTTATGAGCACCTTGAACGATTCGGGCACGCCGGGCTCGGAAGTGTTGAGCCCCTTTACTATCGACTCGTAAGTCTTTACTCTGCCCACGATGTCGTCGGACTTGACCGTCATGATTTCTTGAAGCACGTTTGCCGCGCCGTATGCGTACAGCGCCCAAACTTCCATTTCGCCGAAACGCTGTCCGCCCATCTGCGCCTTGCCGCCGAGAGGCTGCTGCGTGACGAGCGAGTAAGGACCGGTGGAACGCGCGTGAATCTTGTCGTCGACAAGGTGGATAAGTTTGATCATATACATATAGCCGACCGTCGCGCGGTTTTCGAACGGCTCGCCCGTTCTGCCGTCGTACATGAGAATCTTTCCGTCGACTTTGCCGTCGGTCGTAAAGCCGTTCTGTTCGAGAAGCATCTTTATGTCGCTCTCGAGCGCGCCGTCGAACACGGGCGTCGCCACCTTCCAGCCGAGAGCCTTTGCGACAAGCCCGAGGTGAACCTCGAGCACCTGTCCGATGTTCATACGAGAAGGCACGCCGAGCGGATTTAAGACTATCTGAAGCGGAGTTCCGTCTGCCATGAACGGCATATCCTCTTCGGGAAGTATACGGGATACGACGCCCTTGTTGCCGTGTCTGCCCGCCATCTTGTCGCCTACGGAAATCTTACGTTTCTGTGCGATGTAGACTCTGACGAGCTTGTTCACGCCGGGGCTCATTTCGTCCTTGTTCGCGCGGGTGAACACCTTGACGTCGACGACTATGCCGCCCTCGCCGTGAGGCACGCGAAGAGATGTGTCGCGCACCTCTCTCGCCTTTTCGCCGAATATAGCGCGCAGCAGTCTTTCCTCGGGCGTGAGCTCGGTCTCGCCCTTGGGCGTAACCTTGCCGACGAGAATGTCGCCGCTCGTGACCTCGGCGCCTATGCGCACGATACCGTCCTCGTCGAGGTTTTTAAGAGCGTCCTCGCCGACGTTGGGTATGTCGCGCGTAATCTCTTCCTCGCCGAGTTTCGTGTCTCTCGCGTCGATTTCGTGTTCCTCTATATGAATGGAAGTGAACACGTCGTCTTTTGCTATCTTTTCGTTTATGAGAATCGCGTCCTCGTAGTTATAGCCTTCCCAGGACATGAAGCCGATGAGAATGTTTCTGCCGAGTGCAAGCTCCGCGTTTTGCGTCGAGTGACCGTCGGCAAGCACCTGACCCTTTTCCACTCTCTCGCCCTTTTCGACGATCGGCTTTTGGTTTATGCAAGTGCCCTGGTTGGAGCCGATGAACTTTTTGAGCTTGTAAGTCGAGCGCGCGCCGTCGTCCTCGTCCACCATTATAGTATCCGCGTCGACGTATGCGACTTTGCCCGCATTTCTCGCCCAAACCATAACGCCCGAGTCGTATGCTATTTTATGCTCTATGCCCGTGCCGACGATGGGAGCTTCGGGCTTTAAAAGAGGAACTGCCTGTCTCTGCATGTTCGAGCCCATAAGCGCACGGTTCGTATCGTCGTTTTCGAGGAAGGGTATGAGCGCCGTTGCGACCGAAACCATCTGGCGGGGCGAAACGTCGATGTAATCGATGTCGTTGCGATTGTGCTCGCCGATGTCGTCGCGATAACGCGCAAGCACACGTTCCTTTTCGAACCAGCCGTTTTCGTCGAGAGGCTCGTTTGCCTGTGCGACGATGTATCTGTCCTCTTCGTCTGCGGACAGATAATCGACTATGTCCGTGACCTTCTTGTTTTCCTTATCGACTCTGCGGTACGGAGCTTCGATAAAGCCGTAGCGATTGATACGCGCATATGCGGAAAGCGAGCTTATAAGACCGATGTTCTGTCCTTCGGGCGTCTCTATCGGGCACATACGCGAGTAGTGCGAGTAGTGAACGTCGCGCACCTCGAACGAAGCGCGCTCGCGGTTTAAGCCGCCTGGACCGAGCGCCGAGAGCTTTCTCTTATGCGTGAGCTCTGCTATGGGGTTGCTCTCGTCCATGAACTGCGAGAGCTGGGACGAGCCGAAGAATTCTTTTATCGAGCTCGATACGGGACGTATGTTTATGAGGGTCTGCGGAGTGAGATCTGCGTCCGACTGGATCTGCATTCTCTCCCTTATGACGCGCTCGAGTCTCGCGATACCTATGCGGAACTGATTCTGCAAAAGCTCGCCCACGCTGCGCACTCTGCGGTTGCCGAGGTGGTCGATATTGTCGCAGAAGCCTATGCCGTAGCGAAGTCCCGTTATATAATTTATGGTTGCGATTACGTCGTCTACGAGAAGGTGCTTGACGACGAGATTGTCTACGTTCGCGACTATGAGATTCTTAAGCTTCTCGCTGTCGCCCGCCGCCTCGTCCATAAGAGCCTTGAGCGCCGTGTAGTGTACCCTTTCGCCTATGCCGAGATCCTCGGGATCGCAATCGACATAGTCTTTAAGGTCGACGTGGTTGTTGCCTATGACGGTGTGAACGCCCGTTTCCGTAGCGTAAAGCTCGGGATTGACCGCGACGGTCACTTCGTTTATGCCCGCATTCTGAATCTTGATTGCTGTCGGCTCGTCGATGAGCGCGCCTTTCTTTACATAGAGCACGCCGTCCGCGTCGGTAACGTCCTCGCCTGCGACCTGTCCCGCGATACGTGCGGCGAGCGCAAGTTTTTTGTTGAATTTATAGCGGCCTACACGCGAGAGGTCGTACTTTCTGCGGTCGTAGAAGAGATTTTCCACATAGCCGCGTATGCTGTCGAGGTTGGGAATCTCTCCGGGACGAAGCTTGCGGTTAAGTTCGATAAGACCGTCGTCCTCGTTTTTCGTACCGTCCTTTTCGCAGGTCGTACGAATGAGCTTTTCGTCGTGGAATATCGCGCGCAGTTCCTCGTCCGTACCGAATTGCGCGCCCTTCGTAACGGCGGAAAGCGAACGCATGAGCACCGTTGCGGGCACCTTTCTCGTACGGTCGACGTGCACCCAAAGAGTGCCGGAGGCGTCCTCCTGGAACTCGAGCCAAGCGCCGCGGGAAGGAATGTTCGTTGCGCCGTAATAGGCTTTGCCCGTCTTTACGTCTTTGACGAAATCGAAGTACACGCCGGGCGAGCGGACAAGCTGGGAGACGATTACGCGTTCCGCGCCGTTGATGATGAACGAACCGTTCGGGGTCATGAGCGGGAAATCGCCCATAAAGACCTCTTGCTCGATCGCCTGTCCCGTTTCCTTATATACGAGACGCACCTTTACTTTTAAAGGCGCCGCATACGTCGCGTCTCTGTCCTTACACTCTTTTTCCGTGTACTTGGGCTTAAACTCGAGCGTATGATCGAGAAAGTACAGTTCTATCTTGCCCGCAAAGTCGGTGATCGGGGAAAAGTCCTCGAACACTTCCGCAATGCCGTGCTTCAAGAATTCGTCGTACGACGCTTTCTGCACCTCGATAAGGTACGGCATATCTATGACTTCGTTCACCTGCGCAAACGAGCGTCTTTCGGTCTTGCCGTACTTTACCTTTCTTATTGTTCTTGCCGCCATTGAATTTCTCCTTTAAAGCGCTTGAAATATTTTTTTACTTTTTTGTCTTAAAACCGTTGCTTTTTTCTCGTGTTCGGTATATACTATATGTGTAATCGATATTAAAAGCATGGTGCGAGTCCGCCTTAAGGGCGAGAATACGCACTTGTAATTTTATCACGTTTGACCGCCGAAAGTCAAGCGTTTTTTGTTAAATTTTCTTAACAAAATTTTTCCCGCTTTTTTGTAAAACTAAAAACCAAAGCGTGATGGAAATTTGCGCGTATGTCCCCGAAAGCCGACAACGCGCATTTTTTTTCGCCGTTCGAGAATGTAAACCTTTCGTGCGTGTTTTGTAACATATTATATACGGGCAAAAAATCGACTTTATCATATAATGGTTATGTCGGCGATACCCTCCCTCGACGAACATCTTACGGGAGAAGCACCCATGCGAAACAACGTGATATCCTACGTCAAACAGAACCTTGCGGATTTCGAGACCGAAGAGCCGAACGAAGTGGACGCTCTCGCGCTCTCTTGGCTTTCGTACTTTTCCCTTCCCAAACAACTTGTTTGTACGGGAGCAAAGATCGGCGAACTCGATGACGACAAACTGCGTCCCGACAAGGAAATGTACGCCGCGTCCTTTAACCCGAAAACGAGCAAAAAGCTGTTTTCTTTTCTTCGTCAAAGTCCCCGCTTTAAAAACTCCGAAATTTTCCGCTTTACGGAAGATACGAGCACAGACGAAGAAAAACAGTTCGGCGCGCTGTGCGTAAAACTCAAACACGACACATATTTCATTTCCTTTCGCGGCACCGACGCTTCGTACGTCGGTTGGAAAGAAGATTTCAATCTCGCCTACCGCTTTCCCATTCCCTCGCAAAAAGAGGGACTTGCGTACGTCGAAAAAATAATGACCGCTTTCCCCGAAGCAAAATTTTATCTCGGCGGACATTCAAAGGGCGGTAATATCGCAATTTACGCCGCCGCGCTTTTAAAATCCGAACTGCAAGAACGTATAATCGGCGTTTACAATTTCGACGGTCCCGGTTTTCCGACAGAATTTCAACAGAGTGACGTTTACGCTTCCGTCTCTTCCCGAATACATAAGTACGTCCCGAATGCGTCGTTTGTTGGTATGCTGCTCGAAACGCAAAACGGCTTCTCCGTCGTAAAGAGCGGAAACATAAGTTTTCTGCAACACGACCCGTTTTCCTGGGCCGTCAGAGGAAAGAGATTCGCTTCCGCCGCAAGGCGTTCGAGCGGGTCGGTATGGCTCGAAAGGGCAGTCAACGAATGGATAAAAGAAATGCCCGTCTGCGAACGCGAACGGGTCGTGAACATTATATTTTCCGCACTCGACGAGTTAGACGCAAGGGATTTCAATGCATTTTTCCGCACATTATACAGGCAAATACCCGCGCTGAGCCGACAATATAAAAGACTCGATAAGGAAGACCGTGCTTTTATAGGCTGCAAATTCGAACGGCTGAAAGCGCATATGCGCGGAAAAGCCTGAAATTTATCTGCGATTGCCGCCGTCGTCGTAATAAACCGACTCGCTTTGCAAAAATCTGGTCTCGCCGTTTAACTCATAGCGGAGCACAGCGCAAAAATAACCGCCGTTTCCCGCGTCGGAAAGCGCCTCGAGCTTTTCGAATATGTCGAGGTCGTCGTCGTATACGCTCGCCGCAACTTCCATGTCACGAACGTCGCTCTTTTTTTCTTCCGAAAAGTACAGCTCGAGCGTGACCGGGATATGGTTCGAGCCGATCGCAAATTCGTTCTGCGCATAAGCCGTAATTATGCCGTCGCCGCCTTTAAGCCGCACCGAAAGGAATACGAACGCGCTCTCGCCCTTTCCGCATTCGGAGCAAGACGATAAAACGAAAAGACAGACCGCCGCAATACATATCAATGCCGCTCTCGCACGTTTCATCTTCGTTTCCTCAACATTAAAATCAAAACTATAGCCAAAACGGAAATAAATACCGCAAGCAGAGCCGAAAGAATAATCATAGGCGTATTTTGCGGTACGGCAATTATCCAAACAGACACACTCGTATCGTACAAAGCGTCTTTGACGGCATAGACTATCGTAACAGCAAGTCCGACTATCGCCGCGAGGATCGCCGCGCCGATGCACGCAACGGAAGCGATCGCCTTCTTTTTTTCAAGCGCCGCCGCGCGTTTTTTGCTTTCCGCCTCGCCCGAATCGCTTAAATTACGGTTTTCCTCTCCGAGCAGGGCGTTGGGATCGATCTCGAATGCCTTACATATGTTTCCGAGCTGGTTAAGCGACGGCAGACTTTTGCCTGCCTCCCAACGACAAACGGTCTGACGCGACACATCGAGCTTGTCTGCCAGCTCCTGTTGCGACAGCTTATGCTTATCGCGCAAAATTATGAGTTGTTCTCGAAATGTCATTTTGCTCCTTGTCTGTCATGAAAACGATTTATATGACGATTTTACCACAAAATCCGAAAAATGTAAATCGATTTTCTTGCAAATGCATTGCGTTTCCTTTATAATTATAGAGTAATAAAATTTCCGTATAAGGAAGATCGACAATGAAAAAAATCAAAAATACCATACGCGTCATATCCCTTGCTCTCTGCGGCATACTCGCATTTTCTTTGGCGAGTTGCGGCAAAAGCGAATTCGAAGAGAAACTCGAAATTTCACTCGAAAAATATCTCTCGAGCGAAAGTTTCGCGACTGCGCTTGCCGAAGTAAAGAGCGTTCAGGCGCGCGCAAACGTAATGTATCTCAAATATCTCGACCGTAACTTCTATTCGGAAGAATCGATTGCCGAATATAAAAAGAGTCTCGACCTCATAAGTTCGATAACAGACGGCGACGGCAAGATAAGCTATGATCTGTTTAAAGAATCTGCCGTAAAGGACGCGGGATTCTATTCCGTCACAGATTACCTCTACTCATATTCGCTGCTTGTAAATCAGTATGCTCTTTTTTGCGACAAAACAGGCAAACAGGACGATAAATACGAGGCAAACAACGGCGCGATCGAGGAATTTCTCAAAGCCGTCGATAAAGCTCTGTACGACGAAAACACTGCTTTCGACCCGGAAAACAAGGGCGCGGCATGGGGGTATACTATAGACTCCGAAATTCTGCTGACCGCGCACAATCTCGGATTCGATATAGACAAGACAACGCCGAACGCCGTCAAACATTTTCTCGATTACTATAAAACCGACGGCGACGGAAACTTCGTAAAAGTAAGCGACACGCCGAATTGGAACGGCTTTACGGGGCGGGCGCTTGCGGGATCTCTGCTTACGACTCACGACGGATATTCGGCGAAATACGAAAAGACCATGCAGGGCTATTTCCCCATTACCGACGGTTGGGATCAGCCGATAGACGAGATGATAAACCTCGACCGACTGCCCGGCTACTACGACAAGACAATAGAGATAAGCAAGGACGTTGCGGACTTTGTCGATCCCGAGTACGCATTGCTTTCGGGCATGGCTCACGGCTTCGACATGACGAAATACGAAAAAGCCGAAGCGGACGGCGAAAAATACGACCTCGTGTCGCTTTGGGCGGACACGCTCGAAACGGACGAAAGCGGCAACTATATAATAGACAACATTAAGGACGCGGCGGTTGCAATCGCCTATCTCGCGTTTAAGAGCGGCATATCTTCTCCCTCGCCGCTCGGCGCGTACAATCAAGCGGACGCCGTAATCAAACTGTCCTAAGGAGGCTTTCGTGCGCAAACGCTTGACGACGGTCTTTATATCGGTTATACTTGCATTGTCGGTCGCTTTCCTCTTTACGGCGTGCGAGCCGAACGACGCTCGAAGCGAAAATCCCTGTTTCCGTTACGACGACAACGGCAAGCTTTTGACGTTTACGCTCGAGCTCCGACAGCCGAGCGACGAAAGCGTGACGGAAAGCACAGACAAATTTCCGCACTCGAAACTCGACGGAGAGCTTATAAAGAGTTGGGAAATCCCAATGTACGGAAACACCGTATACGAATCGGTCGTAAAATATTTCGATGACAAAAACGAGAGCGTGACGTTTAGGCTCGAGGGGCGAAAATTTTATATGTTCCACGACATTACACTCGAAAACGGCACGGTCTATAACCTCGAAACCGTATATATGGCAATCGACGGCGAATATGCAAAGTGCGCGAACTTTCAATCTTTATTAGGTTCAGACGGCTTGGGCGGCACGGACGACGATGTTAAAACAGTAATTCTCGTCTACCGCGGTTGGCTGTATTAAAAGGAGACGTTATGACAAACAAGTTTAGTTTAAACAAGGCGGAACGCCTCGCAAAGACGAAAGGAGTCAAGGGCTGGGCGGCAATGTTCGCGCTTCTTGCGGCAATGTGCGTCGATCAGTTCGTTTTGAACATTCCGTTTGCGAACATCGTTTTCCCCGTGCTCGTAGTGTGCGCGGCGTGCATGAGCCCCGCAAAAAATCTCGTGCTCGTCTCCGTATACTCGGTAATGTTCGAGTTGAGTTGCATAGCATGGAATCCGCTCGACCTCATGCGTGCACACCTGTGGCTCCTCGAAGTGTGGATAGGCTATATGATGCCGTTGCTTGTGTATAAGGCGTTCAACTTCGGACACAAAAACATAAGCATATTTTCGTATGCGGCAATGGCAATGCTTTCCTCGCTTCTCTACTTCTGGGTATCCGTGGCGGCAACCGTTCTTCTGTGGGGCGTAAATCCCGCTTTGTACATTCTGTCCGATATACCGTATGAAATCGTCGGAAGCCTCGCCACGTTTGTCTGCGCGCTTCCCGTAGCGGCGGTTTATAAATTCATATGCGGAGAACTTACGTTTAAAAAGGAAACGAGACCTCTGTCCGCACTTGCCTCGAAGATATACTGAATCAAACGATATGATACGCAAAAAGCAGTTGATACCTACAAAGCATCAACTGCTTTTTCTTATGTTGACTTCGGGCTTTCCCGTCTTACTTCCTCTTTTCCTCGACATAGCGAAAGTCGCGTTCCTCGAGTTCTTCCCTTTGCCAGCCTTTCTTTTCCGCCATAGTCGCAATAAGCTCCTTTACCCAACGCACGCTGCGATCGGACTTGAGTTTGACGCGCATGGGCACGGCTCCGTATTTCCCAACGTCCCCCATATTGCGGAAGTTGTATTTCGTGCCTATAAACTCCTCCGGGTTGAGCGCGATGTGGAGAAAAAGGGTCTTGCCGCGTATCGCGAACTTCGCATATGTTGTCCTGTCGCGGTACAAAGACTCGTTCGCGATACTCATGCGCGATTTCATACCGTAGCGCAACAGCTCGTTCTTGACGGCGCTGTAACGGGTTTTGAGCTCGAGGCTCGCCCGCATGAGCTTTGTCGTAAAATCTCGGGGCGTTCGGTCTATCTGTTTGAGATCGGCGGCGGCGGCTTCGTTCAGCGCCTCTTTTCCGACTTCGGCGTCCGATATGTAATACAGCTTTATATATCCTTCGCGCACAAGCGTCGTCGTATTTTGATACTCGGGGCGATAGTTGGCTTCGGGAACATCTTTTTTCTTCCACTTCGCTTTTTCGGCGACTACGGCGATGAGTTCTTTCGCCCAGCGCACGCCGCGAGCGGACTTTATCTTAAGCCTCATGGGCACGTCCTTGTACTTTGCGACGTTCCCCGCATCCTTAAAGCCGTATTTGGTTTCGGCGAATTCAGAGGGCCTTAGCGCGAGATAGAGCGACAGCGTCTTGCCGCGAATGGCGAACTTTGCATACGTCTTTCGTCCGCGATAGAGTGACTCATTGCTCCAGCTCATGCGCGACTTCAATTCGTATCGCAAAAACTCGTTGTAAAGTTCGCTGTAGCGCGATTTGAGCGTATCGTCGGACTGAATGAGTTTTGCCGTAAAACTTCGGTTGTATCCGACTTTAAGTCTCGTTTCTCCCACTATCACGGTTCCGCTTTCCGCATCCACGCCGTCGTCCACAAGAACTGCGGCTTCTTCGAGCTTGACCTCTTCTTCCTTCTGTTTCTCGCTTTCCTCTACAGCCGGCACTTCCTTTTCCGCAATAGGTTTACTGCGGACAAAGTCGTCAGACGGTACGTTTCTGACTTCTATTTCGATAGATTCTTTCCTGTACCTGCCGACTATTTCAAACACGAGCATGGTAAGCACGGCGGCAAGCACAAACGCGACCGCCGCAATCAAAACAGTCTTGACCGCAGAGCCCCATTCGGCGCTTATCAAACCTACTGTGAGAACAGTCATCGCCTACTTCTCCTTTTTGCTTTTGGGTTGAGAAAAATATTTCAAAAGAACTATCCCCGATGCAATGACGGCAATACCCGCCACAAGATAGAGCCAACCGAGCTCTTCTTTGAGCCAACGGAAAAACAATCCGACATAAGGAACCGTCCCCACGACCTTGCCAACCACATCTTCTTTGAGAACGGCGCGCGGATCTTCGGCGTTGTTTGCGTCGCCTTTAGTATAGAACTTGTCTCCGTCGATGCGAATAATACGGTGAGTAGTCGGAATTTCGTCGCCCTGACCGAGAAAGGTCACGATGTCGCCTATCTTGTACTCGTCTGCGCGTTTTACGATTATAAGGTCGCCCTCTTCTATCGTCCCGGACATACTTCCCGTCGCCACCACAAGAGTAGCAACGCCGAAAAACGACGGCACGGGCGAGCGATTGACGAACCTGTCCACCGCAAGCACCGATACGACGAACAGCAAAAACGCAATCACGGCAAGTCCTATGCCCGTAAATGTCCAACCCACGATTTTCTTCGTTCGCTTTTTCTTTGCTTCGGTAGAATCCGCGCCTGCAACGTCGGCGGATGAACCTGCAAAGGCTTGAGGATCAACCTTTACGTCGGTATTCGCATCGTGCTCTTTGCCTGTTTGCTCATCGGAAATTTCAGGCGAAAAATCCTTGACGTTTTTCCTGTTTTCGTCCATACCTACCTCGCTTGCGCCGTGACGTTAATAACTATGGAGATCTTTCCACCGTCCGCGCCTATCACCGTATCGTTTTCGTTGTTTCCGTCGTCGAACGCCCAACGCCACTCCAAAGTGAACGACTGCGTAGACTCTGCAAGAATGGTCATATCCGAGAAGTTCATATCTTCGATACGCTTCCACTCCGGCGACTGCATAACGACGTTGTTCATCTTAAGACGGAAAGTTATCGGGAAATCGATGATCTTTTCCCCCTCGTAAAGAGGTTCGAGCGAAATGGAATACGCCATCGCCGCATTGTGAGGATTGTTCAGAATGAATTCGTATTCGCCCGAATTTCCGGGTTTGACTTTATTCGGAAATACGGCGACCGTCCCCTGCGCTTCCCAACCGCCGTTCACATCCCTGATGTCTATTACGGGACGCACCTTTTCTCCGAAAGGCAACCCTATGAGGGACAGCAATATGAGCATGGCGGTAAGCGCGGCGGCAAGCACGGACAGCACTATTATGTGGGCTTTGTTCCTTTCGCGCATTCTGAAGTAACCCGTCCACATTTGCGTATCGCCCGCGGCTGTATAAAACTTGTTATCGACCAAACGGAAAGACCGCGTATCGGAAGCGTACTCCGCTACGCGTATTTTTCCGCCGCTTTTCTCGCGCCTTTCTTCCGACTTTAAAGTCGCTATTTCGTTGCCCTTAAGGTCGAATACCGAGCTGTCGGAAATGCTGCCCAAAATATTCTTTTGCGCATCGAAAAGCACGCGGGCTTTCTTTCCCTTGCGGAACTTATCTCCTTCGGAAACCCCGTCGGCAGTCAGATTGGAATTGTAGCCGATTTCTTTTACCATTGCCGTCCTTGTATTTGCGGAGGGAATTTGCGGTTTAATAAAACCGCTGTTTTGCTTCCCGAAATACGAGAAGCAAAACACTGGGTTGAATTAGTTTACAACAAAGGAATCGATTATGAGCGGGTAGCTATCTGAGCAATGCCGATAGAGAAGCCGAATTCGATATTGGTAACTGCTGTGCAACCTTCGAGAATATCGCCCGTCTTACCTTCTGCTGCATAACCGAGTATGGTATCGAACTTGTCGCTCGCGTCATCAGTATGGAATGCCCATTCCCAAGAAAGCGTAAAAGTAACGCCGTCTTTGTAGGTTTCGTCGTTAGCTTCCAAAACATTGCCGCACTGCTCGGAAAGAGCCTTAAGACAATTTTCAAGCGTTGTTGCGGTAGCGTCTTTTTTGTTGCTGTCGGCAGCGTCGGTATACTGTATTGCGTCGGTACCCTTCGTTATCGACCACTTAACGGGTCGGTAATCTACAGGAGCAACATAAGCGTCGTCGCCGACAGTTCCGCTTTCCGCACGCGTAAGTTTTATGTCGGAAGTAGTAACCGAACTATCTGCCGTGTAAGTAAGCTGTGCCGCAACTTCAGCCATTCCCGTAATAGTAATGGTCATAGAACCCTTACCGCTCGGAGCAACGACCTTGTTTCCCGCCGTTTTTGCCGCAATGCTGAGCGTCGTGCCTGTTGCGGTTACGGTGCTGACGTTGTTAGTATCTGCTTCGTATTTGTCGCCGAACAAATTAGTCGTATCGACAGTCACCACATAGCCCCACTTTGCAACGGTTGCTTGCTGAGTGCCGGTGCTTTGGCTCGAAATATACTTTGCGAACGTATAGCCGCCGATCGCGAATATCGCAACGAGCAGAAAGAGCATTGCGAGTACGACAAGTATTTTCTTATTGCCGCGAGTCTTTTTTTCTTCCATTTTTCTTTCTCCTTTTACAGAAATTTTATTGTTTATATATGTAAACGATATAAGCAAGAGTATAACTCTTTCCCACATCGAGATTTTTCCTTAACCGCCTATAGGCACGGTTCCCGTTTGATTCGGAACAGCTTCGTTTATTATCGCCGCGCCTGTCGGCTCACTCGGCGCGACTCCCTCCTCGTAATATCCGACGTCAGCGCTGACTTTGCGATGCGTCTTATCGAAATCGACGTGCTTTCCCTCGTTTTCGAAATAAATACGACCGTAGGTAGAATTCCATGTGACGCCGCTTTGCGAACAGACGTTTTTGCCGTAACCGTATATATAGAAATCCGCGCCCGCGATTTCGGGGCTGATATAGCCTATGCCGGACGGATTGGCGCCAACATTGTAAGTACCGTAATAGACGTACACCTTTATGTCGGTATCGACTATTTTTTTTGAAGCTCCGTTTATGTCGATAACCTCTCTTTTAACAGGCAATAGGGTAGTAACGGAAATCGTCGTGTTCACCGCATCCATTTTGATAAGGTCTTGTCTTTCCTTATACGTTGTGTACGAAGCAATCTCGGTTTTCGTCAATGCACCGAAATATATCGTACTATAGTCGGAGGCATTAAAACAATCGGCTTTCGTAGCAACTCCGTTGTTCAGATATTCGCCGCTGTTAAATACGCCTTTTTCTATTTTTACCACGGCGCGGTCATTTGCCGCCGAGCCGCTTCCGTAAACGAGCGCGCCGCCGTTTTTACCGCCGAACGTACCGTTTTCTATGTTTACCCGAGCTGCGCCCATGACCTTAAGTCCATAGTATGTAGCCGGACCCATAGCCTGCACGCGCTGAAGAGATTTGTCGCCCCAAGACGGTTTTGTATTATCCCACATATGCGAGGTCGACGGATTACCCGTAGCTCCTCCGTGGTTGTACATATTTCCCGCAAAAGTTCCGTTGTGGATATTTATAACAATAGCCTCTCCGCCCTCGTCCGAAGCCGCGACGCTGTTGCTGTTGTCAGCCGTATACGTCCCGTTGTAAACGTCGATATTGCCGCCGCGCGCTATGACAGCATGACCGCCGGAAAGATTCGGAAAAAACTGCCATGTAGTGCCCAGCTGATCATAAGAAGCATAACAAGCTTCATTTAAGTGCACATGACCGGTGGTATGCACGCTTATATCGCTTTCGAATTCGTCCGCGGTTCGCGTTTCGTCTCCGAGAGTGATGGTTCCGCCCTGCACCTTTACGCCGCCGCCGACTGCCGACGTTATGTCCGCATATTTTATGTTTATATTCGCGGGGACGACCGTCTCGTCTTTGCCCGTCTCGCGATTGATACAAGCGACGGCAAAGCTCTTTATTTTCACTTTATCGTAATTCGTATAATTTCCTGTGGACGAATGTTGCGACCGTGTAACAAACATATCGAAATCGTTGTAAAGTCCGCGGAAGTTCATCGTGAGCTTTCCTTCGCAGACGAGACTGCCGCCTACGACGCGTATACCGTTTTCATTCGCATACGTTTCACGATTTCCGTGCTCGTCAACCGAATCTCTTTGATACGGAAGAAATATCTCGTAATTGTGATTGCCTGCGGCAACGGCTTCTGCGGAAGTTGCCGAACAGCCGCTCGACGGACCTACGCCCTTACGATTTATGTAGCAATTTATATTGTAATTCGTAGGCTCGCTTGTCGAAGAATTATTTTCAAAACGAATGTCGCCGCCCGAAAGACAGACCGCCGACGCATTGAACGCGTCTATTCCGCCGCCGTTTTTGAAAGTCAGCGTCCCGTCGTATACGGACACACCGAGCTCGCGGGAATTTATCTCGGAATTGTCGAGAGTGACCTCGCCTCCCTTGTATTCGGACGAGTCGAGGTATACGCCGCAGGAAGCGGCGCGCATAGCTCCGTCTCTGTAGTTCTTTCCGAGATGTTCTCCCGAGACGCTCGCCCAAGCGTCCTCGTCGGGAAGATCTCCGCTTCCCTCGTAAGTAGGACTGCCCGTAAGATCCCCCAGCTCGACGTCGGTATTCACAAGCTCGACATTTACGGCGCGTTTATTTCCGTCGCCGTCCACCGCCTCCGTTCTGTTTACGGCATATATGCCGTATGTATGGCTGTCGGAATCGAGAGTTACGCTTCCGTCCGTGATCTTTACTTTGCCACGCGTTCCGAAAATTCCGTACGAATATGCGCCGTGCATGGTAACGGCAAGATTTTTAGCATTGAAGCTGCTCGCCTTTAACTTACTTCTTCCGCGCGAAAGAATACCGAACGTAGATTGATAAATTCTATACGTTCCGTCACCGAGAGGAGTCCCCGATTCCGATTCGGGATAAGTCTGCACCTTTGTGTTACCGGAAGCGATCGCTTTTCTGTTGTTTATATCTTTGTTTACGACGACGTTTACCGACTTGGACTTTTCTCTGTCGTCCTTGCCCTCGAGCGTGAGCGTGCCGCCGTTCAGGAAAACAGCCGCGTCGCGATACTGACGGTCGGAGGGGAATTCGCCTCCTACGTCCGCGATACCGAATGGATCGTCGCCGTGCGAAAGCGTCGCGTTCTTCGTTATGTTCGCATCGTACAGTGTGACGTCGCCGCCGGAAAGCGAAATGACGCTTCCGTTGTAAGACGTAGCTGAAGCAAGCTTACGCACTTCGAGCGTACCTCCCGCGCCCAACGGATTCCCGTCTGCGTCCGTCTTTGTAATGCTGAATATGCAGGCGCTTTCTCCGTACTTCGCCGAATTTTCGCGCGTTTCGTCCGCCTTGAGCGCAGGAAGGGTATTCGGGTCTACAGTGGCGATCTCGCCCGTAGTCGATACGTTCATCACGCCGCCTTCCATATAGATGCACGAAGTTTGCCAAGTGCCGAAATACTGATAAAAGCTTCCCGCCATGCGAGAACGTCCGCTTCCCGCACCCGCCTCGACGTTTATGTTCAGCTCTCCCGAAAGCATTTGCACCGCCGCATAGTTAGGCGCTTCGCCGCTCGCGTTTTTCACTGAATAAGCTATATCGTTGTTGTAGCCGAAAATCATTACGCGCTTACCGACGGTCGAATCGGTCGGATAACCGTTATCGTCTATAAAATAGACATAAGAAAAATCGGCTTCTCTCGTATCGAAAGACGCAAAGTTTTCTCCCGTTTCCCCTTCGGGCATAACATAGCAATAAGTGTCGCGATCTATATATGTTTCGTAAGAGACGTCGAAGTATATGTTGCCCATATACCGCATACCTTCGATTCCGTAATTCCTTACGGCGAGACGAGGCCGCACGACGGGCTTTGTCGTATCCACCGCGCCGTTCGACGCGAGATCGTACGTCTTGCCCGTATCTATAAGATTCTTGATATTGTCGCCCGAATACTCGCTTTTTTCTTTTAATGTGCTGAAATACTCTTCGGGACGAGGTCCGCTTTCGAACAGTCCTCCGTATACGTTCAGTTCGCCGCCCGACACGGACAGCACCGTTCCTATCGGATTATAAAGCCCTCCCCCCCCCGCGCTGTCCACTACCGTAAACGATTTGCCTTCGGGTACGCTTAAAAGACTGTCTCGGTTGTTACGCTCTATCTCGTTACCGTTCAGATCGATGACCAAATCGTTTATGAGTTCGAGCGAATCTCCCGTCATGATTATGGGACCGTCGAGATCTTTCTTGATCTGCACGCTTCCGTAACCGCTCTTGATAGCGTTTACAAGATCTTGCTGGGATTGGACCTGAAACGGCGATTGCGTTTCGTAATCCACCGTACCGCCGCCTATTTCCGTAACGTATTTCGCCTGCGTCATGACAACCGATAAAGACGCGATAAGAAGCGCCGCCGCAAGACACAGTGTCGCCAGCGCCGCGTAGAACTTCGCGTTTTTCTTATTGTCAGTCGCTCTTTTCAATATCTTTCTCTCTTCCTTATGCTACCTGCGTAAATACCGCGGCTATGACGCACGGCGCTCCGAGTCCCATACAGGCGCTCGGGGTCACTCTTTCGTATGTCCCCGTAATCTTATATTCCTTTCCGTCGATGATTATTTTCTTATCGGGTTCTACGGTTTCGCCGTTTTCGACGGGTTTCATTTCCGCCGCAACGAGATGTCGTTCGTCGCCCTCTCCTTCCCATTTGACGTGATAGCCGGACTCGACGGCGATTATAGGCTCCAACTCTCCGTAAACTGCCAAATCGAAATTCTTATTTTCTTCCGAAGCAATGTCGTCGCGCGCTTCCAACAGTACCGTGCGCAGCACGAATCTATGTACGTCGCCTTCCTTCAATATGTGCTCTTCCGCCTCTGCGGTGCGAGCAAGATTTACGGTTATGCAACGGTAGCCGAGAAGAGCCGCGCGCGCAAACGACACGGGGCATACAAGTTTTCCCGCAAGTCCGCCCTCCATATCCTGCGGATATGTAGTCACGAACGTCGTCCGAAGTTTCGCGTCTCTCGCACCTGCGTCCGTGACTTTCGTGCTGTCCACTTCGAGCTTCCCGCCATCGTTTATAAGCATATCGTATTCGTTCTCAAACTTCAAGCCGTCGCTCGTTTGAGTCGTCGCTTCGAGTTCCGCGCCGGACACTTTATACATATCGCTTGCCTTTACGACCGCGTCCCCGTCACCCAACTCGAGAAACTGAAACATCGCCTTGTCGGCAAAAGCATTGGGAACATAAAAGACGAAGCCGTATTCGTACTTAAGCCCGTACTTGCCGTGATTTTCGAGAGAAAACTCGGTCTCCGCCCAATTGTTCATTCTTACGGGAACGGTATTACCGGAGACGGATTGCATGAACGGAGCGTTCACAAACGTATTTTCTCCTCCGCCCGAGACGTTCACTTTGCAATCGATAGTAGCCGTGCTCGCACCACCGCCGCTTCCGACATGAGAAACGTATCGAGCAAACGACATCGCCGAAAACGCGATAGCCGCAGCAAGCAAAACGCAAGACAGACCGAAAAATATTTTCGCGCCGTACTTCTTCAAAAACGACATACGTCCGAACACCTCCCTGAAAAATGTATGTCGAAGGGGTCACAAAAGAATCGCAATGCACAAACTGCGAGGGGGGGGGACAAACAATGTCCCGCCAAATTCCCGATTGCGACCTCCGTTTCTCTTCTTTGATATTTTATATTATAACATTTTACTCGACAAATTGCAACCATATCGAAGCGAAAAACGTCGAAATTTCCACTTTTTTCTTTTATTATCTCTGTTTTTAAAACTTCGAGCGCGCGTTTGTAAACTTAAACTCACGCTCTACTTGCCGCCCATGAGCGATCCCGTCGCAGAGACCATTGCTCCGACTGGAACAAGACGCGAAACGAAGTTAAGCAACTTGTACTTAAACCCGACGATGTACATAGCCCCCTTTTTCTTCGTCGCGATCTTATATATTTTTTTGCAAGCGGCTTTGCAGTCCATGCGCCTGTCCTCTTTCTTGTCTATGCCTTTCGTGGCTTTCTCTATACGGTCGCCGTAACGCTCGCTCGTAGCAAAGTTTTTTATGCGATGCTTGGTAAATCCCGTCTTTATCTCCCCCGGGCAAACGGCGACGACGGTAATACCGCTCGATCTGAGTTCCATGCGCAAGCCGAACGACAGCATATTCACAGCCGCTTTCGCCGCGCAGTACAGCGAGCGGAACGGGAGAGAGAACAGCGCGCAGACGGACGAAATATTTACTATTTTCGCTCCGCGCTTCATGTATTTTACAGCCGCGCGCGAGACGTTGAACACTCCGTCCACGTTGGTTTTCATGACGCGCTCGTAGTCGGCGTCTTCGGTCAGTTCCAAAGCGCCGCTTATGCCGACTCCCGCATTATTGATAAGGATATCTATCCTTCCGTACTCTTGCCCTATCGCGTCTATTGCCGCGCGCACGCGCTCGGCATCCGTCACGTCGCATTCGCGCCAACCCTCTCCGCAATTCGTGCGCGATAGCCCCAAAACATAGTCGCCGCAGGATTCGAACATAGACTTGAGTTCCTTTCCTATACCGGAAGACGCTCCCGTAATTACGACCACTCTTTTTTCCTTGCTCTTAGCCATTTTACTTGCCTCTTTGATATTATTCGGTCATATTTTAGCATAGCTTTGTCCTTTCCGTCAACTTTTAAAACAACTCCTTTTGCAAAAGACTTTACAAGCGCGGCGGCAAAATGATATAATAGATATACTCTAAAATGGGTTTTTGGACAAATTGCGTAAAAACAGCAGAAAACCCGTTAAAAATCAAAGGAGTAAAAGCTATGGCGCTGGATTTCGACACACTGTACAACGAGGCTTCTTCGGGCGCGTTCACGGGCGGCAAAAAGCGATATTACGACAACCGCGTCCGCAATCTGAACCTTTGCTATGACGGCGGCAAAGCGGTCATATCGGCCATAGTCAAAGGCGAAAAAACCGACCATGTTACGCGAATAATTTTCGACGAACAGGGCGGGCTTTACGATTATTCTTGCGACTGCGAGTTTGCCGCTTCGACAGACGGACCGTGCAAGCATATCGTCGCGACCGCACTCGCTTTCGAGGAAAAAAATCCCGCGGCCGCAAAGACGGCGGAAGTCGAAAAACGAAACGCAACTTCCCCCGTCGCCCTCAATTTGATATCCGATTATGCGAAAAAGAAGACTCTGCGCAGAGGTCGCGGCGGAGAAGCGCCCGTCAGGCTCATGCCCACCGTGTGCCTCGAGGACGGCAAAGTCTATCTCATGCTTCAGATAGGACGAGAGAAGATCTACCTCGTTCGCGACATCAGCGACTTTGCGTCCTGTATGCAATCCGGCGCGGTCAGGCGTTACGGCGTGGATCTTACGACGGCGCACAGTTACGACGCCTTCGATCCTTTGTCCGCAAACCTCGCCCGCTTCGTAGTGGGAAGCTATCGCGAGAAAACCGAACTCGGTCTTTCTTCCCCCGCCAAAAATCTTTTGCCTCTTCCCGGAGGAGACTTCGACGAATTTTTCGACCTCTATTCGGGACAGATGGCAGCTTACAACGACGGAAACATCAAAAACGGCTTGCGTCTGCTTTGTCCCGACGTAAACGCCGTCGGAGTAAAAATAAAGGCCGTTTCGAAAGACGGCGGCTACGAATTTTCGTCCGATCTCGGCGCTTTCAAGACGGTCGTGGGCAAAAATTACACTTACATGATCACGGACACGCGCATTTTCCGCTTAGACGACGAATTCGACGAATACTGTCTGCCCGCGCTTAAATTTTTATCGTCGCATAAGACGCTGTTCATATCGCTCGCAGATATGCCGTTATTTTATAACAACGTCGTGGCGCAGCTTTCTCGCTTTATCGAGGTGGACGCCGAAGGCGGCGACCTTACGATTTTCGAAGCCGCGCCGCTTGTCGCCAAACTTCTCTTGAATCCGGGGCAAACGCCCGGCACGATAAGCGCCAACCTCGTCTGCACATACGACGACAACGAAGTCGACATACTCGACGACAACGCGCCGTACGGTTCGGCGGTGCGCGACTTCGAAGCCGAAAAGATAATAAAAAATCTGCTGTTGAAATATTTTCCGTCCTTCCCGCGTCTCGAACTCGAAGACGAAAATTCCATTTACGTTTTCCTCGCAAGAGGCGTTGCGGAACTTGTCAGCTATCTCGACGTGTACCTTGCGGACGAACTCAAAAAGATCCGCGTAAAAAAGCCGCCGAGGATAAAAGTCGGAGTACGCCTTTCGAGCGATCTTTTGGGACTTGACGTCGAAGCCGAGGACTTCACAAACGATCAACTCATGAGTATTCTGCGAGCTTACCGCGAAAAGCGCAGCTATATCCGCCTTTCGGACGGCTCGTTCGTCGATCTGAACGACGCTTCGCTCGGCGCAATGAGCGAAATTCTCGAAGTCGCGGATATCGACGGAGAGAAACTCACCCTTCCCAAATACTACGCTCCGTTTATAAACAACGAACTTAAAAGCGGCTTTTTCAATCTCGAACGCGACCGCTCGTTCAAAGCCATGATAAGCGAACTTTCCTCGCCCGAATCGATTGACATAGAGGTGCCCGTATCTCTTCGCGAGGTTTTGAGAAACTATCAAAAGACGGGTTTCCGTTGGCTCAAAACTCTCTGCAAGTACGGATTCGGCGGAATCCTCGCCGACGATATGGGACTGGGAAAATCGCTGCAGGTCATAGCTCTTCTCCTTTCGTCGGAATGTAAAAAGACTTCCATAATAGTCTGCCCCACGACGCTCATACTGAATTGGGTGAGCGAACTCAATAAATTCGCTCCCGCAATGAAAGTGCTTGCCGTAATGGGCGCTTATGAGGAAAGAAGATCTCTTCTTTCGGGCGTAAAGGATTTCGACGTAGTGATCACGTCGTACGAGCTTATCCGACGCGACGACGAACTTTACAAAGACATAAATTTCGAATACGCAATCGTGGACGAAGCGCAGTTCATCAAAAACCCTGAAACAAAAAACGCGCGCGCCGTAAAGACGCTTAAGTCCGACTACCGTTTCGCTTTGACGGGCACGCCGATAGAAAATTCGCTTGCCGAACTTTGGAGTATTTTCGATTTCATAATGCCGCATTACCTCGGCTCTTACCCGCGTTTTCGCGACTCGTTCGAAAGCGAGATCTTGAAAGGCAACGACAGCGCCTACAACCGCTTGCGCAAGCTTGTATCTCCATTCATCATGCGAAGATTAAAATCCGCCGTACTTTCGGAACTTCCGCCCAAAATGGAGAGCAGCGTCGTAAGCAGTCTCGAGGACGAACAAAA
This sequence comes from uncultured Christensenella sp., assembly GCA_910585955.1. GTDB lineage: Bacteria > Bacillota > Clostridia > Christensenellales > Pumilibacteraceae > MGBC157735. The sequence goes on from CAJUGC010000003.1 coordinate 69,804, forward strand.
GAAACTGTACGACGCAAACCTTATGCTGGTCAAACAGAGCGTCGCCGGCGAAACGCTCAACAAAGTAGTGGTTTTGAGTATGCTGACGAAACTGCGCCAGCTTTGCTGTCACCCCGCCCTCGTCTATCCCGATTATAACGGAAATTCCGCCAAACTCGACACCTGCCTCGAACTCCTGTCTTCGGCAACCGAAGGCGGGCACAAGGTGCTTGTCTTTTCGCAGTTTACGTCTATGCTCGACGTAATAAGAAACAAGCTCGTCGAACTCGGTATTTCTCACTACATCTTGAAGGGAGACACGCCGAAGACCGAGCGTATGCGCCTCGTCAATCGTTTCAACGGCGACGACACGCAGGTCTTTCTTATTTCTCTGAAAGCAGGAGGAACGGGTCTGAACCTCACGGGCGCCGACGTAGTCATTCACTACGACCCGTGGTGGAACGAATCGGTCATGAATCAGGCGACCGACAGAGCGTATCGCATTGGTCAGAACCGTTCGGTCCAGGTATACAAGCTCATCATGAAGAACACGCTCGAAGAAAAAATAATGAAACTTCAGGAAAAGAAGAGCGCGCTCTCGTCGCTGATGGTGGGCGGCGAAAACGCTTGGACTATGAAGGACATAATGGAGCTTCTCGCCTGAGCGAAAACGACCCGCGCTTTTTTATAGCCGAGCCGTTTCCGATTTACAAAGGAAGAATTTAAAGATGTCGCAATTTTTCTCTTATGGCTTTACCTCCTTGACCTATTTGCCTTGATTATACTCGGCGAATGTGACAGGGACATGACAAACGAATAAATTATAAGTGTTTTTTTACGGAGACATTATGGAAGAAAACAAAATAACCGATACTTTTGCCCTCGATATGCTGATAAAACTGTCTGCCGCTGAAATAAAGCGCAGCGCGCTCGAACAGCACAACCGAGACGCCGCGTTAAATGCTCTTCGCAGATTTGCTCTCGTATTTCTCCCCGAAGACGAAATCACGCTTAAACCGCAGGGAGACGGATGCGAGCTGACCGCATACGAAGCTGCGTACATTATCGTAAAATCAACGACTGATTCCGAGCTTAAAGCTCTGTGGTATATATTCTATCCTTACCTTGTTGCCGCTTCGCCTCATCTCGACGACGAACTGTACGAAAAGACCCGAGACGAACTCACCCGAACAGACGTGCTCGAAGCCGTGCTCGCATCGCGTTATCGCTCGCTCGTGAACGATTGCCGAGAGGACCTCGAAGCGGCGGGGCTTGCGGGAATGTATGTCGAATGGTATGAGCCGTATTCGAAGTTCCGAGAAGAGATCCTCGACAGCGGAGACACTCGGGAAATGGAAATGTTCAAAAAACTATTGGCTGGAGGCGACTTTCCGGCAGTCGCGGACGGTACGGAAAAACTGCTCGACAGAGACCCTTACAACTGCGATATAGCTCTTTTGAACATAGCCGCTCGCGTTTCCATACTCGGACGAGATCCGGTAAGCCGCGAAAACGAACTCAAAGAGGTCGTGACTCTCATCGACGAATTTCTCGCGCAAAATCTCGACGAGCGCAAACAGGCGTACTTGCATTACTATCGCGGACTTTGCCTTTTGGGACTGACTGCCGGCGGGTCGGTAGAGCTTGACGACGCCAAGGCGGAATTCGACGTATGTATCGAAATCACTCCCGATTTCGAGCTTGCGAAGTTCATGTTGAATGCCATAGAAGCAAAACTCGAAAATCTTAACTGAATACAGAAAAAGAAAAACACAATGTCTCAAACCGATTCATAATCTATATTGCCGATGTTCAAACTCATAAAATTTTTAAAAGGCTATCGCCCGCAGGCGATCATAGCGCCGCTTCTGAAATTCACGGAGGCGGCTTTCGAGCTTATCATTCCGCTGATTGTCGCAGATATAATCGACATAGGCATAGGCGGAGGCGACACGTCCTACGTCGTAAAATACGGACTCGTAATGGTGGTACTCGGAGCGCTCGGACTCGGCTTTTCGCTGTCCTGTCAATATCTCGCCGCAGTCTCTTCGACGGGATACGGAACCAACTTGAGAAAAGCTCTGTTCTCCCACATAAACAAACTTTCTTTTGCCGAGCTTGACACGATAGGCTCGTCGTCCATGCTCACGCGCATTACCGCCGACGTAAACCAGACTCAGACTGCTGTGGCAATGTTCATTCGCCTCATAACGCGCGTTCCGTTCATAGTCGTAGGTTCAGCCGTCATGGCGTTCACGATCAACGCCCGTCTCGCGCTTATATTCGTTGCGGGAGCTATTGTCATATCCCTAATACTGTTTTTCATCATGCGCGCGACAGTGCCTTCGTACAAAAAGGTACAAAGGCGGCTCGACGACGTAAACGAGCTTACCGAAGAAAACCTTTCGGGCGCGCGCGTCGTACGGGCCTTCTCGAAACAAGACGAGGAAAAACGCGACTTCGACGAAGCGACCGACGGTCTCACTAAAGTTTCCGAATCCGTAGGTAAACTTTCCGCCCTCTTAAACCCTCTTACTTACGTCGTGATAAACGCCTGTATAATAGCGGTTATTGCTCTCGGCGGATACAAAGTGTTCGACGGCGCGGTCACGCAAGGTCAACTCATAGCGCTCGTAAACTATCTGAGCCAGATCCTACTTGCACTGATAGTATTCGCGAATCTCATAGTGACTTTTACCAAAGCCTCGGCTTCGGCTTCGCGTATAAACGAGGTATTCGCGCTCTCCCCTTCCGTAAAGGACGGAAGCGACGAAAACGTAGCTTTAAACGAAAGCGCGCCGGAAGTCGAATTCGAGCATGTAGACTTCTCGTACAATGCCGACCGCCTCTCTCTTAAAGACGTATCGTTCAGACTCGAACGCGGCAAGAGCCTCGGCATAATCGGCGCGACAGGCTCCGGCAAATCCACGCTCGTCGGACTAATACCCAGATTCTACGACGCAGTCGGCGGCTCGGTCAAACTCTGCGGCGTAGACGTCCGAAAGTTCCCTTTAAAACAGCTTCGTTCCCGCATAGGAATAGTCGCACAGAAAACCGGGCTGTTTTCGGGCACGGTGCGCGACAATATGCAGATGGGCGACAAGGCGATAGACGACGAAAAAATCATATCCGCTTTGAAAGCCGCGCAAGCATACGACTTTATCGCGGCAAAGCCCGAATTTTTGGACGCGCCCGTAGCCGCCGGCGGCAAAAACTTTTCGGGCGGACAGCGGCAAAGACTTACGATCGCCCGCGCGCTCGCGAAAGCGCCCAAACTTCTTATCCTCGACGACTCGTCGTCTGCGCTCGACACGCTCACCGACAGAAATCTTCGCGCCGCTCTCAAAGAAATAGACGGACTGACGACCATAATAGTTTCCCAACGCTGCGGCTCGATACGCCATGCCGACGAAATACTCGTCTTGGAGGACGGGGAGATTGTCGGAAAGGGCAGTCATAAAGAGCTGTATGAAAACTGCGAGGTATACAGAGAGATCTGTATGTCCCAGGGGGTGACGGCATGAAAAAAAACGCAGCGAAAAAAAGAACTGTATCAAGACTTCTGTCCTATGTGAAACCCTACCGTAAATGGCTCGTCCTCGCCCTTTTCTTTGCTCTCATACAGATAGCGGCAACGCTTTTCGTGCCCGTCGTCATAGGCGAAGCCATAGACTTTATAGTCGGAAAAGGAGAAGTGGATTTCAAAGGGGTTTTCAAAAAACTTATCGAGCTCGGCGCGCTTGCAGCCGTTGCCGCTTCCTTTCAGTGGCTCGTTTCGTACTGCACGAATAAGCTGTCCTACCGCACTATTCGCGACATACGCAGAGAGGCTTTTCAAAAGCTCAACCGCGTGCCTTTGAAAGTCATAGACAACTCGAGCCGCGGCGATCTCATGACGCGAGTGGGCGCGGACGTAGAGCAGATTTCCGACGGACTCATTCAGGGCTTTACGCAGCTCTTTACGGGCATAGTGACCGTGATCGGCACACTGTGTTTCATGCTCGGAGTAAACTATTTCGTAACGCTTGTCGTCGTAATAATCACTCCCCTTTCCATAGTCGTCGCCTACTTCATCGCAAAGGGCTGTCACGACAAATTCCAGCAGCAGTCCGACAGACGCGGCGAACTCGGCGGTCTCTGCCAGGAAATGCTTTCGGATATCAAAACAGTGAAGGCGTTTTCTTACGAAGAAATCGCCGAAAGGCGCTTTGCCGAAATAAACGGCAAACTCAAGAAAGTCGGCACTAAAGCCATGTTCTATTCCGCGATGGTCAATCCGTGCACGCGCTTCGTAAACGGTATAGTTTACGCCGCAGTCGCAATAATCGGCGCTATCCTCGTAATCCGCGGCAGTATGAGCGTCGGCGAGCTTTCCTGCTTTTTGACCTACGCCAACCAATATACAAAGCCGTTCAACGAAATAACGGGCGTCATAACCGAGCTTCAGACGGCTACGGCGGCGGCGGCGCGCGTATTTACCCTCCTCGATAAAGAAGACGAAACGGACGACGGAACGCTTACGCTCGACGCGCGCGGCGACATAGAAATCGACGGCGTAAACTTTTCGTACGGCGATAAACCGCTTATCGAAAACTTCAATCTCGACGTCAAGCACGGTCAGAGAGTCGCCATAGTGGGACCCACGGGTTGCGGAAAGACGACGCTCATAAATCTCTTGATGCGCTTTTACGACGTCAAAAGCGGAGAAATTCGCGTAGACGGCGTACCGATAAATAAACTCAAACGCAGCGAACTTCGTAAAAATTTCGGCATGGTCCTTCAAGACTCCTGGCTGTTCCACGGTACGATACGCGAAAATATCGCTTACGGCAAAGAGGACGCGACGGACGAAGAAATAATCGCCGCCGCCAAAAAAGCGCACACGCACAAATTCATCATGCGCCTTAAAGACGGCTACGATACGGTTATTTCCGACAGAGGCGACGGCATATCGCAAGGACAGAGGCAGCTCCTTTGCATAGCGCGAATAATGCTCATGGATCCTCCCATGCTCATATTGGACGAAGCGACGAGCAACATAGATACTCGAACCGAAATAAAAATACAAAAAGCTTTCGCGGAAATAATGGAGGGGCGCACGTCGTTCATCGTCGCACACCGCCTCTCGACCATTAAGGAAGCCGACATCATTCTCGTCATGAAAGACGGCAATGTCATCGAAAAGGGCGATCACGACTCGCTTATGAAGCTCGGCGGTTTCTATAAGACGCTGTTCGAAGCGGGTTACGGCGACAACGCATAAATATTTCAAAAAAAACGCTCCTTGACGGGGCGTTTTATCGTGAGAATTATTTAATTTCATTTTCCCCGCATCACTTTCGTACCAAAACCGCGAGCGTCTCGACACTACCCTGTTTATCCCACAGCAGTTTCTTAACCTCTCTATTGTCAACATAGATAGGAAAATTCAAAGTTATGGATTTTAAGGGCATTGCCGCTTTCTCATCGTTGGCATAAATCTGAACGTCTTTGATGAGATATGAGATCAAGTCTTTTTTCTCCTCATCTGACATTATATCATAAACCTCGTTAAAAGACAATAGCAATTTATAGATATTCTCCAATGTGATTGCATCTTCCTCCATTGCCGTTTTTCTCAAAGTGGCATCTGCAATACTTTCTTCCAACTCGGCAATCGTGTCGTACAGTCCGTCAAGCCTTTTTGACATATCCGTTAGCTTACGGTCCCGATATTTTGTATCAAGCGGTAGATTGTCGATAGCGTCTTCCAAGTTAGCTTTGTTGGTTTCCACTTCAATTAGTTTTTTCTTAAAGTTTCCGATTTCCTTCTCAATCGCTTCCGTATTTATGGGCTGTCCGATTCGGCTTTCGATTTCCTTTGCGAAAGACCGGTCGTGCACAAGCTCCATAATCGTTTCAATCACATACGGCTCAATATCGGTTTTTTTCAACTTTGCCTTATAATCGCAACTATATCCTCGCGGATTGCCGTTTCTACTGCAATAGTAATAATATATATCCTTGTCCGTTCCGTCTTTTTTCTGCCAATAATGACGGTTGCAATACATAGGACTTCCACATTTCGGACACCGCAATAATCCCGTTAAAAGATGAATACGGTCACGCCCTACACGCGAAGGCGACTTCACACCCGTGGTCTCTCGCTTGTTTCGAGCCTTTTCCCACGTTTCTTTTTCTATCAGTGCTTCGTGACGCCCATCAAACAAAAGAAAATCTTTTGCTCGGATTGTCTTAAAATCGTCTCTGCTGCCTTTTACCTTTTCTTTCGTTCGCCTGCCATAAGCAATTTTACCGGCATATACGGGATTGTCCAAAACACACTGAACGCTTCTTGCACTCCATACGGTTATATCGCTTTCTTTGTGTCTGTTTTTACCGATACCCTGCAAATTTAAATACTTTGCAACGCCGTTATAGCCCATATCCGAGTTAGCGAATTTATCGAATATCAATCGAACGACTTCCGCTTCTTCTTCATTTATTACAAGCGTATCGTCTTTCAGTGAATAACCGTAAGGCGCGGGACCGCCATTCCACAAACCCTGTCTCGCTTTTTCTCGTCTACCATTCATCGTCTGTTCGAGAATATTTTCTCTTTCAATTTCCGCAACGGCAGATAGTACCGATATGAGCAACTTGCCGCTTGCTTGCGACGAGTCTATTCCTTCCTCTACGCTTATAAGATTAACTCCGTAGTCTTTATAAGTTCAAGAGAGTTTAATATGTCCGCCGCATTTCTACCGAAACGGGAAAGTTTATAAACCAATATGTAATCAATTTGCATTCCGTTTTGAATATCCGCAAGCATCGCTTGAAAAGCAGGTCGTCCGGCAATGGACTTGCCGGACTTCCCCACATCTTCATATTTCGTTGCGATAATCATTTCTTCACGGTCTGCAAAAGTTTTCATGCGAGTCAACTGCCCCTCAAGGCTAAATCCGTCAACTTGCATCTCGGTGCTGACTCTCGAATACAGCACACACCTTTTGCCTTCCCTATTCAACTTTTGTTCCTCCTGCCTTTTCTTGTTTACTTAGTACGGCCCGTCCGTATTTGTTAAGCACCTGTGCCATAAATCCGAAAAACGAGTTTTTCAATCTTCTTTCTTTGGCAATGATACTTTCGCAATTATTTGATTTTTGTTGTTTCAAGTATCCTTATTCGGACGATAACTCGGAATTATTCCGCGTCCTTATAGCTTTGAATACTATGTTCTCTTTCCATCGCGTTTTCCTCCTCCTGCGAAAAGATTTGATAGTTATTCGGTTTTCTTTTTATCGATTTCCTCAAAACCGAAAAAATCGTCGTAACCGTCCTTTAACTTTGCAAAGTCGGTATCGTGTCGGGCTAACAATTCTTCATAGCCCGCTTGTATAAGCTCTACCTTTGTATAGCCGTATCTTTTCAAAAATTCGTTTATCTTCTCGGCTTTCTCTCTCGGTATGCTCGTTCCCCAAACCATACATTTGGCTTTTCGTTCTGCCTTATGCCGTTCCTCGTAACGCTTGTCTTTTACCTTTCTGTTGCTTTCCATAACCAAACCCTCGTGAAAAATATTTGTCGTATATATACGATTGTATATATTTTAGCACAGTCGGCTTTCAGAGTCAAGCATTATGCGAATATTAATACGACTTTTGCTTATTTTCTACATATTACTTCCCCCAATTCCATTTGCTGTTTGTCGGCTTAGGTTGTTCCGTTTCCTGTGGACGATTTTCTTTTTCATACTCCGCTTGCATTTCTTCTTCTATTTCGCGTAAACGATTGCGGTAGTTCGTTGTTTCGGGCGAGAACAATTCCGCTACCGAGCCGAATAGTCCGTCCATGATACCGCGCACTTTTCGAGATGAAATTGCAAGTTTGCGTTTTAAGTTTTTATCGTTCGTCTTGTACTTCCTGCATGGATTTCTCTTATACGTTTCCCTTTGTATCTCACGCACCTTTTTGAGAACGATATTGCCGAGCCTACGCCTATAATCCCATCGCAACCTATCTATTGTTTCTATGCTCTTTACTCCCGCTATATCGGCAGCATCGGTCATATACTCTTTGAACGTATTATCTTTTTTCAGACGCTGTTTGTAGTAGTTACCCATAATCGATTGCAACACCTTTTCTTTTTTGTCCATTTCTTCCCTGAATGCCATATCTGCCTGAAAGGTTTTCCTATCCGTTGAGATAATCGTTTCCGCGATAAAATCTATATCGTCGCGGTACGGTATCATATCCTTTCTTCCGTATTGAAATGAAGCGTCTTTGGGAATCTTATCTGCCAACACTTTCATATACTTTGTTGCAATATCTCTCGACTTGGCTTGTGCAAAATCTTCGCGCTTGTAAAACGCTTTTATTACCTCGTCCCTTTTATGCGCAATGTCATCGCCAATGGTATAGGCGTTCAATCGCTCGGTCATTTTGTCTATTACGTCAAGCGGTATTTTGCCTTTCGCTCGATACTTATACCCTGCCGCTCGTTGATTCTTTACTCTCGGCTCTTTCTCCCAAAACATATAGTGTATATGCAAGTGTTCGGGTCTGTCTAAATGCAAGGCGCACATTAAATCCATATTGTCGGGATTGAAGCCTGCGTCTTTGAAAAACTGTCCGAATATTTGCTTTATGAGCGCGATACACTTTTCGGGATCGTCTATTTGCTGTGAGTTCTCTTTGTTGAACGATATAAATCCGTGCCACAAATTCTTCTCGCCCATTTGCGCTCTTTTCCGCATTTCCTTTACTTGCTCTTTTGTTAGCATTCCGTCTTGGTTGAATACGCCCGTACTCTTTTGCAAGTATTTGAGCATTGTGAATTTCTTCGCTTCCTCGCCGTATATCTTGCCTTCCGTAGTTATGTACTTGTAGATATTGTCTGCGCCGGACATATCGTAGAAAGCGCGTTGTTTCTCGTGCTTTGCCCTTTCCTCTGCCGTTGCATTTCTCGGTAACTTATACGGCGTATAAGCTATATCGAATATTACCGGTTGTGTTCCTATGTTTTGTTCCTCCTTTGGTCGTAATTTCTTTGCGGCGAACGCCGCGCGAAGGTGGGTATCCCACTTCGCTTTCCGTCGCTTGCGACGGGTAGTTTTACAGTCTTAAAACTGTAAAACCTTAGCCTGCTTCCCATCTCGCGTTATTAGCTCCCTATTTGCTTCCGCTTTTGCTTCGTCTATACGTCTTTTACGATTTCCTTATAGTGAACTAATAATTGGTATAGACTGTTACACCTTTTCCATTGTGGTTGTCTGTCCATCCCGATGTCCAACCACGCCCAATCTATGCCGTTCAAAAGGTGTTGCCGCGAAGCATACAAATCATTTTGCACATTCGGGTGCATTCGCATAAATTCGTCGAACGATACGCCGCATTCCGTTTTCGTAGCCGTTTCCACTTGCTCGTCCGTTACCTTTACGCGCTCTTGCTTACCGCCTATCGAGCCGATTGATTTACGTTTGCGCGACAGTTCCAACTTTCGTTTGGCAAGTGCGAAGTATGCGTCCACGGGCGATTTCAATTTCCTTTCCGTGCCGTTGAACATATACTCGCATATAGCCTTAACATACTGTCCGCTCTCCGCTTCGGTCATCAGTTTGATTGCTTTGTAATATGTATCTACGAACGTAAAGTGGCGCATTTTCGCATTGAGATTTTTAGGCTGTTTTCCGCTCATTTCGATTTGCTTATCTTCTTCCAATAAGTCCACGATATTGCTCCAAAAGAAGTTTTCTCTATCGTCCTGCGGCTCGGTTACGGCTTCGCTTGTGAACATATATTGACAAATATTCCGCACCAATCTTCCTGCCGAAGCGTCGTCCGATTGCCGTATTAAGTCCCAATACAAATCGTAGAAAGTAAATTGCTTTAATTGCTTTTGTTCCATTATTCCTCCGTTTATTTTGTATTTTTTACAAGCATTTTAAGACCGCTTGCAAGTCTATTATTAGCGCATACGCATCACCTCCTTTTCGGCATAGTTAAATTGCCTTACACTTACTAACACTAAATTTCACCCCTACTTACCGAGCATTTCTTCGATAAAATTTTCCCCTCTACTTAACCAAGCACACTTTTTTTCAAAAGTTCGGGGTCTGATTAAAAATTCCCTTCACTTAACCAAGGACACTTTTCTCGGAAATATTTATGCGCCGACAAAGTTTCTTAAACATTTTTTTCTCTCTACTTAACCAAGCATAGAAATAGCGAAAAATTGACGGTCTGCGCTCAAATTTCTTAAAAAAATTTTTCATACCCCTTCACTTATCCAAGGACACTTTTTTGCAAAAGTACAACCTATTGCCGAAAATTTCATCAAACTTTAATCTTTACCCCTCTACTATAAAGCGGTTGAAACGAGCAAAAGTTGATGGTTTGCCGAAATAATACTCCCCATAATAAAGCGGTAAAAATTAACAAAAAATCGGGTTTCAACAAATTTTTCGTACAAAAAAGGAAAGTTCGCAATTTTCAAACTTTCCTTTATTCGTTATTATTAATTTATTTTGCTTTCTATATATAAGCCACGAAATCGCCGAAAATATTACTTCAAATCCAAAATTTTTACGATCTCACTTATATACACTCCAGGGCACCCGATTTATTCCAAGCAACATAATTTCTTTGATAATTTTTCTCTATATATCAAGCGAATAGAACGCCTGAAATATTCCACTTTCTAAAAAATTTATTGATTATCGCCTTCCGCAAGCTCTATATATTCTTTCAGTTTGTTTTGTAATAGCTGCTTGTCTATAAGTTTTAATTTATATTCGGATACCATTGTAGGCGATAGGCTACGGCTCAAAGCGAACTCTACAACTTCGTCATCTTTCTTTGCGCAAAGGATAACGCCGACGCTCGGATTCTCGTTTTCTTTCTTTACTTCCCTATCGAGTGCTTCCAAGTACAGTCCCATCTTCCCAACGTATTCCGGCTTAAACTCTCCTATTTTCAGCTCAAACGCAACCAAGCACGAAAGTCCTCTATGATAAAACAGCAAGTCCACATAATAATCGTGATTGCCGACTTGTAAACGGTATTCTTCGCCGATAAACGTAAAATCTTTACCCACTTCGAGCACAAAGTTTTTCAAGTTGCGAATAATGGATTTTTGCAAATCGTGTTCGGAGACCGTTTCGGGCAAATCGAGAAAATCGAGTGTATAAGTATCGAGAAAAATGTTGCCAGTTTTATCTCTTGCTTCCGCTATTGCGGGCGTGGTCGGCTTTTGCGAAAGCATATACCGCTCGTAATATCCGCTATCGATTTGTCGAGCGAGCTCACGTGCGCTATATCTTTCTTTTACGCAAATCAACATATAGAAATAGCGTTCTTCCGGCGTTTTACAAGCCGACATAATCTTCAAATGATTAGACCAGCTCAATTGTGTCAACAGCGTTGACACTTTCTCGTCGTCCTTGTATAGCTCATAAAACTGCCGCATACGGTACAGTCCGCGACGGGTAAAGCCTTTGAGTTCGGGGTAGTTTTCCGCAAAGAAATCCGCAAGCCCGTCTACAAACTTTTCGCCGTATTTGGCGTCCTGCGACTTCTCACTGATATATTTACCGATATCTCGATACATCAAAATAAGCTCTTCGTTGACCTTACTGAATGCCCGTTCTCTCGCCGCTTTGATAATATCTACGACTTCGCCGTAGGTTGTTTTTGTTAAATCGCCCATATTTACCTCTAATATAAATTTTATCGTTTAGCGACGATTATTAATCCTATGTTCACTTCAACAGAAGATATTACTTCTCGGCTATAATACCTTTTTTATATGAAAGGACTGCGGTTCTACAAGCCAATCATTCGATTCCATTACTGCTTGCGCAGGATTTGATATAATAAATGGCTTATATGCTTCATTTGCAATTTTTGATAAATCCACAAGATACAGCTTATGGTGGTCACCGTGAAGCTTCGCGATTTCATATTCATTCTTTGACCAATAGAAGTCAAAATCATGCGAGATAGCTTTCACTTCAATATAACAATCGTAATTAGTAGAACGATTATCTAAAAATGAAATAATATCATAACCGGCACTTACATCTATTTCAGATATTAGCTGTACTCTTTCAGCTAATACTTTATTTAATCGAGCTTTTTCAAACGCTAATGCAAATTTTTCAGCTTTTTCTCCCACTAATGCCTCTGCTGCTAATTTTTTCTTTAAATCCTCAAGCGTTAATTTGATTCTAGAATCCTTTAAAAAACTAGCTAAAATTTTTTCGTATTTTCTTGCAACATAAAAATATGTAAGATGATTAGTCCTCTTTATAATAAAAAAACCTTGATCGACCAAAACATCTCTTATTGCTGAAAATTCTAACGGAAACAATTCATTTCTAAATTGGAACCCTTCTCCTGCAAGATTGAAAGAAAAGCATAGTTCATTCAAATATCCTGCATCAAATAATTTTCTAACAGTACTATCTATTAGCTTCGAATTTAAAAGCTCCTCATCATCTAAATAGTTTAATAAATCTTCACTAATTGAAAATCCGCGAGAGCCGCATATCCAAGAAAACACCAAACAGTATTTTATAGTTGCATCAACATCAATTTTCATGCTAGGCGTATGAAAAAATAGTGTCTTAATGTCTTTCTTTGACACCGACTTCTTCCCTAAAACATTAGTGAACAAATATAAAATTTCTTTTTTACCACAAGGTGTATTAAGATTTTTTAGTTCTTCTAACATAATCTCTAATTAAGGCTTTAATATCCTCATCACCTAAATCTTCAGAAATATTATCAAACAATGGGATGGGCATACTTTCCATTATTTCTACCATACGCCTTTCTTTTGCATCCAGACGTTCAGCAATGGTTTCATCTATGCTGTTTGCGGAAAGAACATAATAATAGTTTGTGACAGTTCCCGGTTTCAAACCATACCGATGGATACGATCCTTCGATTGCACAAAATGTGCCGCATTAAAAGATCTTTCGATATAAATCGCATTATGACAAGCTTTATGTAGCGAGATGGATTCGGCAACCGCAAACGGATTTGCTATAATAACTTTATATGGACATTTTTCACTTTGAAAATCTCTCACAATTCTTTCCCGCGTAAATATTTGCTCTTCTGAATCATCCTCAGCAATTCCATCTTTCTCAACTGGCACTGCTCCATAAAGTTCTTGGCAAGCGACTCCATGCGTCTCCAAATATCTTTTCAATTCACGTATTGTATAAATAAAGGTAGCCCAAATAACAACTTTACCACCCTCAGCAATAATTTTCTGCACCAAATCTAATACTGTTACGTATTTTGCAGGAATTTCACTGGTCTCATATTCAATTATTGATTTCAACACTTCAGTATCGTTAATAGCTTGAAATACCTCGTTAGAATTTTCGTCTTCTAATGCTATGTTTTCAAGCGGGATTTTCAGCATTGACGGATTGGATGCCGCCTGCATTAACCTAATCATTCTAGCTTGCGATATTGCCGCCTTAAAACGTGAGGTGATATCTATTCTATTTTCTTGAATCAGGGCTTCTACATATTTCTTTTCAATAAAATCATAAATCCTCTGCTGAATTGGATTCATCTGCACCAGTATTGGTGGATGATTAGTCGCAGTGGGAATATTCAAATCACTTTTTTTAATACGAATAAAATATGGCGCAATATTATCAATTAATCGTTTCACTCGATTATTATCGCCTCGACTAGTAATATCGTAAAGCTGATTTACCCTATATCCAATTACATTCTTATTCGGCCATATGAATTTAAATAAATTGTACAAATCTTCATATCCATTAGGCGCAGGAGTTCCTGTTAATACCACTCTGGCCTTTGCATATTTGGATATTGAAAGAACAGACTGAGCAATTACTCCTCCATTGATATTCTTTGCCTTATGTGCCTCATCAAGAACAACCATAACTTTATTATGCCTAAGGTAAAACTCAATTGGGTCTAGTAAACTGCTTAACGATGCATACGATATTAGAGTAATTTCGGCTGTACTTTTTGAAATTAAATAATTTTCTTTTTCACCCCTACTAATGCCGCTAATCAATCGTTTCACTGTCGGCCTTCTACCAAAACACTCAATATATTCCAACTCCCAAGGGCCAAAAGAACTTAATGGTCCCACAATAAGAATCTTATCTATATGTTTATTATCTGTTTCAGAAAGACTGTGCAAATAAGCATACGCCCCATAAACAATACTAGTCTTACCTGCGCCGGGGACTGAAAAGTTGCAACCGTTTTGTGAAAAAGCCAAATGGTAAGCTGAAAGTAATTGCAATGGATACAGAGATCTCGCTGTTAAATTAGATTTTACCGCTCGAGTAAATTCTTCAAATTCTTTTTCTATACAGTTATTGTTTCTAATGTTCAAAGCTTTATCGGAAAATTTTTTGAATTTTTCTTCTTCCTCATAAAAATCTGACAAAACTTTTTCTGAAGATGTGCTTTTCTGCTCATGAAAACCATATTTTTCCAACATCTGGCGGATGCCAGAAAGAATTGGTATAACATCTTCTTCAACATAATTGAGAATTATCCTATCTTCACTTATGTTAGGATTAAAATAGTCTCGTATGTAACGCCAAGCAAAACGATTCCTTATAAGAGCCTGAATATCTCCTAATAAATATATTTGTTTTTGTTGCGTATCAATATCAATAGTAATCGTTGCCATTACAGTCTCCGTTTACTTTTTCTTTAATTGCTTTTTCCATTCCCACATAAGCGAATTTATCTCTTGTATCAGCTCTTCAATGTGGGTATCGTTATAAAAACTGGCTTGACTAGTGTCAACTGCTTGCAATGCATTTAGCGCACGTTCAATTAACTCAGCTGGTTTATTAGAAGCGCGCTTATTCTCAAGTTTGCGTGAAAAATGTTGTAAATTCCCCTCCAACAAGCCTTTTGCGCTTTTAATCCAGTCATTGTCCCTTTTCCTCAAAAGGATACTCAAATCGTCTATTGGATGTTTAGCTCGCAATTCGTCAACAGATTCTTCATCGATTGGAGTCTGTTCTTGATGCTTTTTAAAAAATTCAGTCCATAAATCTTTATGAAAGAATACACTTCCATCCTTTCCTGTCTTGGCAATCTCACGAAATTCCTTTCCTTCATATCTAGCTCTAATGTAATCAAAACAAACTAATTTCAAATCTGAGATGTCTGAATCCGAATAATCCCAATCAATATTTCGAACATTTGCACCTCTTTTTTTATAGGAATCAAGATAATTGTTAAGGTCTACAAAAGGGCCTTCCGTTTTTTCCAACCGCGTATAAATTCCATCATAACCATATTCCTGAAGATATTCTTCCATGAGCTTTAAAATACTTAGCCACTCTTTGATTTGCGACTCTTTTTCACTCATAAACTCTGCGATGTCACTATCCTTAAAACCAAGTCGATTCAACTCTTTGCATTTTAAGTATTTTTCAATTGGATTATAATCCAACTTATCATCTTCCCCCATTTGATAGATGGTTTCGAGTTTTTGAATATCCTTTTCTTCAGCATCATCAGGAAGGATGATTGCCAAAAAGAAGCGGCACGACTCCACCTCATCGTATGAATAACCTAATGCTTCTCGCTCATGGAAGAGCTTATTTAACAGCATTGCTCTGCGATTACCATCAACTATCCTTCCATCCGATGTGACAATTCCATATCGCTGCTGTCCATTTTTTAGCAAACTCTCCATCGTAGTTTTATTTCGATCCTCTTTTGACTCATAAAGAAATCGCTCAATAAGCTTTTTATCTTCGTCAAGTTCAGCATTTAATTGACCATTTTGTTTCTCATAAGACAAAACAACTGACCCAATACGCCCGTTATATTTATTATAAATCAGAAAATCAAGCGGAATTCTATAAACAGTTTCCGTACGCGTTGTGCCTTTGTACCTGAGGGGAATGCCCGTCATAGCGATGTTGTTTTGATTTTGTTTCAACTCAGTCAATTTTTGCTTACGTGTCATTGCGTCCATAACTTTTATCCTCCATCACTTGAGTAATATCTTTTAGTAAATAATATCCATACAAAATAGCTAAAGGCATTTTACCGATACGGGTAGTGTCCTTTGCTTTTATCTGTATCGCAGGAATCTCTATTGTTCGACTTCGTTCTTCTTCGGGAATTACCTGAATTATATGCCTCTTAATGTCTTCAAGCAATTCATACGGACCCCATAATTTCCTATATTTTCGTTCTTTTGATGTTAAACAAAACGTTTTTTGAAAATCATTAAATGAAAGAAGTCGATGATTTATTATTTGAATATAATCTTCAATTCTGTCGATATATAGCTTATCTATTAAAACTTCATTAAACTTAGGCGTATAAAAAGCTGCTCTTTGTCCTTGGCTATAGTGTATTTCAGCATCCCATCGGAAATTTTTTTCGTCGAATTTTGAATGATAATTTGTCAACTCGACCCTGAAAGCAGACAATATCAAATATGGGATATGATATTTAAATTTGGAAACATCACGTTTGGGTTTTTCCGTTTTTGCCTCAAAGACTGTCCCATTCAGATTTATAAACGGAATTTCTTGAGAATGCGTTATTTTTTTATAGTGCTTCGGTACATTCTGTTCTTCTGCTTCAACAATAGCCTTTGCAATAGCATATGACAATTTTGGTGGAACCGCATTACCAACAAGCGTGTGTTTTGTAGAAGCCGTTGCCCCATAAAACCAGTAGTCTATCGGAAAACTCATCATAGATGCAGCTTCTCTTACTGTAGGTAATCTAAAACCACCTTCCCCATCATCCAAAATCATTGACTCACGAGAACTAGCTGACATTGTAGCCATTACCGTGCGAGACGGTTTATCAAGATTTTCGGGAAATGACATTTTTCCCATATATCCTTTATCGAGCTTTAATCTTTTTGCCGTTTCCCATTCAAATTCTTGAAGCTTATATACATAATGATGATCTGTCAGTTCGTCATATGGTAATACCAAATTTGCGTAATTCACATCAGCTATTAGCTTTTTTGTTGCGTCGAAAGGTTTTCCAAGTGCCTCTAATACTGACCTTAGTGTTACAACTTGATTATCGTCATGAGTTTTTTTAGGAATAGGAAATTCACCACACAAATATCTTTCTCTATTGGTTGGTGCCCCAAAATACTTTGCGTTATAAACACCCGAAGATTGCGACTTGGCTACAAGAATAAAATCTCCTTTAAGTCCCAAATCTTTTGCAGTATAACTTTCTTCTATATAATTTCTAACATTAGGTACGTTCTCTAAAACCCAATATTTTAATATAGACCCTTGCTTAAATTTCTTTCGAGCAATAATACGCAAATAAGCTTTAATTAACTTGATACCTAATTCCTTGTCTGCTTTCCCTGACTTATTAGAATGCGAAAACGCTTGACACGGTGGAGATCCTATTATAACTTCTGTATCTGGAACAAGCGCATCAAATTCTTCATCATTCAATTGCGAAATTCTAATAACATCATCAAGAACGACCTTAACATCGGGTTTATTTCCTTTATATGTATTAACAGCCGGCTCCCATTTGTCTACAGCGAAAACCAATTGAAACCCTGCTTGACGAAAGCCCTCTGAAAATCCACCTCCGCCACAAAAAAAATCAGCAACTCGCATAAATTACCATTCCGTATAATTTTTTCGCGCCACAAATGCGCATAACAATCTTCCAAAGCACTATGATTTAGTATATCATATTTCGACAAATAATACAAGAGAAAACATGGCGATATCTCAAATTAACGTTGAAAAACAATCTTAGATTTTTATCAAAACTTATTGACATCCCCCTCGAATTTTGCTATAATAAAATTGCAAAGGATATATTAACTTACGTGTTATATATTTCCGTCAAAGTATCGCGGCTTTGCCTGAAATGTATAAAATTTAATTTAACATATTGTTTGCTTGCTCATTATGGATAGGTGTATTCTATATACGCAAGCTCTTTTTATATCCTTTGCGAAATAATTTTTTCGGAGGATATTTTTATGTTAAAGAAAGACGCGATTGAATCCATTGAACGCACTATCGGATATACGTTTACCGACAAACAACTTTTATCCCAAGCGTTCACACGCTCATCCTACCACTATGAGCATCCCGAAGACCAAGACAACGAGCTTTTGGAATTTATTGGGGATTCCGTTCTATCCCTTATTGTCGTAAACATTCTTATCGACAAGTATTCGGGACGAGACGGAAGCGGCCTGTACGCTTGCCGCGATGAGGGCGATTTCAGTATGATGAAAAGCGCGCTCGTCAACAAACAGTTCCTTGCCAAACAAATGAGTAAACACTGTTTGCACGATTACTTGCGAATGAGCATCGGCGATGAAGGGCAAGGTGTTCGTAACGGCAAATCGGTTT
Source organism: uncultured Christensenella sp. (assembly GCA_910585955.1). Taxonomy (GTDB): domain Bacteria; phylum Bacillota; class Clostridia; order Christensenellales; family Pumilibacteraceae; genus MGBC157735. Next base: position 88,161 of record CAJUGC010000003.1, read on the forward strand.
TGGAAGATTTGTTTGAAAGCATTGTAGGTGCGGTTTATTTGGACACTAACCGCAATCTAAAAAAGACCGAAAAAGTTGTAAGAAACATACTCGACATAGACAAATTCTTAAAAGAGAATGACGGCGAAATTCGCATTAGTTACAAGAACGATGTGCAAGAATGGTGCCAACGCTACGGCTACGATTTGCCGACTTATGATACACGGCAAACGTGGGACGGCTATATCTCCTATTGCGAAATCGAAGAACTCGGAATACGCGAACGCGGTGAAGGACACAACCGCAAAGAAGCGGAAAACAACGCCGCTGAATTTGCGTTACAAAAATTGGAAGAAGATTTTGAGCCAAAGATAAACAATTTTATCGTGTCGTATGAAAACGCTATCAATATGCTTCAAGAGTATTGCCGTCAAGAAGATTTTGATCTCCCCTATTACGAAACAATCAACGATGAAATTCACGAAGACAACAGCCACACCTTTACTGTTCGTTGTTATCTGAATAATCGTTGGATTGACGGCACGGGTAGCCGAGTCAAAGAAGCCAAAAAGCAATCGGCTTACAATATGCTCAAATCTATGGGTGTGATTGATTAAGGAGGATAACAATGCTAAACGAAAAATTTTTAGAAGAATCTTGTATTATTTGCGATAATATTTATCCTCTCACAAAAATTGAACAATTAGGTTTGGACGGATTTAGCGAAAAAACTCACATCCCAGCAATCAGTAAACTATTCAAATACTTCCCCAACACTCGCAAATGGGATAAAAAAGAAAAAAGGTATCGTAACTTTTCGTATGAGGCTTTAACTAACAATACTGTATTTTTACAGGATGCCGAAAATTTTGACGACAGTTTTGATTGCGCTATTGATTTGGATTGGACAAAGTTTTTACTTAATCGACTTCGCCAATATTGCGATTATTTTAATGTTACATACCCACAAGATAACAAAATAGATGATTTGCTTTATCACCTATCTACTAAGCTCTATGAATATGGCTCGTTGGAAAACATTTTGGCAGAGACAGATAAATTTAGTGATCCTGTTCAAAAATTAAATGTAGAGCTTTTTATAAGAAGTGTCTATTATTATGTTACAATGGGCATTGAATGGCAACATTCAATTATAAAAGTCATGGATAAAGAGTATCATAATTTTATCAATCAATTTAAAAAGTTCAAAATTTCTTGCTTTTCTGTGTCACCTTTTCTCAATAGAATGTGGAGTTCACAATATGCCGACGACAACAAAGGCTTTTGTCTTGAATATGAAATTGACCTTAACACTCCGGATAAAGTAAATTTATTTATCAATACTTTTCCGGTCATATATAGTCAAAAGCGGAGCGACGTTCTCCCTATAAGTGTCGATTGTGACAAAATCATTTCCAAAGAGTTCTTATGGCAAATGTTCTTTAATGGACTGCTTAGAAAAAGTCTATTTTGGGCTGATCAAAAAGAGTGGCGACTAATTCTTCTTAAAGACATGATTAAATCAAACCCTCTCCCATTCTTTAAAATCAAAAAAGTATATTTAGGGAATAAAATGTCTCATAAAGCCCGCACAAAAATAATCAAATATTGTCGCTCACACAAAATTGAGTATGTTGGTCTGATTCGAGACAGTAACTCATTTAGCTTAAAAGAATGCGCAGGCGATTGCTATTCTTGTAAAAAACAAACACGAACTTCATAATATATAATAAAAGTCGGGAAAGACCTTACTCTATCCCAACTTCTTTACGAACTTGCTATTTGCTATCGCTTTAATCCCCAAGGATATTTATATTGTGTTAATTAGCTATCCCATAAACAAATCTTATATTATCTCAAAATGTTTTAACGCCGCTTTAATTGCTTCGACCATTTGCGGGGTCGGGTGCGGACGAGGATGTTTTAATTCTTCCACTGCGTTGGGAGCGTCATACATTGGTAGTCCCTCATTTCTCTTCACTTCCGCAATGTAGCCCGTGTGAACCTTAAAACCGTAGTTTTCTTCTATCCAAGCCTGCATTTTCTTGTAAGTAGGCTTGTCTTTCGGCTTTCTTTGCTCTGCGCGCTCGGAAATTGCCGCCGTATCGAGTGTAGTATCGTCCACATCGATCTTCACTTCGATATGGCTATCGGGTTTTTTGTGGGATAATACTACCAGCGTCTCGACCGCCGTAGTTTGCGGGAACATATCGAACGGTACGGCCGATACGAGGTCGAAGCCGCATGAAAGAGCGGCGACGTCGCGGGCAAGCGTCGCGGGATTACAACTAATATACACTATCTTTTCGGGGCGGGAAGCAAGAATGCTTTGCAAGAACTTTTCCGCACAACCGGACTTCGGCGGATCGAGCACGACGGTCACTTTGTCTTTGCCGAAACTTTCGAGCACGCCGCCTATCTTTTCGGCGCAATCTCCGAGAATGAACGAAAGATTATCAAGCTCTTCCCTCTTTGCAAGCCGCTCTGCGACATCGACCGCCGCCTCCGAAATCTCTATGCCTACGACGCGCTTTGCCTTGCGCGCAAAGAGAGCGCTCATGATCCCCGCGCCCGAGTATGCGTCTACGACGCTCGCTTTATCAGACACCTCGTCGAGAGCGGCGACATACAGCATTTCGCGCACTTTGCCGTTGACCTGAAAGAACGCCTGCGGGTGGGTTTCGACAGTCATATCCCCGAGCCTTGCCGTCGCCCGCCCATAGACGAGACGGCTTTTTTCGCCGAGAATGACGTTGTTTTTAGCCGTGTTGTAATTTATGTGCAACGATAGGTTTTGCGGCTTTTTTGCTTCAAGCTCCCGTTCGAGTGTGCGCTCGAACGCCTTTCTTTCACCGTTTAAGACGTAAGTGAGCGAGATTTCGTTTTCCAGCGAGCGCACAATTATATGACGAAGATCGCCTTTTCCACTCTCGTCGTCATACCCGCCGAGTCCGTTGGCGATGGCAAAATCGAAAGCCTTTTTCGCAGCTCGGAAAGTCGGTGCGCGCTGTAAAAGGCAGTCCCCTATTTCGACTATTCGGTGCGACTTTTTTGCGAACAGTCCTATTACGGTGCCGCGCTTTTTTTCGTACCTAACGGGAAGCGACAGCTTGTTTCTGTAGCCGAACGCCTCGGGAGACGGGACAGTCTGCGCCACGCCGAAATCCATGCCCGCATATTTCTTTAGTGAACTTGCGACAATGTTCCGCTTGAGACGGAGTTGCGCGTCATAGCCGAGGTGCTGAAGCGAGCAACCTCCGCACTGCTTAAAGTAAGGACACGGCGGCTCGACTCGATCGCGAGAGGTCGTAATGAGCTTTACAAGCACGGCGTGCGCAAACGACGACTTTACGAGCACGACTCGCGCCGAAACTTTTTCCCCGATCAGCGCGCCGGGAATAAAGACAGTAAGTCCTCCTATGTGAGTCACGCCCTCGCCGAACGCGCCCATGTCGTCTATCGTACACTCTATGACGTCGTTTTTCTCGATTTCCAAAACAGTTCTCCTTTTTTACATTATACCGCCCGAAAAGGAAAAAGTCAAGGCGCGCACAAAAATTCCGAGCTCTTTGCCTCCTTCGCAACGATTTTCACACGGCGTTCATGCGCAAACGGTTGCGCAAACGGCGAAAATATGGTATAATATTATAAATATCAAGAATGCTTTTTTTATCGGCGACAAAACGCAATATGTAAAGAAACCTCAACGCTTTTCAAAAGATATATAAAAGCGCATTGATTTTTTCATAAAAAATATCGCAAAAAGGAGACAACCAATGACCGATTTCGAAATGCTACTTGCCGAAGTCATGCCTAAAATAGAAAAGCTGTCCGTACTCGCCGAGGAAAATTCCGTCATAGACAACTCGTTCTATTACAAGTTCGACGTAAAACGCGGACTCAGGGATCTCAGCGGCGCGGGCGTGCTCGCGGGACTGACGGAGATAAGCGACATTCAGTCGTTCGAACGGGACGCGGAAGGACATGACATTATCGGCGCGGACGGCAAAAAAATCCCGTGCAAAGGCGTGCTTCGTTATCGCGGCTTGGACATCAAGGACATAGTGCGCGGATGCATCGCCGACAACCGTTACGGTTACGAAGAAGTCGTCTATTTGCTCCTTTTCGGCGAATTGCCGACCGAAAAACGGCTCAATTCGTTCAAAAAGATTCTCGGCGGCTTCCGTACTCTTCCCGTATCGTTCGTGCGCGATGTGACGATGAAAGCGCCGTCGACCGACATGATGAACGGGCTGGCGAGAAGCGTGCTTACGATGTATTCGTACGACGACAATCCCGACGACATATCGATTTCCAATGTACTGAGACAATGCCTGCAACTTATAAGTCAAATGCCCATAATGGCAGTGTATTCCTACCGAGTATTCAAGTACTATCACGAGTACAATTCGCTTATAATTCATAAGCCGCACCCCGAACTCTCGACGGCGGAAGCTATGCTTGCCCTCATGCGCGACGACGAGAATTATACCGAACTCGAAGCGCGCGTTCTCGACATGATGCTCATTCTTCACGCCGAGCACGGCGGAGGCAACAACTCGACTTTCACGACGCACGTCGTCTCCTCGTCGGGCACGGACACATATTCGGCGGTAGCGGCGTCGCTCGGCTCGCTTAAAGGTCCGAGACACGGCGGCGCGAACATCAAAGTAGTCAAAATGTTCGAGGACATGAAGGAAAATCTGCGCTCGAGAAGCGACGGCGACGTATGCGATTACCTCAACAAACTTCTTGATAAGGAAGCGTTCGACCGCTCGGGGCTAATTTACGGAATGGGTCACGCCGTATACTCGCTGTCCGATCCTCGCGCCGACATTATGCGCGCCTATGTGGAAAGACTTGCCGACGAAAAAAACCGCCACGAGGATTATGAACTGTACGCCAAAATAGAGCGGCTCGCGCCCGAAGTAATAGGGGCGCGGCGGGCTATTTACAAAGGCGTCGCGGCAAACGTAGACTTCTATTCGGGCTTTGTAAACTCCATGCTCGGCATACCGCTCGAACTGTTCACGCCTATTTTCGCCGTCTCGCGCATGGCGGGCTGGGCTGCGCACCGCATAGAGGAGCTTTCCAACAAGGGCAAGATAATCCGCCCGTCGTACCGTTCGGTCTCTCCTATCCGCGAATATATCCCGCTCGAAAAGAGATAGCGCGGACTCATTATATAAGGAAAATCGACTCCCATGCTGAAAATAGACAAAGATAAAAATCAAGAGTTCTATAATTCATTTACGCCCTGCAACTGTGCTTATTGCCGGAATTTTTACAAGCAAATTAAATCGGCTTGTAAAGATTTGACCGATTTTTTTCATGAATATAACATCGATATAGCAAAACCGTTTGAGCTGATATCGATAGAATCAGACCGTTTGATCGAATATGCGAGTTGTCAATATTTGGTGTTCGGCGAATGTTCTGACAAGCTCGATATTTCTGTCGGCGGAATGAATATAACAAGGAATATCGACTGTCATCCGTCGACGAAAGAATATGACCGACCGCATTTCATATTGGATTTTTCCGTCTCTTTACCGTACTTGATCGAAGAATAACAGATTTGGATTTACAGCACATTAAAAAACTCTCGGCGCGTTTTGTATCGTTTCGAGAGTTTTTTGCCACATAACAGTAATAGTCTTTCTATTTCTACGTCGGCGCAGATATACTTTATTTCGCCGGCAAAATATCGAAAAAAGGAATTTGTCAACACAAAAATTCTTTGATCTCAAATCGCTTCGGCTTTTTTCTCCTCAAATTTAGCTCTGTTTTCGGCAACCGCCGTTTCAAACATTTTTTCCATTTCTCTCACGCAATTTTCCACGCGGAACTGTTTTGCATACTCCGTATACCTTTCGGACAGTTCGGCTTTTTCCTCGGGATGTTCGATAAAGTAGTCGATTTTTTCGCGCAGACTCTCGGATTTGCCCGCCTGGAAGAGATTGCGATCGTCAAGCGCGAACTGCTTTGTCGCCGTCGTCGGGCTATCCGATATTACGGGCACGAGTCCGCAAGCGAACGCCTCCATACACGATATGGCTTCTATTTCGGCGTCGGACGCATGGACGTACAAATCGCTGTAACAAAGTACGTCGCGAAGTTCCTCCTGCGAACAGAATTTGAAAACGGGTCGATTATCCTTAGGCAACAATTTTTCCGCGAGTTTTCTGAGTTTCTTTTCCCACGGTCCGCGCCCGCAGAACACAAGACCTATCCGATCGCGGTATTTACTCGAAGCAGCCGCCTCTATAATAAGGTCTTGACGTTTTTCGCGAGAAAGCCTGCCGGACATGGTTATAACGTACTTGCCTTCAAGTTCGGGCGGACGCACCGACTCTACCTTATGGAAAAATTCGTTGTAGCCGTTGGAAATGACGTGCTTTTGCGCAGTATAACCGTGCGCGTCCAAAATGTCGGCAAGCATTCGGCTCGGACAGTGGATATGCTCGAACTGATTGTAAAACGACTTAAAGCCCAAATAGATCGCGTCGTTCAAGGGCTTTATCTTGCCGCACTTGACGGACGAAGTAATGTTCTCCGGCTGTACATGGAAAGCCGCAGTAGAGGGAACGCCGAGCTTGTCCGCGATCTGCTTGCCGACTTTTTCGAGTTTGAACGGCAGGTAAAAGTGAACGAGATCGGCTCCGCCAATCGCGTCGATAAGCACGTTTTCGTCGGGCTTTCCGAATTCCATACCCTGCGAACGAATGAACTTCATAACGAGCGGGAAAGTGCGCTTGGGGACAACATAGACGTTTTCTTCGTCCACACCTTGCATACTCGTAACTATGCGCACGGTGTGTCCGTGCTCTCTCATGACTGCAGCAAGGTGCATGGCTGTCGCCGTCGTTCCGTTCGATTTATCTCCGTACTGGTCCATAACTATGGTTATTGTCATAATTCAATATCTCCGTTTCATGTCTCTCAGGCGATTTTACGCCCACATTCTTTTGTAATTATAAAATCCTTTTATTAAAAGAACATTAGAAAAACATTACGCTTTCGTAATTCTACGCTCCGCTTTGACTTTGCGCGAATGAAAAACTCAGTTGCAATACGAATATTATTCCCGATCATGCACTTTTATACGCAACAAAAAAGCGGCTCGCTCTCTGCGCTCCGCCTTAAAGCATTTCTATTTATTGAAAGTCACGCCTTCCACTTTGAAGTAACTGCCGCACACATCGCACTTGCCTATCGTCGTCATGCCCTCGTGCACAAAGCCGCAGTTGTCGTCGTCTACAAGCGACATAACGTCGCCGCAAGTCGAACAGCGATTGGGCATTATGTATACGTTCTCTTTTTTGCCGTCCATATAGCGCACGCGAATAAACAGCCTATTTTCAAACTTCTCGCACTTTTTGCAATAGAATACGGCGTTGAACGCAAGACTTCCCTCTATGGACGCCGCCATAGCCCACTTGTTCTTGCTTATTTGAATTTTGTCGCTTACGGGCGGAACCATCAGACGCGTATACGCCGTGTTTGCCGCGAGTTCCTCCGGGTCGAACATATGTACCGTATTGGGGAACAACTCGTAATTTATATTGGTCAGATACTCGGCATGGTTGAGATAGAAATTATAATGCGCGTATTTCGGTTTTTTCGACTCTATACCCACCAGCATGGAGAACAGCTTTTCGCTCTCTTTTTTATCGGTCACTCTCGCGACCGCGTCTTTGAGGGACTGCAGATCGCTTTCCGCCCCCACCTTAAAGCTCGCTTTGTTCAGGCAATCGTGGCATTTGAGGTTTATTATCTTCGACATTATCGTCTCTCCTTATATAAGGGAACTCTTGATGTAAGACTATTTTACCACAAACAATAGGAATTGTAAACTGTTTTAAGTCTAAATTCCCTTCATACCTTATATTAACCGCCTACGACGGCTGTTCTTCAATCCTTAACGTCTCTATGAGAAGTTGCGGACGGTTTAATACGCGCGGTATGGGACTTGACGAACCCAGCCCGCCGCTGACTATCATGGTAGTGCCGCTCTCGTCGTACCGCCCGACGACGTAATGCGGACGGAATTTTTCGCCCGGCGTAAATACCGCTCCTATAAACGGAAATCTGACCTGTCCCGCATGGGCGTGCCCCGACAGCACGAGATCGAACCCCGCTTCGACATAGGCGCTCATAAACTCGGGACGGTGCGAAATCAAAAGATTGAACTTATCGCTTTGGACAAGCTTTCGTATCTTACCTGCGAAAACCGCCGAATTTTCGCTTCCTCGCTCCATGTAAAAACGCGGATCCTTTGCTCCCGACAACGCAATATCTCCGTCTCCGTGAAGAAGAAGCACGGTTTCATCCTCAAGCACATGCACGCTGAGTTCGCGCATTTCATTTACGAAAGTCGGATACTCGTCTACATAGCGCTCGTGATTGCCGCAAGCGTAATAGACGGGCGCGATCGAAACGAGACTGTCTATAAGCGCAAGCGCGTTCTTTCTTCTGCGGCTTTGGATCATATCGCCGCTTATGACGACAATATCGGGAGATTCTTTCGCCACTCTGTCTGCGACGCGCTTCCCGCCCTTACCGTAATACTTATTGTGGTAGTCGGAAATATGAGCTATTTTAAATCCGTCGAAGCTTTCGGGGAGTTTTGTGCTCTTGTATGTATAGCGCACCGTTCTCACCGCATTATTCCAATATATGAGCGCGACCGTAAAAAGCACGGCGATCGCGGCAATACCTATTATAAGCCAAACCCACCACTTCATCGCATTACCTTCCTGTATATATATTTAGCCGCTCACGCCCCATTTTATTCCTTATGGGAAATTAAAGCAAAGGAAGCCGATACGCCGACCGACTCCCTTCCCGTTCTATCTTTTTTTAAGACTGACTTTCTTCTTCCTCTATTTCTATTTCGGGAGAAGCGACCGCCACGCCGACTACGCAACCTTGATTTTTGAGTTTCATGATGCGCACGCCTTGCGTGTCTCTGCCGATCTTCGAGATCTCTTTGGCTCTCATTCTGATGATTATGCCGTTGTCTGCTATGAGCATTACGTCGTCGTCGGGGTTTATTTGCTTCATGTTGACGAGCTTGCCCGTCTTTGCCGTAAATGTGCCCGCCTTTATGCCTTTGCCCGCACGCGACTGGAGACGGTAGTCGTTCAGATCCGTGCGCTTGCCGTAGCCGAACTCGGAAACGGTTATTATCTCGTGTCCGTCCTTAACGACGGTCATATCGACGATCTCCTCGTCGTCGCCTATCTTCATGGCTCGCACGCCTTGCGTATCTCTGCCCATCATGCGCACGTCGTCCTCGGCAAAGCGTATGCACTTGCCAGACGAAGAAGCTACGAGTATCTCGTCTCTGCCGTTCGTGAGCTGTACGGAAATGAGCTCGTCTCCCTCGTTGAGCTTTATCGCTATCTTTCCGACTTTTCTTATGGACGCAAATTCAGTGAGCGACGTCTTTTTGATGAGGCCGCGCTTTGTAGCCATCAAGAGATTTCCCTGTCTGCCGCCCTCTTCTATCCTTATGACGGCGTTGACTTTTTCTCCGTCGTCGAGGTTTAAAAGATTTACAATCGCTCTGCCTCGAGCCGTACGTTCCGCCTCAGGCACTTCGTATGCCTTTATCGCATAGACCTTGCCGCGGTTTGTGAAGAACAATAGGTCGTCGTGCGTACACGTTACGAACATTGTTTCCACAAAATCTTCTTCCTTGGGCTTGTGAGCTGTTATGCCCTTGCCGCCGCGGTGTTGTACTTTATATTCGGATGTCGGAAGGCGCTTGACGTAACCGAAGTGAGTCATGGATATGACTACGTCCTCGCGTTCGATAAGGTCTCCTATATCTATTTCGTCGTAATCGACGCAGATCTCCGTCTTTCTCGGCGTACCGTACTTTGTCTTTATCTCCTCAAGCTCCGTGCCGATAATATCGAGTACGCGCCTGGGCGAAGCGATTATGCTCTTTAGGTCGGCTATCTGTATCTGAAGCTGCGCAAGATCGTTCTTTATCGACTCTACTTCGAGACTCGTGAGTCTTTGAAGTCGCATTTCGAGAATGGCGTTTGCCTGTTTGTCGGAGAGATAGAACTCCGACATGAGCTTTTCCGCCGCTTCGAATTTGTCACGGCTGCCCTTTATTATCTTTATTACCGCATCGATATTCGTAAGAGCTTTTACGAGGCCTTCGAGGATATGCTCGCGTTCCTGAGCTTTGTCGAGGTCGTACTTTGTGCGACGAAGCACAACTTCCTTTTGATGCTCGAGGTAGTAATACAACATTTCCTTGAGATTTAAGATCTTAGGCTCGCCGTTTACGAGCGAAAGGAAAGTTATGCCGTCCGAGGTCTGAAGATTCGTATGCTTATACAGCATATTGAGTACGACTTGAGCCTGAGCGTCGCGCTTTATCTCTACGACTATGCGAAGCCCCTCTCTGTCCGATTCCTCGTTTATAGCGGAAATGCCCTCTATACGCTTATCCTTGACGAGGTTCGCCATTGTCTTTATGAGTTCGGCTTTATTTACCTGGTAAGGAAGTTCGGTTATGACTATTCTCTGCCGCGGCTGTCCGCCGTCTCTCGACGTATATTCTTCTATCTCGCATTTCGAGCGAATTACCACGCCGCCGTGACCCGTGCGGTAGGCGCAACGAAGGTTGGCTCTTCCCATAATTATGCCGCCCGTAGGATAGTCGGGTCCGGGCACATATTGCAAAAGCTCTTCCGCCGTAAGATCGGGATTTTCTATGAGCGCCTGCACGGCGTTTATGACCTCGACGAGGTTATGCGGCGGAATATTCGTAGCCATACCGACGGCTATACCGTCGCTGCCGTTTACAAGAAGGTTGGGGAAACGCGACGGGAGCACGGTAGGCTGCTGAAGCGTGTCGTCGAAGTTCGGATACCAATCGACTGTTTCCTTGTCGATGTCACGGAGCATTTCGCTCGCGATCTTGGAAAGACGCGCTTCCGTGTAACGCATTGCCGCGGGAGGATCGCCGTCCACGCTGCCGAAGTTGCCGTGACCGTCTACAAGCGGCTCGTTTATCGAGAAGTCCTGCGCAAGGCGCACAAGAGCGTCGTAAACCGAGCTGTCGCCGTGCGGGTGATATTTACCGAGCACGTCGCCGACGATACGCGCGCACTTTCTGTGCGGCTTGTCGGAATAGAGGTTCAACTCGCCCATCGAATAGAGTATGCGGCGATGAACGGGCTTTAAGCCGTCACGAACGTCCGGTATGGCGCGCGAGACGTTGACAGCCATAGCGTAGGCGATGAACGACTTTTTCATTTCGTCCACGACTTGACGCTTGATTATCTTCGTATTGTCGACGTGTTTTATTTCTTCGTCGGAAAATTTTCTCTTTCTTTCTGCCATAACATTCTCCTATGACCTTTTTTAGAAAAACTTTGCAAATTACCTAAATACTGTTTCTTTCGAAACGGCAGTCTCGCCGATTCAAGCTTCTGTACTATCGAAGGCGAAGTCGCTTCGCAGGCGGACAGCTGGCAACGAATCCCGACGGGAGTGTACTTTTCGTACATGACCGAGGGTGAGGAGCACGCAGTCCGTATGCGAAGATGAATACGCCTTCGATACTATATGTCGAGTTCCTTAACAAGCCCCGCATTCTCTTCTATGAACTGACGGCGCATTTCCGGCATATCGCCCATGAGCACAGTGAATATCTCGTCCGCTTCGAAAGCGTCGTCCATAGTCGCCTGAACGAGCGTACGGAATTCGGGGTTCATCGTAGTGTTCCAAAGCTGCTCGGCGTTCATTTCGCCGAGACCTTTGTATCTTTGCACGTCGCACCCCTTGCGTCCGAGCCTGTCGAGCGTCTCGTTTAGCTCGGCGTCGCTGTAGCAATAGGTATCCTTCTTGTTCTTCGTGACTTTGAAAAGAGGGGGCTGCGCAATGTAGACGTGACCTTTTTCTATAAGCGGACGCATATAGCGGAAGAAGAACGTGAGCATGAGTATTCGAATGTGGCTTCCGTCCACGTCGGCATCGGTCATGCAGATGATTTTGTCGTAGCGGAGCTTGCTCTCGTCGAAGTCCTCGCCCACGCCGCAGCCGAACGCCGTGATCATGCTCTTTATTTCGTTGTTCTCGAGCACTTTTCCAAGCCTCGCTTTTTCGACGTTTAGGATCTTGCCGCGCAGAGGCAATATCGCCTGAAAGCGACGGTCTCTGCCTTGCTTTGCCGTTCCGCCTGCAGAGTCGCCCTCGACGAGATAGATCTCGCAGTGCGAAGCGTCCTTGTCCGTACAGTCCGCGAGTTTGCCGGGAAGCGTCGTCGATTCGAGCACGCCCTTTCTGCGGGTTAGCTCGCGCGCGTTTCTCGCCGCGTCTCTTGCGCGCTGTGCGGTTATGCTCTTCATGACAAGTTCTTTGGCTTCCTTCGGGCTTTCCTCGAGATAGGTGCCGAAGCCTTCGGTAAGGGCGCGCTCGACTATGCCGCGCATTTCAGAATTACCGAGCTTGGTCTTTGTCTGTCCTTCGAACTGAGGATCGGTGAGCTTGACGGAAACTATTGCCGTAAGCCCCTCTCTGACGTCGTCGCCCGTAAGTTTTTCCTCGTCCTTTATGAGGTTGGACTTATGCGCATAATCGTTTATGACTTTCGTGAGGGCGTTCTTGAAGCCGTTTAAATGAGTGCCGCCCTCTTCCGTGTTTATGTTGTTAGCATACGAATAGATAAGCTCGCTGTAGCTGTCGTTGTACTGCATGGCGATTTCGACCGTGCTGTCCTTATACTTTTCCTCGAAATAAATGGCATTCGGGAAAAGCGTCTCTTTCGAGCGGTTCAGATATTCGACATAGTCGAGAATACCGCCTTCGTAGCAGAACTCCTCTTCCTTTTCCTTGCCTCTGCGATAGTCCTTGAGCTGGATACGCACGCCTTTGTTGAGATAGGCGACCTCGCGAAGACGGGTGCGGATAAGGTCGTACGAAAAGTCTATCGTCTCGAAAATCTCGTCGTCGGGGAAGAACGTCACTTTCGTGCCTGTTTTTTCGGTAGTCCCCACTTCGGCAAGCGCGCGCATAGGTATGCCGCGGTTATACTTCTGACGGTAGATCTTGCCGTTTTTGTAGACCTCCACTTCGAGCCATTCCGACAGGGCGTTTACTACGGAAAGACCGACGCCGTGCAAGCCGCCCGACACCTTGTATCCTCCTCCGCCGAACTTGCCGCCCGCATGGAGCTTTGTAAGCACGACCTGCACCGAGGAAACCTTTTCTTTCGGGTGAATATCCACGGGAATGCCTCTGCCGTTGTCGGTAACGGAAACCGCGCCCTCCGGCGTAATTTCGACGAGTATGGTGTCGCAATAGCCTGCAAGAGCCTCGTCGACGCTGTTGTCGACGATTTCGACTATAAGATGATGAAGACCTCTTTCGTCGGTAGAACCGATGTACATACCGGGGCGTTTACGCACCGGTTCGAGTCCCTCCAGCACCTGTATTTCGCTGGAATCGTACTTGTTGTCCACCTTCTTTGCCATAGTGAAACTCCTTTATTTTTATTGAAAAACGGGGCGAGCTTTCGGCTTTGCTTCGGGGCAAAACGACGCTTTTAAAGGTGCCGAACACCACCCGCATACATTATATCATAAACGATAAAAAAAATAAAGCAAAAAGACGACGCTTTAGCTTTATTTTTGTCTTTTTTTATTTTGCATAGCTTTCTGACGGCTTTAATAGCCCCTATTTGCCGCGCACAGGTAATTTTATGTAAACCACTGTATAAGAGTTTTGACCCATACAAGCCATTTTTTGCGGTGGGTCTATACAAAAACGCATTCCTTTGTTTTATGGCTCCCCTTAGCAAGGGGAGCTGGCGCCGTCAGGCGACTGATGGGATTGCCAATCATTCCCCTTTGCACATACTTGCATTAAGAGTCGCTTAACCTACATAAAAAGGCTCCCCTTAGCAAGGGGAGCTGGCGCCGTCAGGCGACTGAGGGGATTGTATAATTTGCCTTACACAATTGTCTATATACTCGCATACAGCCCTAAACTGTTTATTTATCATATTATTTGCTATTCTTATCACAGTCAAACCGTATTGCTCCAAAAACGAGGTGCGCTTTTCGTCATATTCGAGCCCTTTTTCTTCAAAATGTTGCGAGCCGTCCAACTCGATTATAAGCTTTGCTCCGGGACAGTAAAAATCGGCAATGTATTTATTGATTACAGCTTGCCTTCTGAATTTAACGGGATATGACCTAAGAAAATCATACCACAAATGCCGCTCCTCTTTCGTCATACCTTTACGGAGCGACTTGGCATTGTCGATTAAATTCGCATTGTATTTTCGTTCCACACAATCCCCTCAGTCTGCTGTATTATGTCCAATCCCCTCAGTCACTCGTTCCTCGTGACAGCTCCCCTTACTAAGGGGACCCTTAGTCCACAGGACTGTTGTTGCGGCTTACGCCGCCGCGTTCGTGCCCTTGACTCAAGGGGAGCCTTTAACACTTCGGAAATATTATAACATATATTTTACTTCATGTAAATACGTTTACAAAATAATCAATCGAATAATATTTAAAATCTTGTTCTGTTTTTGTAACTTTGAAAAATTCGCGCGCAAACGCAAGTAAATATCGCAATCTGGCGAAAGTAAGTTCGTTATTGCTTTGTGTTATTATAACATTGAGAAACGCCAAAAATCAAGCCTTTTAGGGCTAAAATATAGGAGTAAGCAAGGAATAATCTGCTTTTAACTACTCTTTATGACAATTAACCCCATTTTGAATTTTGTTATTATTCACCGTCACTATCCGTTCGAGTAGTACCTTTGGGATTTCTTCCTGACTTCTTTTTCTCATAGGTATTATCTCGAATAGGTAAACGGTCAACTTCTTTCATAATTCTTTCTGCCGATCCGTTGCCTCCCATATCGTGATACGGGGCATATAAGTAATCGTACAGATTCTCATATTCATCTTTTGTAATCCATCCTCTACGAATGTATTTCATTCCAAGTTCAACAATGCGATCGTGTCCCAATCCGACCAACATTTTTGATCGATTGTCTTTTTTATCCATTCGCTTTTGTATAAAAGCCCACAACCCGGTGGACGCCAATATCGAACCGATAAATGAAAAGATTAATGTTATCCAAAATTCCATAGCGCAACCTCGTTTCGGCTATCCCGGAATATCGGTGATAACCATCTTTTTATTGATTATAGTGATTTTCTTACTGAACAGGGTTTCATATAACGAAAGCAAACCTTCTCTCTGTTGTTTAGACATAAGTTTGTAGAAACTACCCATCCAACTTTTGAACATGTTCTCGATGTAAATATATGGAACATCACCACTCTCGACCTTTACAGCGAGTTTCTTCAGCTTTCTACGAAAGAGTGTAATTTTGTCTGGTTTAATCCGTTTATACACCTTTCCCTTATCTGTAAGCTGGTATCTTATTTGAAGAAACGTAAGTGTACTGTTGATTTTGACTATCTTTGTTTTCTTTTCGTTAATATGTATTGATAGCTCATCCGCAATTCTTTTTACGTTTTCCAAAATATCATATAGTTTTTCTTTGGACGGATTCATCACATACCAATCGTCCATATACCGTCCGTAAAATTTTTGTTGTGCGACGTATTTAACATAAGTATCGATTTTATTAGGAAAATATATCCCTATCGTTTGTGAAAGTTGGTCACCTATATTAACGGACTTCGGCATAAACTTTTGTCCGATTGGTAAATTTGCGCTCTCTGTTTTTCGCCGATACTTCAATTTGTCAAATACACCATAAAAACAATCAAAATATTCTTCATCCGTCATCGCAGACACGTCTATTTCAAAACCTTTAAATATAACGGTCAATAGCCAGTCTACATACGAATCGTCGTCTACAAGTTTGAGCAACTCTCGTTTTGCCAATTCATGAACGACATTGTCGTAGAATTTCTGAAAGTCGCCAAACAAAACCCATCCTTCGTTTCCGTACAACTTGTAATATTTCCGCAAATGCACTTCGAATCGTTTACGCTGAAAGCCTATACCTCACCCCTTGATTGATGCGCCGTTATCATATATGATTTTACGCTTAACCTTCGGTAGCAAAATATCATCGCATAAAACATGACGAATTATTCTGTCATCTACAGACAAACTTGTGATAGGTCTTACCTTACCCCGCTCATGCAATTCGAATTCGCTAATCGCGCCGTTTGTTAACGTTTCATTCTCGAGAGCATCTTTAATTCGAAATATCCCGTGAAGAAAACTTAATTGAAACTGCTGCGTTTGCTCTTTCCATTTGCTGGTTTTTACCGAAGCAAGGTAAGCCTTATACAAGTTGTTGGCGTCGCAAAGAATATCTTTATAAGTCATAAATTATTCACCGTTGTAACAATATTTACCATAGTAAATTGCATCTGGCTTTATTATTCTCCTTAAAGGATAGGACAGCTTCTCCTTCCCTATTGGTAATCTTAGGGAATCCGGACGAACCCCATTAGTGTTGTTCGCGTTGTTGTAGTTCGCATTGCCATTGTTGTTCACGTAAGCAAAGTAGTTCGAAGAAACGATACAAATTTTCAGAAGTTACCCTTTTAAACATGACTTAATTTTGTTATCCCGTTGACGCCACTTTTTTATCAAATCGATTTCTCGATCGATAGCGGATTGAAACGAATCGAAAATATTAATATCCACATCAAATATTTTCACAATTTCTTGAATGGAAAATATCAATTGATGGCAATTACCGATTGCGGCATTCAGCAATGCACGTCGCTGTTCCCACTCCGCCATCGTAGTCGGATAAATGCTTTGAGCCGACAATAAATTGTTCATGAGTAATCGCGACGTCATATCAATACTCTTTTTGTTATTTAGCATTAGATATTCGTAACGCGCGAAATTCTCTGTTTTATCTTTTCCGTAAGCATACCTCAAACGCACAAAGTTTTTCAAGTCTTTAATTCCGTAATTTCTTTGCGCGAGATCGATAAGCATATCGTGAATTTTTACGGAATACATTATCGGTTCATATCTCGATTCTTTTCTGTTAATTACAAGTACACTCATTCGTAATCTTTTCCGGTGATTTCCTTAAATTCTTTTTTCGTAATCCAACCCATCTTGACCGCGTTACGGACACGTTCTTCGTTCCATACACGCAAATCAAACCATTCTTTTACCTTACAGTAATTCTTGCTATGCATAACGGTATTCTCCTTATTCGAGTTCTATGTTTGCCATCATGGCGATATATTCCAAATCGGCGCGATTCTTGATGGCAGTAAGCTCGGCTTCTGTCATGTCGCGCAGGATGAACCAATACGCATTCTCGTAAAATATAACCTGTACAAGTGCCATGTTACTATGGTTTTCGACCTTACCCTCACTATCCGTAATGACAACGGACGAAAGCTTTCCTGCAAAGGTATCTTCGGTTAATTCGCTTTGAGAAATAAAGTTATTCCCGTTAAGTTTCAGATTGTCCAAAACCGTTCCGTCGGACAATTCGATTTTATATATTTTATCTTCCATTTTGAATTTTCCTTTAATTTAGATTTTTCGGGGCACACGGCCCCTCAGATTAACCAATACAGAAGTACGGACGAACCCCATAAGTGGAGTTCGCGGTGAAGCAGGTCGCATAGCCACTGCCGTGCACGGAAGCAAAGTAGGTCGAAGAAACGACGTCACGCAACCAATAATACTCTTGCGTATGTATCATTTTGGGATTAAGTCGGAACAACGAGAATTGCTTCGTAGACAACGTATATAACGGTGTAGATGCCGTTCCATCGTTTCCAACCGCATATATACGAGTCCCGAAAACCATTATCTCGTTCATGATTTCGACACTAGCATCTGTAAACGACTTTCCCGACGGTTTACCGTTAGTTACCGCATTTACCAAATATTCCTTATGCGTAAGAACAGCGTCGCTACCAAATGCCGATGTGATCGTTGTTTTCGCTGAAGCAAGACCCGTAAGCCGCATATCCGAGTTTACATAACCGCCTTCTGTGGTTCCCGCGCTTTTCATTACATTATTGTACATGGTTTTATCGGGCACTACAACCAAATGGTGTTTTGTAAACGCCGGACTTCCCGTGTTGTAAAAATAGTCCATGTCGGCAACACGATACACTTTTCCGCCTATCGTCCAATAATCGCCTATGAACATATCTTTGAAAGAACCGTCCGCAATGGCGGCTTTCTGTGCGGCTGTAAACGACGTTCCGAGCGATTTACCGCGATAAATGTTTGCATGCATCTGCGGATCCACTACGAGATTGAAGAATTCGTTTGCAGCATTGGATGCTTTGATTATCTTCGTACCGTTTGTTCCGTCTTTAAGTAAAAAGTCACCGTCATCAAAAGCGGTGACCTGAGGATATTCTGTAATTTTCATAAAAATAACTCCTTAATAACTCGAATCCAAAAGAGCGTGGCTCTTCATGTTTTCTATCTCTGTAAGCAATTTGTCAACTTTATCAGACAATTCCGCAAACTTGTCGGCGGCAACAAAAGTAGTAACCGACTCGATCGGATTGCCTTCGTTGTCAAATATAACATCGTCCGTAAAATCTTTTACACTTACACTCAGCTCTTGGCGTTCCAAGGCTAAGATAAGCCTGCCAACATCACTTTCCTGTGCCTTTACTGCACTGCTGAGAGCCGAATTCGCCGCCTCCATAGCTACATCAGCCGCTTCCGTAGCCGTTTCTGCGGAAGTTACCGCGAGATCTTTTGCTGCCTCAGCAAGCCCTTCCGAAGTTTTTGCATTCGTTTCCGATTCCTTAGCATTGACTTCGCTTGTTGCCGCGTTTGTTTCGGAAGTTTTGGCGTTGGTCTCGGACGCCTTGGAATTGGTTTCGGATACTTTCGCAGCATCTGCATATTCTTTTGCCTTTGCTTCCGAATTGGCAGCGGCTGTTGCCGACGTTTCCGCGTTTGTTTCAGAAGTTTTGGCATTTGTCTCCGATGTCTTAGCGTTCGTCTCTGATGTGTGCGCCGCAGCTTCGGAATCTGCCGCATTCGATTCACTCACAGCAGCGTTGGTCTCTGAAGTCTTAGCGTTCGTCTCTGAAGTCTTGGCTTTGTTTTCGGAACTTTTCGCATTCGTTTCCGAAGTCTTAGCCTTTGTTTCGGAAGTTTTGGCGTTGGTCTCGGACGTCTTAGATGCTTGCTCCGACGCAAGTGCGTTCTCTTCCGATACCTTGGCCGCATCAGCACTTTGTTTTGCCAATAACGCATAACCAACAACCGTTTGCATCTCATCCGAAGAATCTATGTTGCTTTGCTGTATCGGATTTTTGTCTATCTCGATTTCTATGGAACTCGATGCGGCTACATTCGCTTCGGCGTCAATTACCAATTCCAAAATCGGACGTACTAATCCCGGAATCACGGTCATCTGATATGTAACTTCGAAATATAAAACGTTTCGTTCAGCGTTACAACCAAGAACAGGATTATATACCACCTTACCGTCTCTTTTCTTCAACCGTATGTTCGCAGTTACCCCTTCGGGCAATGTGTAAGTAGCATTGTTCGAATAAAGACTTACCGCAACGATTGGTGTTCCCGTATCATACTGAACGATATGAATCGGATTACATACCATTCTCTTTTGAAAATCAACCGATGTGTTATGGATGATTCTATTTGGATTCGGCGTATATGTATTCATCTATCGCCCTCCTTTTAAGATTTTTTCTCCGCCTTGCCTTTCGCTTCTTCGCATTTCTTTTCGTAATCCGAATGAACCGAAGCAATCTCATTCCGAGCCGCCGCAGAGATTTGTTTGTGAATATCTTCGATTATACCTTCGTAAAGGTAACACGGCAATCCATGTCTTTGAAGAATATCGTTTATTGCGACCGAAGTCTCATGCTTTGCCTCTTCAATTTCGAGAATGAGCGGTTTAGCAATTTTCTCCATTTTGAATTTTCTCCTTAAAATCTGATTAAAATTGCCTTCAAGCATTTCAAAGCCTTGCAAACTCCAATAAAAAGTCGTAAAATGTGATTACGTGTTACAGCACGCAATAAAACTTATAAGGAGGTGAATGGCAAAAATGAAAAACCTTTTTCAGAATCCAACGATTAGGATCAGTTTGCTCAATGCGGCTATCGGCATATTAGACATGACCAAAGAATTCCTTGTTCGTTGCCGCGATCAAGAAGTACATAAATTGGAACAGTCTAAAGAATCCAACGCGCTCTGCGCATAATTTACAGGAGCTTGCAAGGTTTTGAAATGCTTGAAGATGACATGAAGAAAGCCCGTACAGAATGTTGTACAGGCTTTTTCAGTCTTTGAAGTGTTTATTAAATTAATTTGTTTCGGTTTCGAGTTTTTTGCATCGAATGGTGGGAACGAACTCATAATCTGCTTCCGACGGCAATTTTTCAACGGTAAGCACTTCATTAGCAAAATTAAAAGTTCTGATCTCCAAACCATCTATTTGCTTCGAATCAAATGTAAGTTCTGAGAACGGCTCTTGGGGATCGTTATATGACCCACTCCATATCTGATTCCTGTTGGGCGCAAATAACGGAGGACTACAATAGTATATAGTTAATACGTCATCCTCTATCGTAATTTCAAACCAATTATAGGTTTTTTCATCCATTATTTCTCGCCACGTTCCAGATAAGGACGCAATTTTAACAGGTTCTTTATCATCCATTTTATCATCCTCCCGACAAGCGGTTAACGTTATAAAACAAAGAAACGTTAGAATTATAGCTAATAATTTTTTCATATGCTATCCTCCCTATTAAAAGTATATCATAATTGAAAAACAAAAGCAATATTTTATGATACGTTACTCAATAATACTCGTTCAAGTTCTATGATTCGTTTCTTTAATTTTTGAATCTCATACGTATTTAGTGAAATAAACTCTCCATATCGTATTCCACAAGTTTGCTCACCCTCTTCTGTTACCCATTCACAATATCCAGCAAAATCTTTTGTATCGATGTGTAAGGATTCTAAAGAAGATTTAACATCTTGAGCAATGAACCCGAAATGTGTTCTCTCGCTAGTATTGTTTTTAAATTTATACGTAACTGGCAAAAGAGAATCAAATAACGCATCATACTTATCATCAAGTTTAGCAATGTCTTTTTTCAAATTTCTATCAGATGTGTGTATTGCCTCGTCTTTCATAAATACATTTTCGCTTGCATGAAGATTAACAGCGTAAACATTTTTCCATTGCCATTTAGAAGATCCACAATTATAAGTATCATGAATCCAAGGTTCGATGTGTCTTTTAAAATCTATATATCTACCACTTGACACAGAATACGAATATGTTTTTGCACCAGAAAGAACAAAGTAAGCATCTTCATACCCCCAAAAAGCACCTGAAATATTTTTTGTTGCTGAACTTTGATTAGCTGGTATGGTTATGCTTCCATCCTGCCAACTACTCCATGTGCGATGCAGCTTAAGTGAAAATGTTTTTGCAGTTGTTGTCGAATATGCATTTCCACTTGAATCCTTTAAAGAAACGGTTACGGAATTACTCCACTTATCATGGGAAACCGTTGCCGTTATTTGATCAGATGACGGCGTATAATCAAGCCATATAACTTCGGTGCCATCACAATATATTGATTTACCTTCAAGCGAAACTGATCCGCCTTGTATCTTTTGTCCCCCGCTAATTTCGCCTTTTGAACTTACGTTATTTGTAAACGAAGGATCTCGAATGTCAATATAATCAGCAGTTATTATGCTTCGCTCGGTACCAGAATCATCATAAGCGAATATGCTAAATCCATTATCTTTGGATTTTAAAATCGTGCCGTGATAAGTGTTCCCATCTACACTACGACTTTCATCCAATATTTCTAATCCGGCTATTTTTCCGCTCGAAGCAATAACTTTTCCGGATATATCAACATCTGCCGCAGTCAGCTTTCCCGCCGTATTTACAGAAAATATGCCCTTTGCCCCTAAGCGAATGCCATCTATGCCAAGATATACGCCGGATGATTCGTTGGAAGTCAAAGAATCTATTCCTTTAAATATCGATTTATCATCGATTGTAAATCCGGCAATCTGTCCTTTTGTTGCGGTCATCGAACCGTCTTCAGACAATTCAAACCAATACTTTTCGTAAGCCTGTCCCGCGTCTTCCGTTAGCTTTCCGCACTTAATATCACATGCACGAATGCTAATCGCATTGAGCGTGCCGGTCGTCATAAAGTCGGCGCTGATTTCTCCTTCGATAGTCATAGCCAAACCGTAAGGCCCGTTTATACCGTCTTTGGAGTATCCCAATCCATTTTGATTCCAACGCCATACCTTCTTTGCAGTCGTAACGTCGGGAGTGTCCATGATGAGTATTTCATTGGGTTGTTGTCCGCCGTCAGAGTTTCGCATAACAACGTAGCCACCGACATTACCCGTTATAAGTTTTGTAGCATAATCGACGGATTGAGCAAGATAAGTTTTAGTTAGGGTTTCGCCCAGTTCTTTTTCTTGATTGGCAATGGTTGTAGATAAACTCGCCTTATTCTCACCGAGCGTCAGTTTTTTGTATTTATCGGTAAGTACGTCATACTCTGTCTTTATACATTTCGATTCGGCAGTAACTCCGAGAGCAGGAAATTCAACTCTAACAGTATCGCAAAGACGCACTTCTTCAAGCAATGCACTTAATGCATATTCTTGTGTTTGTGCAAGCTGTTCGAATGACACATCAAGCGATACTTTCGGGACTCCGATTTCGTTATCTTTCATATAACGTATGGCTTCCGCTCTTAAATCGTCTTCTTTCGGTTTTTCCGTCCATTTGCTAGACAAATCAAGCGTAAGTATTCTGGTATAATTGTATGTTCCTTCAGCAAGAATCACCTTCTCGGGTAATGTACATAATTGCGATTTTCCACCGTTGTTATCGTTAAACCAATACGGATACACTCCGGTGTAAACCGAACTGCAATTTTCTTCTTGTTTAAGATCCGTAAGATTTTTTCCGTAGCGTATAACCACTCCTCTATCGCGTCCGCGATTCAAGTAAAGCTTAACCAAATATCTGTCGAACTCATACTCGCCTTTTCCGTAAACACTCAATATCGAGCCATCGGTGCCACCAAGCAAAGAGCGCATGCCATAAGGTTTTGTTATAGAAAACGCACTCGTAACATTTTTATCTGTCCAAAATTCAAACGGACAATCCACCGAACAAGCAGCCTTCATTTGTGCAAACGCATCTGCACACGATTCGGCTTCAAACGGAGAAACAGGATATCCTGCCATATCATACGAAATATGTTCGGCATTAACGGTCACCCTACCGTTAAAAGGTTTTGTGATTTCGTAAATGCGAAATGGTTGGGGTTCGGAATACGGATTAGCTTTTGCTACGAGGATTCTTCGCATCAAAATATCCGAAAATCTGCGTCCGTTAATCGGATACACCATTTTCAATTCAAAAGACGCATTCCTTTCTTCAGTAACCACACACGATTCAGCATCGGGCAATACTCCAATGCCGTTCGACTCGAATTCTGTTTCTGCAGAATCAAACAGCCTTATTAAATTGTCCACCATTTGGGTTGTACCTCCAAGGAAGTTATTCCGCCAGAAAATAAAATTTCGTTTCGTCCTTTTTTCAATCTCGGAAAATTACCGTTCAGTTTAATTTTAGAATTGCAATTAAGTGTGCCTTTATAAGCATCCATAATTTCGCTGTCGATAACAATGTATTCCTCGATTGCCGTAATAGTAACAGCGTACTCACCGATTCGGAGTACGCCGTCGCCATTACCGTAAACTTTGATTATCGGTCTTGCAGAGAAAAACGTAGGATTATCCAAAAATCCGTTTTTCGAGAATGTAATAACCGCATCACCCGACTTCAAAAATCTTTGCGGTTTGCAGTTAAACTTTATCGTCGCCTGACCTGCTTGATGATAAGCATTTGTTATGTCGTTTGATTCGTCATACGCTGCCATTCGATAATACTCAGGCTCATAGGAATCTTCTAAACGAGCATATCCGGAGCAAGAATGTAACCATTCCGACAAGCTGTTTGCCAATAATGTAAAGTCCTTCTTATCGCCTCTCCCGAAAGAGACAACGTAAGATCTTGTGGTGTTCTTATATGAACCTTTATCAAGTATCAAATCCCCGTCCCTACCCGGAACGTGAACCGTTTCATAATCTCTTTCGGGAATCGTATAAGTCGGAGCTTGCCAGACTTTGATTCCATAATCGGCAGAGGATAAGCCGTTAAAAATTATTATTCCCATACTGCTCCCTTTCTCACGACTTGTTTTTGTAGAATCTCGGAAACTTCCTCGGCAATTTCTTCCGGGTTGTTTCCTGTGATGTTAAATGTGTTTGTAAATGTTTGCGACGGATTTTCTGCCATCTTTTTAATAGACTGCGCTATACCGTCCATCGCCGTAGAATCGTCACTATCGTAAGGCGAATTCATACTCTTTGCTGTTCTTCCGGCTAAATCTACCGACGCCGACATGTTATACCCATTGGCATCATCCATCATTCTCGAAAGAGTATTTGCTCCATTTTGAATTTCGGACAAATCCATAACGGGACGAATCGTCGGCTCGGCGAAATCGCCTTTGTCAACAACGTCGCAAATGTCGGCGATTGCTTTTGTCATAGAATCGATAGCAATGTCCCCGACATCGTCGGTTGCCGCTTCGACCCTGTTCGAGTATGCATGTAAACCATCGGCTAAACCTTCGTCAAGATACATACCGTATTCCGCAAAGACTCGTGACGGAGAATGAATTCCAAACAAATCACAGAACCAATTCTTTATCTTTTTACCGACACTACACACAGCATCTTTTACTTTGTTAACAGCGCTCTTAATACCGTTTACCAACCCATCCATAAGGTTTTTACCGATATCGCAAAGCAAGTCCCAACCACCGGAGAACACCGTTACTATTGCATTTAAAACGGATTTAATTAACCGTTTCATTGCTTCGACTACGGTTCCGGTATTGTTGTCAAGTGCGTCTGCCACTCCGTTGATAAAGCTGATTACCAAATCGAACCCGGCTTGAATTACATCCGGTATCTTTTGAGCAATCCCTTCGATAAAATTAACCACGATGTCTATTGCGGTTTGTACCACCAATCCGATATTATCGGCTATGCCTTGTAAGCAAGCCAATAGAATATTGAAAACTGCTTGAACTATCGACGGTGTGTTTTCAACCAAAGTTGCCAATACACATTGAAGTAGCGTAAAAATGCATTCAACTAATTTCGGAATGCACGCTATCAGAGTTTCGATTAAACCGAGAACGACTTGCGTGACGGCTTC
The DNA here is from genome assembly GCA_910585955.1 of uncultured Christensenella sp. Lineage (GTDB taxonomy): Bacteria > Bacillota > Clostridia > Christensenellales > Pumilibacteraceae > MGBC157735. The sequence continues at coordinate 113,452 of CAJUGC010000003.1, forward strand.
GAATATCGTCGGCGCGCCCATGCCGATTACTTTAATAAATTCTATTATTCCCGTAGCAAGCATTTTGGCAATCGTTCCGATCATACTTGCAACGCCCTCTACAATTACGATAAATGCCGTAACAATCATTGATGCCCCACCGGAGATCGCTGCACAGAACGCAGCAAACGCAGCCGAAAGAGACGCCAACCCTGCGCCGGCAGCAACCAAACCAATACCGGCGGCAAGAACGGCAACGCCGATCAGCGCCAAAGCACCGGAAAGTGCCAAGATAGCAGGCGTTAACGGACCGAGAACAAGCCCCGCAACACCGAGAATAACAAATGCACCGGCAAGCATCAAAAGACTTTTACCGATTTCTGCCCAGCTCATAGAACCGAGTTTTCGTAAAGCAGGCGCCAGCATGTTTAGCGCAATCGCAGCAACCATCAAAGCTGCCGCACCGGATAAAGTCTTTTTCATTAACTTTAAACCAACCGCCAATATAGCCAACGACCCGCCAAGTGAAATTAAACCTTTTGCCACCGAACTCCAGCTCATGTTACCCATTTTGCGGAAAGCCGATGACAATATAAGCAAAGCGGTAGCAACTGCTATCAACCCCAAACCTTTGGATATCATTCCCTTTGGTAAAAAGTTTAACGCTACGGTTACTGCCGCAAGACACCCGGCCATTGATACGAGACCTTTTGCAATTTCTTCCCACGATAACGATGCCATCGAGCGCATTGCCGATGCAAATATCTTCATCGCAGTTGCTATGCCTATAAGTCCCAATCCGGTGGATACCATTTTTGAGGGTTTTACAATTCGCGTAAATGCAGCCAATTCAAGTAGCAAAACGGCTACGGACGTCAATCCTTTACCTATCATCCCCCAATCCATTTGCCCAAAAGATTTACATGCCGACGCAAGTATTTTTATTGCCGACGCCAACAATATCATTCCAAGCGAAGTAGAGAATGCTTTCTTATCAAATTTAGCGAATTTAAGAAAACCGACAACTTCTGCCATTAGTATCCCCACACCGATTAAACCCTTCATCATATCGCCCCAAGACAATTTAGATAAGGTCACACATGCCGATGCGAGAATTTTAATAGCAAAGCCAAACAAAATAAGTTGTGCCGCGCCCTTCATTACGGTTTTTGTACCGGTTCCAAGCGCTTTCGTTGCAGCGACCACAATCGCGACTAACGCTGCCACCCCAAGCAAACCTTTCATCAATGCACCGGGTTCCAACGAAGACAATTTCTTTACAGCGGATGCGAGAATAAGAACCGCAAGAGACATGCCGAACATCAACGCAGTCGCCTTAACCATTTGCGTCTTGCTTTTGCCAAACCCCATAAGCACTTTCATTGCTGTCATCAATTCTATGAAAAGCATGGCAATCGCGGCAACACCGCTCATCAGTTTGCCTTCGTCAATAAACGATAGGACAACCAAAGACGCAACCAATATAGCTATAGCAGAGGCGATTCTAAACAATGTATCCGCTTTCAATTTGTTTTGATAAGCTTCGAAGCACCCCCGAACGCCGTCAAGAATGCCACTTATTCCTTTTAGAATATCTTTTACACCCTTAAACGGTTCGGCGAGACTAGTAACAAATTTGGTTATGCCATAAGCAATTCCACCGACGGAAATCGTCGAAAGGATCTCCATAAGCCCCTTAAAATCTGCTTCCCTAAGCTTCTCAGCCAAATAAGAAAATGCTTGTCCGAGAAGTCCGAATATACATTTTCCGAGCGCAACAATGATGCTCCAAATTTTGCTCATTACTTCTAAGAAACCCGAACCCGACAACGCCTGAAACATTGACTTGAACGCATTTATGAAGAACGACGCAACTTTTAATATTACGCTACCGATTTTAGATAAAATCCAATATATCTTTTCCAAAATCACATGGAATAAATTGAATCCCGGTGTTGTAAATCTTTCTTTTACTGCTCCGATAAATTTCTTAACCGAATCAAATGCTTTTAATATAAGCACCGATACTTTCTGAAACACTTCGGATTCTTTAACTTTTCGTATTAGACTTGCCAATACGGATACTACCTTTACAATAACCCCGACTACCGCCGAAAATACTTTATAGAAGAAATCCGTTTCTTTTATCGCATTATTAAGCTTGTATATAAAATCGCCGAGGCCACCGGCAACATTTGCTATCCCTCCGCCCAAACCGGGCAACAAACTCAACAACGGATCTAAAGCTCTAAACAACGAAGTAATAATAGTTTTACCAATTCCAAGAATGGCGAAAAAGCCACGGAATATACGAGTAATATTATTGAATATTCCCTCGTTGTTTTTAAGTCGTTCCGTAAAATCGCGAATCGATTGAGTTATGTTGACAAGGCGTTCTGCGGTCATAGGCGGAAAAATATCATGGAACGCTTCGCTGACTGCACTGATTACGTTCTTCAATATTTGTAACGTATTCATCAGTGATTCTATCATCAAATCTCTTCCGCCAAGCTCTTTCCATTGCGCAAGAAGTTCGTTTCTGCCTTCGGCACTTGCAGCAAAAATATCATACAGTTCGTTTGCCACATCAGTCCATAGCGTTTTTGCTTCTTCGTAATTACCGAATATAGTTTCAAACGTAGTAGACCAACCCGAACTCACAGCATCCTTTGTCGCATTGATTGCATCCGTAAACGTCTTAGCTTCCTGCGCCGCTTTAAACGCTTTTGCGCCGAGTTCCATCGTTTCGGAACTTACCTTCTTCATTGCGTCGGCAGCAGTTATACCTTCTTCGGAAGCAACTTTATAAACTTCTTCACTATAATTGCCGTACTTGTCCAAAGCGGCAAGCAACACATCGCTTGTAAACCATCCATCCGACAATGTACTTGAAAAGTTTTGCGCCGTAACAAGCGTCCCATTAGCGGTTTCACCTTCTTCCGTAAGAACTCCGAGGGCTTTTGCGGTTTCGATCGCTATTTCTTTGAACTCTTTTGTCGCCATGTTGGCGTTTTCGATGGATTTCCAATCTTGAAGTTTAACCGCACCCATACCAATCGATTGCGAAAGGTTATACATCGCACGGCTTGCGGCTTCGGCATTCTGTCCGGATAATGCGGCCCAGTTTGCTATACCCATCATTGCTGTCACGGAAGTTTCCAACTCAACGCCGTTAGAAGTAAACTTACCGATATTCGAAACCATATCCGTAAAGTTATAACTTGTTTCGTCGGTAAACCAGTTTAATTTTTCTAACTGCTCATTTACTTCGTCAATCGATTTGCCAGTTGCATTTATGATAGTTTGTACGGCGGTGGTTTTTTCCTCATACTTGGCAAAGCCCGAGGTAACTTGGTCTATACTTAACGAAGCAACCAAACGCTTTCCTGCTTCTATTGCCGAGTTCGTTATATTAACCAATGCCGTAATAGCGATGATCTCCATTGCGGAGAATTTATTTCCAACGGTTTCTATACCGGAGGATAATCCGGACATACCGGAAGAACAGTTTTTAGACGAAGCATCGATTTCGTCAAGTCCTCTTGCCGCTCCACCCAAATTTAAGCTTTGCTTTAACCTGTCGAGGCTTGAAATACTGGTTTGAATATTCCGTTCAAATTTTGCATTATCAAACTGCATCTCGACGACTTTTTGATCAACAGTCCTACTCAAACCTGTGTAACCTCCTTCCAAGCATCGTTTGCGATCCGTTCAAATATCGGTTTGATTGCGGGGTTAATGTAATCAACACCCTCGACATAACCGCCATTGTTCGTCGCATGTCCATACTGCAATATAATTGCAATAGGGACTCCATTTTGAATATTTGTATTATTGAAAACTATTGAAACCGTAGTTTTTGTTCTTTTAATTTCATACTCCCAAGAACTTGCGGTTTCTCCGGAGTCTTTCGGAGTTGCAGCAGAAAGAGCGGCTACTCCGGCTCGACCATATTTATCGAGATTGCCCATATGAACAACTTCTTTTGCTCTTTCAAAAAATCGAGACAATTTCGAGAAGTCGCCCTTCTGCTTGAAACTGATCATTTCATTCCTCCGAGTCTTTTTCGTTATTTATCGTTTTCAGTATTATTCGAAGTATCGTCGTTGTTTTTACGGGATAGAAACTGCTTGATAGTTTGTATCACCTTATCGTAACCGAGAGTCGATACCAAAAAACTCAAAAACATAAGAATGACGACTTGCATTACCAAAATCGCCGAAAAAGGTACCGATTTGATTACAACGTAAACAATAGACGAAAGCAACGAAATGACAACCGAAACGATAATCGCAAGCACGTTGCTCGAATATTTCAGCTTGGTGTGGTCAAGTATTTTTTTCAATGCTTCGACCGTCAAGCCGGTAATAATCGAAATAGCCAACAGTGCAACAGACAAAAATTCAATCGTCATGGCTTTACCTCCTATTTACATTATCCTTTTGTGTTATACCGCTGTCTGCGAGCAGCATTTAACGCTGCATTGCGGCTTAAAATTTCCTTACTGCTATGCCGTTTCTTTTTGGGTTGGTTTTCAATATTGCACACTCTTATCAACGTCAATAAACGGTTCAAATGCCATTTCTGAAATTCAACCGGTATATTCAAAGCAATCATCCAACTATAGATAACTTCCGACGTAACGGTGCGCCTTGAATTTTGCTTTGCATCATCATCCGAAAAATGCACCGCAGTCATCGGAGCGTTTATGTATGCGGAAATTTCCGAAATTTGCTTATCGGTGATTGCGGTGTAAACAATCGGATTGACATTTTGAGTTATGGTCATGCATTTAATGTAATCCAACGTTTCTTCGTTTGTCTTATGGACTTTCGACAGAAAAGTCTTATTCCATTTTGCTTCCCATTTGGAAATCGAAACCAAAGAGTGCTCCAATTGTAACTCGCAACCCGGAATGGGAACAAACTCGTTTTTTCTTTCATCCCACATATCGCTTGGAGGAATTACAATTTTTAACATATCCCTTACCCTTTTACTTTAGGAATAATAGCATTTATGAAAGCCGACGCCTTTTCTTCGTTGGTAGCGAGTTCCATAAACAAAATGTTATACGCCGGCGTTGCGGCAAATCCCTCGGAGATTTCTTTCGACTTGCAAAATCTTCTTCCGTCGTCGGATTTTTCACCGTAAGCCGCAAGGATAACCTCTTTAAAAGCTTTAATGATTGCCGCTTGATCTTTGGCATGCACAATTCTCTCGAGTTTCTCTTTGAAACCGCCTTCGGTAGTAAGTTGCATCTCTGCAAGTTCGGACTCATTCAAATTGAAGAAGAAATCTTCGGTACGCTCTTCGTCGTTATAGTCGGTATAGGTTATGGTTTTCTTTAACATAATTGTTTTCTCCTTTCATAGATTAATAAAAATATAAAGAGCCGAAAGCTTTTAACTAACGGCTCTTTGCTTTGATGTGGCTATTACGCCGCAGCCTTGAGAAGCTCGATAACTTCGGAAGGCAACGGAAGTCTCGGTTCTTCCTCTTCGGTTCCGTACAAAATATCTTCGAGAGCTTTGAGCTTCTCCGCAGGTACTTTCGTAGAATCGATCACGAGGGTGGCCGACGGTTTAAAATTGTCGCCGACTTCTACGGGTGTCGTGGTAAACTCCCACGAGAAGGTAATGGCGTCCGGGCTATCGTTGATGGTTTCGTAACCTTTTTCGCTCGGTTGTGCGGTAGCACCGTAAACCAAGTGGAGTTTGTATCCGTAATCGGAACCTTTGGTATCGTTACCCAGTCTGGTTACATAAGAAAGACCGAAAGGCTGATGCGCCTGCTGCGCAACGACAACGCCTGGGGTTGCTTCCACATACCCTTGGCATGCATTGAATTCGTCCGGATACATATAGGCCTCGATGGTGCCTTCGAACTCCTCCGCCGAAGTAAGATTCAAATACTTGATATTATCGGCATAAAGCGCGGTAGCTTCCGCACCCGAGGGACTCTCGGTAACGCCCGTAAGTCCGTTCCACGCGACACCTTTGGGATAAGTTCCGTCTTCTTGAAGATAGAGAACGCCCTTGTTTACGCCTGTTTCATACAAACGTTCGTTAATCTGATCCCATTTAAGTTTAGACATAAATAGTTTCTCCTTTTAAAAATAAATTGTAAAGACATCGTGATGCAGATTATCCGCAACGTAATGTCGATTAAAACTGCACTTTGGTAATTGTGAAACTTTATCGACAATTTCGCTATCGGGATCTCTATCCACGACCGTAAGTTGATAAGCGATGTTACTGAGATAAACTCTGTTATTCGCATGCAAATTTTCTATATTCGCACGAGAATATATAATCGCCGGGTATTTAATATGTACTGACGAAGGGGGTTGAAAATACACATTACGACTCCCTAACACGGTTTCAAGTAGGGTCTGAAGATTTGGTCTTCTATCCATTGTACACACCCCCTATCGACAGCACTAGTCTCGGGTACTGAATGTTGATGTTTGTAACCTTCCATTTAGCACCGTTCAACTCAACGTAACATATGTCGGAATAATGCTCGTTTGCATAAAGGTCGGCTACTATGCTGATTTCGTTTGAAATACGAATATCATCATTCAAACTATCGGAACTTTGATAGCCTTTGGTGTTTTTGATTAAATCGCCGAAGTATTTCTTTTCAACAATCTCATTCACCCACACCCCGGGCTTTGATTCTCTTTGTGTGGAGAATCCTATGTTACCGTAATATTTTGCCATGCCGACCTCCTGCTCTCGATTTTACTCCATTTTGAATTCTTGCCGCGGATTTACTCTTCGGAGCCGGATGCTTCGCCCGTAGCGGATGCTTCGATGACGATGGCGGAATACGGTTTAACGAGCGCGCCCGAACAACGAGTTTCGATAAGATACTTTTGCTGATTGTAATCGATGTCGAAATCGTCAAACATATTTACCGCACCACCTTTATCGGCACCGACGTTATAATCGGCGAGATTTACGATAATTCCGAGCAACTCTCTTTCTTTGCCGCCGACCGTTCTCGTCTTGCTTTCCATAACGGGAACCGTAATGATTTCTTTCACGCGAAGCTTTGTTGCGAGTTTCTCGACCGATTCGTAAATGTCTCTTCCCGTGCTATCCGTCAAAAGCAAGCAATCGGTAAGCATATCTTCGGTCGTGTAAAGCGACGGATTGCCGGAACCCTTATAGTTCTTACGAGCTTTGATACATGCTTTGATGAACTCCTTGGCACGAGTATCCGCATCCGTTGCTACAACCAACGCCGCAATGGTGTACAATTCGTCGTCGGTCCAAATAGGACGAATCTTACTTTGGTCGATTTTGTCGTTGGACGATGCCAAACGGCCGTCGCCGATAAGGAATGCCCGCGCCAGTTCCTCGTCGAGTTTGCCGCGCATTTCGGACTTAATCCACGCAATGACATCGAAATCGGTGATATCGACAACGTCGTCGCGATCGATGGTTTGTTTCTTATACACGGTCGTCGGGTCGGTCGTACGCTTAAGCAACGAGAATACCTCGTCGATTTTCTTTTTGCCTTTCGTGTAACCTTTTGCTCTTGCTTCGTCTGCCGTAATATTCGCGAGAGTGGATTTGATGCGCGAGAAAGGCGTACGATGTACCGAAGCCATAACCTTTCCTACCCACGCTTGGTCTCTGTCGATCATTACGGGGGTCGTCGTTACGTTTTTATTGTCGGGGAACAGATACTCGATTTTCTCTATTCCGTGTTGCAGCGCCGATTCCTTCAAACTGCCGTATCTCTTCCAATCGTTGATGATTTCCATCTGCTCGGCATGACTAAGTACATCGCCGCCGGGAATAGTTTCGTCGTTTTCGAACACGTTGTGTTTCATGTTGTTTTCGTCTCCTTGATTTTTATCGTTTTCTTCGTCGGCTTCGTTTTCTTCCAATGCCTGCCCGACGAGCGCATACATTACATTTTTTTGTTCTTCGGTCATCGAATCGACAACCTCTTGAACGGTCTTACCTTCCTTCTTATTTTCCATTTCGGATTCTTCTCCTTTTTCTTTATTAGGTTCGGTACTGGGCGGCGTCGGTTTTGTTTCTTTTTCTTCGGACTTTTCATCGGAATGATACAATTCGATTTCTTCTCCCGTAAAGATAACAGCCGAATCTTCGGATTTTTCTCCGTGATTAATCACGTCGTCTATAAATGCACCCGGATTCGCTCCTGCCAAAACAAGACTTACTTCACGAATGATTCCATGAAGAACCGCCGCGCCGTGTTGTTTAAGTTTATTGGCGAATATAGACAACGCAGTCACGTCCCCATGTTCTACCAACAGTTTTGCTTTCTTTCCAGCGGGTGTGTCGTTAAACACACAGTAAGCATAAACTCCGTCGTTTCGATTTTCCAAAACGGCATGTCCCAATACGTTGTCGGGATCGTTATGTTGATGATTCCAAACAAGCGGAACCGTTTGTCCGTCTTGTTCTTTGAAAGCATCCTTCATAATCATCCGGCCATCGGAACATTTGAGATTTGCTTTTGTTGCCCAACCGCTGAAATCATAATTCTTTTCCATTTTGAATTATTCCTCCGTCGGATTGATTGTTGTGTTTGTAGGCGGTGCCTGATCTGTGGAGCCGCTCGGCGCGCTAAGGTTTTTATTCCTTAATTCATCGGCGTGCGGATCTTTCGAAGGCATAAGCCCAATTATTTGTCTGATTTCGTTAGACGTCATAATCTCGTTCCTTGTAAACTTATCTGCCATTTCGGAAATTTGACTTACCGGAACAAGCTTGAAAGGATCTATAAAGAACGAAATCGATTTACGTTGCGAGCGAGCGGTTTTTGTTAAAAACTTTCGTTTCATTTCGTCCGTGATTGCCGAGACTATCGGCTCGATTGAACGATTCTGATAATTTAACATTGTTTTTTCATCGGCGGAACCATCTAATACTCCCTGCGTAATTCCTAACTGGCTATATAGCATACTCGTTAAGTAAGTTATTTGGGACATTAGATTATTTTCTACCGAACGATTCAACTGTGTTATGTGCTCAGTTGCATCCGTATAAGCTATACCGTATTTCGAACCGGCTAATTGCGATTCGATTTGTTGTCTCCGTTCCTCGGCTTGTTTCTTCCTAAGTTCGGATTTAATAGTATAAGGTAACTGGATAATCAAATCCAATTTACCGGAACCGCTTTGTTCATCAATGGCATCCAAAATATTAAGTTTTCGTATCAAACGTTGCATGGTTGAGTTCGGCTCGTTTATAACCGCGTATAACGGATTCTCAACGATGCCGATTGCCTTCTTTGGAAGAACAATGTCTTCCTTTACAGCACGTCTTTCGTTATAAACTCTTACTTTTACATGATTCGGATACCATTCCAAAATTTGTCCGGTTCTTAAACTCAAAACATCGAATGAACTATTATCGATCGGATTACAGGTCGTATCTACCGGAACAATGGCTACACATCCTTCATCAAACATTGACATTACAACGTCTTGAATAAATGCTCGCCCTGTTTGATCGATATTGGCTTCCAACGTCAAGCATTTGTTTAGACCGGAATCGACGGTTTCAACAAATCTGTCGTTTTCATCAAGCTGAACGTGTTTTATACTAATTGCCGACACGTCAAGAGCAATACGATTGTAAACGGATGTAACAATAGATTTTTCGTTACCTCTCGTGAAGCGAGGTCTATCGGGTCTATAAGAATAATTCATTCCTATATTCTCATAAACCGCCCTAGGTGGATCCCTATTAAAAAAAGCGTTCCAAGCATTTTTCAGCCTAGAACCGAAAGTTTCTTTATCGTTATCTTTCATTAAGCACCTCTTTTACGTTTCTACTTTGTCTATCACGGTCTTTTTATACGCCACTTTTCCGGAACCATAAATACCGTTTTTAAGTTGTTGCATGTTGTATCCCTGATCTGCAAGGGCCATAAACACACCGACCTCACCGCGCTTTGCAACAAACGAAACCGTTTTTCCCGATGGCGATTTTAATCCGGATACCTTTTCATTCATCAACGATGCCATTTTCTGATTATATGACATAATCGTAGACGAACTCAATTTCCCGGATTTTGTTCTGGCATTGGGGTCTCTGAGCAACTGTTGTTGATAACTTTTTAATTCTTTTGCAGATTTCGTTCGTGCGCGAGAAGTTATCTTTTCGGTATTCTTTTTAGCCCAACGCATATCCTTTTTGTCAAGGGCATGTTGACGACGAAGTCCTGCCTTTGTTAAAGACCCGTCTTCATTCTGATAACGTCTGACACCCCAGCGTTGTCCCAAAATTCCGTGATGGTAAATTACGTTATTTGCCATTTTGAATTTTCTCCTATTCGAATGCTTCTTTATTTTCTTTGTATGCTATGTAACCGTCCATCATAGCGGCAACGGCGTCGATTTTTTGTTCATACCGTTTTTTAAGCAGTTTCCGATTTCCATTTGTATCCTCCATAGTAATACAGTTCCCCATAGCAAATGTCATTAAGTCCTCGTCGAACAAAAGCATTCTCTCTTCGGAGAGTTTCTTCAATTCACCCAAAGGCACAGATTCGGTTTTTGCACCTTGGATAACTTTGACAATTCCAAAAGGTCCGTTTTCTTGTTCCCAACGCTCTACAAACTTGCTTGCATTGTAAGGGTCGTAGCCAAATGAACGAACGTCGTAGCCACAACGGATAATGTGCTCGTCCAGATCTTCATAAACCTGCATCATATCCAAGACCGTCCCTTCAAGAACGATAAGACTGCCTTCATCGATAAACGATTCGTACTTTTGTCTCATCGCAAGTGGCAATCTAGACAGTGTTAACGACGTTATGTAGTTTCGAGTTTTAATTCCGAAACACCCATTGACTATTGGAAACAAAAATGTAAAAGCGCAGAAATCGTCGCCTTGCGACAAATCCGCACCGAGAGAACACGGCATATTCCAAAAATCTCTTTTCCTATGCGGTAAAGTTTCCTCATAAGTAAAGTAATAGGTATAACCTTCCATTGGGATTCCAAAACGTTTTGCTAAGATGTCGTTTCTTGCCGCGGGAGCTTTCTCAGCTCTTTCTACATCTAATTGATACGTTTCATACGAAACGGTTTTGCCGATGTTCGGATTCGCTTTCGGCCACATATCGGGATTGCTAACTTCATCGATTGAGTCCAGTTTATACCACCAAATAGAAACATGCGGATTGACGTACTCGCCTTTCAAAATATCCGACAACTCCATCTTTATGGTATCCCCCGCTCCGTTACGAACCGTTCCTTCTGAACTTATCGCCACGATTAACCAATCATCGAGTTTTGACGCACCCTGTTCTATTGCACCGATAACATCTTCTCGAATATCGCCGGAAAGCCATTCGTCAACTGTTGAAATTTTAGGGCGCAGTCCTTGTAACTTATTGACGTTCATCGGTCTGATTTCAATCAACGAACCAGTTAAAAAGTTTTCTATTCCCTTCTTGGTCGATGCGAGTTTTAATCGATCGGCTTTTGAACCTGTCGTGTTTTGTAAAGACCCTTCCGTTAAAAAATGAAACAGCGGTCCTCTTGCTCTAGTAATGGAGGTCCTTATAGGAGAAAGAACTTCTTCAGCTTGTTTCATGGTAGGCGCAGTTGTTATTTGATGCGTAGTTGACGTGTCGACATTCAAGAAGTAATTTTGCAAACATGACGCATACATTGATTTCGCAGCGCCACGAGCAACAATTAAATACTGTTTGTTAACCAAACGTTTCTTAATCTTCTTATTAACATAATGCCCGCCATGTCCATCAGGGTTCGGCATATACACGCTACGCTCGACAAAATAGTACCAACCGAAAATTTGTTCACCCCATAGCTTAAAACTATCAAGTAAATTTAAGTCCGCGCCATCGGTAAGTGTCAATTCGCTTTCGCAAAATGAAATCCATCCATCTACGGCTTTGTCGTCATAATAAATTCCCGGATTAGCAATGAGATCGTCGATTCTGTTCATCTCCATCGAAATCTCTCTATTTACCGGTATCTCACCCTTAATTACGGCATCTCGAAACATACCGTAATATTTCGGAACGGCTGTATTCGATAATGCCATTTTGAATTTTCTCCTATTACCAGTTTTTATCCAAATAACCCAACATCGCTTTCTTCACAAAAGCATGTCCGGCTACCGCAAGACCGGCTACCGCCGCAGAACCGACCACGGCACCGGCTATACCCTTTGCCGCATTTCTCTTACCGTTTGATTTTATTGACTCCGAAGTTGTATTATCGATGCCGAATCCTTTGGAACGCAAATACTTTTTAGCTGCACTTATGTTTGCTTCCATAGAAGATTGCTTGTATTTCTCCTTCGCATAACTACGAGGATTGTTTCCCGAAGAAGATGCTTCTTTATCTTGACGATACTGTGCTTTTGCATATCTTGCTACGCCGGCTTTTGTCAAGGTTCCGTCGGCATTCTGATATCGTCTGACACCCCAGCGTTGTCCTTTTACTCCATGATGCATGATTACATTATTACTCATTAATTCACCTCTTTCTTATTTTCATGCTTTTTATTTTGTAGGTAACTTTTTAAGTTCCCTTATAGCAACCGCAATGCCTACCGCCGAGCTGGCTATGCCGAGAGCACCGCCTACAGACTCGAGAATACTACTGAGGCTTGCACGTCCACGTGAAACTTGATTTGCAGTTAAATCGGAATACTGTCTTTCAAGATTCATCCGATTTACTCGTGCCCTTAAATCGTTATCGGACATGTTTTTCAAATCCTTACGGACTTTTGCATTGGCTTTCCGTCCTCCGGAATTTTCGTTAAGTTGTTTTGCTCCTCTTGCAATCTGCGCAGACGAATCGAGTATTCTCTTTGAAGTATTTAAATTCGACGTAACGGCTTTATTTCTTCGTTTGCCTAACGAAGTCAATGAACCGTCTTCATTCTGATAACGTCGTACACCCCACTTCATACCCGGTGTGCCGTAATGTGCGATGAAATGATTATCCATCGTAATTTATCCTCCTGCTTATTAATTTTAAACTGAAACAGTCAAGCGAAACTCCTGTTCACTTATTTGATCTTTTATTGCTTGAACCAGCACAGAACTTTGTGGCGGATCAAAGAGCAGTCGTACTTTCAAATACATATACGATACAACCATTTGCTGCTTCTTATTATCGTCTATATAATCCGACCACGTTTCTGATTTGGAACCAATCGAATAACCTTCTTTGGGACCGATTCCAAGCTGTGTCAAAACCGAAAATGTACTGTTTATATGTAACAGTATGTCTGTATCAAATGACGTGTCATCCTCTCCGATCCCAAGCAATTTTTTAATTGATGTTAAAATACTATCGTTCATATAGCCTCCGTTTTAATGACGCCATGGACAGGTATCATTTTTTGTTCGTTCTACAACTTGAATATCTATATTGTCTAACGAACCGTAATGTATAGCCATATGCGTTTCGTGTCTGCAAGAAATTACATTGTCTGGATTGAATATCTCGGGACTTCGATTTAACACCTGCTCTTTTGTTAACGGATTAATGTGATGTATGATTATTTTAGGATCAAATATCGGTCGATCCGCTATTCCCAAATCGCAACCGTTATCTCTCATAATAATTTGTCTTCGAAACCGTTTCCATTCGTCCGAACGATATAGAGTCTGATTCAAATATCTGTCGTAACCGAAAGTCTCCACACCGACGCCGCCACATAATTTCAAATACTCAAACCTGTCGGCGAAGGTATTTAATAAAACCAATTCAGAATATGATTTAATCATCGTCGCCTCCGTGTCCGCTGTATTTTTTCATTGCTTCGAGCGCCGACTTGTAAATTTCTTCGCTTCGTCTAGCCGACTCTAAATTATCTGTCTTTGCTTTGATTAATTTTTTCTGTTCGGCTAAAATATCCTTTTCCAATCTTTCTTTAGTTGACCCCAATTTTAAATAGTGGGTAATAACTTGAGAAGATGCTGTTCCTTCACGAAGTTGTCGTTCTGCCAAATCGGTAGCTAATGCTATGAGCTGATTCTCTCGAGCTTCCGGTGTAGTTGCTCGACGAATAGGCTTGGACGAATCGGAAGAACCATTTGTATTCGACTTTTTCATCCACTTAATGCTCCTTTCCATTAACTTTATAAAACTATCAATGGAGATTGGTAATACTTTCTTAAGAACCTATAAATACGCAGCCTATATTTGAAAGGAGAAAAGAATGGAAAAAGTTAAACCTTTTTAGACCGGACTTATAGGCTCTTAAGAAAGCACTACCGCACCCCAAAGACAGCACCTAAAAAATCCCGCCGGAGAAAAAATAAAGACCGGCGCGATGTGGGGAGGGGGTGTTCCATTTGACATCCCCCCCATACCCTTTGTCGATAGTTATAGTGTTACTTTTTTGTAGATGTTTCTGAAATCGAGTTTAATGATTTCATCGATTGCTCTTTCGATTTCTTGATTGTTTTCTTCATCAGAAAGAGAATTAGAAGTTTTCGCAACTCTTGCAAGAAGCGAACTTGTGTTGTAGCCCCGAGTGGTATCAAAGAAGAACCATTCGTTGAATTGAGTAAAAGGGTTATAGGGATTGTCAACAGTTGTGATTCTGGCTTGTCTACTCATCCTACTCTTGTCCTCCTTTTATGTATTGTACTATTGTCGACGGCGAAACGCCGAGAGCTTTTGCCATTTGATCATTAGTATAACCGGAAGCATTCATTGCTTTGATCTTGGCAATCTTTGCGGCACTTAATGTTGTTGTCTGACGAGGAAGCGCTCTTTGTTTAAACTTGTCTTGATCAGTGTACAAAAGAATTTGAGAAAGCTTATTGTCAGAGACAGCTCCGGCCTGTATAGCCTCCCACTCCCTATCACTAATCTCGATGTTGCTACGGTGTGCACCCACCTCATGTCTTGCTCTCGTCAGCTCTTGTTGACTAAGTTTTTTCTTTTCTTTCTTAGACATTCCGGGATTCGACTGCACTTTAGCAGCTATTCTCGAATTTGCTAGGCATTGTGCTTGACGTTCACGGGGGGCATTCATTAAAGCGACATTCAACTGTGCATTAAGATGTGCAACCTCTTCTCGATACGTTTTTGCAGCGGAAGCCGAATACTCTATACGTCCTGTATTAAGACTTTCCTTTCTAGCTTCGTTTGCCAAGGACTTCATTTTATTAGCATACTCAGCATAGGCTCTTTCTTGTGGAGTATTCGTCACGGACACCAGTGTATAGGCATCGTCTGTTTCTGACATACGAGTTGCCTTGGATGTTGCATATGTCGTTATAATTCTTGCGGTTGCAGGGACTTCAACATATTTACCCGATTTGGGGTCTTTATAGAAATTCGAACCGTCTTTTACAACAACATTAATGCCGTTACCGACACCCGGAACATCCGCTTTGAGATAAGTCCTTCCCGTTTCAGTGTAAAGTTTTTTTCCTGTTTGCGGGTCAATATATTGTTTCTTCTTTTTTCCCGTTTCAGGATCAACTATAAGTGCGCCTTCTTTTCTCTCACTTATATTTACTTCGGATTTTGCTCTCGAAATTAACGTCGAAGCACCACCGCCGCCTTGATACTTATTTTTTAATTCCTCAATGCCGTTTTCTTTTTCGCTCAGTTTGTAATTAAGCTTATGCTTTTCAGCATCTATTACAACCATACTGTGTTTAACGGCACGAGCGAGTTCTTCACTCGATGCACCTTGCAACGTCATATCGGTAATAAGATTCGAAATTTTTCCCATTTCCAAATCGGTTCTGGTCATAATCTTCATACCGGGTTGATATGGATAGGCATCAGACGGATCAAATCCCTCAAGTCCGCGCAAAGGCGGTGTCGTAGATATATTGATTTTGTTATTTTTTCCGTTACCGGTAGTCGGTATCAACATGACTGTATCACCGTCAAAATCCGCTCCGGACAAACGTGCAGCGACAGCACTATTGATTCCGACAGCATCAATACTATTCGGACCTATCATTTTGCCTGCTTCTTTTTGTTTATTGTTTACAGTCAAAACAGGAATTTCGAATGTTCCGGCATGCGGATATCTTACCAAAGCGACTTTTGTCCCATCCTCATAATTCGGCGCATAAATCTCTGTGTCCTTCATAGAAGGAACCGGCAATATAACATGCCATCTTTGACTCGGTAATGCAGCAGCTTGCAACGTCTCCGCCGCAGTATCGCAATCGTCGGCAAAGCTACTCAACAATACACGTTTAATCGTAGGATTCGTCAGCGACATTATTTCATCGAATTCTGCCTGCTTATCTGCTTTTGTTAAAGACAACTGGCGATTTATCAGCGACAAATTTTGTTTTGCCAAGAACTGTGACGGCAATGTGTCGCTCCAATCTTCCCAATCGCCTTCTTCCGAACGTTTGTTTATCAAAGAAAGCTGCTCTTGTCCATTGCTGTCAATGTAGTAACTTTGTCCGCCGACTTCCTTGATCAAAGAACCAAACGGATTATCCGGATCGCTTTTAATTTTTTTCAATACGGTATTGTCTTTATCGGATCCGCACACCGGAGTCCCTTTAACTTTGTTGGTATTAAAAACAACGTCAACGCCATCAGGCAAGTCGTCGGAATATACAGCCATACCTTTCAAGTAGTGCGTATCATCTACCAATATACGAACTTGTGCATAATGGCTATTACCCAATGACAAATCGTCTACTCCGCGCCGAATCTCGATTAAACCGTCTTTTTCCGCGCCGCCTTCTTCTTTATACCGAACTGCCAATCTAGACGAATCCATACTTCTCGGATAAACAAACGATGGTTTAAAAGTTTGTCCGTTGTCATATGAAATATATCTGTCTCTGATTTGATGAATGTTCCCGTAATTATAAATGTCCTTGTGTTCTGCATCAGGAGGACATAATACTTTAATTGTAGTTTGCTTGCCCGGATTATTCACTTGAGGAACTCTACCCTCATACACTTTATACCCTTGCGTTTCGAGAATATAAAGCGCATTATCGAGACGCCCTTTTGAAA
The DNA here is from genome assembly GCA_910585955.1 of uncultured Christensenella sp. GTDB lineage: Bacteria > Bacillota > Clostridia > Christensenellales > Pumilibacteraceae > MGBC157735. The sequence goes on from CAJUGC010000003.1 coordinate 130,424, forward strand.
TACCGATGTTCCTTTCTACACCTTTGCCAACGTCTACCATTCCAAGCGCATCTACTTTATCTTTTAAGAATACTGCTGTTTGTTGAGCGGCATTCATTCTGGCTTCCGTTTCGGAATTTAGAAGAGAACGAACGGTAGATTCGTTAATTCCCATTCTTCGACCTATCTCGGAGTAATTACATCCATCGGCTTGTAAGCTTTTAGCAGTCGCAACGGCATTTACTCTACGCTCATATGTTGCTATAGATTTTTGAATTCTCAAACGAGTTGTAGACGGTTCGCCGTTATCGTTGACAATACCCAATGCTTTTGCAATTTCGGGTTCGGTAAAACCCTCTTTTTTCAAAGTATCAATACGACTGAGCAAATCGCCACTGTGTTGATAAGGATCATCTCCGGAACCCCATGGATATCTGCCGGAGTGGTATTTTGTTCCGTAATGTTTCAAATCGTTTTCTTCGTCATCCATGTCGCAAACGGAAGGAAATTCAGCAGATTCATACTGTGATGCAAACGAATTGATTTCGTCTAAAATATCCATGGTTAGTTATTCTCCTCATATTTTATTTTCGAAATAATTTTGTCCGACGTTATAATTTTATCTATGATTGGAACAATATCCGAAACTTCCGGATTGTCTATCAAAATTTCATCGTTCTGATAAATTCGTAATTCCATTTCGATATCGGAAGGTTTTACGTGGTATTCCAAACAAAAAAGAGCAGCATATATTCTTAACTGCTCAATATGGGTTTTTGTAACCCCTGTTTTTAAATCATGTATTCGCAAAAAATTATCTCGAAATGCTATTGCGTCCGCTGTGCCGAAACAATTATCCGAATAATATAACACTTGCTCGGGCGTCATTTTGTAACCGATTGCATCATTGACATACATATTGAGTGTCTGTTTTGTTCTCGGTAACTTTTGCCTAAGCTCTATACATCTTCGCGCAAATTCATGTAGTTCCGTACCTCGTTGTGTTGCCATAAAATTGTTATATGCTTCAACGATTTTTTGTTCGGAATAATTTATCCAATGATATTTGCTTGCTCCAAGGAACGCATGTTGTCCCTCAAGTTCTAAGTGCCTGTTGAAGTTCATTTAATATTTTCTCCTTATTTTCGGGGAATATAAATGCCGCATAGGACATCTTTCCTAGCAACTCAACATAATAATCTTGATTGGGACGATGAGAAGAACTTCGTGTTTTTTTACCCTCTAAGGCGGCCCATTTTGTACCGTTTAAAATTAGTAAATCGGGCAAGCCTTGTGTTACCGTTGCATCCGGATGAATAACAACGCAAAAGGGAAAAAGGTCTTTGATTTCTTTTATCAGCTTTGTCTTAAATTTACTTTCCAGCAAAATTAAACCTCCTTAAAATGATAGAGAGTATGTTTAATTAAATAGATAATTACTCTCTCCATAATAGTAAATGTTTTTTTCGCGAGAAAATAAAAGAGAAGAAAAGCCCATACTCGTTAAAGTACAGGCCTCTCCGCTCTATAGAACATTAAGACTTATTTAGTCATCAAAGATTTTGCAACTCGTTTTGCAATTCGGCCAAGGACCGCCACAAGCTCTACAGCAATCGGGCATTTCCTCTTCGTCATTGTACGGACGCTCATAAATATCGTCATATTCGTCGGAATCTTCTTCCTCGAATACCGATTCTTGTATGACTTCCTCGTTTTCGACAAAACCACACGAAAAGCATTTGAACGTATTTGTTTCAAAATTAAATTTCAGTGTGGACCCGCAATGCGGACAAGGCGGCGGATCGTAGCCAAGCAAAACACTAGTTGCTTCCAAATTGTCTTCATAACCCAAATCATCATTTGTTGAGTTTTGATTGTTTTTGTTAATATGATTTTTAGAATATCCCATTCTTTTTTTTATCTCCTTAAAAAATATTTTAATTATGCGCAATTATTGTAACACAAAAATAAACTATAATCAAGAGATAATTAATGGGCGGCGGGCGTGCCAACTGATAGTGGTTAAGCTCGCTGTTTTTTAATGTTCATTGTCCAATTTCCTATACAGCCATTTCAAAATCTTTTGTTACCAAAGCATACTTTACAAGGGTAACAGTATTATCTTTGACAACGTGTCCGTCATCGCTTTCTGAAAATATCCAATCGCAAAGTTGGTGACACACCATATTGGAAACATTGATGTTGTATAAACGATCCGCCATCGCTTTTTCATAGGCGGATGCGGAAATAACGAAAAAGTCAATAACATTACTGACTATACTTTTCAAATCCTGCTTAGGATCGATAGTGTATGATATAATCCACGGTTGCAATAACCCAAGACAAGAACCGTGCGGTTTTGCCATAAGCTTTACTTCCTTACCGAAAATATAATTCGAAGTACATCTGCACGGATGCCGTACCCTATCTCGAATTTCCGCAAGACAACTCCGAACTGCTAATTCCATATTCGTATTATCCATTCTTTTCTCCTTCGTGGACAAAAGCCCACTTTATTTTTTAAGTTATTTTATTTATTTAAATTTTTTATCACAATTAATTAAGAATAAAAATGGGCATTTGACCAAATTTTATGAAATCGGTGTTTTTCAAGCTAAAATAAGCCTTAAAACCTATAATAAACCCTATTTTTTATTTAAATTCAGAGTTTTGTCTGCCCACTTTTACTCTGTGAAAATGACCAAAAGCCCACTTTTTATGGACTATCCCGCCCCTTTTAGCTCATTACATACACATGAGAATCGCATAAAAGCAGTGACAACGTCCGTAACAGTTTTAGACAGACTCTTGAAAGTATTTGTTAATCTGGGGATTTGCTCGACCAAGGTTTTATAGATCAGTTCATATCCACCACGACTATATAAATTTGACTGCACCATTACGGACGATACACGTTTTTGTTTAGCTTTTGAAAAAATATGTAAGTATCTAAACAGTTTCTTTTTATATAATCTTTCTCGTTTTGATAATCGCATTTGTCTATCCTCCGAATATCAAACCAAAAGTCGAAATCAAACTAATGATTGTGGCACTCATGGTTAAAGCCGCCGCAAATCTGAAACGTAAAGCATAACGTTCGTTGTCTGTTTTTATGCCGATAGCGAAAGCTATTACGTTAATGACAAACAATATAAAGAACATTACCGTTACTATGTAAAACGTTTTTATCATTTAAACCTCCTTTTTAACAATGCCAAAAGTTGAATTTAAAACTTTTTTCTTTACCGCTTGCATCTTTGTATCTAGCAGTAAACAACCATATGTGGGTTAATTCAGGGTCATCAACAACAGCATATATCATCCTCATTGCCTCTTCCCTTCCAAAACGTTCCGTTAGATAACTTGTTAATGCTGGATAAGAATTTATTTCGACTGCATCTTCATCCCCGTTAATATAAAGGAATGCCCTTAAATCAGACGAACAAGCATATAATGCTATTTTTTTAGCCATATCCAATCTGTTAAATAATTCTGATACCATTGTTTTCATAAATTATCTCCATTCTTTTTTTTTAATAAAGGGTTTAATAACCCCTTCTAATCCATTTTTTAAGTTCTCGGATTAACTTTTTTACTTGTTTTCGATTAAGTCTTACACCTTCCCCAACTTCATCACCGCTTTGCATTTTGCGACAACCTTCGTTACGCGCTGTAGGCAATCCGTTTGGAATTGTAGGAATATCTCCATAACACCGTTTGTACCAATCCAATTTTTCGTCATCTATCAAAACCTTACAGTTTACTCGGAGATACGTTTCACCGACAGTATTAGACGTATATCCTTCTATATATCCGTATCTTTCGGGGTTTTCTCCGTTAGGACACGCATACGTCTCATTTACAATTTTAAATGGCATAGTCATTCTCCTTTTGATTGATTAAAATTATACTTGCCAGCAAAGCCGCCCGAATTGAAATCTTTTTTCGCAGCCAAACTTCTCGATATTGCCAAATCTATACTACTTTTTGATTTAAGGTGATAGTAATATAAATCGGTATAAGGCGTATTTAACCTATCGATTCGTCCCGCCGCCTGTGTCGTGATTTTGTACGAATAGTTTTGTGAGTAAAATATAATTGTGTCTGTTGTTATACAGTTCCATCCTTCAGCGCCGGCTGTGTATTGAACCAAATATGCCCAATAATGTCCGGACGGCACCGGTTGATGAACGTGCCCGTTCCACTCAGCTACAGTCAACCCGCTATCCGCACAAAGTTTTCTTAAAATCTCCAGTTCATAATCGAAGTTGTAAAATATAATTGCTTTGTTATGACGTTCCAAAATCCCCATCAGTTTGATCTGTCTTGAAGTGTCCGTATTTACGAGTTTTCGCAAACAAAAACAGAATTCGCTTGCATTCTCGATCGGCTTTCCTTTTTCAAGGTTCCATCGTTTTCTTATAAGTTCTTTGTAGCCGAGAATATCATAGTCACATACAACATCTTCATGGTGCGGAACGGTGTTCCTCTCAAACTCCATGTCGACCAATATGGAATTTCTCAGCCGTATTAATTTACCCGTATTGATATATCTTTCTACTTTCGGAAATTTTGAAAGCCGACTGTAAACAGCATGTTCCCGTTCGAACTCTGTCTTGTTTTTATAAAAACCGTTAGCTATAAATACTGGAATATAATCATGCCACGTGTCTCCCGGCGTTGCGGATAAAAGAATCCATTCGTTTTTCTTTGCTATTGACAAAAAGGCTTTTACCCAACTACCGTATCCGACAACGCGCTGCTCGTCGAATATAAAGAAGGAATCTTTAACGTCCGAATACTTTTGTATGTTATTCCATGAATCGACAACGACCTTATTAGAATATAAATTGTTTTCTTTTTTGGTAGAGAGCAAGAATGGAACCATTTCGCCTTCCCATTCTAACGTATCGCGTTTTCTTGCCGTCGTAATAATATAAAGGTCTTTGGGTGGATCGCCCATTGGAACACAGTTTTCAGTTCCTATAACGCCATCTTGCTGAATATAATAATACGCTAAAGCCGTTCTCGATTTACCGCTGCCGACTCCGCCGCGCAATATACAGCCGTTTTTCATCTTTTTTATAGCTTCCATTTGGTAGTCATATAAAGGCAGTACCGCCGGCATTATTCTTCACTCCTTTTTAATTTGTTTAATAAATTACGTACTTGCCATAGTTCATTAAAATACATCGGAGTAAACCAATAATTTTCGTACGTATCATTTTCATCAATCGGATTTGCCAAGCTGTCGCCAACCTTCACAAAACCGGCCACACCGAGTAATGTAATCTGAATATAACACATTAACGCTGCGGTCTGATCTATATCTTGTCCAACGACAAACACATGATTTTGGTAGTTCATGCCCGCTTTACTTAATTGTTCTTTGGCTTCGTTAATTCCGGATATCAAAAGTGCTCCGGCTCCGCATGCACAGTCGTTGATTGAAATATAATTTTTCTTTTTAGCCTCTTCAACGACATTACCCAAGCTAAGCTTCGCCATAAACAAACTTACGTCATATGGTGTAAAATATTGCCCCGCGCTTTTATTACCAAGATCGAGATTCATATATACAGACCCTAAGAAATCCTGATTTGTGTTTTCTTCCAACGCATTTACCACCTTAGCTAACAGCTTAGGAAAAAGCTTTTGCTCATTTTTGTTGTACTTTTTTATGATTCGAAGATATTCCTCTTCTCTTTTTGCATAATTCTTTTTATCGAATACGTTTGCAAACGAACATGCGGACATATAAATAAAGTCGTTCCACACATCCCATTTATTATGACTATACGACAAGATATGAAAAGTTCGCATGAATTCGTTTTTAAGATTATTTTCCATTCTTTTTATCTCCTTTACGATTTGCACTTTTAATAGCGTCGCAAATACCCTTATTACAGGTTTCTTGTTGGCAATTCAAACAAATATCACATTTTTCGTTACCGCTATGCATTTTGAAAGATATTCCACAGCCCCAAAAATTAGTGGTGCCGTAAATTGTTCTATGTTTGAATCTATTTGGTTTAAGCTTCATATTGCGATACCTCGAATTTAACTATTTCATTTAACACACTCCTTAAAAATATAAGTAAAAGAGCCAACATGTTTTTTCAACACATCGGCTCCTTACCTATTGAGAAAATTTTAACCGTTGAGATTAGCGTATTTATCGGCAAACGCACCTTCAACGATAGTTACGTACATTTCTTTAAGATACGCTTTGACACCGAACTTTCCGTTTGCTTCCCAATTATACGGTCTTACGACCAAATCGACATTGGCGATCTCCGCAAAATCAAGAGTGCCGATCGAATCCGTATCCAACTGCGTTTTGGCGTTCTTTGTTACCAAGAATACTTTGGGCGGAACGTTATCGAAACTCACTTGCACGGGAAGATAGCTTGTAACCTCGTCTTCCGGTTCTCTCGGCTTAAGAGTTCTTATGTTCCAACCGATTGCTGTAAGTTCGTCGGCTAATTTCGGATCTTCTATCACCACACAGAAATTCCGACTGCCTTTTCTGTTGAATTTCGTCTCTATTCCGGAAAAATTCCGAAATATAATTCTTGCGTTCTCGATTACAATACAATCCTTAACGTTCGTCATTTCTTATTTATCTCCTTTAAATTAAAAATTGTTGAAATATCATAGCCTAAGCTACAATCGCAATGAAATTCATCATTGCTAAAATGTTCGCACCCCTTGCAGGTTTCCTTTCCGCAAGGAAGATACCAAGGCGGGAATGCTTCTTCTTTAGGCAATTCGACTATGTCGTCCGATACAAACCATTCAAAATCGCCAAATGCAGAAATAGACTCAACAGCCTCGTTCAACAATTTCTCATAATGTTCCATATCGATATCGTTTTGCTTATCGAGTTGCCTAACCATTTCGGATTCCATCCAACGATACCCCGTGGTTCCCGTCGCAGCAAAATATTTATCATTGTTACAACGATATAATATGCCGCCGCCCTTCCCTTTTTTTATCGGCACGAAATTTCCGATACGACCTATAAAGTGGTAGTCGTGACCGGTTTCTATTTTGTGAACCAAATCTTCCGAAATATCTTCGAACTCTTTTTCCGAAATTTTGTTTTTTTTTAATTGCTCTCTTGCTTTTTTAAGTTCCTCCTCATATGTAGAAACATCCGGCAAAGATTCGTTCATGTCCAGATATAAATTACCCGCTTTCACTTCGAAAGTTTTGCACATATCCCCAAACTCGATTTTTTCTTTGCTGAATAATTTCTTAAACAAATAAGGAACGGCAAATTGCGCTCCCGTTGCAGTCCATTCTCCTCCGTGTTTTTTATTGTCGGAAGGAATATAATTATACAGTTCCTGACAAGGTTTGGGATTTTTGTATCGGGCAATATAAACCGCATCATTTACAAGACACATTTTTTCGTATGTAGCCTCATGTTCAAACGTGTATCCATATCGTTTTCCGAAATCCATAACAAACCGTATAATTTCAGGTCCAGCATTCGGTATTTTTATAGAATCCGTTTTAATATGCGCAACCGTGTAGCCTCTTTCCATAACCTCATGTTTCAAATCGATCATAAACAAAGCTCCACGTTTTGCAACAATGTTATCGATGTTTCGCGGATCCTTAAAAGCATTTTCAAAACCAGCCGATGTTAACCCATATACCGAATTAATTGCGGTTTTGAGTGCGTCGGCCAATTCTTTTGACGTCAATTCGCCCTTTATTACTTTTTGGACATAAGGGGTAAGCTTTCCGTCTAACATTTGATTTACTTCATCCCATGCTTCGTGCTTTATGCTTACCCTACCTTCAACAATCTCGCGAAAAGCTTTCGTAAATCTCGGACCAAACAAACACTCGGCTATAACACTGTGCGGATGCATAGACGCAACGTCCAACAGTGCAACGTTCGAATACATTCCCGGTTCGGCGTAAACATACCCGCCTTCTCCAACCTCTTCGCCGCGATACGTTGAAATGCCCGAGTTAAACGCATACCCTTCAAAGTACGGCAACAAACTCTTTGCTTTACCATGCGGCGACGACATTACATCCGGACATGTTTCCCTTAAGAAGCTCAACGTTTCCTCGTCTAAAGATTTTATAGGTTGCGATAAGTCCCTATAATTGAACTCGCTTTGCGGTTTTCTCTCACCGCCGAATATAATTTTTGTTGTCAACGTATTTGTGGTGTCATTAACCGTCATGCCTGCCAAATCCGCCAAAATCTGTCGCGCAGTCCAATCCGCGGATAAATAATCAAACGCCGCTTCTGTTGCTATAACGTCATTGTCGCAATATTCCGCAACTCGAACCCACATGTCCTCAGGTACCGGTTGATTCCACGGTAACCCAAGCTCTTGGTGGTGAATGCCCATTTCGATTTCAAGCTTTTTCAAACTCTTTTTGTTTCCCGCCGAAGCAAAGTCATAAATATCCGTATATGAAATGTTATATGCTTCTCCAAAGAAACAATCTTTGCCGCCCGTTTTACCTTTGTCGATTATTCTTTGCGACAGATTATATAATTGTTCGCAAGAATATCCCATTAACCGTCCGTATAACATGTGGTTATCGTACCGCCGGCAGTTGAACCCAATAAGCTTAAATCTTATGAGTTCTTCAATCTCGGACGGCGACGGATTTATCATGCGAACAACGGGATTATCCTTACCACGAAGTTTCCAGTTAACCAAAAATAAATTAGGAAAAACTTCTACGTCATAAAATATAATCCTGTCATCCAAGCTTGGTTTGCTTTCGGAACATTCGTCCGATTTAAACTTCATTTTGCTCACGAGTTTTATACAATATTCCGATTGATGTGTGCTGTTTGCGGCAAATGCCAAGACTGCATTCCGCATATCGGAAACATCGTATTTAATATTTTGCGCATACGCATCTTCCAAAATTTTATAAATGAAGTCGATACTGGGCTTGGTCGCACCGTGTATTTCCTTATTCAAATTTCGTTTGATGGAAGTCCGTATGCCTTTTTCGTTTTTAATCGCATCAAAATTTACCATCTTATCTTCTCCTTTCAGTGGCAAACCCGAACTAATTGTAGCTATCGGCAAATTATTGCACTTCGATAGTTTTCTACGAAGAGAACTTTTACCTGTGAATATCTTTATTTCTATATTGTCGTCATAAACTCGGCTTAACCGCGACACGTCCCCGCTATAAATATAATGCAGATGTATGCCCTGCCCGCCTTTGCTTACTTCGGCATATGTTTGAGGCCATTTTTCGGCAGCCGCCTTGTTTGCCTCGAAATTTTTGTTGCCATTTGCATCGACAATATCAAAATCTATCACAATGTGGCTCAACGGAACCTTTACATAATGCAATTTTGACGTATCGATATCACGCAATGTTGTCGTTACACTATCCCATTTTGCAATCGGCGTTTCACTACTCGAAGCATACTGCGCGGGAAAATCGGAACAAATATCATCAAAAACGGAATGAGCTGTCGATAAATCAAGCCAAGATGTCGTGTTCTTTTTTTTTACACTCCGTTTGTGTTCTTGAAATTTTTCTTTTTTGAATCCGATATAATAACTGCGAACCCGTGTTCCATCTTCCGTATTGCACCGCTCTTTATATTCTTCAAAATAGTTTTTCAACTCCTCCTTGAATAATCTTTGCGGTAGCGGATATCCGACCTTTGCTTCTTCGCAATAGCTCTTATACATTTCCCACGCCGCTTTTAATGTTGTGCCGTCTTCCTTTGCAAATATAAAGTACGAATCCAATACGTAGTTGTAAAAATCATTGGACGCGCCCATCATTGCAATCGGAACATAATCGTCAAACATTCCGGGATCGCTTAAATATAAATCACGGCAATGCGTTGCTATTCCGCCCAGTTCAAACTTAATCTTACCGATTGTTGTTTTGTACTCGCTTGAATCGAGCTTGTTACCTGTCGGAGACACATCGATAAGCCGACGCATCAAACCGGATTTTGCATCGGTTATTCTCACCGGTTTGTTGGTTCCCATAAAAAGAAAACACTTAAACCGATTAGCGTACGTAGACTTAAATTTTTCATTTACCGTCATTAACTCATGAGATACCAGACTATTTAATCGCGTATTGTCTTCGATTCTGGACAAGTCCCCATCGTGTTGAATTGCGACTAACGGGTTATGCTTAAACGCCTCCAATGCAAATGAGTTGCTTGTAGATCCTAATGCCTTTGCATCGAATACCGAATAATATCCATCAAATAGTTGTTGTATAATATTAAGAACAGTCGATTTACCGGTTCCTGCCGCACCATACAAAACCATGAATTTTTGTATCTTTTTGGAATCTCCGGATACGATGGAACCTATCGCCCACTCTATTTTTTTTCGTTCTTCATCAGAATATAATGTCGACATCAATTTGTCGTATGCAGTCGTATCGCAATCTTCAAGCGGATAAGACAATTTCTTACTGGCATAATCCTTTTTCGTTGTTTCGTAATTGGAAAATATAATTTTTTCATCCAACATATGAAACGAATCGCGCATTTGTTTTTGACAATATTTATGCCAAGCGTCAATTACACCCGTTTCAGAGTCCCACATATGTAAAACTTTAACTTGCGACTCAAATTTTCCTTTATTTTGTTCATAATAAATATCCAGCTCTCGGTCGATAAGATTTATTGCGTCTTCTTCATCAGTAGACCAAAGACCTTTATCTTCTATCCAAATTGCATAGAAATCCCCGCCTCGAATCATTAAGTCTTCACTTTTCTTAATGACAAATTTAGGATAGATCTCTATTACACCGCGTTTCGAGCTGCGTGTAGAAATCAATAAAAAATCCAGCATTTGATTCTTATTCTAAATATCCATCGTCTACTTAGAACTTGCTTACCTCCTTAAAAGATTTTTATTAGGCATCGACCGCTTATAACTCGCCAATTCCAACTTCGAAATATCAATAATGTCAGATCCGTCAAACTCGTGCCGCATTCATATGTAAAACTGTTTACCATAATTATTTCCTTATTACCTCACATCCTAAGATACTCGTCGAGAAACCAGCACATTTGGCACCAAATCTCTACGTTTCTTAAATCAATGTTCGGCTTGTTTTTTACGACAAAAAGACCGCCTTCGCCGTTAGGCTCGTAATCGCGATTCAGAAATCTATGAATAACAATATCTACGTATTCTCTATCGTAAGCATAGTCGTTCATAGATTCCAAACCGAGATTTTCGAGCATAATCCAAAACCAATCATCCGGACCGTAATCGTCATCGGGATTGTTCATAATGGTTTCTTCACAGCGAATCGAAAGAGCAATCATCATTTCGAATACACTGCATGGACGAACATCCAAAATCGAGGCAATCATCGGTTGCTCGTACTTGTGTTCCGCCCCGAAACGATATCTTAAATCAATACCGTCGCCATCTCGGTTGCCGTCCATGCCGATTGTGTAATCGAAATTTATACTATCCAAATGTACAAACAGTTTCTGATATGAATACCCTCTTGTGTGTTTCTTATTATCCACGAGTCTGCATAGCCAATCAAAATATTGATTACGCAAATAGTATTCAGTCATCTAAAATATAACTCCTTTTTATTCGTCGTTGTCGTTACCGTCCGAATGATATTGCGCGTACGTACTCTTTTCTTTTATTACCTCGTAATCGATTTCGCGCTCATCGTCTCGAATATACATTATACCTCGCTCATCGAAACGTTTCGTATTCGAACCGATTGTTTTCTTCACCGGTAATTTCACATCGCTACCTTCTTCCGTAAGCGCTCCGTCGGCATAATATATCAGACTTTTGCATTTGTAATCTGTGGCTCCGTAATCGTCAGCCGAAATAACATAAGGCTTTTTAACTTCGGGAACGGCTTCGGTCTGCGTCTCGTCGGGCGCATAATATGCCGAATAATTCGTATATTCGCTTTCGTTTTTTGGCGTATCGTTTTTTTTACCCGGTTTCGACTTTTTCTCGACTTTATCGGTATCTTCGTTATCGATAGCCTTAACTATAACATCGATATCGGGCTTGTTTTTTGCCGAGTACGCTTTTGTTTGATTATCAAACTCTTTGTACATGTTTTTGATCGATTCTATTTCGGCTTCGATACGGCTTGCGAATTTGCGTTTTGCCAACTCGTATGCCACAACGCCGCCCATAGCTGCACCCGCCACAAAACTCACGACTGTTTTAATAAAATTTTTCATAAATTTTTCTCCTCTTTTATTGTCATAATCGTTAATGCCAACCCGCCGAACAGTAAAGATAAACTAAGAAGAATTCCACCGACAATATGACGTTTTCTCTTTGTATCGAGAATATCATCGATGGAAATCAACACATTATTAATTACATCTTCTACCATTAGGCTTTACCTCCGCTGAACACAGCCAATCCGCCGAAAAAGCATATACCGGACAACGCCGCTAACGCATAAGAAATAAAACGCATAATACAAACCTCCTTATAATGTTTTATTTTGTAAGAGTTACTCGATCCATAATATACCCGTCCACATTAAAATCGAGAATTATGGTGTCTTCCAAATCATCTCCGTCTTCGAACAATTTTCTTTTGGTATCAAATATCCCAAAACTTACATAATTGTCGCCTTCCGGATTATCTTTATCGTATATCCATCCGACGACTTGTCCTGCTTTTGAACGGGGGATTCCAAGTTCGTCATAAACTTCGTTAAGGAACAAATATCCATTGGCTCGTAGCATATCGTTGGCAAAATTCTCTTGTCCTTTGAGGAACATTCGATTATAATTCATGTCTCTTGTCCAGCCCATACAACTGGAATCGAAATATCGAGCATATTCGCTGCAACCTTCCGGACCGAGATTTGCAACTTTTACTTCTTTTTTTGTTTTAACCTGTTTACCGGTTTCGGGATCCGTAGTCTTTTCGGTTATTTTTTCCGTTTTAATCCCGTACTTAAGTTCACGATCCACATCCTCGCCGAAACGCTCGACAACGTTGGCTCTGTAATTTTTAAACCCTTTGTCGACTGCCGTGTATGCCGCAGCCAATGCCACGTTTCTTTTACGCAAAATATTGTTCGATGTAATTACACTGGTCAACGACAACGTGCCGAGTATTACCGAGGGCGCATAAAGCTTAACAAGTTTTATCCCCGTACGCAAATATACGGAAGTCAATGCCTTCTTTTTTTCGTTTTCGGTAAAATCCGATTCCGCCGCATCGGCGCGATTATGAATATCTTGAATTTCTTTTTTGCTACCGGCAATGACGCTTTTTACTTTTGTCGTAGATATACAAGCCATAACCGTGCTTGCTACGACACCGACAACGCCTACCGAAATTAAAATCTCGGGGCTACGCTTTTTTACGGCAAATTTTAAATGGCTCACAAAAGTTTTAACTTTATCGCCAAGATTTGTTTTCATATTATATGTCTCTCCTTGTTGATTAATTGATGGGCATCGGTCTAGGCAAATATATCTGCCAGCCGTCTCTGGAAGGTCGAACCTGTGCGCCGGCAAGACTCTTCCAACCAAAATTGTTATCGGTATATTGCCCTGTTACACCGACGGTATCATAAAAGTCTGCGACGCTGGCTACTCCGTACGCCGAAATAGTTTCGTCAAGCACGTCTAATACACGTTCCGCCTCTGCTCTTGACGGTACTACAATATCGTTATAGCTGTAATCCGAACGCCGCGAAGAATATCTTTCGTCTCTGCTACTATCGTAGTATTTGGTATAAGATACTCTTGAACCCGACGATTTACTCGAATGCCTTGCCTCGCCGTATAAGATAATATCGATTCCGTTTGTAATAATATCGGATACGGCCTTTTTGAACGAAGGAATAAGCACGTCGTTAAAAATATACGATTTAACGCTTGCGCTATCATCCGATATCAATGCTTCACGCATTTTCGAAAGAAATCCTTTCTTTTTTACTTTTACTTCACTTTGTACAACTCGATCGACTTTTTTCTCTGGAGGTCTAGGAACAGATGTCATAACCTCCTTAGATTTATTCGAATTCGAGCCGTAGCTTAATTTTTGAATTTCATCCATGTTTTCTCCTTTTAGCTCTCTTTGATTACTTGATCAGGCAGAGTTATCTTTGCCGAACTTGTGTAGTTATTTTGCATCTTGAATTGAAAAGACAGGTTGCTCTTCGCTTTCTTTTCGGATACTGCGTATGTCGTTCCTTCCCAGCATCTACAAATGCAGTTTTCAAAGCAAAACACAGGTCCTCTATATCTGTAAAAATTCTTTTCCATACGTTTTCTCCAAATAAAAAGAAAAGAGAAAGCGCTATGTTATTAACGCTTTCCCTCGTCTTCAACTCGTTTGATTACTCCACAAACTTTCTTAATCCTCAAGTTCGCCGAGATCCTCGAACATGTCATCCGTAGGAACCGTGGAAGCCGGAACCTTTTCCTTTTTCATAGTTTTTTTCGCCTTAACTTTGGCTACAAGCTTTTTGCCGGTCTTGCATACAAAATATACAAGTCCCGCCGCCAAGCCTATAATGCCTACCGTCTTAACGACTTTACCTACTTTGGAATTTCTTCCCGCGTCCACAATGTTCTCCACTGTTTCCCTGTTCATGACTTCGTTTTCCATGATTTTTAATCTCCTTTTATGAAAATAATTTTATTGAGTTTCCTCATTAAGATACTTGTTTTTTTCGCGATACTATTTCGTGAAATCGTATTTCGGCAACGTCTCGTAATCTACTACTAAGCACGGAGTATCATCCGCTGCCAACTGCGAACTGAACGATAACTTTATTGGCCCGCTACTATTAATACTCCAACCGAGTTCATCCCCGATTTTTGTGCTTGTAAGCCCGATTTCGTAATAGAATTCGTTAAGCGTAATATATAATTCATTATATAAACGCCTATTGATTTCATTTTCCGCACGTCGAAGCGTTTCTACATCGGACTTAAAATATCTGGAACTTATTGTATCGAAACAAAGTGTGTTACCTTTTTCGGTTATTATAACTTCTTTCGATACGACAGGATTCCTGTCTATGCGTTCTTTGGCGACAGCGTCCTTGACTTTTTGTTCCTCTTTTTCGCCTATCGTTTCTATTACTTTTTCTTGATAAAGCTTCAGAGCCGATTCCGAAAGAGAATATGCCGTTGCTAACGCCGCATTACGTTTGTAATTAACGGTACTTGCGCCGATAAGACACCCGATAGAAATTGCACCCGTTACTACGCTTGGAATATAACATTTCCAAGTCGTCTTAATTACTTCGGATTTTTTAAGTTTTTCTTTCTTTTCTTCTTTTTTCTTTTTATCAAGCAATATCAACGCTTTAGGTGTGGCACGTACTGCGGTAACGGTCGACGTTATCATCCCGCATATTCCTAATCCGGTTAAAATTTCCGGACTGTGCTTTTTCATAGAACTATGTAGTTGCTTGAAAAAATTCGATAAACCACTGTTCATCGTTAAAATCTCCTTTCTAATTTTTATTTATCGCCCACACGGGGCGCTATTCACATTAATAGGAAAGCCGGACGAACCCCATAAGCGTAGCCCGCGTGGCCGCAGGCCGCATCGCCATCGCCGCCCACGAAAGCAAAGTAGCCCGAAGAAACGACTTGCTTTGTGGCATTTCTCAGCCAATACCACTCGTACTCGTTCTTATAATCCGCGATTCGATTTTTCCTCACGGACATAAGATAAAATTGCTCATCGTCATCTGGTTCCAAATAATCGTTGTAGAACTCATCGTGTCCGAAAATTTGACCGTATGTAGGAATCGAAATATCCATAACTCGCGATTTTATTTCATGCGGAAATTTTGGCAAAAGTTCTTCCTTAAGCCATCTACACAAATCGGACATATCGAATCCGCCATCGTTGCCGCCGTTCTTATTCATAGGACGCCTGTCCACACATTCGTCGAACAAAAGCCATGTCCCACCGTTATCGTGAGCTTGTGCCGTTGCGGTAAATATCCCCAGCTCACCCAAGTCAATCTTTAATTGGTCGCCTATGTTGGGAATATCATTCGCCGCAAAGTTGGTTTCCACTCTTCTCTGAATTTTCATAATTTGTTTTCTCCTTTCAAATTAGTTTTTAAATAATTTTTGATGTCTTCTGCCGTATCGATAGCAATTTTGAATCCTTTGAATTCTTTCACATGTTGATAATAATAAAGTTCCAAAATATAATCATCGATTACGTCAAAAATGCCGTTCATAAACATATAATCCGGATAACCGAAACATATTTCAGTAATTCGTTCGATTATTTCCTGCGCAGCCCATCGAGAATATGAACGACGAATAAATCCAGATTGTTTATGCCAAAACCAGTTTCTGAATCGCATATACCAATTCAGACTTATTTTTTTAGCCATGTATTCTCGAATCAAGCTAATAGCTAAATCGTACATATATTCCACTGTTGTCCTCCATTCTTTTTTTATTGAAAATATAAAGAAAAAGAGTCCATGGTTAGGACTCCTTATCTTTTACTTTTCGATCTTTGCAACAGCTTCCGCAACTTTTTCGGCTATTGTCTTGTCGAGCTTTTTGTTGTTGACATAATCCGTCATAAGCGTTACCGCGATGCCGGCTACAGTCGTAACAATGCTCAAAAGTTTAATAACTTTACTTGTCATGGTACTATCACCTCCTCATTAATGTAAATGTATTTTTTGCGAATTGCCGTCTATGAAAAATACCTTATGGGTATATTGTATTGATTCGCATATGCTATTTCTCGCTCCATACCTTCCGAAATATTATATCGCTTGCCAACCCATAACTCATCGCAACCTTCCAAAAGAGCAAGACAGGTTTTTAATCCCATTTCTCGTTCATCCGGACAGTTGTCATTCAACAACATTGGCAAATATAAATGCGGAACAATCGGTGCGGTGTTCTTGCTTAAAGCAATTCCGGATAGTTCTTTCGCATAGCCAATGTAAGCACGACGAACTTCCGTGGTCGGAGCAGAATATCTGGAACAAATATAAACTTTCATCATATTTGAACTGCGTTTCAATTCGGGTTTTCCATCGATTCCTTTCAATCGCAAGACTTCTCGGCTAAGATACCATATGGCCTTTTCCAAATCTTCGATTTCTTTTTGAGGATCTTTTTTACCTGCCCTTGAAATATACTTTATTGCATTACCGCGATGAAAATTTAATTTTTTATCCTCGATAAAATCGATCACTTCTATTTTTCCGTCCGTATAATGTGAAGGATGATTGATAATGTCATTATTCATCTGAAAACTCCTTTTATTCAGTAACTTCTGTGTAGTTTGGTATGGGATCCCAATCGAACTGAAGAATATAAAATTCTTTCCCATCACAGTTGATTGCACGTTGAGTGTGAATATCAATCCACGGCGCAGTAAATCCGTCTATCCACATTTGGTCGGCATTGAATCCCAAATAATCGCCGTACTCAACTCTATCGATTCCTAAAAAATCATAAAATTCGTTTAGCGACGCCCATTGCCTAAGTTGAAAATTACGATTGTAATGGTAGACCGCAGCCATAACATCCAGCATCGTTGATTCAAAATATCTTTTTGAAAATGCTTCATAAAAAAGCACTTTGTTTTCCGAAATTTTACCTTCGGGCAATTTTTTCGACGCGATTTCACTTACGACTGCCAAATCAGCCTCATCGCCAGACAGCTCTTTGACTTTGTTACGATATTCTCTATACGAACTACTTAGCAACATATACGCGCTTGTTAAAGCGTTTTGTTGTTTCGTATTAAGAATATTAATACCTAGAATACACATAATCGTCGATAATCCGAATCCAGCAGCCGGGATATAATGAGGCAATATGATTCTCAATTTATCTTTTTTGCTTAGATCTTTATCGGCTTTCTTTCTTGCTTGCAGTTTTTTAAATGCCTCGTACGTTCCCCAACCGCTAAAAACACTCGTTAAAACAACTCCTACGGAGGCTGTTGCAGACAATATTTTAGAACCGTTTTTATTAAAAAATGTTCTAATACAATTAGTTTTCATTACTATTCTCCTTTCATGAAAATATAAGAGAAGCCGTATTACATAGTTGTCTTACACTACATATCGTGCAATAAGATTTCAGCTTTCGCCAAAACCGCTAATATGACACTCTTCTCCATAACATCGGTTGTAATTTTTGCGAGTAAAGAAAAAGAGTCCATGATTAGGACCCTACTTCTTCAGTTTTCTTTCTGATTTTTACAACAATTTCACCATTCTCCACATACATTTCGAGCTTAAATGAATCAGGATCTTTAACCACGTCTTTTACAACAGATGGTTTCTTTTCCTTTTTCTTCAACTTAATATCCGAAACGTGAAACATAGATATAATACGGTTAATAAGATTCATATAAAACACCTCTTTAAAATTTTTAGTTTTCTCATTAAGGGGGCTGTTTTTTTCGCTAAATATCTCGATGATCAAATGTTGTTTCCCAGCGCTCACGCTTTAATGGTTTCATTTTAAGTGCCCACATTATCTGACGTAACGTAATAGTCGGATATAAACCATCGTCTGATTTAACTCCCGAGTATTTATCGAAATATGCCTTAAAATTTTCGTGCAAATATAACAAATCGACAAGCCAATCATCTATGTCGGTCCACCATGTAGCCTTTGTTCGTTTATCATACCGTTGTTGAATAACAGCCAACCCACGATTATTGATGATATAAAGAGTACAATAGCTGTAAACCGGATGGTTGCACTTGTATTTCTCACCGTATCGAGAACTATAAATGTTTGGTTTCGAAAGATGATAACGCATAAATAATTTGTTGTAATACTCCGTTTCAAAATATAAAAGGAATTAAGACAGTGCGTTTGCTTTAACACTGTCTTATTCTTGGAATTTTTACTTTTTAGTCGGTCTGAAATGACCAAACAGCCCTCTGAATGTCGTTGATGTAAACGTTCCGGTTTCCTCGAATTTCAAACCACGCTTCATCCAATACGCATAGAAAGTCAACGGTAATATAAGTTCGGCTATCGCTAACCCCATTTTAACATATCGATCGATCTTCCGCTCTTTGAGTTCCTTCTCTGTACTTTCGACTTCTTTTTCTTTCATATCGCGTTCAAGCATATACTGGCTATCCTTCAACTCTAATTCTTTCTGTTTGAGTTCCAGTTCTGCATTCTGACGAGTCAACGAATTTTTGATTTCCGATTTCTTGATTCTGATCTCCTGATCCGCTTTAGATTCTTCGATGGCTAAACGGTATAGTTTTGCCAAATCCTCTACTGCCGAAGCATGTTCTTTACTTCCTGTATCGATGGTTTTTAACTTTTCGAAACTTGACGTAATCTCCTCCTTCAACATTCCTGTAATGTTTTTGTCCATATAGGAACCTCCTTTAAATATAAATTTATTCCATAAAGGCATTTGTTATTTTTGCGAATCGGTGTTTTTTATTATGTCTGTTCTATCGTTATACTTCAATCTCCGTACTCTCAAAAATACAAACCTTTTCCCCGTATGAAGCAAAATATCCGGTTTGCTTACTTGTAAATACATATATGGTCTGTCGTTTTCAGACTCCTTAATAATTTCTAATTGCCCAACTACCTCGTTGCGATTCCTTCGTATATTAAAAAATATAAATCCGATTATAAAACCTACAACAAGAGCAACACAAATTAATACAATAGCAATGCTTATACTCATACGTCTATACCCCTTTAGCCGCTCGTTTGGAAATTCGTGTTATGGATAACAATCTTTGACCATTCCCATTAAATCTCGTTTCCGCCGTATGTTTGGTACAGTATAACGTTTGTGTAAGAACACGTTCGTTGAATTCACTAATATAAGCAATCAAATAATAATGTTTCATTCTTTTCTCCTATAATTTTTCACTTTAATAGAATACCATAATTTTCAGTCACCCGCGTACGGAAAATATAAAAGATTAAGAGTCCATGGTTAGGACTCTTGCTCTTTTTCTTTTCTGCGGTCATCTGCACGTTTCTTAATGCAGAGATTTACCGTTGCGAATCCCGCGGCTGCCATACTACCCAACGTAATCGCATACAATGCATCCCAAAACAAACTAAAATAACGCATAATGATCACCTCCTCATTAATGTGCATGTTCTATTTGCGAATGCAAAAATATAAAGAAAAAGAGTCCATGGTTAGGACCCTTAATCTCGGAACTAGTCTTTTTTGAATTTGCTTCTTATGTTCGCAAATTTCGACTTGATCTTAGCTTTGGTTGCCGGATTTGCTATGACTTCAGCACCCTTATATGCCAATATGGTACCGATGGTCGTAGCAGCACCTGCTACCAGATAAACTCCGATCGTCCTCAATACGTCCATAATGAAACCTCCTAAAATATAAT
The DNA here is from genome assembly GCA_910585955.1 of uncultured Christensenella sp. Lineage (GTDB taxonomy): Bacteria > Bacillota > Clostridia > Christensenellales > Pumilibacteraceae > MGBC157735. Next base: position 150,767 of record CAJUGC010000003.1, read on the forward strand.
TTATTCCATAATAAGCTTTGCTTTTTTCGCGAACGCTAGTTCCTAATTCCGTTTAGAATCCAAAAGAACCGTCTGTATAAGTCATAATATTTATCTTTACAGCATGGAATTCCCGTCTGTATCAATAACTTTTCATACGACAACCCTTTTGTTACCGCTTGCAAAATATACTTTCCAAAGAAGGAATCGGTTTCATCGGCCGCTTTTTCAATCATGGTAAGCCTTTCAAAATAGTATGAACGTGCGTCCGCACATCTTTCCACTGGATTGCTAATATTGCTGCTTTTTACGTGCGCACCCTCGTAGTTCATTCTGACTAAACTATCAAGACCGTCGTATGCCTGCTTCCAAATATCATACTGCATACAAAAGTGTTTCAGCTCATAATATCTATGACGATCTATCCAATACTTATTCTTACACGACAATTCAGGTCGAATTAATGTACTCATTTTCGTTCCCCCTTCCAAACATATCCGGTTTCCTGATACAGCAATTTCGGAGAAATATAAAAGTTAATACGTCCGTATTTCGAGTTAATATCGTTAACGTTGGTTATTAACTTGCCTTTTCTCGTCGCTTTTCCTATCGGTAACCAACCCGCTATAATTCCGGCACGCACCCATGATGCATCTTTCCCATAAATACGTGCAACCACTACGATTGGCACCGAACCACTTGCAAATACGATTTCGTCCATTATCTTTGCCTCCTGCTTCTCTATTCTAGATTAGAATGACGGCTTTGTAAAATCAAAGTAAGTGAGAAATTGGGGCATGAAAAAAGCCGCATAACGGAAAAAATATCCATTACACGGCTTAAAAATCTTTTAATCTAGATTAGAATCTATCAACTTGCTTTTTGTGATTCGATATATTCGTCAATATCATTTACGATATAATTGTTGCCCGTTACATGTAATGCACCATAGTATTTTACAATATACTCGCAAACGGCAAACTGATTAAATAAAGACATTACATCTTCGCCGGATAAATCTTTTTGTAAACGATATTCCTCAATACAATGAATAAGAAACGGTAATTCTTTACTCATAACAAACCCTCCTCCGGAAATATAACTTCCCCGGTTTCTTTTTCCACTTTCCAAATATTAAATATGGTTAGCGGACTAAAATGCCACATTTTTGTTTCCTCATCAGATAAATATTTATATGTTTGGGAACGATAAAACATATTCGTCGCATCCAATTCGTTAACTCCGCATTCTTTAACGATCATATCGACAACTTGCGGAACGATTGTAATGCGTAAGATTGTACTGAACTTTACATCGATCATAATGTCAGCTCCTTCGCATTAACAAATTTTAAAAAGCTCATTGCAAATTCGTTGGTAAACACATATTGGTTAAACAATTGCTTTACTTTAAGAGATTCCAATGCTTGCTCTTTTGTAATAACACCAGCCAAATACGTTTGAACCGTTCTAAAAACATCATCGTTCGCAACCGGACCAATTACCAAATCATGTTTTTCGCCTATATAAGTGCCTGTTCTATTTTGAGAAACGAAGTCTAACCATTCACTACTAACGCTATCGAACTGCTTTATTTTAAGTTTTTCAAAAATAGAGGAATTATCAATCTCGTACAAATTTACTATAGCAGAACCCTTTCGTGTCGCAGCAACTTTTAATGCGAATTGCTCGGCTTGAAGCTGATTAGCCGTTGTATAAAATCCAAATCCGAAATCTAAATATCTATTTTGCTGTATTAAACGTGGCTCTTTTACTATTACCGTACTACCATGGTATAAGATCATAGCCAAAACCTCCAAGAATGTTTCAACTATATTATACTCAAATATGAAACGTTTGTCAACCCCGTCTAATCTAGCTTTAACTTAAAAGCGAAATATCAATGGTTCTAATCCATCGTGCCATGGTCAATTCGCTTGGGTAATCTTCAAACCCAATCGTATTATATGTAATAAGTCCTTCTACTACACCTATAATAATTTCTTTTTCATAGTGTTTGTATGGAAATATAAATTCCGGTATCTCTCTATGAAAACTATTACACTCGCAACATCTCATTCGGCGAATTAATACAAAGTCGGTTTTTCCATATTTCGTCCGTACAATTCTTCTAACACTATCATAATAACGTAATGCCCCTTCGCAGATTGGGCAAATCATCACATCCTCTCGTATCATATTGCCTCCTTTTTTTAAAAAATATGAGTGTAGGAGTTGACAATTCCTACATTATTATATATAATAATTTGAAAGAAGTCAAGAAAGGAGGTATAAATGTTAATAGTCTGCGAAGAATGTGGACTTCAGGTAAGCGACAAAGCTATTGCTTGTCCCCATTGCGGTTTTCCAATCAAACCAGAAATTTTGTCCAAGAAAACCAAATATAAAGCAAATCGACGAAAGCGCCTGCCAAATGGTTTTGGTCAAATTAGTGAAATTAAAAACAGAAACTTACGCAAGCCGTTTCGAGCTATGATTTGTGTTGGAAAAACAGAGACCGGACATCCAATATCAAAACCACTTAAACCAATTTCTTATTTTTCAACGTATAATGAAGCGTATGCAGCCTTGGTCGAATATAATAAAAACCCATATGATTTGAACAAGGAAATGACAGTTCAAGAGCTTTATGATCAATGGTCAGTTGACTATCTTGCTAGTTTGAAATCAGCATCATCCAAATGCGCTACAAAACGAGCATGGAAATATTGTCGAGCTGTTTATGACATGCGAGTAATCGACATCCGAATTCGGCATATTAAAGGATGCATGGAAAAAGGAACCATCTCTGATGATTTGCCCGAAACTCCGGATCCACGAACTCAAAACAATATCAAAACGATTTTCAATCTTATGTTTGACTATGCGTTGGAATATGAACTTGTCGATCGAAACTATTCTCGCTCATTCACCCTTTCCGAAGAACTGGTAAAAGAAATCCAATCGACCAAAGAAGGACATATACCATTTACTTCCGATGAAATGACAACTCTTTGGAATAATGTCGAAAATATAATTGGTGTCGATATGATTCTCATACAATGCTATTCCGGATGGAGACCACAGGAACTGTATAAACTTAAGGTTTCTGATGTAAATGTCGAAGATATGTCATTTGTTGGTGGAATGAAAACAGAAGCCGGTACGAATAGAAAAGTACCGATTCATTCTAAAACACAAGAACTTGTAAGAAAGCGGTACAATCAGGCCATTGCTATGAAAAGCGATTTTCTATTCACCGACAACGGCAAGCCATTTAGATACGACATGTATCACGCCCTATTTAAACAAATTAAGACCGACTTGAACTTAGACGAGCATCACCGTCCTCATGATGGCAGAACTCATTTCGTAACGACAGCCAAAAAATATCATGTGGACGAATATGCGATCAAGTATATCGTAGGTCACAAAATTAATGATTTGACCGAAAAAACCTATACAAAAAGAAAATTTGAATGGCTCAGATCCGAAATAGAAAAAATAAAAGAGTAAGAAAAAATAGCGACCAAAGACGTATAGGAATAATGCATGAACAACACACATTTAATCCCTTTTTAACGCCCTCAGTCGCTATTAAATACCCTTTAAATTGTCAATTTTACGCCTAAATCGGCTTTTCTTTGTTCTATTATATAAGCGTAATATTATACACGGACGGATTACGATATGGATATACGGCAAAGAATAGACGAATTGAGAAAACTTAAAGGGTGGTCTCGTTCTAAACTTGCAAAGGAAGCGGGACTTTCCGAAACCACCGTCTACAATTGGTATAATGAAAACGATTTTACGCCGTCGCGCAAAGCAATAGAATATGTATGCGCAGCTTTGGAAGTACCTGTGGCGGAAATTTACAGCGACATCGATATCGACAAATTAAGTCCTCAACAAATAAGACTTCTCGAGCTATTCAATAAAGTTCCCGATGCAAGAAAAGAAGCTGTTATCGACATAATGAGCATACAATCGAAATTGTAATGATACTGTGATGAAGAAAATTCTTTCCCACGATATTATAAGATTGACCGAGTATTTAGATACGGTAGTATATTTCTTTCTTTTGGCTTTTCCGAATTTGAAAGCTGCACCCGCAAAGAGCATGTTGCACGACAAACACATTCGCAAACAAATAATAAAATACAGGAAAATGCTGAACGAGACGAGTGATATTTGTCGCTTATCGCATAAAAACATTCGTATAAAAGCCCATGCAAGAAAAAAGCTGAAAAACTTTTTAACAGACAACCTCATAAATATCGTCGCTCCCGCAAACTACGGCGACGGCTCCCTTACGGCTCGAATGTTTTACAATCGTTTCATAACAAAATCGACGTACGACGAAAAGACTTCGGGACGCATATACTTGCTTGCCGAAAAACTCGCCAACATAGAAATACTTTGGTCTGAAATCGACAAAATAAAAACCGCTCGCACTTTTTATGCGTTCGTATTACGAAACAAGCGCGAATTTAAAAACCTTATTTCCGATCTCGCAAACTCAAAACTCGACAAAGGCGACGACGTAACCGACTACTTTCCCGACGCGAGCGAAATTATCGAACTCGACGACTATCTCGAAAAAAACGGCTTTCGCAAGATTCTCGAAACAGACGGCAAAAAAATGCGCATTTCGTCTTCTTACCGTGATGACACGCACTTTGATTTACTTCCGTATATAGTATGCTTTATGCGTTGCGTCGTCGCTCCTGTCCCTATAGTCTGTCTTATATTGTATTCGCTTCTGTGCTAAAACTAAGCCCCGCTGCGATAGCGGGGTTTTTCGATGCAAAAAAAAGCACAGAGTAATAGCTCCGTGCTTTGGGTGATTGCTTTTTTCGATTAACGCTTCGAGAACTGAGGCGCTCTGCGCGCTTTCTTGAGACCGTACTTCTTTCTCTCCTTCATACGAGGATCGCGAGTAAGGAAGCCCGCTTTTTTGAGCGAAGCGCGGTACATGGGATCTGCTTCTACGAGCGCGCGGGCTATGCCGTGGCGAATAGCTCCCGCCTGTCCCGTAAAGCCGCCGCCCTTGACGTTTACATACACGTCGAACTTGTCCGTAGCTCCGACTTCCTCGGTCGCCTGACGGACGATATACTTGAGCGTATCGAGTCCGAAATAGTCGTCGATGCTGCGCTTGTTGATAACGATATTGCCGTTGCCGGGAAGGAGACGAACGCGGGCTATTGCCTTCTTACGTCTGCCCGTGCCCCAGAACTGTAACTTTTTCTTGGATGCGGATTTCGTTGCCATTTGTAGCTTACCTCACTATTTCCAGCGTCTCGGGCTTCTGAGCCTCGTGCCCGTGCTTGTCGTCCTTGTATACGCGCAGTTTTTTAAGCATCTTTCTGCCGATGCTGTTTTTGGGGAGCATACCCTTTACCGCGTCGTAAACGGCTCTGTCGCTCTTCGTGGCGAGGAATGTCTTATACTGGACTTCCTTCATGCCGCCCATATAGAGCGTGTGATGTCTTTTAATTTTCTGCTCGGCTTTCTTGCCCGTGAGCGCAACCTTGTCCGTATTGACGACGATCACGAAATCGCCCGTATCGACGTGCGGGGTGAACGTCGGCTTGTTCTTACCGCGAAGCACCGCAGCCACTTGGCTTGCGAGACGTCCGAGGGGAACGTCCGTCGCGTCGACGATATACCACTTACGGGTAACGCTCTGTTCGTTTGCCATAAACGTATTCATATCGATGAATGATTCCTCCGTTGGATTTTGCGCGCCCGCCTATACTCAAAGTGCACGTTTCACGCCATACACTGCGGACATTCCCGCCCAAGCCGCTTTTCATTCCGCAGAAACGGGGCTAACCTTTCCTTGCGGCAAACCGAAAAACGCCTTAAAAGGCGATATGCTGTATTATTATATCGGGTTTTTCTTCATAAGTCAAGCGTTTTGCGCAAAAGAGAAAAAGAAAAACGGTTCTCCGAAGAAAACCGCTTGCCTTTTATCACTATTATTATTTACTTGAACTTTTATAGGATCCGTTTTTACGAAAATTATTCGGCGGAGCTTTCGCTCTCGGTTTCCTCTTCGTCCTCGTCGTCTTCGGGCTTTTCGTCATTCTCGGCGCGCTTTCCGACAAACATTGCCTTACTGCCTTCGATCCCCTCTCCGGGAAGTTTATTGAACACGGGATATCCGCTCGCCCAATCGTCGATTATACCGAAGTACATGACGTAACCTGCGACGACGTCTACGGGAAGTCCGTTCGTAATACCCGCGCGGTCGCTTACCTCTTGAGAAGTTGCGTTCTCCTCGAAGATGTTGACGCGCTGAATGAAGTTCGTGCTGTTGCGGAAGTAAGCGTATCCGTCGATCACGGTCTCTACCGTAGCGGACGAAGAGTAGACGGTCTTGCTCGAGCCGTCGCTTCCGAACAGATACATTACGGAACCCGTCGACGCAAGCACATATACGACGTCGGTGTTGGGGTCTATGTCTGCGCTCGGACGGAACGCATAAGTATAAGTATAGGACGAAAGATTGCCGACATTGAGCGCCGTGCCCTTTATATTCGTACGTTTCTTATCCGCAGGCAGGCTTTCCTCATATGCCTTATAAGTCGGACTGTTTGGCTCGCTCTTATCCTTTCCCGACTCGCCGAGGAAACTGTCGTGAAGGTTCGTGAAGTTAATCACGGTATTTCCGTTCTCGGTCGTGCGGTAGAAGACCACCCCGTCGCGAACCGCTTCCAAAGAAGAAGTCTGACCGTTGTTCAAAAATACGGTGCGTTCGCTTCCGTCCGGACGCATATACTCGAGTACAGTGCCGCCGCGCTGACCGTCCTCGTCGGTCGCCGCGCGAGTAAAGAACACGAAGTCCTCCACGGATACGGACGAATTGTCGTCGGCATAATAATCGCTCTTTGTGGGAAGGATCGCCGCCGTTACGTTCTCGGCTATCTGAAGCGTTTCGACTACTTTCTTATCGTTTACTACGACGCTTTTGAGAGTCGTGCCGTCCAAAAGAACAAGATAGACCTTGTCCCCTTGTTTATAGAAAGCATAAGGCGAGGTCGCCGTATCGCTTTCGGACGTATAAAGCTTTTGCGTAAGCTTGCCGTCGAGCGAAGTGCGGAGATAGTCTGTCTTTTTATACTGATATTCGCCCGCCTTGTTGCGCACGTTGTTGGGCGTTGCGTAATAGACGTAATTGTCGTAGATGAATATGCCGCCGCTCGAGTAGCCGCTCGTACCGATGATCTTAGGCGCGATAAGCTGGACGTTTGCGACGTCTATGGCGTTGTCGTCGTAATCGACACCCGCAGAAGTCTTGAACTCGATGTACTCGTTTGAAATATCCGATACCGAACCCTTTATGACAAACTCCGAGCCGTCCTTATCGCCGCAAAGCTCCGCACGGTACAGCGCTCCTTTTACGACCTCGCCCCAGATATTGTTCTTTCCCTCGGTATCCTCGTAAGAAGCCGAACCGTTTATAAAGTAAATGTAGTTGCCGTACTGCACCGCGTTGCCGCCGTTCGAGTGTACCGCATAAGACGTATCCTGCACGCCTTCTACTTTTACCGAGCCTCCGTAGGAGTTGTCGCCGCAACCGGCAAACGCAAATACGCTCAATGCGAGCGTAAGCGCGAGAATTATAGATATTATAATGTTTTTCTTCTTCATCTTTTACTCCGATTTACAAACTGCAACAGTTAGTATACTATAAAACCGGTGCGTCTGTCAAATACTTTTGTCACTTATAAGAATTATGTCCTCTTTGCACTCCGTTAAACAAGCTTTACGGCTTCGCTTTGAGCGTAATCTTGGCAGAAAGCAGTCCCTCGCCCGTAGCCTTGACGACTATCTTGCCCTCGCCCGTAGCCTTGATCGCCATAAGCGCTTTGCCCTCGTATACGGGAATGGTCTTTACCGACGCGGGAAGGGTAAGATACGGATCGGCGTTTCCCATCGCAAACAGTTCGCCGTCGCCCGAAACGGAGACTTCCACGCTCCTCTGCGCGCGCGGAACTTTGCGTCCCTCTTTGTCCGTCACCGCAACTTCGACGAACTTCATATTGCTTTCAGAAAGAACAATATTCTTGCTGTCGCACTCGAGCCTCAAAGCTTTGGGCGACGACACGCTTTCTATAGAGGTCCGACAGAACTCGCTTCCCTTACGGAAAGACACGGCTTCGAGTTTTCCCGGATAATAATTTATGCGGAAAGTCGCAACATACTTGTTTATCTTGCCCGCAAGTTTTCTTCCCACGAGTTTACCGTCGAGATAAAGCGCGACAACGTCGCCGCCCGTATAAACTTTTACCGTAACGGGTCTGCCGAGATGTCTCGGCCAATACCAACTCGCTTTCGGCGCGCCCTCGTCGTTCTCGACGTCGGGGTCTACGACGACTATAGCCGACTTATTTTTTCTTCCCATGCAAATCTCGCGGTAAAAACTGCGGCTCTTTCTCGAAAGCGTAAGATCGATGTCCGCGTCGCTTGTGCAACGTCCTCCGCAGTAACCGTCGCTTTCCTCTCCGCCGCCGAGGCTGTCTATCGCAGGGCATACAAACTCGCCGAGCACACCGCTGCGCTTGCATTCGCCGATAGCGTCGAACGCCTTATCGGGACGGGACGCTATACCCAAAATCTTATTTGCGGAAAGAGGCGCGTCGCTCAAATAACGCTGGTACAGAAAAGCGTAACCGCTGACGTCGCCGACGGCAAACCAATCCGCCGTGAGGTCGCGGAACATACTCTTTTCTCGCGAAAGGGACAACATTCCGCCCTCGCTCTTTTCGGCGGAATTTATCCTTTCGGACCTAACGCCGAGCCTTAACATTTCCTCTCTCGTCGGTGCTGTTTCCTTTGCGGACGCTACGATAAAACGCGAATCGTCCAAATTTTCGATTAGCTCCGCTATCTCTTTTCCGAGACGCGCGCCCTTACCCCTGCCGTAACTTTCGGGAGGACAGTCGCCCAAACCGTAGCCGATTACGCAAGGGTGCTTGCGAAGAGTCTTTACGCTCGATTCGACTATACGTCTGAAATCGCGCTCAAACCAAAGATGTCCGTCGCCCGCCGATTTCGGCTGCTCGAGCGCGTCGAAAATATCGACGATACACATAAGCCCCGTTCTGTCGAGTGCGGTCAGCGCACTCTCTGCGGGAACGCCGATATATCTCACGACATTGAAACCGCTGTCCTTGAGAACCCGAGCTTTACGCATTTCGGCGGAAAGCGGAGAACTGCAACCTATTATACCGTTGTCATGAGAAACAACAGCGCCGTTCAAGAAAGTCGGAATCTTTCCGAAAACAAAACCGTCGTCGTTGATTTCGCATTTTCTTATTCCGAGCGGCGCGCTCGCAAAATCAAGTTCGGAATCATCGCTCGTAAGCGTAAGAGTCAAATTATACAGATAGGCGTCCGAAATGCTCCACTCGAAGCGACGCATCATCTTAAGCGGCAACGTAACGCGTTTTTTGGAATGCGCTCGTATTTTGAATTTGCGGACGCGCCTGCCCACTCTGCGCATTTTCGCGTTTAGGGTCTGAGCCGAAAGCGCAAACGAACGGGCTTTATCGCCGTCGTTCGTAATGTCGGCATGAACCGTAAGTTGCGCTCGGCTGTCGTCGGCGTCGGTCGTAACAAAAACACCGTCGGGGTCGATATACAGCGAATCGCTCGCCCAAAGGAGACGCACTCCGCCGCCGAGCCCGAGACCCGTATAATCAGCCGAGCGATCGAACGAAAGAAAGGACAGCGTAACCTTTTGCGTCGTGCCCGCATATTCGGACACATCGACGAGGTACTTGGACGGATCGGTGATCGTCGCCACACAGTCCGCGCCTATATACACGTCTAAAACCGCCCTTGCTCCCTCTATTTCGAGCCACGCTTTAAACGCGTGCGGAAAATCCACGACGCGCTCGGCGACAAGTTTTTCGCTGCGGTAAAAGCCGTTCGAACTCCCCCCGACAGAGTAATCTCTCTGTCGGAACACGAGTTCGTCGTGAGGAAAATCCAAACGCTTTTCCTCGCCGTCGCCGCCTTTTACTTTCCAATTGTCGTTTATCTGTAGAAAGTTCATCTCTCGTCCTTAAACATAAAATAATCTCTCGTAACATTATAGCAATTTTATGAACCAAAAGCAAGCATATTGCCGCTATATTTTAAATACGCGGCTGTAAGGCGGACAAAAAACCTCCTTTTGCGCACGATTCGAAAAAAGCGTCCGCGATATGTTCGCACACGCTTTTTACGTTTCGTGATTTTATTCGCCGTCGATACTGTCTCCCGTTACGGCATCCTGATATATGAGCCAATATCCGTCTTTGGTAGGCTCTTTTTCGTCGAGCGGAAGCCACTGACAGTATCCGTCAAGCTCCTCGGGCGGCTGCGGCGTATATCGCGAAGGCACGGCGTAACAGATATAATCCGGTTTGCCTATAAGCCCCACGCAATAGTACTTGTCGGAATCCTCAATGCTTATGCGCACGAATTTTGAAGCGGGCAACAGTTTTTCTATCGATTCCTCTCGCGGATTGTCCTCGATGAGAGCGTCGAGCTTTTGCTTGTTGCGCTCGTAAAAATTCAATTTAGGCGCGGCAGACTCCTTCAATGCGCGCTCGCTTGCGGCAACGTCGGTCTTGGGCGCGACGGGAATATCCTCGTCCCCTGCGTCTTTTGTAAGTCTGCGCACGGCGTCCGCGGGCTTTGACGCCTCTTTGACGGCAGACTGCGGTTCAAAGCCGCCGGAGCCGCGTCTCAAAATTTCGTCGCGATAACCGTATAAAAACTTGGCGTACCGCGTAGGAGCGGCGCTCACCGCGGCGGCTGTTTCTCCAAGTGCGGCGCCGTGACTGTCCGCCGACTCTTCCGCTGTTTTGCCCGATTCGTCCAAAGCTTCGGGGAATTGCCCGACGACGTTTGATTCTTCACATTCCGACGCTTTCTCGGATTTATCGAGCGAGCATTTTTCCGCGCCGAGCAGCGGCAAACTCATACTTTCGTCCTCGTCGAGCTCGAACCGCGAAGACAACAGACCGCCGCCGAGTTCGGCAAGGCGCGCCTGTTCCTTATCTATGGTCTTTCTCGTCGAATAGATATTGGAGTAATAATTGACCTTTGCTATCGCTCCGTCGTCATAGTCGCCGTTCACGGGAAAAAGGCTCAGGATTTTTTCCTCACCCGCCTTTTCGCCCGCACTTTCCTGCGTGCCGATATCCAATGTCTTCTGCGATTCAAAGCCATTTATCTTTCCTCTTACCATATCGCATAAGTTGCTCTGCCACATTCTCTTTTCGCCGTCAGTTCCGTACAGCTCGACGTCCAGCCCTTTCGCACCCGCCGTAACCACGGCGACGTGCGCAGGCATGAGCGCAGCCCCGCCGAGGTCGTACTTCCCGCCTGCCGTCATGGGAAAAACGAGCACAGCGTCCGATATGAAAACAAAATACCTGTGCCCGCGACTGTAATCGAGACCGCCTGCCGACACCTGCGCAAACGAACCGTAAGCGTTGCGCTCGGCAACGACCGCCCCCTTCGCTCCGTTTCGTCCCGTCATAATAAACAACTTTTTCACAAACTTCATAGCTTTGCCTCTCAAACGTCGAATCTATCGGCGGCTTTTACGTTTAAAGTCCCCGCAATAGAATTATACAGATATTTATATGTCGTAATTGCGCAAAAATTGACACCGCCGCGATTTTTAAGAGGAATGTTCGACTTTTTGAAGCAAAAAGAAACCGCGGCACGAAGATCCGCGGTTTCTCTGTTTTAATAAATTTACGATAAAAGAATTTAAGTCGCGTCGTCCACCGCGTAGGTATACGCTTCGTCGAGACGGTCGAGATCGGGCTCGACTTCGAGTCCGCCGAAGTCTACTTTTCCGAAGACGGCAACGCAATCGGGATCCGACATAATACTTTTGATATTCGCGAAATCTATATAAATCTCATTCTCGATTATCAAAAGCTGTTCTTGATCGTCTGTGGAATGATAGCGGGCGAGATCGTTCGTCAAGATAAAAAGCGCCTTGTAGAGATTGCCCGCATTTTCTCCGCCTTTTACAAGCGCGGCTACGTTTTCGATACTTTGCTTTTCTATCTCCGCACCGTTCTTTATATTTGCGGACGCGGTTTCAAAGGTGTTCTTGAGACCGTTTACCCAGGGATCGAACATCGCGTCCTCTCCGAAAAGAGCGTTTCCGAAAAGTCCGCCCTTGTCTACGAGCGCGTTATCCGCAAAGTTCGTTACGTCTTCCGCAGATGTGTCTTCGCCCGCGGGATCGTCGGGTTCTTCTTCGCGAAGTCCCGTCATTCTCAAAAGCTTGTTGTAATAGTTCTCGTTCGACGTAATCTTACCCGAAAGCGCGTAGACCTGCGTCGCTATGGGACGCGCGAGCACGCTCTGATCTATATCCGCGGTTATCTGTCCCATGAAATTGAACGGCGTCATAAAGCCGACTATCAGTAAGAGTACGCAACTGAAAAGTACGCCGCGTGCCGCTCCGAGCAGGAAACCTCCGAGGCGCTCGAGCGCGCCCTTCTTCTTGTCGGGGTTGATGAGCGACTTCAAGAACAACACGAGAAGGGTCATTATTATTCTTATTACTATAAAGAGCGCTACGCCGACCATAACTTCGAAAAGTCCGCCCGCCATTGCAAGAGCTATGCCCTCGCCGACCGAAAGCGCAGACGCCGATATGGTCGTGTTCGTCAGCACGCCTATAAACGGCGACACGATCGCCGCGACTACGCCGTCTCCGAGCGCCGTTCTTATCTGAGCCTCGGTAGCCGAACTTTCGAGAGCCAACAGTTCTTCGGGCAACATTCCCTTGAAGAACCCGAATAAACTGAATCCCTCCGAACCTGCCACAAAGTTGCCGAGCGCCGGAACGTCCAACAGAGCCTCCGCCACAACGCGCGCTATGAGCATCGAGACGAGTATGGATACAAACCATCCGCAAAACGTGACGAGAGATTTGAAAAATCCCTTCCATAGTCCGATGAGCGCCATAAGCACAACAAGCACTATAATTACTATATCCGCTATTGACATTACCTTTTGAATCCTCCGTTCTTTTTAACGTATACTATTGTTGCCACGCGGTCATAATTTAAACCATGTTTAAAGTATTTCTTGATGATTATGACTGTGCAGAGCGCATAAGAACCGAACTTAAATCTCTTTTGTTCACTCCTCCCGTCTTTCTTTGCATAGGCTCGGACAGAGTGACCGGCGACAGCCTCGGACCTATTATAGGCGAACTGCTCGAAACGGCGGCTCCCGTTTACGGCAATCTCGTTTGCCCCGTGACTGCGCTGAACCTCGTTACGGTAGCGCGCAAGGTGCGCGTCAACCACCCCGATCGCCAGATTATCGCCGTAGACAGCGCCGTAGGCACTCACGCCGACATAGGCAGCATACGCGTATTTGCAGGCGGCTTGCGGGCGGGCGAAGCCATGGGCAAGAACCTTCCCGAAGTGGGCGACGTATCCATAACCGCAACCGTTTGCGCAAAGTCCGCAAAAGCTCTTTCGTCCGTGCGGCTCGGACTTGTATACCGTCTCGCGCGGGTCATCGCAATGGCTTTGAAAGACGTATGCAAAGATAAAAACGCGGGATATGCAAAGCACGCACACCGTTTTATTTCGGATATAACGAGCCCGCTCTGACAATACCATTTTAACAGCGCAAAGTGAAAGTTTTATTACACGAACATTAGAAACAGATTAAAAAATGCGGCAAGCCCCAAACTCTTCGCCGCATTGTTTTTTCGCGCCTTTAAACTTTTGCTCCTTCGATCCTCTCGCGGTGCGCCTGAAGCTCGTAAAGCCGACTGTATTGCCCTTTCGTTTCGAGGAGCTTTTTATGCGTTCCCTGTTCGACTATCTCTCCGTGCGACAAAACGATTATGTTGTCCGCGTTTCGAATGGTGGAAAGTCTGTGCGCTACGATAAGCATGGTGCCGATGTTCATCATCTTTCCGAGAGAATCCTGTATCAGCGCTTCGCTTTCCGTATCGATGTTCGCCGTCGCTTCGTCGAGTATCATTACGGACGGCTTGTGAACCACGGTACGCGCGAACGAAAGAAGCTGCCGTTGCCCTGCGGAAAAATTGTTGCCGCGCTCGCGCACGGGAGAATCGAGTCCTCCTTCGAGTTTATCTATAAACGTCGATGCGTTCACATAATCGCAGGCACGACGCACTTCTTCGTCGGGTATATCGTCCCTGAGGACGATGTTGCTTCTTACCGTTCCCGAAAACAGAAATACGTCCTGAAGCATTTGCCCGAAGTGCTTGCGGAGCGATGCGATTTTTATCTTTTTTATATCTGTGCCGTCGATTAAAATCTGTCCTTTTTGAATGTCGTAATTGCGGCATATAAGCGAAAGTATCGTGGTCTTACCCGAGCCCGTCGCGCCTACGAAAGCCACGGTGTCGTTCGCATTCACCTTAAACGACACGCCCTTCAGCACCCATTCGCCATCGACATACGAAAACCATACGTCGCGAAATTCTATCTCGCCCCTAACGCTTTCGAGTTCTTCCGCGCCTTCTTCGTCAACAACGGTAGGCTCCGTGTCCATAACGGTAAAGATCTTTTCCGCCGAAGCAAACGCCGACTGAAGCCAATTGAACTGCTCAGCGAGGCTCTGAATGGGATTGAAGAACTTGGAAATATACATATAGAACGTGACTATGATCTCGCTCGTCAGCGTCTGTCCGAGAAAAGACACATCGTCGATATAGCCCTTGCCGCCAAGAAACAGCAGGCACAGCACTGAGGAAATATACAGCATATAGACGACGGGACGGAAAATGCCGAAAACGAAGATCTGACGCTGTTTGGCGGAAGCAAGTCTTAGGTTCTTTTCCGAAAACTCGCTCATCTTTTTGTCCTCGCGGTTGAATATCTGCGTGATCTTCATGCCCGAAAGGTTTTCGGAAAGGAACGTGTTGATATCGGTCGTGCCGTCCTTTACTTTTCTGTACGCTCTGCGCGAAAACTTCCTGAATACGACTGTAAACAGTACGACAAACGGCACGAAGCACAGCACCATCAGCGTAAGTTCGTAATTTATACAGAGCATGGCGACGAGAACGCCGACTATGACGAAACAGTTTTTTATAAGATTCACGAGAATGTTCGTGAACAGCATGGAAATCGCGTTCGTGTCGTTCGTCACGCGCGTAACGAGCTTGCCTACGGGAATGGAATTCAGCTGCGCGTGAGAAAGGCTTTCGATGTGCGTAAACAGATCCTCTCTCAGACGCGAGAGGATTTTCTGTCCCGTTTTTTGCAACACTATCGCCTGAAAGTATGTACTCGCGAGCGATATAAGCAATATTCCGGCATAAACGCCGACTATGATAAAGAGCCGCGTAAGAGCAAAATCTCCCTTTACCATACCTTCGATATATCCTATCAAAAGAGGCGAAACTATATCGTAAGCTATGGAAAACACCATACACAGCCCGACGAAAACAAAACTCCCCGCATACGGCTTCGCATATTTCAAAAGTCGCTTTATGAGTTCTCCGTCCTTCATCGCACGGTCAAAACCTATCGCTTCTTTTTTGTTCTTTATACAGGCATATGCAAAGACGAATATAACGGATAAAACGCCGAGAACCGCACCGATTACCAAAAGAGGATAAAATTCACGCATTTGTCTCCCCTCCCTCGTCCTCGAGTTTTTGGAGATCTACTGCTTTGCGATAGCTCGGGCAAGACCCGTATAGCTCGTCGTGCTTGCCGACAGCCGCAACTTTTCCTTCCTCCATAAATATTATCTTATCCATATCCTCGACCGTAGAAATACGATGAGCTATAAGAATGGTCGTCCGTCCCGCGCGAGTGCGCTTAAGCGCGGAAAGAATGTTCTTTTCGGTTTTCGTATCGACGGCGGATACCGAGTCGTCGAGTATGAGCACGGGAGCGTCTTTCATGAGCGCGCGGGCAATGGATATTCTTTGCTTCTGTCCGCCCGAAACGGTCACGCCGCGTTCGCCGAGTACCGTCGCATAGCCGTCCTTAAAGCCAGTTACGTTGTCGTGAACGTCGGCAAGTTTCGCCGCGTTTTCTACGCTTTCCGCGTCGTCGTCTCCGTCCGAAGCAAACGCAATATTGTTTGCTATCGTATCGCAGAAGAGGAAGTTGTCCTGAGGAACATATGCCGCGGCCTTTCTCACGGAATTTATAGTAAGCCCGTTCACGTCGTTGCCGTCTATGAACAGCGTCCCGTCTGGCACATTGTATGTGCGCAAGATAAGATCGACGACCGTGGTTTTCCCGGCTCCGGCTTTGCCGACAAGCCCGACGCTTTCGCCAGCCTCTATCGTAAACGACACATTTTCGAGCGCGTCGTACGAGCTCCCCGGATAACGGAACGTAAGATCTTTAAACTCTATTTTTCCCTTAGTATCCGAAAGTTCCTTTGCCCCGTCCCTGTCCACGACCGTCGGTTTCGAGTCCAACAGTTCGCCTATGCGAGAGAGCGAGGCTTTTCCTCGCGACGCCATTTCTATCAGTTGCGAAACCGCCATGACGGGCCAAACTATGGCCGTAAAGTATCCTATGTATTCGACAAGCCTCCCGGCGTCGAAATCACCCTTGTATACGAGATAGCCGCCGTAGCCGAGAATTATGCACACGACCGATTCCACAAGCAGAGTAACCGTTATATTCAAAAGTACGGAAAGCTTGGTATAGGCGACGTTCGCGTCCTCGTTGTGCTTGTTGAGCCGTCTGAAAGCAAGCAGCTCCTTGAACTCCTTTACAAACGCTTTGACGACGGCTATGCCCGAAAAACTCTCCTGCGAAAAGTCCGACAGATCGGAAAACGCCGCCTGCCGCTCCTCCCACTTTTTCATCATATATTTGCCGACTATTATGCCGCCGAACAAAAGGAGCGCCATGGGAATGAGAGAAAGAAGAGTGAGCAATATGTCCATCTGCCACATCTTCACTATCGTCAGTCCTCCGAGAAAAAGCGCGTCGCACACCATAAGTACGCCCGAGCCGAAGCAGTCCTGAACCGTTTCGAGGTCGTTGGTATACAGCGACATGAGATTACCGACCTTGTTTACGGCATAGTATTCCTGCGAGAGAAATCTGCTCCTGTCAAACATTCTGTTGCGTATGTCTGTTTCGACTTTTATTCCCGCTCCGAAAAAACACACGCGCCACAAAAACCGCCCGACAACCATTACGAGGATTATAACTATCAAAGGCAGACAGATCCCGTCGAGAAGAAAATCCATGTCGAACGGCACAAGCCCGCCGTCTGTCTCGACAAATCCCGTATTCATTCCGTTTATTACCATGCGATAAAGCTCGGGCACTTTAAGTTGAAAATAATCGACAAGCACAAGCGCGGCTATCCCTATAAGCAGAAGCCACGCATACTTTAGATAGTATCTGTTTATGTGTTTTCCGAATATCAAAAGTTTACCCTTTGTACGCCTTCCGCGCAATTTTCTTTCGGTTGCTATTCTACCATAATCGTCCTTTGTTGTCAATATTTATCGGGCGCAATTTCGACATTCGGCGAGGAGCTTAAAAACACGCCTCGAAAAGCGGTCAAACTTTTCAAGGCGCGTTCCTTAGCTTTGTTTTATCGATAATTTCAGGTTTCTGTCTTTTTCTTGCCCTTCACAAATGTCAATACCGCCATGACCGTGCAAGCCGCCGCCGCAAGTCCGAATACGATCGTCAAGGTTATAAGCGTAGGTTCCCACCATGGAATAATACTTACGGTTTTAGCCGTAATGCCGCTTTCGGTTATATACGGGTTCATCGCCGAACTGTTTGCCGTGGTGTACAAGATTCTATGCGCCGCCTCGCGAAGCCAAGCGGCCATTGCAGGATCGTTTTTGTACGGATTCAATTGCGTTACATACGCTTCGCTCGTGCTGAGCCAGCAATCGTTACCGGCTTTAAGTCCGTTCGCTATGCGCATATAGCCCGTGCTCATCATCGACGCGTCGGTCACGACATGACCGTCGAAGCCCCACTCGTCTCTGAGCACCTCGGTAAGCAGAGCGCGAGACGCTCCCGTCCACTGACAGCCTATGCGATTGAAGGACGACATTATACCGTGCGCCTTGCCCTGCTGAACGGCGATCTCGAACGCCTCGAGATATATTTCGCGTATCGCCTGCTCTCCCGCAAACGTCGCAATACCTATGCGGTTTGTTTCCTGATCGTTTAAGGCGAAGTGCTTTACATACACATACATACCTTTCGATTGCGCGCCTAGAGTCTGCGCAGCCGCCATAGTCCCCGAAAGATAGGGGTCTTCGCTGTAGTACTCGTAATTTCTTCCCGCAAAGGCGTTTCGATGAATGTTCGTCGCCGGCGCGTACCAGCCCGTAACTCCGAGCGCAAGTCCGTCCTCTCCTACCATTTCGCCCATTCTTCGCACCAGATCGGAATTCCATGTGCTTGCAAGCACGATCTCCGCGGGGAAGCCCATGCCGCTTTCGCCGCCGTACAGCTCGCCCGAAAGTCCGGCGGGACCGTCGTAATCGAGACAGTTGTCCTTATTTATCTTGGGAATGCCCGCAGTCTGATAACCCGCCGTGCCGGCAAGCTTCGCCATTTCCTCCCAGGTGAGGCTGTCGAGTATCTCCGTCCACACCTCGTCGTCATACGCAAGTCCGCGCGCGTCGATGAGAGTTTTGGTTACGGGTTTACCCATATCGGGCGCTTTCGTAACTGACGGATCTGTCTTGTACTCGTCCTTTAAATCGATCTTCATCTGCTCGGTGGGCGCAAGCGACGCGTAAGTCTCGGGATAGGTTGACTGCCAATCGGAACGCGAAAGCATCTTCTGCTCCAAACCGTAATATTCGAGCGACGCATTGTCGAAACGATTGGTTATCTCATGCTGCGTTATTCCGTCCTTGGAATATGTCGTCGAATCGGTTTTCGGATTGTTCCACTTCCATGCGAAAGCCTTATCGCCGCTCGAAGTCATGCCGTCGGCCGTCGTCTTTCCCTTTGCCGCGAGAATGTTGTCGAGTGCGTCGTGTACGTTTTTACCGCAAGCGAAGTAGTAGTCGCCCGCCTCGAGTATGTACGTCTTTGCCGTCTTTGCGTCATATGCGCGCAAATCTTCCTTGGAGACCGTAGCCGTCACGGTAACGGGAGAATCCGCCGGCAGGAGTTCGTCTGTCTTTGCAAACGCACACAGCTCTATAGCCGATTTTTCTATGCCGCCTTCGGTATACGGTGCTTGGAAGTAAAACTGAACAACCTCCTTGCCCGCAACCGTACCGATGTTTTTCACGTCGACGGAAAGCTCGAAAGACTTTTTGTCCGCGCTCTCCTTTGCCGTAAACGACGAGTACTCGAACTCTGTGTACGAAAGTCCGTACCCGAACGGGAATACGACTTCCTCATCGTAATTCCAACCGCCGACCGAATCGTATGTGCCCACAGTCGATTCGGCGCCGAATCTATTGTATACGCAGTCCTCATAGCGCGTTTCGTAATAGCGATAGCCGACATATATACCCTCTTCTTCCACGAGATATTTAGTGCCGTTCGTAACGCCCGTAGCGCTCGCGAAAGTGTAGTTTCCGCTGTTCTTGACCGACGGCGCGGAGTTTGCGCTCGATGCGTAAGTATCCGTAAGTCTGCCCGACGGATTGACCTTTCCCGTAAGCAGCTTGCCGACGGCGGACATACCTTTTTGTCCGACGTTGCCCACCCAAAGGCAGGCGTCTATCGAATAATCGGCGACGCTAAGAAACCCGAGTTCCATCGGATTGGGAGAATTGACAAGCACGACGATCTTTTTTATACCGCCGCTCTTTCTAAGCGCACCGAGATTTTCGAACACGGCTTTCTCCTGATCTGTAAGGGCGAGCACGCTCGAATGGTTTTCGGCTGCCGTCGAATATTCGTTGTACGCGTTCGGATTGCCTTTGGGGTCGGAGCGCATATCCTGCGTATAGTCCGCGCCTTCGCCGCCCGTGCGGGCAAGCACGACTATCGCCGCGTCGGTGTAGTCACCGATAGCGCCGGACACTTTACCGTCCCAGCCGTATTCGTTTACGATAAACTTTCCGCCCATGAGTCCCGGCACCGAACGGCGCTTACCCGAGTCGGAATACACCTTCCAAAGCTGTTCGTTCACCGAAAGTCCGGCGTCCGACAGAGAATCTTTGAGGTTCTTGCTTTTAGAGGAGTTGATCGCGCCCGAACCGCCGCCGCCGTAAATCATATCGACGGACGCAATGTTAAACGCGCTTACTCTGCTTCCCTCCGAAAGCGGAAGCGCGCCGTTGTTTTTCAAAAGTACGCTCCCTTCTTCCACAAGCCGCTCGCTGACAAGCGTCTGCTCGGCGGTTTTCTCTTCTTCCGAGGAAAATTCGCTTTTGAACTTCCCTTCCGTCTCGTCTCCCGGTTCCACCCTGTTTCCGTTTTCGTCGTAATATTCTATGTCCGTGCGCTTGCAGTTAAGATATCTGTCGACGATGACATAGTAGTATCTCGCAACAGAAGTACCGACGATAAGCGCTATGAACAGTACGGCAAGCACCGAAGCAAGCACCGTCCACAATATTTTTTTATTCTTCAATGTCATTATGCCACATCCTAAAGCTATCAGACAAGCGTGGGGTTGACTACGGTCACGTCCGAAGAGAACGAAATATAGTCAAACTTGAAGTTCGTGATCTTCTGCTCTGCGCCCGCCTCGTTTTTCGGAAGCTCCTTCCAGGTTATCTCTATGACGTTGTCGCCCTTTTTGAGATCGACCGAGGTTTCAAATTCGACGAACTTGGATATGGACGAAAGCTCGCCCGTTACGGAAACTTCGACGCCGTTGACTTTAAGCGCGATATACTGACCGAGATCGTAGCCCTTCTTATACGCAAGCATACAGAGCTTCATGGTCGCGCCGCTCACCTGCTCGGCGGAGTTTACCGTCATCTTCCAGACATTGCCGACCGTACCGCAATACTGAAGATAGTTGCCGCCGCTCATCTTGGCGTCGTCCTTTAACATTGCCGAACTTGCCGACTGCGATTTCATTTTGCTGTAATCGCCCCATTCCGCCTCGACGTGTTCGCCCGCTTTTACCTCCGTCTTTTCGGGCGCGCCATGCCCCTCGCCCTTGACGGGAGCGGCAAAGCCCATTGCCGAAATAGTGGCGTCGAAAGTGATCGTATTGTTTTCGCCGAGCGTAACGATTGACGTGCAACCCGTGATCTCGAACGCTTCCATTCCGAGCAGCATATCGAACATATCCTTCATGTCGTCGGGTACGAATCCCGCAAGTCCTTTAAGCGACTGAGGATCGAAAATATATGTATTGAGCGTTAGCCAGAAATCCTCGCCGTTTTTATCCCATACGCCGGGGAAATCGAGAAACTTTCCAAGCATATTGTCTACGGTTGCACCCATGCCCGACTCCAAAAGCCCGCGAAGCGTATAATCGTTGTAGAACGTAAAATTGATGTTTGCCTTCTGTTCCGCAAGCTCGATCGACCCGACCGCTCTGTACACGGGAACGGGATCGAACGCGTCCGGATCCGCCGCAACCGTTACGGGAATTTCGACGCTCGCTTCGCCGACAGACACCGTTACTTTTTGATCGTTTGCGCACAGCGCGCGGGACGGCTTAAGTTTGTAGTCCGTGATTTCCGCCGTAGTTCCGTCGTTGTACGTTGCGCTCACCTTAAGCCCCGTCTTGTCGAAAGTCTCGCCTGCCGTATATTCGGTCTTGTTAGGTTCGGCCGCAATCTCCAACGAAGTCACTGCTTTCGCCGCCACGCTGATTTGCTGCGTCACGGTCTGCCCCTCGTAAGTAACGGTGATTTTCGTATCGGTAGTCTTAAGCTCGCCCATCGGCTCGTAAGTGTATTCCGTAACCTCTTCTTTTTCCTCTCCGTAAATCGCGGTAATGACCATTCCCGCGGGATCGAATTTCTGCCCCTCTATGTACTCGATTTTGGTAGGAGCAGTCGTCACCTCCAAACCGGTTACGGTCCTGCCGCAAGCCGCAAACGCGAGCGCCAGCATCATGACCGCCGCAGCGATAAGCGCTATCGCCGTCTTTCTCGTCTTCTTCATTTTTGCCTCCTGAAAATATAAATTTCCGCCACCCTTTGTGACGGAAACATTATAATAAAACCGATTCTGATTGTAAATGACGACAGGCACGCTCCGTCGCCGAAGAGGCATACTTTGCTATAATTTAATCGTTTGGATAAAAAGATTTCGGAAAAAGCACCGTAAGCACAAAACGCTCGTCCTTTGTTTCAATACGCATCGAGCCGTCGTATCTCTCGACAATATTGCGTATGCTTTTCAAACCGTAGCCGTGATTGGCTTTATCGCTTTTCGTAGTTGCGGGCATTCCTCTTTCCAGCTTTACGGCAAAAGGCGAATAGTTGGAGATGCGAACCATCGTCATCTCGTTTACTTTCCTCACTTCCACGTCCACCGTCTTCTTCTCCGCGTCGTCCACCATCATAAGACACTCTATCGCATTGTCGAGAGCGTTTCCGAAAAGCGAGTACAGATGCGCGGGCTCCATTGCGGCAAGACACTTTCCGTCGGCTATGCACGATATGCTTATTCCGTTTTTCGCACCCGATATACTTTTTTCGGCAAGCACTACGTCCAAAGTTTCGTTTCCCGTAAAGAATGCCGACTCGTACGTCTTTAGGCATTTGTCTATCTCTTCTTTACATACGCTATCGCTTTCTATGCTTCTTAAAAGATATTTCAAATCATGAAACTTTATATTCAGCTGTTCGATATTGCTTTTGCTCAGTTCGTAATGCCTCCTGTCCGCTTCCCACAGCCAATGTATTCGACGGTTATCCCGTTCCATGTCCCGTCGAAGAATTCCTTCGAACAAAGTAAACAACGTGAGAATACAGATTATGAACGCCAGTCCGCACTCTATAAAGATCATCAGGGTCTGCCGCATACCCTGTATGCCCATATACGACAAACTCAATCCGCTGAAGATTATCATTACCAAAAGAACCATACCGAAAAAAACAAGCAGCCTTTTGTTTTCTATATCTACATGTTCCTTACCCTTAAGCTTTCTCGCGAACAAAAACCATATAGCAATATAGACAAGCCCCATGACGAGAAACCTAAGCGGAATATCGAAATGCGAATCCGAACCGAAAAACAAATAATACTGCATCAAAAAGTTGATCCTGTAAACTATGTGCTGTACGGAGTATCCGCACACGCCGCAAAACGCCGCGTCGATATAATTGGAATAAAAACAAAACCTCAGAGTCCCTATGCTCACGGCAAATACCGCTATTAAGTACAAGATAACTATTGTTCCCAAAAGCCCTACGGCGCCTATGTCTTCGAGATCCGAAACTTCATAAAGCTTATATCCGAGCCAAACGACAAGTACGGAAAGTCCTCCGACGACGATAATGCTTCCCATAAGACGTACCCAAAACAGCGGCTTCTTTTTCATGTAAAAAGAAAACAGCAGCACGCTCGTGATAAGTTCGGCATAAAACATGAGACAACTGAAGACGATCGACGCTTCAGTCAGATCCCCGGCCCAATCAAACACCATTGTTCACCTCATCTGTCTATATACTTCAAAAGATCGTTTAAAAATTCTTTTTTTCTTCCTCGACTTACGGGGAGTTCCTCGCCGCCCTTAAGGCAGACAACGTCGTCTTTAAACGACGAAACGAATTTCAAATTTATGAGCAAATAATTGTTGCATCGCGAGAAATTCAATCCGTCTAGTTGCTTTTCGACGTCTTTTAATACGCCGCGCACGGAAACGTCGCCGTTTTCCGTATGCCAAACTACGGTATGTTTCATAACTTCGACGTAGATTATACTGTCGGAAGGCATTACTTTTATTCCGTTTCTCGTCGATGCGAGAATATTTACGCTCTGCTTGCGGCTTATCGCGGCAATCGCCTTTCTCAAATTCGTTTTTAGCGCATAGTTCGTCACGGGTTTCACGATAAATCCGACGGCGTCTACTTCGTATCCTCTGACAGCATATTGCGATAGATTTGTTACGAAAACAATTTGCACATCGGGATCTTTTTCTCGCAATTTTTGCGAGGTCTTATATCCGTCGAGACGCGGCATTTCTATATCCATGAATACGACGTCGAAATCTCCGCGGTAGGCATCCAAAAACTCAAGCCCGTTACTAAAAACAGAGCATATATGTTCGCCGCCCGTTTCCTCGAAAAACGACTTTATGCCCGATATAAGGCAGGCTATTTCCTTTTCCTCGTCCTCGACTATGGCAATTCTTATCATTATATCACCCTATCGACAGTAAAACTTTTTAAGATTATATCATATTATCGGACGAAAAGCAACGGCTTTGGTCACGCTTTGTCATCCGAGAGGCACACATTGCAATATAAAAACGCCTGCTTCGAGAAAACAGGCGTTTGACGAGTAACAATCAATATCCTATTACAAAGGAATTTTGCTTACTTTGCAAGAGCCTCTTGCACGGCAACCGCAACGGCAACCGTATGGTCTTTTTGCCTTTTTTGTGTTTACGCACCAACCGGTCTGAAAACAGCGTATATATGTAAATCGTCTGTAATATTTACATCATGTCGTGTAGCCGTTTTCACTCCATCCGACCACTCAACAAATTCATATCCTTTCAACGGTTCGGCAGTGACCGCCAGAGCGTCGTCACCGTATAACACATATTGCGTGTCTCCGGTATGACCATATATATATATACATATAGTTCTCTCTCCGTACTTTACCGCCCTCTGTGACTTCATAGTAAACTTCGGCAACTTTTCCCTCCCAATATTCATACGGCACACCTACCGTTTTACCGTTAACTATTGCTTTATTTAAAAAGTATAATTTTTGCGATATCAGCTCATCGGTATGCTGCAAATACTCACTCAGCACTTCATGATATTCAAATATATTATTAACACACAGTTCGATCGTATGTGCAAATTCATGAAGATAAGGATCAAGCATTCCATCCCAATAGTAATGATACGGATTTAGCAAGTTTTCAATGGGTTCATTACATAATACCAGTTGAGCTAATCCGCCATCGAAATTAATACTTCCATACTTACTATTGGCCTCGCCTACACTATTGTGCAAATTTCCGAAATAATCATCCATACTGTAAGAAACCAATATACTATCGTATTCTTCCAATAATCCCTGCACTTCGGGGATATCATACGCATAGACTTTATGATCGACTGTGGAATTAATAGGGTGTGTTTCTTGGATGTTTTCTTTTGTCAACGGTACAGTAGTAAAATATTCGTCAATTTGGAAATCCGCAAGCGCCAAATCATTTAACTCAAACGAGATTTTTTCTGTGACCATTTGACATATTTGCCGTTCAGTGTCTGTCATCTTATAGTCTACTTTTATTTTACCGTTACCGTCTCGTGTAGTAAGCTCTGCGTTAAGCTCCGTTACATAAACGATTAATATTTTATATTTATGCCTATTCTCGGAAATCCATTTGGCATACAACTGCGTACCGACGTTATAAAACAACTCGTCGCCTACTACTATATTCCCGTTACTGTCGGATACCTGTTGCGTTAAAAATTTATCCGCATACCAACCTCCGAATGTTGCGTGCGCACGGTTCGGCACTGCAAATACGGTGTCTTCGAGTTGCCCATAAGTCAGAGAAATAGTTTCCTCCTCGCAGTTGCTATCCGCAAATTTGTAATTATATTTGTATACGTTTGTTATTGCTTCAAAGATTGCCGTTATAGTTTTGTTTTCGATAAAAATGTCATGACGAGTCGGTTCTTTTACTCCGTCCGACCACCCCACAAACCGATACCCTCTGTTAGGCACTGCTGTTACCGCTAATGTATCGTCTCCATACTTACCGCTCTGTATAAGCTCGCCTTCTATTTCCCCATACGCGTCTGCTGCATATTCCACTTGAAGCGTTATCCGCGCAAACATTGCATAAAAGCAACTGTCTTCTCTTACATTTTCCACAATTCGTTCCGCACGGGTTACAGTTTCGTCGCTGTTTTTTTCTCCGTCCGACCATCCTGCAAAATAGTAACCTATATCTGCTATCGCGATTACTTTCTGTGTGCTTTCACCCGCATTTATGGTTTGATGCGTGTTTCCTTCAATTCTTCCGCCCTGCTCGGCATTAAACACTACGCTGTAAGTTATGCGCTCGTTATCGGTCGTATTTCCACAAGCAGTGCAACCCCCGAATGCCGCAAAAATAATTATAGAAATTATGATGTAACTGATGCTTCTTTTCATAATATCTACTCCTTTTAATTTAATTATATCATATATTTCCAGAAAAATCAAGTGCCGCTCCGAGCAATCCAAAACCTTGCCGCAAAGGCTAACTTATAACACCGTTTTCGGACATATAATGAATCTTTAAAATAAATTAAAAAACTTTTATCAAAAGTGGGTGTAGATATGCCGAATTTTCTCTAATAAGTGTAAGGTTTATCTAATCGGAGGTAAAGTTTCAAATGTAAACGCTTTATGTTATAAAAAGATGAGGAGATTTAAGGAGGAATTTATGGAAAACAAGGTGCTTTTTACGGTGGCGGAGGTCGGTAAAATGTTCGGCATAGGAAAACCGAAAGTATATGACCTGATAAAAAACGGCTATTTGCCCGCGCTAAATCTCGGCGGTTTGAAAATCAAGAAAAGCACGATAGACGAGTTTTTATCGACGTATGAAAATTGTGATTTTACCGATATGAAAAATGTTGTTAAAATGGCGGCATAATAAGAAACAAGTATGGCAGAAATAAAGATAAGAAAAAGGGAACGGACAAACGGTGGAGCTGTTTACGAGTACAGGTTTGAAATAGCAAGCGTAGACGGACAGCGCAAATGGATCAGTAAAAGCGGTTATAAGACAAAAGGCGAAGCGAGACAGGCAGGACGGGAAGCTCAAATCCAATACGAGAATTTCGGACACGTTGTAGAAAAAGATAGAATATCGTATGCCGATTTTCTTGATTGTTGGATTGAAAATGATTGCAAAATCGACTTGAAGCCGAATACCGTAAGCGGATATGTAAACACGATAAAAAATCATATCAAACCGAAGTTAGGCAAATACAAGCTAAAATCTATCAGTCGGGAAATTCTGCAAGCCTTTATCATCGATATGTACGACGCAGGTTTTTCGTATAATTCCATAACGAGCATAAAAGGAATACTTACCAAAAGTTTTAATTACGCTGTCGATCACCATTATATCGCTTACTCTCCGGCTGTGCGCTTGAAAACACCGAAAAACAGAATACCCAAAGTTCCGACTCGCTCAGCCCCTCACGTCTATATCAAAAAGGAAATAATGCAAAAGATATTCGAGCGTTTCCCCGAACGGCATCCGAGCCATATACCCTTGAAGCTCGGCTATGAGTGCGGGTTGCGTTTGGGCGAAGTTTTCGGCTTATGTTGGGACGATATCGACTTTCGGAAGAAACTGATTTATGTCAACAGACAAGTGCAATGGATGCAAGATGAGAAGCGTGATACTTTGGACAAATTGCAAAAAAACGGCACTTCCGAAAGCGGAAACGGATATTGGTATTTTGCAGAACCGAAGTATAAGTCTTATCGCGTAATCGAAATAAGCGACGAACTGAATAATTTGCTCATACGGGAAAGAACAAGACAGTTACGCGCAAAAGATTATTACGGCAATTTCTATACCAACTATTTTGCCGACAACCCGTTAATTCTCGAAGGCAAACAACCGAAATACCCTATCGGCATAAATAAGATCGGTAACAATGAAGAGGATTTCCCGATATACTTGGTCTGCGTAAGAGAAAACGGGACGTTTATCAGTCCGAGAACGATGCAGCACATTGCACGAAGCATTAAGAAAGACATTTTCAAGGATTTTGATTTCCACTCCCTACGGCACACGCACGCAAGTATGCTCGCCGAAATAGGCATAGACCAAAAGTACATACAAACACGCTTGGGACACTCGGACATAAAACTTACTATCGACGTTTACGAACACACAACGGACACGATGAGAGAGCGCGGAAGAAAGGCAATAAACGATTTGTATATGTAGGAAAAATATTACTGAATAATTTTAAAAAGTATTTCGACTTATCAAATCAACGTTCTTACAGTTGAATTAACCTTGACTATTGACTGCAAAATGGGTATAATATACGAGAAGGAGTAACGGCTATGTCTAAAAAAATGGAAGAACAACAAAAGTACATAGACATCATTAGCGAGATAGAGGATAGCTATGCACTTATGAAAAAAGTTCGTCCGCTTACGGCAAGCGAACTCAAATATTTCAATAATGAGTTTTCAATCAGCGCAAGTCATAACTCAAACGCTATAGAAGGCAATACCTTTACTTTCGATGAAACGAAGCTCTTGATTGAAAAAGGAATAGTTACGGGCGCACATTCTTTGAGAGAGAGTGAAGATATAGTCGGCTATAAACAGGCATTCGATTTTCTCTATGAATCGGTTAAGGAAAAGAAGCCGATTACCGAAGAATTTATAAAGCAAGTCCACAGCTTTGTATTGCGTGGCGACGAAGAAGCCGGCAAATACAGGACGATACAGAACTATGTCGGCAACTTGACGAGAATAGTATATACGCCTTGCCCGCCTTCACAAGTTCCCGAAAAGATGAAAGCGTATGTGGCAGAAGTGCAAGCCGATTGCAAGCACAACGCCGAGTTTGCAGAGCAGGGGCAGTTTAATTGGGTTGAGTTGTTTCATAACTTTGCCAAGCATCATATCGAGTTTGAAAACATACACCCGTTTGTTGACGGTAACGGCAGGACGGGAAGATTGCTTTTAATCTATGAAATGATTTCATTGGGGCTTTTACCTGTCGATGTGCGGTATGAAGAACGTGATAGGTATTATGCGGCGATAAAAGCGTACCGCGATAAAGAAAAATACAGTACACGCCCCGAAAGCAAGACGGAAGGCATGGCAAAGTTGCTTGCCGAAAGCGAACTCGCAAGTATGAAAATATGGCTGTCCATATATTCGGGTAGCGGTGCATCGCAAGCGGAGTCAGATGATGACGGTGGTGCGGGAAGCGGTGGCGGCTCTGATATAGAGATGTAATAATTGAAAAAAATCAATTAAAAATGTGGACGAGAATCTATTTTCGTCCACATTTTAGGTGTTTGAAATCTATATTTGAATAAAAACTCTCGTCCACAATTTTTTCAAACGTGGACGAAATGTGGACGAGACGCGGAAAAGAGACCGAAAACAACCCTATGGTTTTCTTAATACGATAAAAGGGCTTCTGTATTTTGTACAGAAGCCCTTGCTTTACTACTATATATTGTGTTTTTACTTTGCAAGAGCCTCTTGCACGGCAACTGCAACGGCGACGGTTGCGCCGACCATAGGGTTGTTGCCCATGCCGATGAGACCCATCATTTCGACGTGAGCAGGCACGGAGGACGAGCCTGCGAACTGCGCGTCGGAGTGCATTCTTCCCATCGTGTCGGTCATGCCGTACGAAGCGGGACCGGCCGCCATGTTGTCGGGGTGGAGCGTTCTGCCCGTACCGCCGCCCGAAGCGACCGAGAAATACTTTTTACCGTTGTCTACGCAAAGCTTTTTATAAGTGCCTGCGACGGGATGCTGGAAGCGGGTCGGGTTAGTGGAGTTGCCGGTAATGGACACGTCTACTTTTTCCGAGTCCATAATAGCCACGCCCTCGCGAACGTCGTCGGCGCCGTAGCAGCGGACTTTCGCCTTTTCGCCGTCCGAGTACGGAATTTCCTTGACTATTTTAAGCTCGCCCGTAAAATAATCGTACTTCGTCTGCACATAGGTGAAACCGTTTATGCGCGAGATTATCATCGCGGCGTCCTTGCCGAGACCGTTGAGAATGACTCTGAGGGGTTTTACACGCACCTTGTTTGCCGTGCGCGCGATACCTATTGCGCCCTCGGCAGCAGCAAAGCTCTCGTGTCCTGCGAGGAAGCAGAAGCACTCTGTCTTTTCGTCGAGGAGCATGGAAGCAAGATTGCCGTGTCCGAGACCGACGGCGCGCTGTTCGGCAACCGAGCCGGGCACGCAGAACGCCTGAAGCCCCTCGCCGATAGCGACAGCCGCGTCGGTAGCTTTCTTGCAACCCTTCTTTATGGCAATCGCACAACCTACGGTGTAAGCCCACGAAGCGTTTTCGAAAGCTATGGGTTGGGTGGATTTGACTATCTTGTCTACGTCGATACCGTTATCGAGACAGAGCTTTCTTGCCGCCTCGAGATCCTTTATGCCGTTTTCTTTTAAAGCGGCGTTGATTTTATTTATGCGCTTTTCGTAACCTTCAAATGTGACACTCATAATGCACCTCCCATTAGTTCTGACGCGGGTCGATGTATTTCGCCGCCCCGTCGAATCTGCCGTATGTGCCGCAAGAGGTCTTATAAGCCTCGTCGGGGCTCATACCCGCCTTGATCTTGTCCATCATTACGCCGAGCTTGACAAACGAGTAGCCTATCACCTGGCTGTCCTTATCGAGAGCGAGTTTGGTGATGTAGCCCTCCGCCATTTCGAGATAGCGCACGCCCTTTGCCTCGGTCGAATAAATAGTTCCTATTTGAGAACGGTGTCCCTTGCCGAGATCCTCGAGACCCGCGCCCACTTCGAGGCCGTCGTCCGAAAACGCCGACTGCGTTCTGCCGTAGACAATCTGCAAGAAAAGCTCGCGCATCGCGGTGTTTATCGCGTCGCACACAAGATCGGTGTTGAGCGCTTCGAGAATGGTCTTGCCGGGCAGTATCTCTCCCGCCATAGCCGCAGAGTGCGTCATGCCCGAGCAGCCGAGCGTCTCGACGAGCGCCTCGCGTATTACGCCCTCTTTGACATTTAAAGTGAGCTTACAAGCGCCCTGCTGGGGAGCGCACCAGCCGACGCCGTGCGTAAGACCGCTTATGTCCTTGATCTCCTTTGCCTGAACCCACTTGCCTTCTTCGGGAATGGGAGCGGGACCGTGGTTGGGTCCTTTCTTCACGCAAAACATCTCTTCGATTTCTTTACTGAAACGCATAGATATTCCTCCATTGATTTGTGTGATTTGAAAGAGCATTCGGGCGTCTTCCCCGTCGCTCACGCCTTTCAGTATACCACACGAAAGAAAATAAGACAACCGTTTAAATGCGGTTGCCTTAAAAAATTATTCAGTCAAAGTTTAGTTCTCGACAAAAGTTTCAAATCTTTCTCGTCTATTCCCGTATCAAAATCGGGAACACCCAAAGGTTGAGGAAACAGCACGCACCACTCTCCGTTTATAGCCCGCTCGCTTACGACAAATCCCGTCATTCCCTTATGAGCTCCGCGGCGCGCATACTTTTTATTTTCTACGATAAGTTCCACCTCGTCATGCTCTTCGAGTTTCATTTTTCTAAGTTCGGTATGCTCGAAAAAATTCGGCTTTTCCATTGCTTCTTTCATGACGGAAATCATAAAAGACGGCATCGGGCTTGTTGCCGTAAGATACTTATCTTCTATAGGCAATACGGCAAAATCCCCGCTGTTTTTATCATTATAAAACACTGTAAGCCATTTTCCGTCCGGCATACGACTTATGATAGAACAATTACAGCCTTTGTGTATGTTTCTGACCATCAAAAAATCCGCTTCTTCTTTTAATATTGCATTTACGAATTCTTGCATTTTATCTGCCTCCATACGGCGTAGAGCAAACTATTACGCCTCTCGGATGTACAGTCCATCCGCTTGTAAATTCTATTTGTCTTCCGTCTACCGATAATTCTATCACAATCTCTATTCTTTGAAAGTATTTATCCAATCTTCCCAAATCATATAATCCTTTACTGTATTTTTCTTTGGCTTGTTTTTCGAATTCTTTCTTTAAATTATAACTGTCGTCTATTGTCAGTCCCCAAGCTTCGAACATAACTTTTTTACCGTTTGCCCCGTATTTATCGGAAAAAATATAATCAGTGAATTTTCTTATGTCGCAATAGGCTGTTATAATCGGACGAAACGATTCCAAAGCATTGCAATCGCAAAAATTATGTTGCGGAATTATAGGGCAGTTTATTGTTTTAAAATAACAACCGCTCAACGCAGTGCATTCTTTACAATGCCCTGCCATCGCAAGCAAATCCCTCATCGTATTGCGACTTCCCTCAGGTTCATCGGGAACACCAAAATGCGTTATTTGTTTCCATTCATCGAGATTGTTATCTGCCTCAAAATTGCCATATTGTATAATATCCAAAATTCCCCCTCCTTTTAAATTTTTCTACTATAATTATAACATACCGTGTCAAGCACATTGTGCTTTTTAAGCAAATCTGTATCAAAATTTTTTAAAATTTATTTTAAAATCAAAATTATGAAAACCCGCTTTTGATTGCGGGTTTTGTCAACTATAGGTCATTCGACTGTAGGTTATGTCGTTGTCTTTGCAAAGTTTTTCGAACTTAGAAGAATCGAAATCATCGCCGACAAAGTCTCCGAGCGCCTTTTCGAGCTTCTTTCTGCCCGTTGAAAGCGCGGCGCACAAAGCGTCGACGCTCTCTTTGTCGAAATCGTAGTAACACTCGAAGTCACCGCCGCCGAAAAATTCTACGCCGTAGTCCTCGTAGCCCACTCGAAGAGTTCCGTCCGCGTGCATTTCGAATATCATTCCGCTTGTTCCCTGTCTTTCCATAGTTTTATATTCTCACTTTATAAAAACGATAACTGCGTACCACCAGAGATTACGAGGGCGAAGAAATAAGCAACGATTTCCTCAAACAGAGAGGACAGTCGCGCGTCAGACGGGCAACAGTTGCCGAGTCGACGAAGGGAGTGTACTCCTTGTACATGACCGAATCGACTCGGCAAACGTAGCCCGTATCACGCGATGAATGTCCTCTCGTTCAATCAAGCAATAATCCTAAGTCGCGCATAATGTCGGCAAGATCTTCCTTCGGATGCAGAGCCTCTTCAAAAGAGAAACCGGACGGAGAACGGTCGGAGTAGTCCGCCGCTTGCGCGGTGGCGGCTTTTTCCGTTTCCTCGCCTTTCGCCTTTTTGGGACGCTCCTTCGTAAGAAAGGCACGAATCCTGTCTACGGGGTCGAAGTCGCCGCTCGGAAGTCCCTCGAGTTCGTCCTCTCCTTCCTCTTCTTCCGCGTCGATAAGAGTATAGCCGAGCCTCGTCTTGTTATGCTCGCGGCTCTCTTCTTTCTCTTCGACAGTTTGCTCCGCTATTTCGGTCGCTTTGGAATTCAT
This sequence comes from uncultured Christensenella sp., assembly GCA_910585955.1. GTDB lineage: Bacteria > Bacillota > Clostridia > Christensenellales > Pumilibacteraceae > MGBC157735. Next base: position 183,983 of record CAJUGC010000003.1, read on the forward strand.
CCGAGCCTTTTCGAGAATACGGCTCATCTCGTCGTTGAACTTACCCGCATTCACAAGTTCGGGATCGAGAGGATATTTTTTGAGTATCTTGTCATAGTAGCTGAGCCATTTGTCGTGGAAAGCCTTAAGTTGCTGCATTTCGCGCGTGTACTTGAGCCGCGCGAGACGGTCTATCTCGTCGGCTTTGGCGACAGCCGAAGTTATGGCTTTGGAAACGAGACTTTCTTTGTCGCGATACGCCTTGTTCTTCTTCTCGCTTTCGGCAAGCTTGCCCTTAAGCTCCTCTATAATGCCGCTCTGGCTTGCCGCAGTGCGCTCGTAATTTTTTACGAGCCTCAAAATGTACTCGTCCACCTCGGATTTGCTATACCCTTTCTTTTCCGTCTTAAAGTCCATGTCCGCCTCGCTTTTTTAACAACTCTTGCTTCAATTCGTACAATCCGTCGGAAAGGTCCACCTTGTAGACGTGCGGGTTGGCAAGCCGCTTGTATTCGTCCCAAAATCTGTCCATTTCGTTTTCTCTGTATGCTACGCTTTCGGCAAGCGTCGGACAATTATATACGAGCTTTCCGTTTCTATATATGGGAACAAGCATTTTTCTCGCCTCATAGCTTTCGAGAGTCGTCGATTTCCAACGCTCGGTCTCATGCGTCAGTGTGAGCGGCGTGGGAAGTTTCTCTCCCTCGAGCGCTATAAGATCGGCAAACGCCTTACCCGAATCCTTTTCGTAAATCCTATATAATGTCTTAAACCCGGGGTTCGTGATTTTTTCCACACTGTCGGAAAGCTTCATTACCGGATATTCCTTTCCGTCTCTCTCTATTTGCGCAAGTTTATATACGCCGCCGAGAGAGGGCATATCCTCGCTTGTGATGAGCTTAGTGCCCACTCCGTAAACATCGGTCTTTGCGCCTTGTATGTTGAGCTGCTGCAATACGTTTTCGTCGATGTCGTTGCTGGCAAATATTATGGCGTCGGGAAATCCGGCTTCGTCGAGCATTCTGCGCGCCTTTTTGGAAAGGTATGCTATGTCGCCGCTGTCGAGTCGTATGCCGACGGGCTTATGCCCGCGCTCCTTAAGCTCCTTAAATACGGTTATCGCATTGGGAACGCCGCTTCTCAAGGAGTCGTAGGTATCGACAAGCAACAGGCAGTTGTCGGGATAAACTTCGGCGAACGCGCGGAACGCATCAAGCTCGGTCTTATAGCTCATTACCCAACTGTGCGAGTGCGTGCCTTTTATGTCGACGTCGAACATCTTGCCCGTGAGTACGTTCGACGTTCCGCTGCACCCGCCTATAATGCTCGCCCTCGCGCCGTAGATACCGGCGTCGGGTCCCTGCGCGCGACGAAGTCCGAATTCCACGACTTTTTTACCTGCCGCCGCGCGCACTATGCGCGACGCCTTTGTGGCAATGAGAGTCTGGTGGTTTATTATATTCAGTATCGCCGTTTCGACGAACTGCGCTTCTATCATCGGTGCGCGCACCACAAGAGTCGGCTCTTGCGGAAATACGATTTCGCCCTCTACTACGGAATAAATATCTCCGGTGAAACGAAACGAACGAAGATAATCGAGAAATCTTTCGTCGAACTGCCCGAGCGAACGAAGATAATCTATGTCGTCACCCGAAAACCTAAGATTCTCTATGTAGTCTACGGCTTGTCCAAGTCCCGCGCTTATAGCATAATTCATCTGTCCCTTCTGTCTGAAAAAGACGTCGAACACCGCCGTGTTTTTATATGTTCCGTTTACGAAATACCCGTTCATCATCGTGAGCTGGTATAGATCGGTCATCATCGTAAGATTGCGTTCCATGTTTTTCTCCTATTGTTTACTCGCGGTTTTGCCTGCCTCGCGGCAACGCGATCCCGAGCGCGACTGCTATTATGATAAGTCCCGCAAGCACAAGTATTATAGGAAGAACGATGTTCCACCCAATACCCATAAGCGAATTAAGCATAAAAAGAACGGCGAGCGATCCGAAAAACGCTATGACTTTTAAATGGCTTTTCCAGGATCTCGGCGTCATGGGCAACGTCAAAAGGGAAGCTATCGCCGGTATCGCAATATAAAACGGATAGAGATCGGCGTATCCGAGCGACGTAAATGCCGCGACGAACGAAATCGCCGCCGGTACGAAAAACGCCCAGGACAGCCACATCGAAACGCTGTTTTTATTGAGCAGCGCCGTCGAAAAGAGCGCAAGCCCCACTGCCGAAAGCACGGAGGGAAGAGCTACGGCTTTTATGGAAAGCGGGAAAACTCCGAGTCCGCAAAGCAGCAAAAATATACCGCATAGAAGAGTGAATCCTCCAGCGACGAGATTGCTTACGAGCTTTTGCCGAGGGGTAAGCTCTATTATTTCCTCTGTCGTCTGCTCCATTTTCGTTCTCCTTTATCTTTCGCGAACCGTAAGCCTTTTTATTATATGCCCGTCGCGTCGATCGTTATGCTCTCGCGCCATACGCCCCGAGGGATTTCATTATACCGCCAAAGCGGATTTTTGTCAAGAACATTCTACTTTAACAGCGCGCGAAGATAGACGTCCATTTCCTCGTCGCTTCCCACGCTCACCCGCGTATAGCCCCGCACCCTTTCGGCAGAAAACCAGCGAACGAGCACGCCGCGATCTTTAAGTTTCAAATAGTCCCGCTCCCCGCCCGATACGAGCAGGAAATTCGTATCCGATTCGAGGACTTCGTATCCGGCAGTCCTCAATATCTTCATGACTCGGGTGCGCGTTTCGACTACTTTCTGAACGCTCGCCTCGTGATAGCCCGTCGCCTTAATCGCCGCCGTGCAAACAGCTTGGCACAAACTGTCGACCGGATAGCTGTTGAAACAATCGCGCACACGCTCGAGCGCGGCGACCGTTTCCGGCCCGGCGATCATGTATCCGCAACGAATACCGGCAAGCGAATAACTTTTGGAAAACGTCTTTACTACGACGAGATTATCGTATCTTTTGAGAAGAGGTACCGCACTTCTCGTTCTGCGCGCGAAATCGATATAAGCCTCGTCCACTATGACGGGACGCTCGCCCATGCGCGAGAGAAGCGTCTCTATATCATCGAGATCTATAGGAAGCGAAGTAGGAGCGTTCGGATTGGCAATTACCGCGCCTTGCCCGTCGGTAAGCTTTTCGACAGCGACGGTAAAATCCGCCTCGTTTTCGACGGTCGCGGTGTTTATGCCGTACATGGAACAAAAGACGGGATAGAAGCTGTAAGTTACGGAAGGAAAAACCACAGGCTCGCCGTGCGGATCGAACAGCGCGCGGAAAGCAAGCGAGAGCACCTCGTCCGAACCGTTTCCTACAAACACGCAATCGACGCCCACATTCTCTTTTTCGGCTATAGCCTCCCGAAGTTCCCTCGCGGCTATGCCGGGATAGAGCTTTAATCTGTCCGCGTCGAATGATTTTATGGCTTTCGCACATTCCGGCGCGGGCGGATAGGGATTTTCGTTCGTATTGAGTTTGACAAATCTTTTGCCCCTCGGCTGTTCGCCTGCCGCATAAGGCTCTACGCTCATGGAAAAGCGTGATAGTTTCATTCGGTCACTCCTTTTAAACAAAAGGCTTCCTTCTTTCGGAAGCCTTTTCTTATCGTAATTTTTTCGGTTATGCCTTATACAAATCCTCGAAACGCTTTTCGAAACGTTCGACGTCGTTTTCTCTGTTTACTATCTTCTCCGTAGCCCAAGCATTGTATGCCGCGCTTTGCTTGCTCGAAAGCAAGCTGTCTTTTATTACGTCGTAAACGCGCGTGTACTCGCCGGGAGTCTGATAATCGTAAAGTCCCTTAACTTCGCCCGCTTTCGTCTTGGATGCAAGATACATGATATGCACGCCGTAATCGGTTACGACAAGCTTATCGTAGAGCTGACCGACTTCCAATGTATCGTACATATCTCTTGCCGCGTCGGCGAATTCCTGCATATAAGTCTCGCTTTCGCCCGTTCCGAGTTCGTATTTCACGCCGTAGCCTTTTGCGTTTCCGAACGCGCCGTCGTCGGTGTTGTAGTCGTAAATGAGCTTGTCGAACATACGTTCCGCCTCGCGCGGATTGTACTTATACTGCGACATTTTAGAGGTTATTACCGCGTAAATGTCATAGACGCTTAGGGGCTTCGATTTGTCGTCCTCACCGTCTATGTGTTTATAGCCGACGATATTTTTGACAAGATTGTTTCTGAACGACTCTATTTCGGCTTTGGAATGCATACCCTCTTTCTTATATGCCTCGAGCTCCGCTTTCTGTTCGTCGCTGAACTGTACGAGTATGTGCTTTACATAGAAATAGTTGTCGTCCGGAGTATACAGCACGTTTTCGGTCGAGCTTGTCGCCGCCTTGTCGTAAGCCGCGGAATCCGCATACGAAATCTTCTGCGTAGCGACAAGAGAATTGTAACTCGTAAGGATCTCTTCCTCGGTCACGCTCTCGCCGTCCTCGATATATTCCTGCATTTTCGCAAGCTTTCTCGTCTCGCGCGCCTGCTTGCCCCAAAGAAATTCGACGATATACGTTCCGTTGCCTTCGCCTTTCTCCGGGTCGAATTCGGGGTCGTATAGCATGGGATATACGAGGTCTTCCCTGCTGTCCGAAACGAGCTTTTTCATCTTTTCGATGTCTTTTTCAAACCAAGCCTTTTCTTCGTCGGTCGCAAACTTGTTGTCTTCCACGAGCGAAGCAAGGTATTCGACAAGACGACGCACCGTCTCGCGTTCGACGCTCTTCAAATCGCTGTCGCCGCCTACCGCGGGATAGGACGACATATCGGGACGCCATTTTTCCACAGTCTCGGGGTCTTCCTCTTCGGGCTCCTCTTCGCTCGGAACGGGATAAGTAGTCGAAGTTTCCGCGTCCTCTCCTTCCCCTTGCGTAGGCTCGTCGTGATCGCCGAGCACTTCGTTTTTGATTGACTTTATCGTGCCGTCGAGAGTACCGTATACCGTCTGCGCCACATAGTTGTCGTCGGCTCTCGTCCACTTGAGATCGCCGAAATGATATAAAGCTTCCGCCTCGTTTAAAAGCACTTCGCGGTTTACGAGCTGTCCGAGCAGATATTCAGCCGCCGCCTCGGGAGTATAACCCTGATTTATAAGCGAAGAAGCGTTACTGTTCCATATCGAAACGAGCTGCGTCTTGTAAATGCTTTTTTCTTCGGTCGTGAAAGTCTCCATGCCCTCTCTTTCGAAAGATACGGATTTGACCGTCGCCACGACCTGCATATAATCTTTTTCGTAATTGTGCTCGAAAAGGCAGCCCGTCGCCGCAAAGCTAAGCACCGCCGCCAAAGCGAAACAAATGATAAGTCTTACAATTTTATTGCGCATTTTACCGAAAATCCTCTTTTAGTACAGGGTCCGTGACGGGACACAAACCCATAGTACATCAATTATACATTATTCTTGTTCAAAAATCAAATGTTTAAACCCCGTTTTTGCGTCGTTTTAAGCAAAAAATTCATGAGCCTCCGTTTGCCTGACACTTCGATGCAGGCGGACGGACCGAAAACGAGCAGACAAGCGGAGTCGGCGCGTACGCCGGAAGCGACCTCTTCGGGAATATCCCTCGCCTTTTCGAACATTATTTTGCAAGTCTCGCCCTTTACGGAGACGGCTTTCGCTCCTATAGCCGCAGCAAGATTTTTGACGAGCGCCGCCCACAGAAGATTCTCCGCCTCTTTCGGAAGTTTGCCGTACATATCCGCAAGTTCCGAGGAAAGCGCGGTTTTTTCTTCCGCGGACGAAACAAGCGCTATGCGGCTGTAGAGAGCCATTCGCTTTTCGTCGCTCTCGACAAAACTTTCGGACAAATATGCGGGAAAATCGATGTTTAAACGCACTTCGCGTCTTACTTCCGCAGGCTTGCCTTCGAGTTCGGAGACGGCGTCCGAAAGAAGTTTGCAATACATATCGTAGCCGACCTTTTCCATGTGTCCGTGTTGTTCTCTTCCCAAAAGCGTGCCCGCGCCTCGAATTTCGAGATCCGCCATCGCTATGCGAAAACCGCTTCCGAAATCCGTATAGCGAGTTATCGCCTCAAGCCTTTTATACGCCGTTTCGCTCATTACTCTGCCGTTGTCGTAAGTAAAGTACGCGTAAGCGAGCCGACTGCTTCTTCCCACTCTTCCCCGAAGCTGATAAAGCTGAGCAAGCCCGAGTTTGTCGGCTTCCGTCACTATGAGGGTATTTGCACGCGGCATATCTATACCGTTCTCTATAATGGTAGAAGCCACGAGCACATCGAAGCCTCCCGCGACAAACTCCGAAACCGTACGTTCGAGCATTGCTTCGGGCATCTGTCCGTGAGCCACGGCAAAGCGCACGTCGGGCATAACGGATTTAAGTCTCGCGGCATACGAGTCTATGCCCGCCACTCTGTTATAAACTATAAAAACCTGTCCGCCTCTGTTTATTTCTCGCGTCACCGCATCCGAAACAAGCGCGTCGGAATACTCGGCGACGAACGTCTGCACCGGTATGCGATCGGCAGGCGGTGTATCGAGTACGCTTATGTCCCGCACCGAAACCATGGTCATATAAAGAGTGCGAGGTATGGGAGTCGCGGACAGACTTAACACGTTTACGTTCGGCTTCAGAAGTTTCAGCTTTTCCTTATCCGCCACTCCGAAGCGCTGTTCTTCGTCGAGCACCAACAGTCCGAGTTCTTTGAACTTAACATCTTTGCCGAGCACGCGGTGAGTGCCGCAAACAAGATCGGCTTCGCCCCTTTCGAGACGTGCGAGCGTCTCTTTTACTTTTGCCGCCGAGTCGAAACGGGTAAGCCGCTCCACCCTTACTCCGAAGCGCTCCATGCGTTTGACCGCCGTATCGAAATGCTGACAGGCAAGAATGGTCGTCGGAGAGACAAAAGCGACCTGCTTTCCGCAGGATATGACTTTGAACGCAAGCCGAAGAGCGACTTCGGTCTTACCGTAGCCGACGTCGCCGCAAAGCAGTCTATCCATTATCTTGCCGCTCTTTAAATCGGCAAGCCCTTCCGCGACGGCGGTAAGCTGATCCTCGGTTTCGCTGTAGGGAAAATCGGCGCAGAACTCTTCGAGAAGCGAATCGTCCGTCGAATATTTAAAGCCGACGCAAACGCTTCTTTCCGCATAAAGCTTGAGCAAATCGAACGCAAGCGCCTTTACGGATGCGCGCACCTTTCCTTTGACTCGCTCGAAATCCGCGCCGCCGAGCTTCGAAAGTTTCGGCTTTTCTCCGCCCGAGACGTATTTCGAAAGCGAATCCATATTTTCGACGGGAACGTACAGTTTGTCTCCGCCCGCATATTCGAGTACGAGATAGTCTCGCGGACTGCCCGTGAGATCGAGCTTTTCCACGCTCCTGCACAGTCCTATGCCATGGGTTTCGTGCACCACAAAGTCGCCCACTTCCGGCACCGTAAAGACGGCGTTCTTTCTTTTACGGACAGCGGCTCGGGCTCTGCGCGAGCTTATGTCGTATGTACCGACAACGACACGCTTTGCCGCATGGAAAATACCGCCCCTGTCGAGATGACGGGGATATAGATTTATTTCTCCGCCGCCGTCGGAAAAACTTATTCCGTTGTCTGTAAGGAAGCCGCCGATATTCTTCACCGCCTCGGCGTTTCCGCACATGATGTCTATTTTATAGTTTCCTTGCCAGCCCTTCAGATCCGCGGCAAGCGTGAGAAAATCCCGACTGTAATCGGGCGTTTCCGTGCCGTCGAAAGAATACACTGCTTGCGGAGAAAAAATACGATTGTTGCCGGTCAACCTATGAAACGCAACGCTTTTCGCTTTCGGGTAGATCTCGCTCTCTTCGCTTACGGAACCTGCGACGAATTCCATTGTCTCTCCCGCAGCCAAAAGCGCGGCAAGCCTTTCCTTTTGTTCGGCATACAGCGCCTTCGCCGTATCGTATACCTGCTTTGCGTCGTCGTAGACGACGAAATCGGGACAGACAAACTCCGCAAGAGACACGTTGTCGAAAAACGGACGGAGATAGCCGAGAGACATATCGTTGCTTGCCGCCGCGAGTTTCATACCGGCGTCTGCCGCTATTGCAAGAGCGCGTTCGCTTTTGGCAAGACGGTTCATTTCATCAATGGCGACTTTCGCCTGTTCTTTTTCGTAAAATACGTCGGTGGCGGGAATGACCGAAGAAATGTCCGTTTCTCGCGAAGAAAGAAAAGTAACGCAGTCCACTTCGCGGAGAGATTCGAGTTCGTCGCCGAAAAATTCGGCACGCACCGCGTGATCCTCCCCCGTGACCCATATGTCGAGAATATCTCCTCTCGAAGAAAACTGTCCCGCCGCCTCGGGCATGGCAACCGCGCGATACCCGAGCGAGGTAAGCTTTTCGCGGAGTTTTGTGAGGTCGTAGTCTCTCCCCTTTACGAGCGTGAACGCGTCCCGCGTAAAACGCTCGCGATTCGGATATCTCTGCACGAGCGCGGCTACGGAAGTCACGACTGCGCATTTTTCACCCGAAGCAATCTCCCAAAGAGCTTTTAGCCTTTCCGGATCGGACGCGGCGCTTGTCATTTTTTTATATGTAAGTCCGTCGCCGGCAGGCGGAAGCCATACCGCCTTTCCAAGCCCCTTTATCTGCGAATAAGCTTCGCGCGCCTGAACCGCGTCCGCGCACACATAAAGCGTTACGCCTTCGAGCGCCGAAGCAAAGAAAGTTTTTTCGAAAAAACGCGCGTCGAAAATCGAGAGGTTTCTTCCCTCCCGCAGAGCTTTTAGGGCGTCGCCGTACGCGCCGCCCTCTTTTATGATGTCTATTGCTTTCAACAATTTATTTGTCGCAAAGTTTTAATACTTCGTCCGCCGCGTCGGATATGAGATCGTAAAACCCCTGCCTGTCGGCTTTCGGCACTTCCGAAAGCACAAAGTCGCCGAGCGGCACATTTTCGGGCGGTCTGCCTATTCCCACGCGCACGCGCGGGAACTCTCCCGTACCCATGACCTCTATTATGTTTCTCATGCCGTTGTGAGTGCCGCCGCTGCCGTTCATACGGACGCGAAGAGTCAGACGCGGTATGTCTATGTCGTCGAAAACGACTATTATGTCCTTCATCTCCGCCTTGTACTTTCTCACCGTCTGCTTTACGCAGTGCCCGGAAAGATTCATATAAGTGAGAGGCTTGACTATCAAAAGTTTCTCTCCGTTTCGATAGCCTTCCGCTATCATACCGTCGCACTCGCGTTTTTTGAACTTCAGCCCCAGTTTGTCCGCAAGACACTCCGCCGTAAGAAAGCCCATGTTGTGATAGGTGTAAGCGTACTTGTCGCCGAAATTGCCGAGTCCGAAAACGATCTTCATTTTATTCCTTGGAAGCGGCGAAGTTGTTGAGCGCCAAGAGCATTTCGTCGAGGTCAATGCCGTGAGCCGCCGCCGCCTGTTCCACGGTCTCCCCGCGCGAAATGGGGCAGCCGAGGCAATGCATACCGAAATTCATGAAAACCGGCGCTACGTCCGGTCCGCAGACTCCGAGCACTTCGCTTATAGTCATATCTTTGTTTATTATCATAATAATGTCCTCCGTCATTAAATTGTCTTTGACGGCTCTATTATATACGTCCGCGCCCGTTTTGTCAACCTCTTTTCACAGAGCATAACAAGCAGAGCCGCGGCATAGATATAAGTAAACAGTTTTTACGGGGCAGGTTCATGTACAGATTAAGCGACATTGTTTCCAAACAGGTAATTTCACTCAAGGGCGCGCACGTTATCGGCACTGTTATAGACGTGCTGTTTGCAAAAGAACTCAAACGAGCCGACGGTTTGCTTTTATCCGATCCCGAGGAAAACGACGATAAATTCTTAAAGCTTGCTCTTTCCAAAGTTTACAGGCTCGACGGCGACGCCGTAGTCGTGCAAAGCTTGAACTCGCCGCTCTTTCCGTACGACGGAAAAAGAAACAATCCCGCCGGACTTATCGCCTACGGCGCAAGCGGAAAAATTTACGGACATATCACCGACGTGGAATGGAACGACGAATGTGAAGTGACGGCGTTTTTCGCGGGAGAAAACAAACTTCTTCCCGAAACTCTTTTGTCATACTCGCACGAACTCGTCGCATTCAACGACACGGATGAAAAAATTGTGTTGCCGAAATTCCGTCCGCAAAGACCCAAGCCCAAGGACAAAAAAATCAAAGTAAAGGCGACTGTAGATTCCGAAGCCGCACAGACCGCGATCGCAACGCAGATTATCTCGGAAAAAGAAGAACCGACAGAATCGCCGATTTCCGCAACCGAAAGCTTGCCGACAGGCTCGATAGCGCAATCTTACGACAAAGCAACCGTCGAAAACGGCGGTGCGGCAGGCGCGGAGACAGCGATCGTAACAACGCCTACGGGTGCGCTCGGAAACAAAGAATACGACGCACATACCATAGACACGCCTACCACCGTCCCCAAAAATTCTTCCGAATTCGGAGCGCACGACTTTTCTTTTCTTACGGGAAAGCGAGTCATACGCGCCCTCTATTCCTCGTCCGGCCGCACCATCGCCGCCGAAAACTCGATCATAACTCCGGCAACGATAGCCGACGCCGCACGAGAAAATAAGCTTGTACAGCTTGCGCTCCGCGCGGGAAAGTAAAAACTTCGACTTTTCGGAAAAGTCACAAAGCCTTGCGACTTTAAAAAAGTCGCGGAAAGATTTTTTTCGCAAATGCAACATTGCGCATACTGTTTGCGCCTTTTTTGGAAAAGGCGCGCCCAAAATCTTCTGCACCTTTTTTCAAAAAGGTGCTCGAAAAAGATAAAGGGAGAGGAACTTTCGGCTGTTCCTCTCCCTTTTAAATCCCTCTCCTTTAAACGATTTAGGGCTCCGCCCTAAAACCCTTTTTATAGGTTGAAATTTCTCCACTCCGTTCGCTTCGCTCTCTCGGGCGAAATGACACTAGAAGTAGACGTAATGACAAGAAAGCAACAAAAAACTGCTTAGAAGCGAGTAAGACGGGTATAAACGTAGCACACGAGGGCGGAGAAACAAGCGAGACGGACAGCTAGCGACGAGGCACATAGGTTGCTGTACTACTCGTACTGCGCCTATGTGCCGAGAAGCACGCAGTTCGTATTCGCGACGTTTATACGCCCTCGGAAGTTACTATTTCTTTTGAGCGGCGCTCATAGCCCTAAGCAGTTTTGCCAAAGCTTCGTTAAGACGCTTTTGCTGTTCGGGAGTCTTGTTTTCGGGTTTGTTACGTTCCTTTTGAAGAAGCATTGCGACTTCCTTCATTGCGGGAAGAGGCGCGCCCTCTGCGGAAATCCTGTCTATGCGAGCGATGACGTCCTCTGCGCCGACGGACGGCTCGGTTTGAGCCTGCGCGTGCACGGACGCGTTCTGCTGAGCTTGCGCTTCCCTGCGGGCTTTGAGTTGCGCCTCGCGTTGAGCGCGAAGCTCCTCGAGTCTGCGCTGAGCCGCCGCAGCTTTTTCCGCCTCCTGTCTGCGCGCGATCTCTTCTTGCTCCGCGCGTTGAGCCTTAAGCGCCTCTTCGCGAGCCGCCGCACGTTCCGCCTCAATCTCCTCGGGCGTAGGTCCGTCCGCTTCGACTGCGGGTTCGGCCGCATATTCGGGCTGTTCGTAGACGGGAGTAGCGTATTCTGCCGCAGGTCCTTCCGCCTCGGTCGCAGGCTGTTCGTAAGAAGCGTAAGTTTCGGGCTGTTCGTAGACGACCTCTTCCGTTTGCGCGTTTTCGTTCATGCGTATTTCTTCGGAAGCGGGCGCGCTTTCGCTTTGAGTTCCGCTCTGCGCGGAAAGCAAGTCGAGCGTCTCGGTAAACTTAACGTAAGTTCTTTTTCCGCCCTTAAACGTCGCAGACGAAACAGCCGCGGCAACGAGCGTCAAAATGCCGCCGACAAGAGCGACGAGAGCAACTGTGATTCCCTCGCTTTCGCCGATCTTTCCCGAGATCGCGACAGATATGCCGACTCCCGCGCACATTGCTATCGCAGCGCCGATCGCCGTAGCAAGCGGAAATTTCGACATCGCACAAGTCTTGAACGGGATCACGACCGCATCGGTCTCGCAAATACATTCGGACGGCTTCGAGCCCGAATGGAGAGCGTGTCTGTACTGACCGACTACGCCTTTCTGCATTTTTTTCATAACGGAATTCACGCCGTTTCTCGTTCCGTCTTTGATTGCGGATTTCGCAAGCGACACAAACTTTCCGAATTCGCCCTTACCTGCGAGCGACACGGCAAGAGCCGCAACGAACACGAGCACGGCAAGTCCCAAACCGACATAAAGTCCAATGTCGTCGCGTAAGCTTTCGGGGATCTTTCCGAATATTTCGCTAATTTTTTGAATCATTGATTTCTTCTCCTATCCGAATAGAAATTCTCTGTTTTATAAGTATATCATATTTTAGTATAAAAATCTATAGTTTAGCTCAATCTTTTTAAGATTTTTCCGCTGTTTTTGGTCGTTTTTGCTTATATATCCGTTTTTGTTTCGAAAATTTCACCGAGATCGAGCGCGCAGATAAGGCAGGATTTGACTTTTATGCCGAGAATATTTCCGACCGCGCGAGCATACAGAGCAAGTTGCGCGGCATAACTTTTTCTCTTTACGTTCCCTCCCGTCTTATAATCTATCACGATCGCGCCGTCTTCGTCCACGGCAAGCAGGTCTATGACGCCCTGAACGAGAGTGCCGCCGTCGTCATATATAAACTCTTTTTCCCTGTACAGCTTCGCATTTCCGACAGCGGAGACGATCAGCTTTGCCGCCGCTTCCGCCTTCTCGAAATCGACGAGTTCGGCTTCTCTCGGAAATTCCGCCTCGAACGCAGCCTTTTGAAAATCGAACGGCATGGAAAAATCGAGCTTTTGCATAAACAGGTGGAAAGCAGTGCCGCGCTCGGCGCCGTCCGCATCGTCGCCGGCGAAGTTTTGCGCCCCGACATAGTAACCGTCGTCCGTGAAATTTTCATGGACAGCGGCGGAAACAGAGGTCTTTGCAAGCTTTTCGGCATGGGGATATACAAAATTCATGCGCTCCGCAATGCGCCTTGCCTCTTCTTCATCGCCGCCCGCAAATACGCGCTTTACTCCGCGAATCGTAATTTCTTCCGCTTCATCCAAAGCCTCTGTCTTTGCGGGAATCAGCGCGCAAAGAAAATCGGACGGACGGGACGGACGCGACAAGCGACGTTTGTACGGCATTACTTCCGATATATCGGTTCCGCTTACCGTAAGCGTTCTCTTTGCTCTCGTCATAGCTACATACATGACGCGCATTTCTTCCTCGAGCGTGCGACGCGTAAGTTCGAGCCGAGCCGCCTCCGTGAGATATGTCGCCGTCCATTCTCTCTTATCTGGATCGGGATACTTCATAGCCAGCCCCCACTTTCTGTCCGCAAAATACGGCGGCGTAAAGTCCCTGCGATTGAAGCGGCGGTTTACTCCCGCCAAAAAGACGTGTTCGAATTCGAGCCCTTTGCTCATGTGCACGGTCATGATCTTAAGACTGCCCTCGGGAGCGCCGTTTCCCGCCCTGCCCCTTTCTTCTTCGTTCGCTAAAAATTCGTCTACCGTGAGTTCGCCTATACCCGACAAAAACGCGGCAAGCGCGACGTGCCTCTCTTCTCCGTTCGGCAGCTTTTCCGCCTCGGTAAAAGCGTCGCAGTCAAAAACTATCTCGGAAAGCAATTCTCCAGCGGAAACAGAATGAGAACGCTCGGTGTAATTATCCAGCCTTTCGAAAAACCGAGCCGCCTTGGCGCTCCGTCGCGCCGCGACATGAAACGGCTCGTTCTCACCCATGGTTTCGGCAATTGCGGCGAGATCGCTCGAATCGAGACCGCCGACGTATGACACGAGCGCCGTGCAAAGAGCTATGTCGTCGCACACGTTTCGCGTAAGACGCAAGACTGCGGACAACGGCGACGTTTCGGGCGAGAGCGTATTCTCGTCTTCTCTCACGAAAGCCGGAACTCCCGCCGCTTTCAGCTTATCTCTGACGAGATAGGACAGTTCGCACCGCGAGCGAGTCAACACGGCAATATCGGACGGACTTACGGGACTGCCGTCATATCCGCCGCCGAGAAGAGAAAGAATCTTCGACACTATAAATTCGCTTTCGGCATCCGCTTTTCCCGCGCGACTGTCCTCATGTTCGGAGAGACGATATACGGAAGGCGTTGCGTTCGCCTCCTTTTCCCGCGTAACTATATTTACATATTCAAACGCCCCTTTATCCGTGCGTGAAGGAACGAGACAGGCACGTTCGGCATAATCTACGCCGCCGAAATCACGAGTCATGCACTGAGAAAACACGAGGTTCACCTTTTCTGTTATTTCGGGGCAAGTGCGGAAATTCGCATTCAGTTCCACATTTGTGCCGCCGCCCGAAGAGTACGCCTCGCACTTTTCGGCGAAGATCGACGGATCGCACCCGCGGAAGGCATATATCGACTGTTTGAGATCTCCTACGAGAAAGAGATTGTTCTCGCGTTTTATAAGTCCTATAATCGCGTTTTGAAGCGGATTGATGTCCTGGTACTCGTCTACGAAAACATAGTCGAAAGAGGCGCGTATACCGTCCCCGTATTCGGAACGCAGAATCGCATAAGCATAGTGCTCGAGATCGTTATAATCGACGGCGGCTTTCTTCTCCTTTTCCTTTTCGTAGAGTTCCGAAAGCCCGACGGCGCAGTCTCTTAAAGCGCGGGCATAGTCGTAAGCGTTTTCGCTCCTGGCAAGCGTCTCGCACGCTTTACGCTTTTTAATACGCTCCTTCGCTTCGTTTTTTAAGAATTTGAATTCCTCGTTCAACTCCTCGAATTCCGCGTCTACCCTGCCGCTCGGACTTCGGTTCATCAGCGTTTCGTCCCCGTGTTCGAGCGCGGCTACAGCCTCGTCCAAAGATACGAGATTACGAGAAAAGCCCGCCTGCTCGCTTCGCAATTTGCAGTCCGCGAGCGCCGCCGAAAGTGCGGTCTCGTCTTCTTTAAGCGCCGATTCGACGGTTGCCTTTGCCTGCCTGTCGTCCTTGACAAAATCGAGACATTCCTCGTAAAAGCCGCGCGGCGAGGGCATACCGACGGCAACGTCGTACACTTTGCGCACAGCCTCTCGGAAAGCGCGATCGCTTCGCGAAGCAAGCATTATTTCATACAGCTCTTCCGCTCCGTATTCTTTGACGTTTTCGACGATCTTGTCGAGACAGCGCTCCAAAATCATA
The DNA here is from genome assembly GCA_910585955.1 of uncultured Christensenella sp. GTDB lineage: Bacteria > Bacillota > Clostridia > Christensenellales > Pumilibacteraceae > MGBC157735. The sequence goes on from CAJUGC010000003.1 coordinate 199,186, forward strand.
CCGTCCCCGTCGCCCAACAACTCGAACGCCGGATCCACGTCCACCGCATAAAAATATTTTTTTACGAGCCTTGCGCAAAACGAATGAAGCGTGCTTATGTCGGCGCAAGCCACGGCTTTGAGCGCCCTCTTGCACGACGGACTGTCCGAACGCTCGCACAACGCGCGAAACAGTTTGGAGCGCATATCCGCCGCCGCCGCTTTCGTGAAAGTTACGACGAGCATTCTTTTTAAGTCTGCGCCGCCCTCGACGAGACGAAGAATACGCTCTATCATGACGGTGGTCTTACCGCTTCCCGCCGAAGCCGACACGAGTATATCCGAGCCCGTCGTCTCTATAGCTTTAAGTTGTCTCTCGTCGAATTTCATGTTGAAGCGCATAACCTCCGTCTTGAAAGCACCCTCATTCTTCCTCCGCGCCCGAGACCGCAACGTCTTTGTTTCCGCCGAGTTCCCTAAGCCGGGTTTCGGCTCGCGTAGAGCAAATTTCCTTATACGGACAGTAGTCGCAGGCGGTGGCCGTTCCGTCCGCATACGGCAGCGGCGAAATACAGCCGCCGTCGATATCCTCCATACCGCTTGCGAATATGTCGAGAGCATAATCGCAAATCTTGCTCATCTTCTCGTCGGAAAGCGCAAGCTCGTTCCGACCGAGTGAAAAGCCGCCTTTTTTGAGCGGTGTGACGCGGGCGTTTATTATCTCCGAATTGCCGCCGCAGGCGATCGTATTGTCGTGCTCCGCCGCTCCCTCCGCCGTCCCCTCGAACGCTCCCGTCATGCGGCAGTAATCGAGGCTGTCCGACCAATTGTTACCGACGGGAAAATAGAACATTCCGCCCACCTTAAAACCGTTTTCGCGAAGTACCGCCGCGTAAAACTGAAGTTGAAACTTTATTCCGTAATACAGCTTATCATAAGAAAGAGCCTTTTTTCCCTTATCGACGCGACCCGTTTTATAATCTATTACACGCGCTTTTTCGCCGCAAACGTCCACTCTGTCCATGACGCCGACTATATCGGTCTCGCTGCCGTCGGAAAAGACATACGGACGCGTCCTAAAGCGAGGCGCGCTTTTACCGAACTTTTCTTCCTGCGCGAAAGGAACATAGCTTGAACGGGCAAACTGTACGGCAATCGTCCTGCATAGTTTTACGCTCTCGTCCGAAAGTCTCGAAAGTTTGTCTTCGGACAGCTCGCCGAAATCGGCGAAATCCTCTTTCATGACGCGGTCGAAAAGCGATTTCGCTCTCCTTTCCGGCTCGTCGAAAAGTCCGTCCGAAACGTAGCGTTCCGCCACTTTGTGAAGGATCGTACCGACGTCGCGCGGACGAAGCGTTCCGTCCTCGCGCTCTTTGAGTCGCAGACCGTATTGTAAAAAGTGACGGTACGGACAAGCGAAAAAAGTTTGGATCTGCGATATGTACGCCGTGCGTTTCGGAAAAAATATGTCGTATCTCCTGTCGAGCACATAGTCGTCGCCGTTTTCGCGATAGAGCGCGGAAGCATCCTTTCCGAGCGCCGCGGCAAGCGCGGGCATATATGCGGGTCGTACTACCGCAGAGAGTCCCGAAAGAAAGAGCCGCCTTGCCGAACGCGGACAGCAAGCAAGGCGCTCGACTTCCGTTGCGTCCGACGCCACCGCGGCTTTCATACGCTCGTCGAATGACGAACCGAACGTCGTTTTATCCGCGTTCTCGCGCCGTATGAGCGTCAACATACTCGAAGGCGCGGCTCCGTCGTCTGCGGTCGAGTAGGACAGAAACAGCCTGTCCGCCGACGACAGAAGATGTAAAAGCTCGCTCTCCGCACGCTCGTCCACCTCGCTCGTCTTGGGTTCTATAGCCGCCCCATACTTTTTCAGCACGTCTATTTCGTCGTCGCCGATCACGCCGCCGTCCCTCGTAACGAGAGGAAGCGCACCGTCGTTGAAACCGAGTACGAAAACCTTTTTAAATCGCTGTCCGCGAAAAAGCGAAGGTCCGCCTATCATGACACAATCGTTTGTTCTCGGCAAATACGCCGCCGAACGCGCTTCTATTCCCGCTTTGAGAGTAGCAATAAGAAGTTCCGTCGAACAAACTCCGTCCCCGATTATTTCGCGCATAAGGCGCACGGTGTCGCATATACCGCTTTGGAAACTCAAGACGTCGTACGGCGACGCAAGACGTTCGAGTCCCCTTCCTTTTTCGAGTATACGCTCGCATAGCGTCGCAAACGCTTCCGCACTCATACTCGGTTCAATACTCTCCCTTACGTCCGTAACGAGCGCCATCAGAATTTCGCGCACTCTTTCCGCCGTCTTCTCTTCCGTCAGGAACGGTTCGCGTCTTTCTCCGCCGAAAGGAGAAAGAAAACCTTTATAGTCTATACGCCTGCGGTTACAGTAGTTCTCGAATTCCGAACAGTCTTTTTTTTCTATGCCCGTAAGAAAGCAACGAGCGAGCGCGACAAGCTTTTCGCGAGAAAGCCGGCCGCTCGAAGCCTCGAGCACGGCAAAGAGAAAACGCGCGCTCGGGTGAATGGAAAGCGGGTACTTCGCATCGAACTCGAACCTAAGCCCGAAGTCGCTCATGACTCGGGAAACCGTCGTAAAGTCGGCGTCTGCCGCAACTATGCAAAAGTCGGAAAATCGCGCTCCCGACTCGTAAATCTCGTTTCTTATACGGCTTGCCGCCGCGGAAAGTTCGCTTTCGAAATCGGTCGCGGAGTAAATTTCTATTTCGCTTGCATCGAGTTTGCAACCGTGAGCCGCTTCGGTCTCGTAGACGACAGTGCATAGCGCACGCTCCGCAATCGCTTCTATCGCCGCACGGTACGCCGCCGTAAAACGATCGAAATTGAGAATGTACACCGTCGCGCCGTCGAGATAACCGCTCTTTTTAAGCGCGTCGGGAAGCGCCCTCAAAAGTTCCGCCGCGTCCGCAAACCGTCCTTCAATTCCCTTTTCGTATCTATCCAAAAGTTTTGCTATATCCGATATTTTCGACGAAAACGCAGGATCGTCGCTTGCATAAGCCGCCTTCAAAAGCTCGTCGGCAGTTACCGACGACGACTGTATCTGCGAAAGCGCGTCATACATTGCGTCCGCAAAACCCGTAAATCGAGCGCTCCTGTGAAAGCATTTCAGGTCTTTCCCATCCCCTATGAGCCGCCTGAGGAGCATGACCGCTCCGAAACGCGAAATATATCCTTCGGGACGATAACCCGTCTTGGAAAGCAATCGGGAAAAAGTCGCGACTTCGACGTCGAATGAACCTCCGCCGCCAAACAAACGACGCTCGGCATACAAAGTATACCTGTCGGGAACAATGACTACCGTTCGCTTGTCTAAATCCGCTTTGCGTCGTTTTATGCGCAAAACGCAGTCGTCGAACGCCCGGACATAGGATTTCGATTTTATAATTTCGGGCTTCATTCTGATATTGTATATTGATTTGGGTTGATAAATCAAGCGTTTTGTGCTATACTTTAAAAAAATCCGTTCGGAGACATATAAATGAAAAAGAAAATCCCATTGATTTTTATCCTGTGTATAACTGCATTTACATTTGCCGCTTGCGGAGAAAGTTGTGCGCAGACTCAGCTTTCCTTCGGCGCAAAACTGCCCTGGGATATGCCGCGACTCTATGAAAAGAGCATATTCGACATATCGGAATACACTATGAAAGAAATAAACGAAATGGGCGTTCGGGACAAGCAGCTCTCTTCGGGCACTCTCACTTTTACTCTCGAAGAAGCGGATAACGGCAACGCAAGCCTTGATATGCGCACCGAAATAACTTATTTCGATATAGAGGAGAACGGCTCGGACAGAGGTCTTACAGACGTTTACTCGTCAAACGTCGTTTTCGACAAGCTGACCCTCGCTCCGCGCTCGTCGGCAAAATCCGCCGCGCTCGCAAAACGCAGCGACAAAGAGGATAAAAGCTATTCGCTTACCGTAGACTACGGCGCAAACACCGAAACTTTGACCTTTGCCGGCAAAGAGCCGCAGACGCGAAATATCGATCTGAATGGACAATACTTCGATAACGAACAGCTCTTCTATCTCATGCGCGCTTTTCCTTCCCTTACGACGACGGGTTCTCAAGCGTTTACGCTTCATGTTCCGCTCGACGCGTTTTCATACTCTCATCCTGCCTACGGAATGATTATGAGCGTGGGGAAAGATACGCAAGCCGTTCGTCTCGAAAATTGGAAGGGCGCAAGCGATTATTCGATGGACAAGGCGGAGGACGGAACGCTTGCTCCGCTCTGCTACTCGGTCTCGGTCGCGATAAACGGAACCAACTCGGGCACGCCCATTCTTGCGACCTATGCCGCAAACCCTTTCGCGGTTACGCAGAACATATCGACAAACAAGGTGCTGACTTCCATGACTACTACCGTCTACGGTTCGGTCACGCGCACCACTTACTACACGCTTACCGACTACGTCGCACTTGCTCCGAACGCTTAAACGCCTGTTTAAAAGATAAACTCAATACGAAGAACAAAGAATATATTTTGAAACGAAAAAGCGGCGAATAGGACGAACTGTCCGATACGCCGCTTGTCTTTTTATCGACTTTTTTATCTGCGTTTTATTATTTCGAAAGGCGAGCATAAACCTTTTCGAGCCGCTCGAGGCACTTCTTCTCGCCGAGAAGGTGCGCCATTTCGGTTGCTCCTCCGGGAGTAGACTGCGCGCCCGTTATCGCTATACGGAATATCCACAGCACCTGACCTTTTTTTAGTCCTTTATCCGCCGCAAGGTTTTCGAGATTGACGGCAAGATTTTCCTCGCCCTTTTTCACGACTTCCTTAAGCGACGGGATAAGCTCGCGGGCAAGAGCGCAATCGGTCTTCCACTTCTTGTTGACGAACAGCTCGAGGTCGAAAGAGTCGAACTCCGTCAAAAACTCCGTAAGCCGCCCTACGTCCGCAAGCACCTCGCAACGCGAGTGCAAGAGTTCGGACAAAAAGCGAAGATCATACCCCTTGAGATAGTCGACTTTCTCATAGAAAGGAAGAGCTTTTGCGTGGAAAGTATCGACGTCGAGCTCGCGGATATACAGCGAGTTGAGCCAACGCATTTTGTTTTCGTCGAAAACAGACGGGGACTTCGAAAGCCCCTCGATATCGAAGCGCTCCTTAAGCTGTTCGAGCGTAAACTTTTCGGTGTCGTCCTTGCTGCTCCAGCCGAGAAGAGCTATATAGTTGACTATAGCTTCGCCGAGATAGCCTTTCTTGATAAAGTCCTCATAGCTTGCGTCGCCGTCGCGCTTGCTCAGCTTGTGCCGCTCGTCGCGCATTATGGGCTGGAGGTGGATATACTTTGGTATCTCCCACCCCAAAGCGCGATACAAGAGGTTGTACTTGGGCGTAGAGGACAGATACTCTATGCCGCGAATGACGTAGTTTATACCCATAAGGTGATCGTCTATGACGTTTGCGAAGTTGTACGTCGGCATACCGTCGGACTTTATGAGCACGTTGTCCTCGAGCTCCTTGTAGTCGACGGTGATGTCGCCGAATACGAGATCGGTATATGTGTCGCTTCCCGTCTCGGGAATGTTCTGGCGAATGACGTACTTCTCGCCCGCCGCAATGCGCTTTTCGGCTTCCTCTCGCGAGAGCTTTAAACAGTGCTTATCATACTTCACCGCTCCGTCCGCGTGGATCTTTTCGAGCCGCTCTTTCGTGCAGAAACAGTAGTATGCGTCCCCGCTGTCTACAAGTTGTTTCGCGTACTTTTGATAGATCTCCTTGCGCTCGGTCTGCACATACGGACCGTAGTCGCCGCCGACGTCGGGACCCTCGTCGTAGGTTATACCCGCGTCCTTAAGCGTGCGGCGAATGATGTCGACCGCGCCCTCGACGTAGCGCTCGAGGTCGGTGTCCTCTATTCTCAAGATGAACTTGCCGTCGTTCTTTTTCGCATACAGATAGGCGTAAAGCGCGGTGCGCAGTCCGCCGATATGAAGATAGCCTGTGGGGCTGGGTGCAAATCTCGTTCTTACCATAACTCTCCTTTCATTGCGATTGACAAACCGACGCCCGTGTGGTATATTATAGGCGAGCGCGGCTACGGTCGCGACTTTAATATCGTCACCTGCATTATATCACTCTTAGGGACATAACGCAAGCGAAAAGGACGGCGAAAAATGCTTAACGACCTCAAAGAAATAATAGCTATCGACAGCGTTTACGGCGAGCCTTCCGAGGGCGCTCCGTTCGGGAAAAAGCCACGGGCGGCGCTCGATTGGTTTCTCGCCAAATCAAAGAGCTTCGGCTTTAAAACGGGGGAACTCGACGGATATTGCGGCTGGGCGGAGATAGGCAGCGGAGAGCGCATGATAGGAGTACTGTGTCACCTCGACGTCGTGCCCGCGGGCGACGGCTGGACTTTCCCTCCTTACGAAATGACCGTCGACGGCGGCAAGATCTACGGCAGAGGAGTCGCAGACGACAAGGGCGCGCTCGTAGCCTGTATGCACGCCTTAAAGTCCATAAATGACGAGGGCGAGAAACTCAGCGGACGCATTCGCATAATCGTCGGTTGCAACGAAGAGAACGGTTCTGCTTGTATGCAGCACTACGCCGAACACGGTGAAATACCCTCCTGCTCGATCGTGCCCGACGCGGACTTTCCGATAATCAACAGCGAAAAGGGCATACTCACGCACGAGGTCAAAATTCCGCTCGACGACTTCTTCAAGGATAACATTGTCGAGCTTTGCGGCGGCTTAAAGAGCAACGTCGTCCCCGACCGCGCTCATGTGATAATAAAAAGAGGCTCGCCGCTCTACGAGAGAATAAAGTCTTTCTCGCACCTCGACGAGCGTCTTTTCCGCACCTCTCCGATAATCGAAAAAATCATAACCGACGGTAACGAGATTAAGGACTTCGGAATAAACGACGGAGACAAGGGACTTAGAATAGAAACAACGGGGATCGCGGGTCACGCCATGGATCCCGAAAAGGGCGACAACGCGATTTGGAAGATATTTTCGCTTCTTTCGGCTTTCGGCGGCTCGAAAACAGTCGAAGCCGTATATGAGTATATGTGCACGCCGCTCTCGTGCGAGAAGTTCGGTTTCTCCTGCGAAGACGAGCAATCTGGCGACACAACATTCAATCTCGGCGTAGCAAATACCGACGGCAAAGCTTTGAAGCTTACACTGAATATCCGTATTCCCGTCTGCTGCGACAAAGAGAAAATAATCCCCGCCATGCTCGCAAAGATGCCCGAGGGCACGAAGATAACCGAGACGATGTTCTCCCCCAATCTCTTTATTGACAAGGACGCGCCGCTCGTCAAGACGCTTTTGAAAGTCTATGCGGACGTTACGGGAAACGAAACCTACTGCATTAAGACGGGAGGCGGCACATATGCCAAGGAGCTTCCCCGCGCCGTCGCGTTCGGTCCGACATTCCCGAACACCGTCACGAATCTGCATAACGCCGACGAGAATTTGCCCGTGACGGAATTCGAAGCGCTCTTGCCCATATATCGCGCCGCCATGCTCGCGCTGGACAAGGCGACGGAGATTTGACCTGTAATTAATATATTTAGTAAAAACAATGCGTAAACTATATAAAAAGGAGAATAAACAATGCTTGAACTGACCAGTGAAAATTTCGAAACCGAAGTAAAAAATTACGACGGCAAAGTGCTTGTAGACTTTTGGGCGCCCTGGTGCGGACCGTGCCGCGCTCAAACCCCCATACTCGAGACGTTTGCGGCGGAACGCGCCGACGTCAAAGTCGCAAAAGTCAACACCGACAACCAGCCCGAGCTCGCAAAGAGCTTCGGCATAATGAGTATTCCCACGCTCATCGTGTTCGAGGGCGGCGAGGTAATGACCAAAGCAGTCGGACTTCACCCCCTTGCCGAGCTCAAAAAACTTGTTGGGTGATATGGGAACATAAAAAAGAAAATCAACAGAGCTCACAAAAAGCCCGTCGCGGAGACGGGCTTTTTGCGTTTTATTGCACAGCTATTGTTGCACAGTGATTTACGCTTTGTTTCAACTGTTGCGGTTTACCTTAACTCCGCTATTATCTCGAGAATGTTTCCGTAATGTCTTTTCCGACATAATGAGCATTGCGGGCGCCGATTTTTTGTTTATTGTAAATAAGCGAACCGTCGAGAAGGGAATACTTGCGGATTCGGTTGTTATAGACGAACGTAATGTCGTCGTCCGTAACGAGCACGCGGCACAGCCGCGACACAAGCAAGTGTTGGTGATTGCAGGCAAACTCCCCCGCAAGCGCCCAATGTCCTTCATTTTTTCGAAAAAGCAATACGCCTGGATCGAGTCCGAACATTACAGTCAAAAGACAGCTGTCGTTCGCACAAAAGACCGCGCGCTTGAGCCCCGACGGCATTGTCGCCGAATAGTCGACGGTTTCGGTTGCGGAGTCGACAATCATGAGGTCGTTGCCTTTTTTCAGCACCGTCCATTTTCCGTCATTCGATCGGCACAGCGGCTTTTCTTTGACTTCCTTTACGGCGGTTTTTGCGTCGCTTTGCAACGGCGTCACGGAAACGGCGTCGGTGCAAAAAACCGTAACCTGCGACTTATCTATCTCCAGGATCTCTAAAAGATTCTCAAGGTTTAAAAGATCGTCCAATCCGTAGCACCCGAAGTACCACCGGGCATTGCTCGGATCGTCTAAGCTCGACTTGACTTTCGAATAATAGTCCCTGTCCGTTTCGGAAAACGAATGTCCGACGGTAATGACTTTGTCCGTCTTGCCGAGCCCCGCAAAGAACTCCTCGTGTGCCGCAATAATTTTTGCCGTATCTTTTGTCAGATACTCGTCGTAACCCGAAATCCAATCGATGACGTTTTCCCGCACCGTTTGAACAAACGCCCTTCTAAACCTGCTTATCCTGCTTTTTTGCCTTGTTTTCGGCTCGAAACCCTCGTCGCTCGCCTCGAGCAAGTGCCCGAGAATAAGCGGCTCGGGCGGCTTTCCCTTCTGCTTTACGCGACAGCCGTGGATATAACACACGTTTTCTTTGGGCACGCCGTACAGCTCTTCGACAAACTCGGTATAGTTGAAGTCGAGAACTTTGCCGCCCGTAAACATATTCTTAAGCGGTCTGTCCGCCGTATTCGACGCAAGCGTGTTCACCCATTTGCGGAAACGTTTCGGAAGCTCCGTCGCCACGGTCTGTATGGGCTGGGCGGCGGCTTCCACTGCCATATAGTATTCCGCCGCGCCGCTGTCCTCATTATACACATCGAAAATATCCAGCCACATATCGACTATATCTTCGCTACTCATGGCTTCTATATCGAAATGCGCGAGTGCGTTCTCGAAGTCCGCCCAGACGTCCTCGACCGTAATATAGGTTTCGAGCGCCGAACGGAGAGAGCTATGCTTGCCCAAACAATCTCGAAAGTCGTAGTAGCTCGACTCGATTCCGTGCATGAGGTCGAATCCGTTGCCGAGAATGTACAGCACATTGTCGTCCTCGGGGCGTATATCCTCGATCGGCACGACTCGCCATGCTTTCAAGCGTTTAACAAACTCTCGGCGCTTTTCTTCCGCCTTTTTTCTCCGTATTTCTTTTTCTCTTTCTTCGCGCTCTCTTTCTTTCCGTTCGCGCTCTTTCGCCCGACACTCGGGACATAGCGGCTTCGTTACGTCGGCTTTATCCGACGGGATTTCAGCGTCATAGATTCGGCGCAGAAATGTAGTGCCGCACAGACTGCATTTTTCTTCATGAGCGTACATCTTTCGAATCTCCTCGGTTGTTTTGCTTTTCGACCTTTGCTTTCGCCCGAAACAGAAAACGAGGCTGCGATTTACTTCAACCTCGTTTTGTATTACCGTATGATGATTAAATTCTACACGAGCTCTATGAGCGCGGTTTCGGCGCCGTCGCCGCGTCTGAAGCCCATTTTGAGCACGCGCGTATAGCCGCCCTTGCGACCTACGTCCTTACTGCGCTGGTCGTACTTGGGAGCAAGCTCGTTGAAGATCTTTTCGGGAAGCGCATGGTATATCTTCTGCGTGCGCGCCTTGAAAGCCTCGTCGCTTTCGCCGTCGAGCTTCTTATCGGGAACGTCATAGGTAAGCGCCATAATGCGGCGACGAGCGTCGAGCTTGTCTTTGCCGTCGTTTATGACCTCGACCTGTATTTCCTGACCCTTGCTGTTTCTGCGGGTCTCGACCTTCTTGACGGTGTCGAGATAATTGTTTATAGCAAGCGTGATGATCTTTTCCGCGTACTTCTGAACTTCCTTGGCTCTCGCATACGTCGTTTCGATCTTGCCGTTCATGAGTAGTTCGGTTGCTTGCTGGCGAATGAGCGCCATTCTTTGATCGGTAGGCTTACCGAGTTTTCTCTGCATTGCCATTGTCTTTCTCCTTATTCTTCATTACTTTTGAGGTCAAGCCCGTAGCTGCGGAGCTTTCCTATAACCTCGTCGAGCGACTTCCTGCCGAGGTTGCGCACTTTTAACATATCGTCCTCGGAACGCTTTGTGAGATCCTCGACGGTGTGAATTCCCGCGCGCTTTAAGCAATTGTACGAGCGTACCGACAAGTCCATGTCCTCGATGTTCATTTCCAGCACTTTCTGCTGTTTGTCCTCTTCGCGCGATACGAGAATATCCATTCCCGATATTACATCCGAAAGGTTTACAAACAGACGAATGTGATCCTCTATCGCCTTAGCCGCAAGACTCAAAACGTCTTTTGCCGTAAGCGAGCCGTCTGTCTTGACATCGAGCGTGAGCTTATCGTAGTCGATGCTCTGTCCGACGCGCGTGCTCTCGACGGAGTAGCTTGCGCTCTTGACCGGCGTGAATATCGCATCGATCGGTATATAGCCTATGGGCTTGGTGGGATCCTTAAGATTTTCGGCGACTACATAGCCTCTGCCGAGACCTACGGTAAGCTCCATGCTGAGCTTCGCGCCTTCGTCCATAGTGCAAATATAAAGCTCGGGGTTAAGAATCTCTATCTCGGGATCGATTTCTATATCTGCCGCCGTAACGATACCAGGCGTAGTGCGCTCGATACGAAGAGTCTTTTTAAGCGTCTTATCGGTGTAGTTTGCCTTGAGGTTTAGCCCCTTGAGATTGAGGATTATGTCCGCGACGTCCTCTTTTATTCCCTTTACGGTGCTGAACTCGTGGCTGACTCCCTCGATACGAATACCGATTACCGCCGCTCCCGGAAGCGCCGACATGAGCACTCTTCTCAGAGCGTTGCCGAGCGTAATGCCGTATCCCCTCTCAAGCGGCTCGACGACGAACTTGCCTTGGCGAAGGTCGGCGCTCTCCTCGAGGGTGATTCTGGGCTTTTCGATTTCCATCATATTCAATTTGATTATCTCCTTAAATTAGGTCTGCCTATTCTCCATGCGGTGACTTTCTTTTATACCGCCCTCTTATCTTGCCTAAAAGGCTCGGTATTACTTGGAGTACAACTCGATGATAAGCTGTTCGTTGATATTCAGGTCGACGTCGGCTCTCTCGGGCTCGGCAATCACTTTGCCCTTGAACGCTTCCGTATCGAACTCAACCCATTTGGGCATTACTATCTTCGCGCCGCGAAGTTCTTTAAACAATCCGTTGTCGGTCTTGCCTTCCTTTATTGCAATGACGTCGCCCACTTTCACTTGATAGCTCGGAATGTTGACATTCTTGCCGTTCACGGTTATGTGACCGTGATTGACTATCTGACGGGACTGTGCGCGCGACGATCCTATTCCCATGCGATATACTACGTTGTCGAGACGCTTCTCGAGGAGGAAAAGCATGGTCTCGCCCGTTACACCCTTGCGGCGCTCGGCTTCCTCGTAATATCCGCGGAACTGCTTTTCAAGCAGTCCGTAAGCGCGCTTGACCTTCTGCTTCTCGCGGAGCTGGAGGCTGTACTCGCTCGCTTTCTTTCTGCCGAGACCGTGAGGTCCGGGAGGCACGGGACGTCTGTCCATAGCGCACTTTTTAGTCGTGCATCTGTCGCCTTTCAAAAACAATTTCTGTCCTTCGCGTCTGCACTGTCTGCAATCCGCGCACGTATATTTAGCCATTTGATCTCGATCTCCTTATACTCTTCTGCGTTTGGGCGGACGGCATCCGTTGTGCGGAATAGGCGATACGTCGGTTATCGACGTAACCTGCAGTCCTACCACGTCCAGCGCTCTTATTGCCGACTCTCTTCCGCTACCCGGGCCCTTGACGAATACGTCCACGCTCCTAAGTCCGTGCTCTTTAGCAGCCGCGGCAGCCTTTTCGCAAGCCTGCTGAGCGGCGAACGGCGTTCCTTTACGGCTTCCGCGGAAACCGAGCGCGCCTGCCGAGCAAGCGCTTATCGCATTGCCGCGCTCGTCCGTAACCGTAATGAGAGTGTTGCTGAACGACGCCTGAATGTGAACCTGACCTTTGTCGATGTTCTTCGTAATTTTCTTTTTAGTAGCTGTTTTCTTAACTGCCATTGTCGTTCACCTCTCCTTACTTCTTCTTCGCGCGACCGACGGTACGCTTCGGTCCCTTTCTCGTACGCGCATTTTGCTTAGTGCTCTGACCGCGAACGGGCAGTCCCTTGCGGTGACGCACTCCGCGATAGCAGCCTATTTCCATAAGGCGCTTTATATTCAGAGCCACTTCGCGATGCAAATCGCCTTCCACCTGTATGTTGTGTTCGATGTAATTACGAAGGGCGCCCACCTGATCCTCGGTAAGATCCTTGACCCTTATATCGGGGTCTATGTCGGTAGCTTTCAAAATCGTGTTTGCGAGCGGTCTGCCGATGCCGTAGATGTAGGTAAGACCGATCTCCACGCGCTTTTCTCTCGGCAAATCGATACCGGCTATTCTTGCCATTTTGATGTTCTCCTATAAATTTTGATTTGATATGTGATTATTTTGATATATAAACGCTTTCCCGTCTTTCCGCCGCGCTCTGGAATGACAGCGCGTCGAATGAGAAAACGAATTGTTTTCGCCGCAAAGCGTCAAAGCTTTTTAGCCCTGACGCTGTTTGTGATTTGCATATTTCGAGCAGATAATCATTACTTTGCCGTGTCTCTTGATTACCTTGCATTTGTCGCACATCGGCTTGACGGAAGTACGTACTTTCATTGTTCTTGTCCTCCATTGGCTTAAATTGGTTTGCTTTTCTTTCCTGCGCTTTCTAAAGCACAATTTCTAATTTTTGTGACGGTATGTTATGCGACCTTTCGTGAGGTCATACGGTGACATTTCCAGCTTTACGGTATCGCCGACGAGTATCTTGATGTAGTGCATACGAATCTTACCGGATATCGTACACAACACTATGTGTCCGTTCGAAAGTTTCACTTTGAACATCGCGTTTCTCAAGCACTCTACTACGACGCCTTCGACTTCTATATTGTCTTCCTTCGGCATAAGCTCCTCCGCTAATTGGAATCTTTCAAAGCTCTTTTGAGCATTTCGTTCGTAAGCCCTTCGGCACAAAGTCCGCTGTCTCCGTCAACTCTCAAGTGCTTTATCCTTTTGAGCTTCGGATTGTCGAGCTTTCTGTACTCTCCGTCCGAAACGAGCGCGAAGTCTTCTCCCGCCAAGGCGAGCACAACATATCGCCTGCCCGTATCGTGACCTTTAAGGCTTACCGCCGTCTTAAACGTGAGTTCTTTCAACCTTCACCTCTTTACAGCGTAAGTATCTCGGCGTCGTCCTCGCGCACGATAATCGTGTTTTCGTAATGAGCGCTCGGCGATCCGTCCCGAGTTCGGCACGTCCAGCCGTCCTTGGCATCGATACTTATACGCGGCGAACCGAGATTTATCATAGGCTCTATCGCAAGACAGTTGCCTGCGACAAGTCGCGGACCGCTTCCCGCTACGCCGTAGTTGGGAACGTCGGGCGGCTCGTGCAGGTGAGTCCCGATACCGTGACCGACCATTTCGCGCACCACTCCGTAGCCGTGCTTTTCGGCGTGAACCTGTATTGCGTGGGACACGTCGCCGAGGCGCGCGCCCTGCCTGACCTTTGCTATGCCCTCGAAGAAACACTCGCGAGTGACTTCTATGAGCCTCTCTTTTTCGGGCGAAATCTTCCCGACGGGGAAAGTTCGCGCCGCATCGCCGTGGTATCCGTCTAAAAGCGCACCCACGTCTATGCTTACTATCTCTCCTTCCTTGAGAACTCTGAGCGAAGGTATCCCGTGCACGACCACGTCGTCTACGGAGATACAGCTCGCGGCGGGAAAACCGTTGTAATTCTTGAAAGACGGAATCGCTCCGAACGAACGAATGTACTCTTCTATCATGGAGTTGAGTTCGAGCGTGCTTATTCCCGGTTTTACGAAAGGCTCGATATATCTCAATGTGTCGCCGACGATTTTGCCAGCGGCGCGCATTTTTTCGAGCTGTTCTTCCGTCTTTACCGCAATCATCTAAGCGCCTTCTCTATCTCGGCGAACACTCCGTCAATGGACTTCATTCCGTCGATGTGTACGAGCTTGCCCTTCTTTTCGTAGTACTCTATGAGCGGCGCCGTAGACTGCTCGTAGACCGTCAGACGCTTGTTCACCGTTTCGAGCGTGTCGTCGGCGCGCTGTATAAGCTCGCCGCCGCAACGCGTGCAGACGTTGTCCTTTTTTGTGCTGATGTGATAGCTCTCGCCGCACTTTGCGCACACCCTGCGTCCCGTGAGACGGTCGGCAAGCGCCTTTAAGTCCACGTCGAGGTTTATCACTTTGTCCGGCGCGTCCATCTTCTCGAGCGCCTCCGCCTGACCTATGTTACGGGGAAAACCGTCGAGCAGATAGCCGTTTTTACAGTCGTCCTCTTTGAGGCGAAGCTCGACTATTTCGTTCGTCACTTCGTCGGGAACGAGCTGACCCTTGTCGATGTACGCCTTTGCCTTGAGTCCGACGGGCGTGCCCTCTTTGAGGTTCTTGCGGAATATGTCGCCCGTAGATATGTGAGGAATATTAAGTGTTTCGGCGATCTTAGTCGCCTGCGTGCCCTTGCCCGCTCCGGGCGCACCGAGTAATACAAGTTTCATTTTAAGTCTCCTTATTTGTCGAAACCCATAATGCGTTATTAACAGAGCAAGACGGGTTAGAAGCGAGCAAGACGGGCAACTGTCGGCGCGCACCGAGGACGTGTACTACATCGTACACAACCGAGGAGGCAAACCGAACGTAGCCCGTATTGCGACGCTTATAAGCCGTCGCCTTTTTACTTCAAGAAGCCTTTGTATTGCTTCATCATAAGCTGGCTTTCAAGCTGCTTATCGAACTCGAGCGCTACGGATACGACTATGAGAAGTCCCGTTGCCGAAAAAGCGTTTACGAGCGTCGTGTCGTGAAGCACGAGCGAGAATATTACGGACGGCACTATTGCGATTATCGCGAGGAAGATCGCGCCGAACAGAGTAAGTCTCTTACTTATGCGAGCAAGATGTTCCGCCGTCGGTCTGCCCGGACGTATACCGGGAATAAATCCGCCGTACTGCTGAATGTTTCTCGCAACGTCCTCGGGATTGAATTGTATCTGCGCGTAGAAGTACGAGAAGAAAAGTATCAAAAGTCCCGTAAGAACAAAGTATATCGGAGTACCGGATCCGAGCCAGGTCATCCACCAACCGTAGAAACCGCTGTTGGGCGCTACGATAGACGCGATGAGCTGCGGAAACGTGATTATCGCCGTAGCGAATATGATGGGAAGCACGCCTGCCGCGTTGACCTTTATGGGGATATTCGTGCTCTGACCGCCGTACTGCTTTCGTCCTTTAATCTGCTTGGCGTAGGTTATGGGCACGCGTCTTTCGGCCGCGTCGATGAATACGATAAATCCGAATATTACGATGACAAGCGCAAGGAAACCTATAAGCTCCCATATTGCCGTATCTCGCGAAGGAATAGCTATTATCGTAGCGAGTATGCTCTGACCTGCCGTCGAAAGTATACCGACGAAGATGAGAAGCGAAATACCGTTGCCGATACCGTAATCGGTTATTCTTTCGCCGAGCCACATCGTGAACATCGAACCCGCTATAAGCATAACGGCTACGAATATCGCGACGAGCCACAAAGGAAGAGTAACTCTGAAAATCTCGGTCGCTATACCGCTGTTACGCGCCGTACTTACGACGATACCCGCCGCCTGAGCGACCGCGAGCACAAGAGTCATAACGCGCGTTACGTTTGCAATCTTACGTCTGCCGTCGTCGCCCTGCTTGCTCCATTCCTCGAGTTTGGGAATGGCTATCGTCAGGAGCTGAACTATAATCGACGCATTGATGTACGGCGATATGCCGATCGCGAGAAACGCACCGTTTGCAAGCGCGCCGCCCGTGATTGCGGACAAAAGTCCGAGGAAAGTATCGGCTTGCTGCTCGCCGCTGTACCAACTCGACGTAATGCCGGGAAGGGGCAACCAACAGCCCAACCTATAAATAATCAAAAGTCCGATCGTTATGAGGATCTTCGTCCTGATCTCCTTGTTTTTAAACGCGTTTACGAGTGTGCGAAACATCAGAGCACCTCGGCTTTGCCGCCGAGCTTTTCAAGTTTCTCAACCGCGGACTTGGAAAATTTCGCTGCCTGTACGGTCAGCTTTTTCGTAAGTGCTCCGTCTCCGAGAACCTTAAGACCGTAAGGCTCGATTTTCGAGATGACGCCCGTTTCTTTGAGAAGCTGTGCCGTAACGACCGTGCCTTCCTCGAAACGCTCGAGATCGCCGAGATTGACGACGCTGTAGACTTTCTTCCAGCGGTTGTCGAATCCAACTTTGGGGAGCCTGCGGGAAAGCGGCATCTGACCGCCTTCGAAGCCGGGGCGAACGCCGCCTCCGCTGCGAGCCCACTGACCCTTGTGACCTTTACCGCTCGTCTTGCCGAGACCCGAACCTATACCTCTTCCCAATCTCTTTTTGGAGGTTCTCGCGCCTACGGCAGGAGCCAAATCATGCAATTCCATAGTCTATTCTCCTTACCTTATGCCTCGATCTCTTTTACGTCGACGAGATGTTTTACGACGAAAATCATTCCGCGCATAGCGGGATTATCGTCCTTTACTACGACGGAGCCGATCTTTTTAAGCCCGAGCGCCTCAACCGTGCGCTTCTGCTTTTCGAGGCGACCTATCGTGCTCTTTTTAAGAGTGATTTCCAATTTTTTTGTCTTAGCCATGACTGTTCACCTATCCCAGAATTTCTTCCACGGTCTTTCCGCGCATAGCGGCGATCTTTTCGGGCGAGCGAAGTAACTTCAAGCCCTCCATGGTTGCCTTTACGCAGTTGATCGGATTGCGCGAGCCGTAGCTTTTTGTGGTTATGTTTCTGATACCCGCAAGTTCTACGACGCTTCTCGCGCTCGAACCCGCGATAACGCCCGTACCTTCGGGAGCGGGGCGAAGCAGTACCTGGCTCTTGCCGTATACGCCGATAACGTCGTGCGGTATCGTAGTCTCCGAAAGAGGCACTTTGATCATGCTGCGACGAGCCTGCGTTTCGGCTTTCTTGATAGCCTCGGGGACTTCCGCTGCTTTTGCCATGCCGAGTCCTACGCTGCCGTTGCCGTCGCCGACTACGACAAGCGCCGAAAAGCGCATATTTCTGCCGCCTTTTACGACCTTGGTTATTCTGTTGACGGCTACGAGTTTGCTCTTTATGCCGTCGTCTTGTTTGACTTCTTCACGTTCGCGTCTTGCCATTTTACGCTGCCCTCCTTAAAAATCCAGTCCGGCTTTTCTCGCGCTGTCGGCAATTGCCTTGACGCGACCCGTATACAGGTAGCCGCCGCGGTCGAATACGACTTCTTTTATACCGAGCGCCATGGCTTTTGCCGCAACGTCGGCGCCGACGACCTCTGCCGCCTGAACCTTGGTCTTGCCCTTTACGTCCACTCCCTTGGCAACGGTCGAGGACGAGCAGAGCGTTACGCCCTTTACGTCGTCGATCACTTGCGCGTAGATGTGGGAAAGGCTTCTGTAGACGGACAGTCTCGGACGCGCCGCCGTACCCCTTACGGAGTCCTTGACGCGCTTGTGACGCTTAAGTCTTATCTCGTTTTTATTGACCTTGTTTATCATATCGCGTTACTCCTATTTACCCGCAGTCTTGCCCTCTTTCTTGACAACCACTTCGTCGCTGTAGTGCAGACCGTAGTTGTGATAGGGCTCGACGGGACGCTTGGAACGAATGTTTGCCGCCGTCTGTCCGACAAGCTCTTTCGAGATGCCCGTAACGGTGACGGTGGTGGCGTCGGGGCAAGCAAGCGTTATGCCTGCGGGCGCCGTAAACTCGACGGGGTGGCTGTAGCCGAGGTTCATGACAAGCTTGCTGCCGTTTACCTGAGCTTTATAGCCGACGCCCTGAATGATAAGCGTCTTTACGAACGGGGTTTCTACGCCCTTTATCATATTGGCGATAAGCTGACGGTAAAGTCCGTGCTTTGCCTTGACCGATTTTTCTTCGCTGTCGCGTACGACCGTAAGGACGTTTCCTTCGAACTTGAGATCTATGTGCTTGTCGGCGATCTTTTGCGAAAGCGAGCCTTTGGGTCCGTCCACTTTTACGACGCCGTTTTCGAAAGCCACTTTTACCGCCGCGGGGATCTCGATATGCATTCTGCCTATTCTCGACATAATCTTCTCCCTCCCCTTACCATACATAGGCAAGCACTTCGCCGCCTACCTTGTTCTTTCTCGCCTCTCGGTCCGTCATGATACCCTTAGAGGTGGAAATAATGGCTATTCCGAGTCCTCCGAGAACCTTGGGCAGTTCCTCATAACCTGCGTAAACGCGAAGACCGGGCTTACTGATACGCTTTAAGTTGCTTATGACGCTTTCGTATTTGTTGCCGTACTTGAGGACTATCTTTATATTCGGATGCCCCTCGTCGTCTACTATTTCCGCGCTCTTTACATATCCCTCGCTTACAAGGATATCGGCTATGGATTTCTTCATTTTGGAAGCGGGTATAAGCACGCTTTCATGGCGCGCCGTGAGAGCGTTTCTTATTCTCGTGAGCAAATCCGCTATCGGGTCTGTCGTTACCATAAATTCATGCCCTCCTTACCAGCTCGACTTCTTGACGCCGGGAATCTCGCCCTTGTACGCCAACTCTCGGAAACATATTCTGCAAATGCCGTACTTCTTGAGCACCGCGTGCGGTCTGCCGCAGATGTTGCAGCGAGTATACGCGCGCGTCGAGAACTTGACCGGCTTCTTTTGCTTGTTTACCATTGCTTTTTTTGCCATGTTCTTTTATCTCCTTTTCCCTGCTAGTTCTTGAAAGGCATTCCAAGCTTGGCAAGGAGCGTCTTTGCTTCGTCGTCGGTCTTTGCCGTAGTGACTATGCAAACGTCGAATCCTCTTACTTTCTCTACTTGCTCGTAGGAAATTTCGGGGAATATTATCTGTTCTTTTACGCCGAGCGCGTAATTGCCGCGTCCGTCGAACGACTTTCCGGATATGCCGCGGAAGTCGCGAACGCGCGGAAGCGCGATCGAAACGAGCTTATCGAAAAACTCGTACATTCTGTCGCCGCGAAGCGTGACTTTAAGTCCTATCGGCTGTCCCTCGCGAAGCTTGAAGTTCGCTACGGACTTCTTTGCCTTTGCGATTACGACTTTCTGTCCGCAGATGGCTTCGAGTTCCGCCGTCGCTATCTGAATGGACTTACTGTTATCCTTTATATCGCCGAGACGCATATTGAGGACTATCTTTTCGAGCTTGGGAGCTTCGTTGACGTTCTTGTAGCCTTTCTCTTTCATGAGCGCGGGCAAAATTTCGCTCGCGTATCTCTTCTTAAGGCGATTTCTGCCGCCTTCGACTGCGGCGGTCTTTGCTTTATCTGCCATACGTCCTCCTACTTACTCTCTTCGCCCATCGCCGTTTCGGGAGCGGGTGCGGGTTTTGCCTTTGCCGTGCTCTTCTTTGCCGGCTTCTTTGCGGTCTTTTTCTCCGCAACTTCCTCGGACTTTGCTTCGTCTTTCTTCGCGGTCTTTTTCGTCTTCTTGTCGGCTTTTGCCTTCACGTCGAGCGAAGCTCCGCACTTTGCGCACGCTCTTATTTTCTTGCCTTCGGACTCGCCCGCTCTCACGCGAGTAGCCTTGTTGCACGAAGGACAGATGATCTGCACGTTGCTGACGTCGATGTTGCCGGGTTCTTTGCTGATCCCGCCGGGATTCTGAGCGCCTCTGGGCTTACGGTGCTTCGTAACTATATTGACATTCTCTACTACGACCGAGCCTGCGCCGGGGTTTGCCGACAGGACTCTGCCCGTCTTACCCTTATCCTTACCTGCTATGACGACTACGTTGTCGCCCTGTTTAACATTCAAACTCATTGTGGCGGTCCTCCTTACAGTACCTCGGGCGCAAGCGAAATTATCTTCATGTAGTCCTTATCGCGAAGTTCTCTTGCGATCGGTCCGAAGATACGCGAGCCCTTGGGCTGTTTCTGATTGTCGATGATGACTGCCGCATTGTCGTCGAAGCGGATGTGGCTGCCGTCGGGACGGTTCACGCCCTTATTGGTGCGCACGATGACCGCCTTTACGACGTCGCCCTTTTTGACTGCGCCGCCGGGAGAAGCCGTCTTTACCGAAGCGACTATCACGTCGCCGATGTTACCGCTACGCCTGAACGAGCCGCCGAGGACACGAATGCACATCAACTCTTTTGCGCCGCTGTTGTCCGCGGCCTTAAGATATGTCTGGGGTTGTATCATAACTTATGTCTCCGTATTGTTTTGTCGCGCCGAATAAGGTCTGCCCTATTCGGTCTTTCGCGCCCAAGCGGGCGCATACTCGAAAGCGGCTTACTTCGCCTTTTCGATTATCTTGGAAAGTCTCCAGCACTTGTCCTTCGACAGATGTCTGGTTTCTGTGACCTCGACGGTATCGCCTACGCCGCACTCGTTGTTCTCGTCGTGCGCCTTGAGCTTCTTCGTCTTGTTTATGGTCTTTTTGTAGAGCGGGTGCTTTGCCTTGTCGCGAATGGCAACCACTATGGTTTTATCCATCTTGTTGCTTACGACGATGCCCTCTCTGACTTTTCTGTTATTCCTTTCTTCCATGCCTATCTCCTCAAGCCTTAGCCTTAAGCTCGCGCTCGCGCAACACCGTCTTGATACGCGCGATGTCTTTCTTGCACTTTACCATCTGCATAGGGTTGTTCAGCTGCCCCGTGGCATGGCTGAAGCGCAGATTGAACAGCTCCTGTTTCAGCTCGGTGAGCTTGTTATTAAGCTCGTTGTCTGTCAAAGCATGAATTTCGTTGGCTTTCATTCTGCTGTAACCTCCTCGCTCGCGACTTCGTCTTTCTTGATCACCTTGCAACGTACGGGAAGCTTGTGCGACGCAAGGCGGAGCGCCTCTTTCGCAACCTCTTCGCTTACGCCCGCGATTTCGAACATGACTCTACCGGGCTTTACGACCGCCGCCCAATACTCGGGAGAACCCTTTCCGCTACCCATGCGGGTCTCTGCGGGCTTCTTCGTTATGGGCTTGTGCGGGAAGATGTCTATCCACACCTGACCGCCGCGCTTGATATATCTCGTCATTGCGACACGCGCCGCCTCTATCTGATTCGACGTTATCCACGCCGAGTCGAGAGAGACGAGACCGTATTCGCCGTATGCGACCTTATTGCCGCTGTTTGCTCTGCCTTTCATTCTGCCGCGCTGTTGTTTGCGCCGCTTAACTCTCTTGGGCATTAACATAAATTACTTCTGACCTCCTTCCGAGGGTGTAAGCTGGGGAAGAACTTCTCCCTTATAGACCCATACTTTGACGCCGATAGCGCCGAACGTCGTGTGAGCCGTCGCCGTACCGTAGTCGATGTCCGCTCTCAAAGTCTGAAGAGGAATGGATCCGTCGTGGTACTGCTCGCTTCTCGCGATCTCCGCGCCGTCGAGACGACCTGCGACCATGATCTTGACTCCCTTTGCCCCGCTCTTCATGACGCGGCTCATAGCCTGCTTCATAGTACGGCGGAACGAACTTCTCTTTTCGAGCTGAGACGCCACGCTCTCCGCAACGAGAGTCGCGTCCATATCGGGACGCTTAACCTCGAGAATGTTGAGGTTTATCGCCTTGTCGGGAACGATCTTTGCGATTTCCTTTTTCATCTTCTCTACGCCGGCGCCCTTCTGTCCGATTATCATACCGGGCTTCGAGGTGTGCACGTTTATGATGAGTCTGCCCTGCGCGCGCTCGAGCGCTATGCGGGAGATACCGTAAGCGTAGTAAGTCTTTTTGATGAACTGACGGACTTTGTAATCCTCGTACAGTTGGGAAGCGAAATCTTTTTTATTTGCATACCACTGTGCGTTCCAGCCGTCTATTATGCCCACTCTGAGTCCGTGGGGATTGACTTTCTGACCCATTTACTTGACCTCCTCTGCGCTCTTGACCGTATCGAGTATTGCCGTTATGTGGCTGGTCCTCTTATTGATACGGTGTCCTCTGCCCTTGCTTACGGGCTGCATACGCTTGAGTATGGGTCCGCAGTCGGCAAAGATTTCCGCTACATACAAATCGTCTTTCGCGAGATTGTGGTTGTGTTCCGCATTCGCAGCGGCGGACGCAATGACCTTATATACCGCTTCCGCTGCGCCCTTAGGCGTAAACTTCAGCATTGCGAGCGCCTCGTTTACCGATTTTCCGCGCACGGTGTCGATGACCACTCTCACCTTCGTGGGCGAGATTCTGATGTATCTTGCGTGCGCCGTGGGACGAGGATCTTTGTTTATTTTACGTTCCTGTGCTTTTTCCCTGATTCTTTTAGCCATGATCTACTCCTATCTGCCCTTAGCCGTCTTTTCGCCTGCGTGACCCTTGAAGGTGCGCGTGGGGGCGAACTCGCCGAGTTTGTGACCGACCATTTCTTCGGTACAGTATACGGGGACGTGTTTACGACCGTCGTGAACGGCGATCGTGCAACCTACGAACTCGGGGAATATCGTCGAGCTTCTCGACCAGGTCTTTATTACCTTTTTGTCGGTGCTGTCCATTTGAGCCTTGACTCTATTGTAAAGTCTTTCTTCGACGTAAGGTCCTTTCTTAACGCTTCTTGACATATCGCTTTACCTCTAATTGATGCGCTTGACAATGAACTTGTCGCTTGCCTTATGCTTCTTTCT
>CAJUGC010000004.1 GCA_910585955.1 uncultured Christensenella sp.
ATAGAAACAATCGGTTCTTTTAAACTTGCAGAAGCGAGCAAGGCAAGACGCCCGCGTATTCGGCGACGGGAATGTACTTCGTGTACATGACCAAGCCGAAGCGCAAGGGCAACGTAGCATTGCGACGCTTATACGAGTTTAAAAGTTGTCGGGAAGATCGTTTTCGAATAACACCGCCACTTTCCCCTCCACCGTTCGAAGCTTTGCAACTGCTTCGTCGAGAGAGGCGCAGACGAAAATATTTTCTTCGTTCATACCCGAACTTAAAGCGCCTTCTTTCAGAAACGGAGCGCGCTCGCCGAGAAGCATAGCCCTGTCGCAAACCTCGCCTATTTGTCTGCCGAGTTCGATATTCGCCTGCTTTTCCTCTTTGCCGAGTTCGACAAGCCCCGGAGTTATGATGACCTTAGTGCTCTCCACAAAACCGGAAAGAGCGTTCAGGGCGTTTTGCGCACCCTCTACGTTCGCATTGTATGCGTCGTCTATGATAATCATATTATCGCCGTTCTTTATGAGTTCGAGTCGGTGCGGCACAGGCTCCATATTTTCGCATACGGAAACGATTTCGTCTGTGCTTACGCCGAGTTCGAATGCGAGAGCGGCGCAAAGAGTCATTACGGACGGAACGTGTCTGCCGAGAAGTTTCGTACACACCCTTCGCTCCTCGTCCGCAATGCAAAGCGTAAAATTTACGCCCTCGTCGTCCTGCTCGACGTCTTTATAACAGACGTTTGCGCCCGGCACATCCTGCGAGCCGGTTATCATTTTCGTGCCGCCCGCTTTATCGTACAGCGTCCTTGCGCGCTCGCTGTCGCCGTTAAAGAGAGCGAGACCGCCCCGCTTTAGATTTTCGATAAGTTCGAACTTGGTATCCATAATATTCTCGATACTTCCGAACGTCTCGAGATGTTGATTGCCTATAGCTGTTATGAGACCGTAATTCGGTTCGACTATCTTTGTAAGCTCTTCTATATCGCCTACATATCGAGCGCCCATTTCTGCGATAAATACCTGCGCGTCGTCGGGCAGAAAGTTGTTTATGACCTTGCAAATGCCCATGGGCGTATTATAACTTTTTTGACTGTACGAAACGCGATATTTCTTTTCGAGCATTTTCGCGAGCATAACTTTTGCCGTCGTCTTACCGTAGCTTCCCGTAATGCCTATTCGAATCATTTCAGGCATAGAAGCAAGGCGGTTTTTCGCCCTGACCTTGTAACTGTAGTTATTTAGCGTTTCGAGCGGCAAAATCAGATAGTGCGCGAGCGCAACGACCCAAGGCGCGAGAAGAGGCATGAGAGTGAGCAAAGCGTACTGCGGCGCAAACATCATGCCGTCGAAAACATGAGCCAAAAGCCACAGACATATACCGAGAGCGAAATAGATAATGAAAGTCACGGCGTATAGGCGTATCATGCGCGCCGTGAACTTGATAGGTACTTTTTCTTTTTCCCTGCGCGTGAGAACGACAAACAAGATCGAAAATACCATGAAAATCAAAAATCCGAGATAGCGCACCGCTTCGTAGCCGTAAAAGCAGGCTATAAATACATAAGTCGCGATAGCGCTTAAAAACGCAAGAGCAAAATAGCGTATCTGGTAATCGAAACGCGTAATCTTAAGCCAATTCACCATTCCGCGAACGCGATAGGACGACAGCTGCAAGATCTGGAATATCTTTCGGCTGACGAAAAGCATGATTACGGACATAAGAAAAATCATTACAAGCCATAACACCTTGTCCGTTAAGGGAAGATTTCTTAAACC
The DNA here is from genome assembly GCA_910585955.1 of uncultured Christensenella sp. Classification (GTDB taxonomy): domain Bacteria; phylum Bacillota; class Clostridia; order Christensenellales; family Pumilibacteraceae; genus MGBC157735. The sequence goes on from CAJUGC010000004.1 coordinate 1,768, forward strand.
TGCGACGAAAATCGTATTCACTGTTCACTCCTTGACGAACGCCCTGAGTATCGCATTAAAGCGTTCGTTCAGATATGCATAGGCGTAGTGCCCGCCTTCCATTACTATAAGCGCGCTGTCCTTTATTCCACGCTTAAAGCGTTTTGCCATATACATCGGCGTTTCTTTGTCCTCTCTGCCCCAGACGATTAATGTGGGAACGGCGATCGTCGCAAGCACGGCGTCGAGATGGGTGTTCACGACGCGAACGAACACGGGGCGCGTGTTACTGTCGAGTGCACGAAAATCCGCCGAGCCGCCTTTAGGACTTACTATACCGAGTTTTTTCTTTAGTTTGTACCACCTTATCTTCAACCATTTTATGAGACTGAAGCGAGGTTTGAGTCCCGCCGCGCCCGTAAGAAGAAGTTTTTTTACATACGGTCTCGACGAAAGTATCAAACATATTCTGCCGCCGAAGCTGTGCCCCACAAGGACGGCGCTTTTTATACCGAGCGATGTTATGAGTTCGTCCACGCACGAAGCGAAATCGTACACGCCCCAATCCCGAGGAGCGGGCGCCGACTGACCGAAACACGGAAAGTCTATCGACAAAACGTCGTGTCCGTGCGATACGAGCGAGCGATATGCGCCGCCGAAAGCCGTATGATCCGCGCCCCAACCGTGCAACAGCACGACGGTGTCTCCGCTTCCCGCATGACGTTCGTAATAGACTTTTACGCCGTGAGCGACTCTGAACATTGTATGCTCCTTGAAAACTATGTAGTCTTCTGCGCTCCTTTCTACGGCTTAAGGGTCATGACAAGTGCGTCGCCCTCCGCGTAATAGTTTTTTCGACGGTAGCTTTCGGAAAAGCCGAATTTTTCGTAAAGAGCTTTTGCGGGAAGATTGCCTTCCCACACTTCGATAAGCACCGTTTCGACCTTTTTCGAACGGCTCTCCGCAATCAGCGCGTCAAGTATCGCGCTTGCCACGCCCATTCTGCGACTGCTGCTTTCGACAACGACGTCGGTTACGGAAGCTTCCGCTCCTTCCACGATATCCACGCCTCCGAAGCCGACCAGCTTTCCGTTTCGGATCGCCTTGAACATCGCACCGCTCTCGCTTTTAAGCGCCGCCGTAATGTTTTCCATGCTCCACGGTCTGCTCATGTACTCGCACTCGAGCGCACGAATCTTTTCGGCGTCTTTTAAAACGCATCGCTCGACTTTTATCATAAGTCCGCCTCCGCTTGAGACTTTCTCACATATAAAGGTTCGATCGTCTTATAATTCCGCGCCCGCGACGAGTACTTCTCGAGCGCAAGTCTAATGATTCCGTCGCCCTTCGTCTCCTCTGTGCCGAATCGCTCCGAATATTTTGAATCCGCCGCAATAACACAGCCGTTTTGAGCTTTGGACAACTCCTCAAGCTCGCCTTCTCTTATGCAGGTCGGAGGCATAAGCTCTTCTCCGCCGTCATAGACGGCGACGAAGCAGTAACCGTTACCGGCGTCTGAGACGGTCAACACTTTTCCGTGACACTTACTGTTATATGCGGCAAGTTCGCATGAGTTGACGGGAACTACGGGAATATCGAGCGCATACGCAAGACTTCTCGCCGCGGACACGCCTATGCGAAGCCCCGTAAACGAACCGGGACCGACAACGACCGCTATAAACTCCGCGTCGTTTACCGTCATTCCCGCCTTACCGAGAGCTTCGTCGAGCATGGGCATAAGCGCGCGTCCCGCTTTCGCTTTGCCCTCGTCCGAAAGATATACCTCTCTTTCGCCCGCCGCGCCTACAGAAATTTCGGCTCCGCTCGTGTCGATACAAAAGTACTTCATAGTTCTATATGCTTTACTCCGTCCGCATTGCTTCTGCGGTATAATACGAGCGTATTACCCGTCGCCGCGATCGGTTCCGCTTTCAAGTTTTCGGACAAAATTCCGAGCGCTTCCTTTGCGGAAACGGGGCTTGTCTTTAAAACGGATACTTTTACAAGTTCACGCTTGTCGAGAGCTTGCGAAACGCCTTTCAGAAATTCGTCCTCTATCCCGCCCTTTCCTATTTGAAAAAGCGAATTTGTCTGCGCCGCGAGCGAGCGCAATTTTGCCCTTGTCTTGCTTGTCATTCGATTACTATCTCCCTTTCCGTTTCTCCCGCATAGCGTATTTCGACTTTCACCGTCTCGAGTCCGTCGAGTGCTTCCGCAATATTTTCCGCCCACTCTATGACACACACGCCGTCCTTTGCCCCGAAATAATCGGTCAGCCCGGCGAAGTATGCTTCATCGCCGCCGAAGAGACGATAGGCGTCGTAATGGTATACTTTAAGTTTATCGCCTATGTAGTCGTTCATGACTGTGAAAGTCGGACTTAAGACTTCGTCTTTTACGCCGAGACCCGAACAAAGTCCTTTGACGAATATCGTCTTACCCGCTCCGAGCTCACCCGAGAGAGTGATTATTTCGCCGCCGAAAAGACCTGCGGCAAACTTCTTTGCCGCATCGTATGTGTCTTTTTCGCTATGCGAGCGTATAAACATCAGACCGTCTCTCCCGCTTACATAAGTTTTTTATAGTTCGGACGACTCCGAAATCGTCCACTTAAGTATACCAAAAAAGACGGATTTTTGCAACCGATTTAAAGGGGCATATATGTAATTTCGGAAAGTATAATTTCGGAATTTTCGCGTTTTATCGCATAGCTTCCGACCCAATGTTATTTCGCGTCAACCTTCTTTTTCGGCGTAAGAGCCGTAAACAGCTTTTCGGTATGTTTGTATAGCATGAAAGTAAGAAATCCGACAAGCGCGCAACGCAATAGATTGAACGGCACGACGGAAAGTCCTATATAGTAGCCCATAAAAGTTTCCCACGTTATGGACGGGAAAAGTCCCGACAGCATACCTACAAGCATTTGCTCGTCGCCGTGGCAGTACAGTTCGACGTAAAAAGGCACGAGAACAACAGCGTTTATGAGGGCGGATACGGCGGTACAGAATGCCGCTCCGACAACGAGTCCCAAGAGCGCGCCTTTTCTCGTACGGAATTTTTTATAGATGAACGCCGGAGGCAAAACGAATGCAAGTCCCATCAATATATCGGCAAGCTCGCCTACAAACGCAGTAGACGTGAAAGGAAGTTTCATTATACACTTCAATACTATGACCACCGCGCCGCCCGCAGGACCCGTCATGAACGCCGCCATAAGCGCGGGAAGATCGGAAATCTGCAAATCCAGCCAAGGTGCGAATATGGGCAGCGGCGTTTTTACGAACATATACAAAACGTACGAAAGAGCCGTAAATACCGCAAGTCTCACCATGTTTTTCGTAGAAAAGAATTTGACTTTCTTCTCCGTATTCGCGACGGCGAGATTTCTTACCGCCGCAGAGGAACCGGAAACGTCGAAAGACGCCGCCTCTTCTGCCTGCGTTTGCGAAGTCGAAGCGGCTATCTCTCCGTTTGCTCCGTCTTTCTTTTCCTCGATAGTTTCCATAAATAAAACGCCTCCTTTTATATGCAAAGGGGCGCGAAAAAAGCCTCGGCTTTTCATAGCTTATACCATCCCGACTGTACGGTCGGTCGGGGAATTTCACCCCGTCGACGCTTTTAAGCGTTCGCGGACTATAACCGCCGATTGGAGAATTGCACTCCGCCCCTAAGCTACGACTATAATATAACACGGTTTTTCTTATGTGTCAAGGATTATCGAATAATTTTTTATTCAAATACGACAAAGTTTGAATATAAGCGGACAAAACAGCGACGCCCAAAGACCGACTATGAAATAGCGCAGGAAGTTGTACAGAAGATAGACGTCGGGATCGAAAGCAAACTTCAGTCCTTCTTTTAAAGCGAGAGTCGTCGCAAGTCCTATTATCAATTTGACGGCATACTTCCACCACTTATTCGAGCGCACATTGTAACCGATGAATTTCTTTTCGCAGAAATAGCCTATGGCTATCGCCGTATATGCGCCGAGCACAGTCATCACATTGCCTATACCTTCGGTACCTATCACGGAAAATACTACCGCAAGCACAAGACACAGGGGGATTATCCCTGCCGCTATCCACTCCTCTTTATCTCCCAAAAAGTCAAACAGCGCGCCGAGCAGCAACGCAAGCACGACGCCGAACGCCGCGCCCGCTATGACGTCCGTAAGATAATGTTGTCCGAGATACATTCTCGAAAACATTACGAGCACGGTAAAAGCTATGCCGACGGGGAGAAACACCTTTTTCGGTACGCCTTCTTTCCATTTCGCGTTTATTTGAGTCGAGATGTTTGCTATACTCTGAGAGTGTCCGCTCGGAAAGCTGTAGCCGCCCGTCTCTTTTCCTATCGAGCGTATACCTTCGGTCTCGTACGGACGGCGACGCGATACTACGCTTTTAAGCCCCTCGTTCGCCGCAACCGAAAGAATATAGACGTTCATAAACTTATACGCAAATTTCTTGTCCACGCACCAAAAGAGGACTACGGCGACTATTATAAAAAATATTTCGTCGCCGAGAAAGGTCATGCCGAGATTAACCGCATCGAAAAAAGCGTTGCTTAAAGACTGCAATCCCTTTATAAGAGTCTGTTCCCAACTCATCAGTCGCCCAAGATCTCCTCGTTGTTTCCGTCCGACCAAAGCCTTTCGAGACTGTATACCTCTCGAACGCTCTTTAAAAATACATGCACTATGACGTTGCCGTAATCGACGACGTACCACTGCGGGTTGTTGTCGCGGTGAAGCGGCTCTATACCCTTGCCTTTAGACATCTTTTCGTCTACATAATCGGCAAGCGAGCGCACCTGCGTAGTCGAGTTCGCCGTCGCGATGACGAAATAGTCGGTGACGACGGTGCGCTCCGACACGTCTATGAGCATGACATCTTTGCCCTTTTTCTCGCACAAAAAGCCGCCTATCTCGCGGGCGAGCGCATGGGCTTTTTCATGCTCGGGACTATGCTCCCCGCCTTTATTTCGCGGAGAAACGGACGAAATCTCCGATGCGGTCGCGACGTTTGCGGACACGCCTATTATTTCTTCTTCCGGCGGGGGTGCGGACTGTTCGGGCACGGAAGTTTCCTTTTTATCGACGACTGGCTTTACCGTTTTTTTCGCGGTTTTTTCGGGCTTTGCTTTCGCGATAATTTCCGCCGTTTTTTTGCCCTTTACGCACAAATTTTTATAATAATCGTAGGCGTTTCGAGTCAAATAGTAGATCTCGCCCCCCTCGTCGTCGAGAAACTCGAGAGTGTGTTCCAAAGCCGCATACATACCCTTTTTAAGACTCTCGCGAGCCGCAAGACGAATCTTATCCACGCCGTCGAAGTCTCTGCCTTCCTCGATATAATCGGCAAGATAAATCACTTCGGCAAGCCCCGACATCTCCTCTCCTCCCGTCGTATGAAGCCTGATAGCTTCGAGGATTTCCCCGTCGTCGATACCGAAACAATTTTTTGCGATCGCCGCTCCGTAAAGCGCGTGACGGATCTTTTTAGGCATTCCCGCAGTGTCGGGCGCGGTGAGCCCGCTCCGCTCGAACCACTTTTCGTCGGTCTCTTTGGCTATGTCGTGCAGCAGTGCCGCGACAAGCGCGTCGTGCGACGACACGCCGTAAGTCTTTGCAAGCGACACCGCGGCGCGTGCGACCCGCTCCGTGTGCTCGACTCTTTCTTTCTTTAAACCGAATTCTTCGTAGCGTTCGGTTATGAAACGATAGTCCTCATACAGTCCGTTCTTTTCGATATATTTTGCTACATTCTTCGGCACGGGAAGCTTGTCTTTGCCGAAAGCGCGCGCAAGCTTTACTTCGCTCGAGCTTTCGCTTCCCACACCGAACGGCGCTATACGCACCTTATAGCCGCGCGCGATCGCTTTTTTCGCCGCCTTATCCGCAGGGTAGCCTATGCGTTCGATAACGTAAAAGGTCGTCAGTTCTTTCAAACGGGCGCAGTCCTTCCACTTTCCGATATAGGGCAGTTCTTCGCTGCCTATGACGGTCGAAACTTCGGCGTTGTACTTTTCTTTCAGATGCTCGACCGTTTCGACTGTGTAGCTTACGCCCTCGCGCTTAAGTTCGTAGCGCGAAACCGTCACGTTTTCAAACTCGCGACAGGCGCGCCTCAGCATATCGACTCGCTGCGCTCCGCTCGCGGACGGCAAATTTTTCGTCTTGAACGGCGAAATCGCGGTCGGCATTACGACCACCAGATCGAAACGCTCCGCAAGCTTTTCTATTATGTCCTTGTGGGCGTTCGTAACTGGGTCGAAACTACCGCCGAACAATGCGAGCTTTACGATTTTTTGTTCCATGGAAGTGTTCTCCTAATGTAAGATATTTGTACCTTTAAAAAGGTACGCGAAATGTTTTTTTTGCAAAGCGGATAAATGCAGGTTTTTGCGGCTTTTGAGAAAGCCGCGGAAATTGTTACTGCGCCTTTTTTCGAAAAGGCGCCCCAAAAAGATGAAGGGAGGGACACTTTAGACTGTGTCCCTCCCTTTCAAATCCCACCCCGCAACTACTTAGGACTTCGCCCTAAGAACCCTTTTTAAAGGTTGGGGTATCGGAAAGAAGTGGACAACAGGCTTTTCTTTAGTAATTTGACTACTCATCCGTCACGGCCGCCGCACTTCGTGCTTCGTGCCGTGCCACCTTCCCTGGCAAGGGAAGGCGTTATATAGGATTGGGCTTCGCTTAATGCAAGTATGCGGAAGGAAGAGGACAATCCCCTCAGTCACTCGTTCCTCGTGACAGCTCCCCTTGCTAAGGGGAGCCTTTATAAGGCGAGACTTCTGACGGCGTAGAAACGAATATGACGGACTGCCGGTGACGAGACGCCGCTTATTCCCTGTCGGCTCTGAGAGCTTAGAGACGAGCAGTTCGAGGAAAACACGGACTTCTGACGGCTTTGATACGAGTAAGACGGGCAACAGGCGACGAGTCCCGAAGGGCGTGTACTTTTTCGTACACAACCGAGGGCGAGTAGCTCGTAGCCCGTATTACGAAGTATATAAGCCGTCAGTCGATGAAGTCGAATTCGATGTCGAGAATACGAACAATATCCCCGTCCTTCGCGCCCGCAAGCCGAAGCGCGTTTATGACGCCGCCCTCTTTCAGACGGCGCTGAAAATAGTTCATACTGTCGTAATCGTCGAGCACGACTTTTCGGGCAAGCTCGTCTATCATGCCGCCCGAAACCTCGAATGCGCCGTCGGTGTCGCGAGAAACGGTGAAACCGTCGGTATCGCGAGAGGCGTATTTGAACGGCTCGAATCGCATGGCTTCGAGCGGCGGAAGCTGCGAAAGTTTTTCGTAGACCGTCTTTATGAGCGTATCGAGGTTGCCGCGAGTCGCCGCCGAAATGAGAACGGGATCTTTTACTCCGGTCTCCTTTTTGAAGCGTTCGACCGCTTCGTCGCTTTCGAGAATATCGGACTTATTGAGCGCGACTATCTGCTCGGTTTCCGCTATCGTCTTGCTGTAGTTTTCCAGCTCCTTATTTATGGCGCGATAGTCCTCGACGGGATCTCTTCCCTCGCTCGCGGAAATATCTACGACATGAACAATGAGGCGAACCCGCTCGATATGGCGCAGAAAGTGATGTCCAAGCCCCGCGCCGGCAGACGCTCCCTCTATAAGTCCCGGAATGTCCGCCACTGTGAAGCTGTCGTCGTAATACTTTACGACGCCGAGATTGGGAGATAGGGTCGTGAAGTGGTAGTCGGCGATCTTGGGGCGAGCCGCACTTATAACGGACAGCAGCGTGGATTTTCCCACGTTCGGAAAGCCGACAAGCCCGACGTCCGCAATGGTTTTAAGTTCCAAGAGCACCGTTCTTTCAAGCGTCTTTTCGCCCGTTTGCGAAAAGTGCGGGGCTTGTCTGCGACCCGTCTTGAAACGAGCGTTACCTTTGCCGCCGCGACCGCCTTCGAGCACGACCACTCGACTGTTTTCGTCGAACATATCGGCGATAATTCCGCCGCTCTCCGCGTCGCGAATTACCGTTCCCTTAGGAACTTTTATTACAAGATCGTTGCCGCCCTTGCCGCTGCAATAGCGAGACGCGCCGCGACTTCCGTTTTCGGCGCGGAAGTGCTTTTCGTAGCGAAAGTCTATTAGAGAACTTTTACGCGAGTCGGCGACGAAAACTATGTTGCCGCCCTTGCCGCCGTCGCCGCCGTCCGGTCCGCCGTTTGCAACGTACTTTTCCGTATAAAACGACGTGCAACCGTCACCGCCGTCGCCTGCCTTTATATTTATCTTGGCTCTGTCTACAAACATATTTCTCCTTACCCGACCTTATCGTTTCCCGCAAAATCCGCGCAATACTCGCTTATCGGACAATTCGCGCAATCGGGTCGTTGAGCCTTACAGCAATATCTGCCGTGAAAAATAAGCAAATGGTGTACGCGGGCGCGCATACCCGCTTCGATTCTTTCGGTCAGATCCTTTTCGACGTCGTAAGGCGTTTTGCCGTTTGAGAGCCCGAGGCGGTGCGAAAGCCTATACACATGGGTATCGACAGCGATCCCGTCGCCGCCGAACGCAACCGAACTTACGACGTTCGCCGTCTTTCTTCCGACACCCGCAAGCGTGAGAAGTTCGTCGAACTCACAGGGAACTTCCCCTCCGTAACGCGTGAGAATATCGAGGCTCATGCTCTTTATATTCTTTGCTTTATTGCGGAAAAATCCGCACGAATGAATGAGCGTTTCAAGCTCCTGCGTAGGCATTTCGACAAAATCTTTGGGCGTGTTCGCTCTTTTAAACAAAGTTTTCGTCACCTCGTTCACACGCTTGTCCGTGCACTGCGCAGATAAAATTACCGCCACTAAAAGCTCGAACGGAGTCCCGTAGTCGAGCTCGCAATGCGCAAGCGGATACCGCTCGTCAAGCCTGTCCAAAACGATTTGCAGATCGGAGTCTTTCATAAAGACAAGTATAACATATTCCTAAATCTTTGTCACGCATTTTCGGCGCGGAATAAAATTTAAATCTCCGCTTTTCAACGCATTTCGAAAACGCGGATAAAGTTCGGGAATGCGTAAGGCGAGCTTACTATCATATGCGCGCGCTTAAAGTCGTTCTCGCCGACCTCGACGCCGAGCGCACAACTTCCGCCCGAGCGCGGCGCACCCGTTATGCGCGAATTTATACCCTCTCTTTTGAGCGCGTCGTAGAAGCGCAACGCGCAATTTCTGGAACGAAACGCAAAAACGTATTTCATAGCTTTTTCATCCTTTGATAAATTTGGGCGTATCGATGTCGCCGCCCCCGCCGACCTCATATAATGTAATGTCGGCTTAATACCATTTTATTATATCAAGGAGATTTTTGTGCGCAATGATATATCTCGATAATTCTGCCACAAGCGGCTTCAAGCCCGAGTGCGTAAAGCGCTCTGCCGTGAGCTGCATGGAACACCTGTCCGCGAACGCGGGTCGCAGCGGTCACAAAAAGAGCGTCGCCACCGCCATGCTCGTCTACCGCACAAGAGAAAAGCTGAAAAAATTCGTCGGGTGCGACGGTGAAGTCGCGTTTACCGGAAGCTGTACGGAAGCTTTAAACCTTGCAATTCTCGGATCGGCAGTTTTCGGCGGTCACGTCGTAACGACGGTTTTCGAACACAATTCCGTACTGCGTCCGCTACACGAACTAAACGCCGCGGGGCGCATTACACTTTCCGTAGCCGCTCCGAGCAGCAGCGGAAAGCTCGGCTTCGACGAAATACGTCGGCACATTCGCGGAAACACCTATCTCGTAGCAGTCACGGGAACTTCCAACGTCACGGGAGCACGAACCGACATAGAAGACATTGCGGCGGGGCTTAACGGAAGCAAAATAAAATTGCTTGTGGACGGAGCGCAGAGCGTAGGTTATATGCCCGTAGACATGGCGAAAACGGGTATAGACTATCTTGCCGTCGCGCCGCACAAGGGACTGCACGCTCTGCAAGGAGTAGGCGCTCTGTGCATGGCGAAAGGCTCTCTTCCCCGTCCCGTAAAGTACGGCGGCACGGGTACGCAGTCGACCTCGCTGCTTCAGCCGAGCGAACCGCCCGAATGTTATGAATCGGGCACGCTTCCGCTTGTCGCGATCGCGGCGCTTAACCGAGCAATAGATTGGACGAAAAAGAACTTCGAGGAGAATGCCGTAAATCTCCGACATCTTCAAAAACGGCTTTTGAAAGGCTTAAAAGAAATCGACGGAATCGACGTAAAGTCGAGCGAAAACGACAGCGGAATAGTAGCATTCGCTCCGAAAAAAATGAGTTCCGAACAGGTATGCGACGCACTCGATTCGAGATACGACGTTGCGGCTCGCGGCGGACTGCACTGCGCGCCTTTAATGCACAAGTATCTCGGAACGCTTGAAAGCGGCATTGTGAGACTATCGGTAGGCTGTGACAACACTGTGAGCGAAATAGATACGGTGATCGGGGCGTTAAGGGAAATAATGAAATAAACGCGCCTTTTGAGAAAAGGTGCGGAAGAAGAAAGCTTTGCGCTTTTAAAAAAGCCGCGAAAAATATTACTGCGCGGCTACGACCGCCAAAGTTCACGCCCCGGCAAGAGAAGGAGTTTTTAGGAACGCGACTTTATGATTGATTTGACGCGGTCGGGAGTGTAGGCGGGATAGTGCGAGAGAAGCTCGGCGCAGAGCGCGCTTATCTGCGGAGCCGCCATGCTCGTTCCCGATAAGGTCGCATAAGCGCCGCCGAGCGAAAGCGTCGGAACATCGACGGCTTCGGCGAGAATATCGGGCTTGCCGCCGCCGTGCGGAGAAAAGGCTGCCTCCTTTCCGCCGTCGGCGCCGCCCACTGTAAATACATACGGACTTATCGCGGGCGAAAGCACTCCCTCGCCCTTTTCCCTGCCGTTGCCCGCAGACGCAACGACGGTTATGCCGTTTTCGACAAGCGCGTTTGCGCCGAGGACGAGAGGATCTTTTCCCTTTTGCGGAGTCGAACCGAAAGACATATTCACGACTCGGATATTAAAGCGTTCGGCATTTTCGTATACCCATTGCATTGCCGAAAGAATGTCGAAAGCCGTCCCCTCGCCCGTAGATTTAAGCGCCTTTACCGCCGCTATACGCACGTTTCGGAAATTACGCGAAAGATATTCGCCGCGCATGAGACCGCTTCCGCAGATAATACCCGCAACCGCCGTACCGTGACCGCAATCGTCATACGGCGTTTTTCTGCCGTTTACAATATCGGAAAAAGCGATTATGCGGTTCGGAAACAGCGCAAGATCGGGATGTTCGTCTATGCCCGTATCTATGACGGCGACGGTTACTTTTTCGTTCGTTCGTTCGTTTAAACGGCGAATCAGCCCGCTCTTGCGAAGGGCAAATTTTTGCCTGATTTCTTCTTCGGCAATACGCACGAGACAGTCGGCATGGACACTCTCGACAAAATCGAGCCGAGCGAGTTCCGAAATATTCCGACTGTCCGTTTCGACTCCGAGAGCCGACATAAACGGAAACATACGCTTTACCTTTACGCGCGCGGACGAAAACACCTCGAGCGCAGTGTGAAGCGACGTTACTCTTACTATGTATTGATCCATTACATATCGGAATTTATGAGGCGAATTATATTATCGAGGCGTTCGCGTTTTGCGGGAGTCAGGTGAGGAGACATCATTTCCGCAAAGCTCTTAAGCTCGCGAGGGTCGAACGAGCCGTCTGACTTACTCTTGCGCACCTGCGACATCAACGCGTCTACAAGAGCGTCCTCGCTCATGTTCTTGTACTTGTCGAGCGCTTCCCTTTCCATTCCCCTTACGGCGTCGGCATTATATCCTTTTAGCTGTTTCATTGTTATGTACTCCTATCAGATAATTTTGAAAGCACAGTCGCTCGTCGGACTTGCGGCAATGACGAGTCATGCGTGTTGTACTTATGCGTACTACGCCAGTACGGCGAGGAGCACGCACCGTCCGATGAGATGAATGTGTTTTCATCTGTCTCATTAGTCAGTATATGCGGCATATACATATAATAGTGTCTCGACACTTAAGGAGTTTTACCGCATGGACATATCGCAAATTTTGCCGCTACTCGGCGGCGACGAAAAAACAGCCGCACTTTTAAAAGCGGCGAACGGCGACAAAGCTTCCCTTCTTCAGGGACTTGCAGGCGGCGACGGAAACGCCGCAAAAATACTCGGACTTATGTCGGCTTTCGGAAACGAAAAAAAACAAAAAAAAGGCGCGGTCGGAATTTCCGCCGTCGCCTCGTTTGCCAATAACGATATTGTGGGGGCGCTGTATAAATTGTTGAAATAATGCGCTCTTTTTGGAAAAGAAGCGAAGAAAAGAGCAATGTACATTTTTCGGAAAAGGTACCGAAAAACGTATAAGAGAGGGACACTTTAGACTGTGTCCCTCTCTTATAAATCTCACCCCGCAACTACTTAGGGCTCCGCCCTAAGACCCCTTTTTAAAGGATTAAGAATTGAGTTTAATGAATGTTTTGTTATGTCTATAAGAACAATCCCCTCAGTCGTCTACGACGACAGCTCCCCTTGACTCAAGGGGAGCCTTTTTATGGGATAAAGTACGGACATTCCGACGGCTTAGATGCGAGTAAGACGGACAGCCGGCGCTCAGCCAAGCAAGCGCTCTATAGCGCGCAGCGAACGCCACGGAGCGAAGCGGAGTACGAGTCGTGCGGGGGCTGTACTTTTTCGTACTGTTCCCGCACGGCGAGGAGCACGCAGTTCGTATTACGAAGTATATAAGGCGTCGGAAATATCTGCTATTATGTCGTCGGCGGACTCTATGCCGCATGAAAGGCGGATTGTGCCGGGGGTTATGCCGGCGGCTAAAAGTTGCTCGTCGGAGAGCTGGCGGTGAGTGCTCGAGGCGGGATGAAGTACGCCCGTGCGAACTTCGGCCACATGCACGACTATGCGGGCGAGTCTCAGTTTATCCATAAAAGCAACCGCCTTTTCTCGTGAGCCGATGTCGAAGGTTATGACTCCGCTGCCTTTGCCGCCCAGATATTTTTTGCACTTGGAGTACTGTTTATCTCCCTCGAGCGCGGGATAGCTTATCGACTTAACCTTGCCGCTGTCCTTCAAGAATTTCGCGACCTTAAGCGCGTTTTCGGAGTGACGTTCCATTCGAAGCGGAAGTGTTTCCGTGCCGAGGTTGAGTAAAAACGCATTCATGGGGCTTATCATGCTGCCGAGATCGCGCATCATTTGCACGCGTGCCTTTGTCACAAAGGGTGCGCCCGGGAAGCTGTCGGCATAGACAAGTCCGTGATAGCTCTCGTCAGGCTCGGTGAACTGTTTGTATCCGCCCTTTTTGTAATCGAACTTGCCGCCGTCCACTATAAGACCGCCGAGCGAAACTGCGTGTCCGTCGAGATACTTGCTAGTCGAATGTACGACTATGTCCGCACCGTATTCCAACGGTCGGCAAATGGCGGGAGTCGCAAAAGTGTTGTCTATTATGAGCGGGACGTTGTACTTATGCGCAAGACCAGCCCACTTTTCTATGTCGAGCACGGACAGCGCGGGATTGGCAATAGTCTCGCCGAACGCCGCTCTTGCCCCGCCTTTAAGCGCTTTCTCGAGACCCGCAAAGTCGTCGGGATCTACGAAAACGCACTCTATGCCCATTTTCTTCATCGTGACGGCAAACAGATTGAACGTGCCGCCGTAGATTTCGGACGAGCTGACTATCTTTTCGCCGCTCTCTACGAGATTGAGAATGGAGAGCGTCGTCGCCGCCTGTCCCGAGGACGTGAGCATTGCCGCCGTGCCGCCCTCGAGGTCGGCGAGTTTTCTCTCGACCGCCGCCGTCGTAGGGTTGGCAAGGCGGGTATAGAAAAAACCGTCGGCTTTTAAGTCGAACAAATCTCCGACCGCTTGCGTGCTTTCGTAAGTAAACGTCGTGCTCATTGCAATGGGAAGCGCGCCCGGCTCGCCGCTTTTCGGTCTGTAGCCGCTCTGCACGCATTTGGTTTCGAGTTTCATTTTTTAATCTCCTATTTTATGCGCATCACCCAGCCGAAGCGGTCGGGCACTCTGCCCGTCTGTATGCCCGTAAGCTCATCGTATATGTGACGGGAGAGTTCGCCCATCTTGCCGCCGCCGACTACATAGTCCTTGCCGCCGTAACCGAAGTCGCCTACGGGTGAGACAACCGCCGCCGTGCCCGTGCCGAACACTTCTTTGAGGTTGCCGTTTTCCGCGCCCTCGACTACGTCCTTTATGGCGACGCGGGTCTCCTCGACTTCTACGCCCTCGTCGCGAAGAAGCTCTATGACGCTCTTACGCGTTATGCCGGGAAGTATCGAGCCGAGAAGAGCCGGCGTACGCACTTTGTCCTTGAAAGCGAAAAAGATGTTCATCGATCCGACTTCTTCGACATACTTATGTTCGTTTGAATCAAGCCACATAGCCTGATCGTAACCGAGCGCGTTGGCTTTCTCGCCCGCCTTTAAGGACGCGGCGTAGTTGCCGACCACTTTGTGATGACCAGTGCCGCCTATGCAGGCGCGGACGTAGTGCTCCTCGACATAGAGCTTTACCGGCTCGAGCCCATGCGCGTAATACGAACCCGAGGGGCTTAAGATTATGAAGAATTTATAGCTGTGCGCCGCGTGCACGCCGAGCGCGCTTTCGGTGGCGATAATGCTCGGACGTATGTAGAGCGACGTGCCCTCGTCCGTCGGAATCCATTCGCTGTCGAGCAGAACGAGCTGTTTTAAAGCGTCGAGCACGAAGTCTACGTCGATTTGCGGAATGCAGATTCTGTCCGAAGAGTTGTTCATTCTCTCGAGGTTGTCGCGCGGGCGGAACAGTCTTATTTCGCCCTTTTTGTTGCGATAAGCTTTCGTGCCCTCGAACACCGCCTGTCCGTAATGGAACACACTGCAACTCGGATCGAGCGTGAAAGGGGCGTACGGCTGAATGCGCGCGTCGTGCCACTTTCCGTCATCGTACTCCATGACGAACATATGGTCGGTAAAGTATTTGCCGAAGCCGAGCGCACCCGTCGGCTTTTGCTTCGGATTTTGCGTTTTGATTACTTTGAGTTCCATTTTATTTGCTCCTTTTTAAAGGTGAATTTCCTTGTTTTTATATTTCGAGGAAGCGGCTTTTCAGGCGTTTCGCCTCCGCAGCTCCGCTTGTCACGTCGCTAACGGCTTTTAAAAGCGGCTCTATGTCGTCTTTGGCGGCGAGAGTAAGCTTTACCCTTTCCGAAAAGTCGCGCGAAATTACGATTGCCCCACGGCTTTCGGCGGTCTTTGCCACGGCGCCGTAAAGCGAGAGGTCGGCGGTTATTTCGGCGATTTCGCACTCGGTGAACTTGCGTCTGCCGCCCTCTTCTATGCCGCTTGCCGCGCACGAGCGGTAGGCTCTTGTAAGCCCGCCCGCGCCGAGTTTTACGCCGCCGAACCAACGCACGACGGCAACGAGCGAAAACGTCGCTTCCGCCGAAATAAGCGCGTCGAGTATGGGTTTGCCCGCCGTACCCTGCGGCTCGCCCGCGTCGGAAAAGCGCGTGCGCTCCGCACGCTCGCCCACTCTGTAGGCGTAACAAACGTGCGAGGCGTCGTGATACTTCGACCTTAGCGCCGCCAAATACGCCGTCGCTTCGTCCTCTTCGTCCACCTTTTTGGTGACGGTCAGAAAGCGCGAGCGGCGTATGACTTCCTCTCTTTCGAAGTCGTTTACAGTGTAGTACGTCATTTGAGCTCTATGCGCACATGGACTTTTTTGCCCTTGTGAAGCACGAAAGATTTGCCGACGCCGAGGCTTTCGGGGGTGTCTGCGGGCGTGCCCGCTTTGACCGCGCCGAGCCTTACGCCGCCGCCGTCGATGAGCCTGCGGGCTTCGCTCTTGCTCGAGGCGACTCCAGCCGCCGTCATTATATCGACGACCGTAGTCGTGACGGGAAGCGAAAGTTCGATAATCTGCATTTCGGCTTCGTTTCCGCCGAACGCCGCCCTTGCCTGCGCCTGTGCCTTTTCGGCTTCCGCCTCTCCGTGCACGAGCTTTGTAACTTCGTACGCAAGTCGTTCCTTTGCCTTATTCATGCGCTCGTCGTTGTGCGCGGTAAGCGCGTCTATCTCGTCGAGTTCGAGGAAGGTAAGAAGCCTTAAGCACTCGGCGGTCTTTACGTCCTCGACGTTGCGGAAATACTGGTAGAACTCGTACGGCGTCGTCTTTTCGGGGTCGAGCCAAAGCGCGCCCTTTGCCGTCTTGCCCATTTTGTGCCCGTCGCTCGTCTCGAGAAGGGTAAACGTCATGGCATACGCGTCCACGCTCTCCTTGCGGCGGATCACGTCGGCGCCCGCGAGAATGTTGCTCCACTGGTCGTTGCCGCCGAGCTCTAATTTGCAACCGTACTTTTTGTAGAGCATATAGAAGTCGTACGCCTGCATGAGCATATAGTTGAACTCGAGGAAGTTGAGTCCGCGCTCGTAACGCGTCTTGAAGCAGTCGCACGAAAGCATTTTGTTGACCGAAAAGTATATGCCGAAGTCGCGCAAAAAGTCGATGTAGTTTAACTCCGTCAGCCAATCAGCATTGTTGACGAGGATCGCAGCGTTTTCTCCGTCGAAGCGGATAAAGCGCCCCATTTGCTTTACGAAGCACTCACAGTTATGCTTTATCGTCTCCTTCGTCATCATTTTGCGCATATCCGTCCTGCCCGACGGATCGCCTATCATAGCCGTACCGCCTCCTATGAGCGCTATGGGCTTATGCCCCGCGCGCTGCATATGCGCCATTGCCATGATTGGTATATAGTGCCCGATGTGGAGCGAGTCCGCAGTCGGGTCGAATCCGACGTAAAAGGGCACGCTCTCGCTTTCGAGCAGCTTTTTTAGGTCGTCTTCGTAGACGGTCTGCTTGACAAAGCCGCGTTCTTTGAGTATGTCGAGTGCGTTTTTCATTTTATGATTGTCTCCTTTTGGGGAAAATTGTGTGCGTTTTTTTATTTTGGGGTTTGACAATCCCCTCAGTCACCTTCGGTGACAGCCACCCTTTCTAAGGGGAGCCATTTAGCTGCTAAAGTTTTTCGGAAATGAGGGAAGCGAGCGCCTTTATGCCGCACTCTATATCATGCGGGCTTGCGTTCGAATAGTTGAGTCTTATCGTGTCTCTGCCGCTTCCGTCGGCATAAAAGACGTTGCCTTGAATATAGGCGACGTTCCTTTCGACCGCCTCGGGCAAAAGTTTTTCGGCGTCGAGTCCACCGGGAAGCCTACCGAATACGAACAGACCTCCGTCGGGATTTGTGTGCTCGAGCCACGGCATAAACGCTTCTATTGCCTTTATCATGGCGTCGCGCCTCGTCCGATATAGCGGAAGCGACTTTTCGACATTAGCCTTAAGGTACTTTTTTATGTACTCATTTATTATCAGCTGAGACAGGTTGGAAACGTGCAGATTAGTTCCTTGCTTGCCTACCGTCATCTTGCGAACGACCTCTTTCTCACCGACGGCTACGCCCGTGCGAAGCCCCGGGGAAACGGTTTTCGAAAAGCTCGTCAGATAGACGACGTTTCCCGCCTTATCGAAACTTTTGAGACTTTTTACGCTCTTGCCCTCGAAACGAAGTTTGCCGTAAGGGTCGTCTTCGAGCACCATTACGCCGTATTTTGCCGTAACTTCGGCGATCGCTTTGCGCTTTTTCTCGCCGTAGGTCTTACCCGTAGGATTGGAAAAGTTCGGAACGACATACAGCATTTTGGGCTTGTGTTTTTTTATCTTTTCTTCGAGGTCGTTTATCTCTATTCCGTCCGCTTCGGACTTTACTCCGATCGCTTCGGCTTCGTAGGAATTCAAAATTTGCAGGACGGCAAGATAGGTCGGATCCTCGACGAGCACTTTGTCTCGCGGATTTAGAAACGACTTGCACATGAGGTCTATCCCGTCCTGTCCGCCCGAAACCACCAGCGTGTTGTCTATATCTATCCCCTCTATCCCTACGTCCTTTACATAGTCTACGAGAGTTTCGCGAAAGTCCTTGAAGCCCTCCGTAGTACCGTACTGGAGTATGCGCATTGCGTCCTCGCCATTTAGGAGCGAGGAGGCAATCTCGGCGATCTCCTTTTGCGGAAGCGCCTCTTTGGCGGGCAAGCCGCCGGCAAACGAGATTATTTGCGGGCGCGAAAGGAGCTTGAAAATCTCGCGCGTCGCCGTGCCGTTCATTTTATTCGTTCTTGCTGCAAAATCGTATTTCATACGCCTGTCTCCTTTTAATCACGCATACGCGCTTTTGGGAAGAAATCTTACAGTCAGCCAGGCTATAAAGCCTACGGCAAGTCCGGCAACGACCGACGCCGCGAGCATGAGCGGCAGTATCGGAAACATATTCGCCCCCGCCACAAGCGAAGCTATCGCAAGCTGAACGAGGTTGTGGACTATTGCTCCCGAAAGCGAAATCGCCATGATCGAAATATGCGGAAACACCGTCATATACAGCGCCGTCTGAATTCCGAGGCTTATAAGCCCCGCGCTCAAACTGTAGACTATCGCAAACGGATTACCCGTCACGAGCGAACCTAAGACGCAACGAATGACGAGAACCGCAAACGCGTCCGGCACGCCTATTATGACGAGCGTGATGAGCGTGACGGCATTGCTTAGCCCTATTTTCGCGCCCGGCGCGAACGCAAGCAGCGGCGGAAACAGATTTTCTATCATGAACATCAAAAGCGCCGCCGCCGTCATCAGCGCGTCTCTGCAAATACGTTTCGCGCTCATTCAGCCTACCTCCGCAAAATCGCTGTTTCCGTCCACGGTTATGACTATTCCCTCCGGCAAACAGGCTATCATCTGCCCCGAGCGGGAAATCCTGCCCGTATGCTCGCACACTTTATCGGGGCAATTCGCGTCCTTTACATACGCTTTGCCGTCCTCTATTACGAGCGTAAGTTTGCCCTCAACATCTATTTCCGCGTCTACGGACAGCGGATAAGTAGACGCGCCTCGCTTTGTCGTAACCGTCACCGACGCGCCGTCTTTGCCTGCAAAAACCATTACGGCTATGACGGCTATTACAACGATCGCACAGGCAAAGAACGCAATGTCGAGGCGATTGAACGGTTTTGATTTTATTGCGGCTTCAAGTCTCTCCTCTTTCGTCACGCGATCACCTCTTCGTAATCGGTCCTGTATTTCTCGTAACCGTCCAAAAATTCCCATTCGCCCACAACGGTGAGTCTGCCCTTATCTTTACCGCCTGCGAAAATAAGTCCGTTTAAATTCGCCTCTGTCAAAAGAGCGGCTCCCTTTTCCGAGCCGAGCACGGTCGCCGCCGTCGAGAGCGCGTCGCACATTGCGGAACTAAAGCCCGAAACGACGCTCATTATGCCCGCCGTCTCGTCCCTTAAATACCTTTCCGCCGCTTTGTCGTAGCGAATGCCGACGGGAAGCCCGCTTCTCGGATCGATTATATGACAAACGGCGATAAGATCGCTTTCGTCTTTCGCTTCGCCGTCGTCATAGTAGTAAAAACGCTGGTAATCGCCGCTTGTGACAAACGAGCGTCCTCCGCCGCACTTTACAGCCGCGACATATCCGCGCAGTTCTTCTATCGCAAGACGCGGACGTGGATCTGCGATTCCGACGCTCCAATCTCCGCCGCTCTTTATACCGCCGCCGACAAGATATATGTTGCCCGAAAGATCGATGAGACAGCTTTCCACTCCGTGTTTACCCGCGATCTCGACACACAAATCGGCAAAGTATCCTTTGGCAATCCCTCCGAGGTCTATTTTAACGAGCGGATCGGACTTTTTCACATAAAACTTGCCCTCATCCTCGAAAAAGCCAAGCTTGTCCGTTCCGACGTGAGCCAAAACCGTTTTCACGTCCTCAATTGACGGAAGCTCTTTTTTTGCCGACCCCACCGGATCGAATATATCGGGACGAGAGCCGTGAAGCCCTTCCGTGTCCACGCCCCAAAGAACGGAAAGCGGCAAAGCGGTAACGTCGAAAGCTCCTTCCGTCATTTCGTAAGCCTGCTTTGCAAGGCACAGAACCTTATAAGTGTGTTCGTCTATCTCGAAATTTTCGAGACTTTCGGAAACATTGAAACGGGATAACACGCTGTTTGCATCCGAAAGGTTCATGCCCGCAAAAACGTCGCTTGCAAGCGAAAACATCTCTTCGACAGCCGCCTTGGCTTTTCCGCCTCGGGCGTTCACCCGCAGAACTATCGCCTCGCCCAGCACGACGCCGCTGCGAGAATATCCGCCGTCGCAGGCTGCGAACGGCAGACAGACAAGACACATCAGCGCGGCTATCGAGAGGGCTATGATACGACGTTTCACTTTACTTATTTATTGCTCCTTGGCTATGAAAATGAAGCCTACGGTGTCCGGACCGCAATGACTGCCTATGACGGGACCGACAAGCCTTTCGACGATTTCGATATTCGGATATTTTTCCCTGATAAGTTCCACGGTATACTTTGTGTCCTCGTCGCAGTCGCCGTTCATGACGCAGCAAAGATAATTTTCGTCGATCGGAAATTTTTCGGTATAGTCAATAAGCGCGTGAAGCGATTTCTTTCTGCCCTTCACGTTTACGATATTTACGAGTTTACCCTCCTCATTCGCCGCGATTATCGGCTTTAAATCGAGAAGTTTTCCCATCATGGCTTTAAAAGCGGAAAGCCTGCCGCCGCGCTTCAAATACACGAGGTCTTTGACCGTGAAGAAGCACTTTACGCGCTTTCGGAAAGTTTCCACAAACTCCGCCACCTCTTCGTCGGACTTGCCGGCATTGTGTTCTTTCGCCGCGTAATATACGACTATGCCGCACCCCATGGATATGCCGTAGGTGTTGCAGAGCGTAAACTTTCTCTCCGGATATTTCGCCTTTAATCCGTCCACCGCAATCTTCAGCGAAGAGAACGTACCGCTCATCGCGTGAGAAAACGACACATAAATTATGTCCTCGCCCGCCGCAAAAACAGGCTCGAAATATTCGATATAGTCATACTCGTTCAGCGCCTGCGTCTTTGCGTCCGCACCGCCGCGCATTGCCGCAAAGAAGTCGCGGCTGTTTATCTCGCGCCCGAGATCGAACTTCTCCTCTTTTCCGTCAAGAGTGTACGGCATTTTGACAAGGTTTATGCCAAGCTCGTCTACGACTTTATAGTCAAGCTCGCAATTGCTGTCACAAAAAAACTTACTCATGTCGATTGTTTATCTCCTATTATATATCTTTGAAAGTACTTTTCAATTTTCAAAATTGTCTATCGCAGAGCCGAGCAAAAGATTTTTCTTCGTCAGTCTGTGAACCATGAGGTGAACAGAGAAAACCAAAGCTCCTATAGTGTTCATTATTATATCTTCCATTGTGTCGTTTATCGTGCGCACAACGGTGCCGGAATCTATGGGAATATGCGTGCCGCCCTTGTCTATGAAGCCGCTTATGATGGTTAAAGGCCAACCTTGGCCGTCGTTGCCGAAAAGGGTGTCCATGGTAAATTCGAATATTTCCCAAACAGTACCGAGCATCAAGGAAACGGCAAACACGAGAAAGACCGCGCCGAAAGTGTTTAAACCGCGGTAGTTTTTCGTAACGACAAGCAACCAGAGCGCCGCCGCCGCGCCCACATAACCGAATACGCCGTGGATCAAAAGGTCGTACCAAGCGACCTTATTGTAGAGATCGACGCAACAGCCGAGCACGCCCGAAAAGAACGCGAAAACATATACGAATATCAAAAGAAAACTCGAAATCCTGTTTCTTATTATGAGTTCGAGTATATACGGCGCAACACCCAAAGCTATCATGCCTAAAGACACGCCGAGGCGGTTGGGCGTAGGATAGTCGGGCGCGAAAACGGGATAGTAAACCGCGGAAATTATGCCGCTCAAAAAGACGATCCCCGTCATGCAAACAGCAATAATACGCAGAATTTTCTCGTTTTTTTCAAGCTCTTTAAACGGTATTCTTTTCTTCTTTTGCGCACGCTTTTCGTCCGTTTCGTTGTTTTCCAACAGTCCTACCTCTTTATATAAATTGCGTCCTTACAAGACGTTTATCTAATGATACTATAAGGCGGCGGTTTTGTCAAGCAATGCGCCCGAATACATTTATGCTCTTGCTATAAAACATTCTTTGAAAGCACAGTCGCGCGTATCACACGATGAATGTGCTTTCTAAACGGCGGAGGGTGGAAAGCCATAGCTCCTCTACGTTTTTCACCGAAGCGTTTGCAGGCGACGTCGAGGGCAGATAAGTATAGCTCAGCCCCTCGTTGTATTTGGAAAAATATTTCTCCGAAGTTCTGCCGTTCGTAATTATATGACGTATGCTCGGATGAGATCTTACGAACGACGCTATGTCGTTGGCTTTCGCCGCGCGTATCTTACTGTCGAGCGACGAACCCGTCCTTTCGCACTCGCCTATCGCGTCCCACAGCGCGACTTTTATGCTTTTCAACAACTCCTTTTTTACGGAGTAATCTCGGCTGTACTCCCTGCCCGCAAACTTGAACATTATGTGCCAAAAACGGTTTTGCTCGTAGGCGTAATATTCGGACATTTTAAGAGACTGCGCTCCCGGCATAGAACCGAGTACGAGTATTCTACTGTCCTCGTTTACGATCGGGTCAAGTCCCGTCAGAATTTGTCTTTCGATTTTTTCCATAAATTCATTTTACCATAGTAAACGACGTTTTGCAATATAATTTCTCACTTTTTTATCCGACGAGCAATATATACTTATGTGAGAGGTGACTGTTATGAACGACGCGCCTATAGGCGTATTCGACAGCGGCGTGGGCGGTATAGGCACGCTTAAGAGCTGTCTCGACCTTTTGGACGGAGAAAGCTTCGTCTATCTTGCCGACCGCAGCGGTATGCCGTACGGTACGAAAAGCGGCGACGAAATAGAAAAGCGCGTGGACGAATGCGTCCGCTCGCTTCTTGACGAAGGCGTAAAAGCCATAGTGGTCGCCTGCAACACCGCAACGAACGTAGGAATCGCCGCGCTCAGAAAAAAATACGATATGCCTTTTGTAGGGGTGGAGCCTGCCGTAAAACCCGCCGCGCTCGAATGTAAGCGCGGCAACGTGCTCGTACTGCTTACCCCGGCAACTGCTTCGCAAGCCAAGTTCCTTTCTCTTCTTTCGCGCTTCGATAACGGAAGAATGACGATCGCTCCGCAAAGAGGACTCGCCGAAAAGATAGAAACTCACATCGACGACATAGAATCCTTAAGGTGCGAAATCTACGACGTATTAAGGCGTTATCGCAACGTCGAAGGCGTAGTTCTCGGCTGCACGCACTACGTTTTTCTGAAAGACATAATACGCGATTTTTACGGTGAAAAAATAAAAATTTACGACGGTAACGACGGCGTCGCGAGAAGGCTTAAAGCCGTTCTCGAAGAAAACGACCTGCTTGCCGCCGAAGGAAAACATTTCATAAAATTCAAGGTCATTTAAAGTCCGAGAGCCGCGTTTATCGCTTCGGCGATTATATGCGCGCACTCGCTCATGAGAAGATCTATGTCCTTGGGCGTAACGAGCAGATTCCGCACGTTTTCGGGAATTTCGGACACGGCCGCTCCCGCCTCGCGAACGATCGTCTCGGCATAGACGACGAGCGGCACGCCTACGGAAAGTACGCGCTTTACTTTCAGGCTCGATGCCGACAGCGCACCCGAGCCGCCGCCCACGCCGCTTCCGGGGACAAGCCCGCTGTCGCAGAGTTGGAACGCCGTTCCGAGACGAGAGACTGCGGCGGAGGCGAGCGAATCTATCACTATCACACAGTCGGGCTTTACAAAGGAGGTTATGCTTTTTACGACGTCTACGCTCTCTATTCCGGTCACGCCCGAGACACCCGGAGAAAATGCCGAAAGCTCGCGGGAAAAGCCGCGCGAGGAAAGTCCTCTGTTTGTCTTTAAAAGCGATACCGTCCTTGACCCGAGCGCATCCGCAGTAAGCAGCGGATTTCCGACCCCCACGGCAAGGAAGCTATCGCAACCTTCGCAGAGCGAACGTATCACGGCAGCCATATCGTCTATGAGCGGTTTGTACTTTTCTCTGCGAGCGGAAAGCGGCGCGGCGCACTCGAGCGTAATATAGCGCCCCTTCGGTCTGTTGAGTCTGCGAGACAGGCGGGCGTCCACCACGACTTCGGTCTTTTTCACGCCCGAGCGGTTGCGAAAACGCGGCTCTTTTTCGAGCAGTTCCACCGCCATATCCGTTCTTTGTTCGGTTTTGTCCGATATTCTTTCCGTCATAACTCCTCCGTTTCGATAAAAAGCCGTCCGCAAATATGCCTAAGACGCCGACGTAACGATTTTTATTTAGTTTATGTAAAAAAAACTGCTTTTAATTGCTTGATTTTAAGATAAGAATGTGCTAAACTTAGTTAGTATTATCGAATAAACTTTTAGGAGTCAGAAATGCCCAACATTAAATCCGCAAAGAAGCGCGTGATTATCGCACGCAAGAAGAACCTCGAGAACAGAGCTCTTCGCTCGCGCATGAACACCGCAGTCAAGAATTTCAACAACGCTATCGACACGAACAACATCGAAGAAGCGGAGAGACTTCTTCCCCTCACGATGTCCGTAATAGATCAGACCGTCTCCAAAGGCGTCATTCACAAAAATAATGCCGCAAATAAGAAGTCGGCTCTTTCAAAGCGTCTTTCCGACGTAAAGAGCGGCAAGATCGAGATCAAGATCAAGAAAGACAATAAGACGATAGCTGCGGAAAAGGCTCGCGCGGCACAGGCGGCGCGTGAGGCCGTACGCGCGGAAAACGCAAAGAAAGCCGCGGAACGCAAGGCTGCCAAGCTCGAAGCGGAGCAGGCTAAACTCGAGGCGGAAGGCAAAGCCAAGAAGGCAAAGAAGGACGCGGAAAAGAAGCCCGCAAAAGCCGAAAAGACCGAGGAAAAGAAACCCGCGGCAAAGAAAACGACCAAGAGCGAAGAAAAGACCGAAGAGAAAAAACCTGCGGCTAAGAAGAAAACGGCAAAACCCGAAGAGAAAAAAGACGCGGAATAAGCGTCATATCTTCCCTGTTTGGCAAAAGATCCAACCTGTCGATATACGGCAGGTTGTTTTTTGCGTTTAACTGCGAAATCGCTCGACAAAAAGACGCGGATATGGTAAAATATTCATATCATGAAAATTTCCGAAGTCCCCCCCCCATTCGAAATGGACTCTAAGTGCGTATACTCGCACGGAGTGTTCAATTTGGTCACTGTGATAGCAATCTGCGCCGTAGCGGTCATGGGCACCGTATGCGCCTCTTTCATTATTTACGACCTCGACCTGGGTCTGTATGTTTTTCAACTTCTCTTCTACCCTATGGCCATAGGGCTTATAGTGACTTTCTTCTGCAGCATAGCGGAACTGTTGCGCAACCCGTATATGTCGTCTATAATCGCGCTGATAGCGGCGAGCGTGCTCGCTGTTTTGCTGATTTCGTCGATAATCGTGCAAGGCGTGCTTCTCGGAAAAGTTTATATACTTCCGTTTTCATTATTATAATATTTGAGACTTTTTCCAAAAGGAACATACGAAACATTAAGGGAGAGACACAGTAAAATGTGCCTCTCCCTTTCAGATTCCGCTTCTTAAATGACGAGACCGCAAAAAATCTTGCAACACTTCGTCTATAATAATGCCGAAAGCAGTCCGCTTCGCAAGGTTTACGCGCCGACGGACAGAGCTTTTCGCTAAATCGAAAACTCGGAATGAAGGGCTTTAAGCGCCCGCTCGTAATCGCAATTTTCGACGGCTATTATTATGTTAAGCTCGCTCGAGCCTTGGTCTATCATACGAATGTTTATATCCGCGCGATACAATGCGCCCGTAATCTGCGACATCATGCCTTTGCGGCGGTTCATACCGTGACCGACGACGGCAATCAGCGCCATGCCGTCTATAACTTCCAAACGATCGGGTCTCAGCTCGAGTTTTATCTTTTTGAGCATCGTATCTATCTGTTCTTCCCGAACGCCGCTTCCGTCGATTATAAGAGACACCGTATCTATACCGCTCGGCATATGCTCGAGCGAAAGGTCGCATTCCTCGACTATGGAAAGAAGTTTGCGCGCATAACCTTTTTCGTTGTTCATCATCGACTTTTCGACCTGAACCGAAATAAAATCGCGCTTGCCAGCTATGCCCGTAAGAGGAAGCTCGGCACGCTTATACTCGCCCTTTAAAAACTTATCGGTCGGAACGATGAGCGTTCCGCAAGCGCCGGGATTAAACGTGTTTTTTATGCGAATGGGAATGTCCCTGCTGCGCACGGGAAAAATCGACTCGGGATGCAATACCGCCGCACCCATATAGCTCAACTCGCGAAGTTCCCTGTAAGTGATTATATCGATGATCTTCGGATCGTCTATTATGCGCGGATCGCCCGTCATGAAGCCGTCGACATCCGTCCAATTCTCGTAGACTTTGGCGCCCATCGCGCCTGCAATTATTGCGCCCGTCACGTCCGAGCCGCCGCGCGAAAAAGTCTTTACCGCACGGCTTTTCGTCACGCCGTAAAACCCCGGAATGACGGCGCCCGCCTTTGGGTCGAGCTTATCGGCGCATAACGCAAACGTCGTCTTTTCGTCGAAGCGTCCGTCGTCGTCGAATCGGACTATCTCTGCCGCGTCTACGAAAGGTCTGCGCAAAAGCGCCGCCGTTATGTATGCGGAAAGATACTCTCCGCGGCTTGCGACGTAATCGACGCTCGCGCCGCCGTCGATATCGCTTCGTATCTTTTCAAGCTCGCCCTTTAAATCGAAGCCGCTTTTGCCGATCAGTCCGAGGTCTTCGGCGATGCGATAAAAACGGTTTGAGATAGGCTCGAACGCCTCGTCTATATCGTCGCTCTTTCTGCGCTCGTCATAACATCTATACAGCAGATCCGTCACTTTGACGTCGGAGCTATCGCGCTTTCCCGGAGCGGACACAACGACGAAACGCGCTTCGGGGCTGCTCGTGACAATGTCGGCAACTTTGGATATGGTGTCGGCGCTCGACATAGACGTGCCGCCGAATTTCATTACTTTCATAGTTTTGATCTCCATATTCGTATTATATGACTCTAAATGAAAAAACGTCTTTAATCGACGATCTTTCTTGCCCGGAGGCGATAACGCTTCTCGAGCCTTCGCCTATAGAAAACTTCTTTTGCGAAAAAGCAACTAATCTACGATCTTTCTCGCCTCGAGATAGTAACGCTTTTCGACTCCTTCGCCTATGGAAAACGTCTTCTTCGGAAGTTTGCCGCGATGAGCCACACAATCGAAAAAATCCGACTTCTTCGGCGCAAACAGCCTTATGCCCACAAACCCTTTTTCGCATCTTACGAGTTGGTCCTCTCCGTGCACATAGTCCACGCTTTCGGTTTCGTATTCGTCTACGAGCCGCTGAACAAGCTCTACGCCCTCTACGGCGTCATTCGGCAATCCGTACGAAAAAACTTGTCCGTCCGCATAAAGCGCGCTCTCGCGAGGCAAACCATGCGTTTTATCTCTTAAATAGCGTGTGAAATCTTCGGAGCTTTTTACCTTTGCAAGACGGTGGATCGGATGGAAAACTATGCCGTCCGAGCGCACGTTTACTATTTCCGCGAGCGCAGTCGCCGCCGCTTTTACATTCCCGTGCTTTTCGTGCACGGCTTTTGCCGCCGCAAGCGAATGATTGCCGTCTCCGACCGCAAACAAGAACGGCTTGCCGTATTTTTGCTCGGAAATTTCGGAAAGCTTCTCCGCAGCGCGCGTTATGCTTTCGGTATCCTCGACGGCATATCCCGAAATCTTACCGCCGCCCATGTTGAGGTCGAAATCGTAAAGCTTTTCGCCCCTCTTTTTATGAGCCGCTTCGACCAACATACCTTCCTCGTCGTCTACGAGAAGCATGACGTGCGGAAGCTCCAAAGGAGAACTCTCGCGTATCTCGACCCGAGGAGGAATGCGCGAGGCGACGACAGCTTCGCTTGCCCGTATAAGAGCTTCCCCATCAGGCTCGTATGCGTCGAGATCTATGCCTGCCACAAGCCCCAAACGGCTCCGAGTAAACGGAGTGCGGCGCTCGGTGAGCACCGCATCATAAGTCCTTTTTTCGAATACGTCGTTTTTTATGTATGCATACGCATTTTCCGAAATCCGCTTTAGGCGAGTCTCGGCATTGTCGTTTAGATAAATTTCGGGCAAAATCAGTTCGAGCGCGGACGGCTCGTCTTTCGTATACTCCGAAAGAGCTTTCCAATACCCTATATCAGAAGTAAACTGATCGCAAGCTATGCAAGCGAACTTGTTTAAATCGATTCCCTTTCGCGGCAAAAGAATGTCGCCGAATTTAAGAGGCGATCTCACAGCACCACCGCCAAGAGCACAAGTAATGCGCCGATCCCCACGGCAAGCAATTTATAACCTATGTTATGGACGAATACGGCTTTGAAAAATCTTGCCGCTCCGCCGCTTTTCTTTTCCTTTTCTTTTTCCATGGTCACTTCCTCTTCTTGCCTTTCTTACCGACGTCGTCCACTGCCCTCAACCCGTAGACCTGTTCGAGCGTATCCGTGAGCATAGCCGCGTCGAAATACCTTTGAAGCTCGCCGTCTCGAGCTACCGAAATGACGCCCGTCTCTTCCGACACGATGATCGTGAGCACGTCGAGATTTTCGGTTATACCGATACCTGCGCGGTGTCTCGTGCCGAGTTCCTTGTCTAACGAAGTAGACTGTGTGAGCGGCAAGAAACAGCCTGCCGCCATAATGCGATTGCCGCGAATAAATACGGCTCCGTCATGAAGCGGCGCTTTCGTATTGAACAGACATTCGAGGAGCTGACTCGACAATTTACTGTCGAGAGCCGTTCCGCTCTCTATAATGTGGCTCGGGACCGTGGACGGAGCTATGACAATAAGCGCGCCTACGTTCTTTTTCGCCATATTCTGCGCGGCGCGAACTATGCAATCGATTGCGGCGTGCAGTTCTTCGTCGCTGCAATCGTAATGCGTTGTAAACGTCGCTTTCATATCTCTGTGGCTGGAGATCTTCCAAAGCCCTCGCCGCAATTCCTGCGGGAACATTATGGCGACGGAAAGACAGATTATGACGAGAGCGCTCCCCATAATCTTGCCCATCACCGGCAGTCCCAGCGTGTCCGAAGAAAGCACGACGGCGGCAACCGCTATGACGGCGATATACCAAATGAGGCGCGACGCGTTGTTCTTTTTCAAAAAGGCAAATATTGCGTACAACAAAAGCGCGGTCAAAATAAAATCCGCCGCAAGCTGTATGGGACGTGTCGTAAACGCATCTACAATTCTGTTCCAGATCTCCTGCATGACCTAATACGACTCCTCTTGCCTCTGCCATATGGTATTGCGATACCCGGCAAACTTTTGTCAAGCAAATTTTTCTCACTTCTATTATACATAATATCTTTATGAATTGCAAATTTTTTTGCCTTATTTTTCGTTACAAAATTAAAATCTTTTACTACTTTACGGTTCAAACATCATTTTTGAGCCGTTAAGCATGGAAATCCAAAAGAAAACTCTCATTTAAGGGAACAGCGTTTGAAAAATTCTATATTTAAAAGGGAAAAGCGCTTGCAATTATATCGAAAATAGTATATAATAAAGATACATGGTATATTCTGCGGGTTTGTCTACGGCGGCTCGCGGTACAGCACGAGGACGGATATGGCAAAAAAGAACAAAAAGAAAAACACGACTGCCACCCAAAATACCGTGGGTATGGGTGTTGTTCCGCCTGCGGGTGTAAATTCCACAGGTATGTTCCCGCCGCCCGGAGGAGTTAATTCCACGGGTATGTTTCCCCCGCCCGGAGGAGTGAACTCTCAGGGCATTTACAACATGACGACTACTACGGGCGTATATTCGACGGGCGTAGTCGGTGCGCCTCTTCCTACCGCCGCACCCGATGCCAAGGGCAAAAAAGGCAAGAAGGGAAAAAAGAATAAAAATGCCAATGCGCAGACCCAAATAGACAAGACCAAACTCACGGCGGAACAGCTTGCGCAGTTGCAACTCGAAGAAGCGGTAAAAGAAAGCACAGATCCCTCGAGCAGGCTTCGCAAACTCAAGAGTCCCCTTTCCGTAGGCGGATGCCTTATTATGCTCGCAATATTCATAGTCGCGACGGTGCTTATAGTGTTCTTTGTCTGTTCCTTTATGGTCGACGACTTCCGCCCTCTTGTTATCGCTTACGATATGCTTGACAAGTTCGGCATTGTCGGCGCATGGAATGCGGTAGTCACCTTCTTCAAAAACCTATTCGGCGGCGGAGGCGGCGACGGCGGAGAAACTGCTCGCATACTTCTCTCTCTGATCTGCAAATAAAGAATAACAAAAAAAATGCGGCTTACGAAAAGCCGCTTTTTTTGTCGTTAAAACCATACCGCGTTTAACACAAATTCTTGATAGATACGCGCAACGCGTAATGAAACATCATAGACCGAAGGGGTCGTCTGGATTGCCGCCACCGCCTTCTTTACGTCTCAAATCAACAAATATGTCGCCGCTCGAAGCGTCCTCGTAGTCCATGCCGAAAACGGCAACTTTCAGCTTGCGAACCGAGGGAGGCTTGGGCGGATATTTTTTTTCAAATCTACGGGCAATGGGAATAAGCGAAAGCGCCGCCAATATTATTACCCCTATAGCTATCACGGAAGGAATCCATATCTTAGTATATATCGAATAATCACGCGCCGCAGACTTCGTGTTTTCGATCGAAGCGACGAAATCCTCGGAAGTCAGACAGCCGTAAACGAGATTTGCCGCGTCTGCCATTTTACGCGAATACGACGGCATATGCGAGTTAAGGTAGTCTACGTTGTCGTTTTCCGTATACGCTACGTTTTTTTCGCCCTTCGTCTCGTCAAGCCCCAAAGAAAACGTATCGAAAGTTCCGCCGAAGATATTGGAGTAAGGTATACCCTTATTTGCAAACTCCGCCGACGCGCCGAGCATTCCCATATGAGTAAACGGCAAACCGTCGATATATTCGGCAGGCATTCTCGGCAAAGTATTAGGCACGGAATCGATTTCTATACCGACTTGCCCCGCTTTATCGAAAATATAATCGATGTGGTCGGTCGGCACTTCGTCCCCGTAAACGTAAAGATTATCGCCTCCCAACCTTTGAAGATTTATCATTAGCAGAGTGCGCTCGTACTGCGCCGCAGTCAGATAGGATTCTACGAAAGAACGAGCGCCGTAGTTTCCAAGTTCTCCGCAACCGAAGAACACGACATAAAGATCGAAGTCGAGCGCCGTCCGTCTTTCCGCTATTTTTTCGGCAAGCGCAATAAGCGCCGCAGTCCCCGTACCGTTCACATACGCTCCGCTCGAACGCGTCGCTTCGAGCAAAACTTGCGGTCCCGTAAATCTCGACGCGGCAGGTAACGAAAACGACGAATACTGATTGTCGTAGTTCGCGCCGATTATGACGGCTTTTGCGTTTTCTTTGCCGCTCTTTCTGACGGAGACCACATTTTGAGACTTATAGATAAGCGTGTCGTCGTTTGAATAAGGTCTGTATACCACTTCTTCCGTTGCGGTATCGAAACCGTCGAGTGCGCCGAGGCGCGCCGCTATATATTCCGCCGCCGCCTTCTCTCCGTCCGAAAACGGCGTGCGATCGGTTCTGTCGCTCATAAACTCGGCGAGTTCTCTCGCCATTTCCTCGTCGGTAAAGACGGCTTCCGCGCGCAGAGACTCGCGGACAAGCGAGTTGTTTTCCGCAGACGAGCACCCGAACAAAAAAGGCATGACCGCAGAAACCGTAATGATCAAAAGTATGACCGAAATCTTCACTTTATTCTTTATTCCCGTATTTATCATGCAAACGCCCCCAAAAGAAGCTCGAGCACCGCAAGCACGCCGTATACTACCGCAAACGCGCTTCCCAGCAGATATATCATCGACGCATAACGCGTTTTGTCCACATGGTTTTTCAAGGCATACCACATAAAGAGCGCAAAAAACGGTAACGGAACGAGCGTATCGACGAGAATGGACGCAAACGTCAATCCGAGCGGATAAAACAGAAATATAAGCTTGATCGAACCCATTACGACTGTAGCGGGCAGATAGAAAAATCTCAGCTCGTAGCGCATATCCTCAGTGGCAAGCACTCCCCTCGTGCGAACAAGCTTGAAGATAAACGAGCTTAACAGCTCGTAAATGAGCGTAGGTACTATTCCCGCCGCAAGAAAAGCCACGACGTCGTTGTTTATTGCGACCGGCAAACCGTAATTCACGGACAAAAGCGCTATCGTTCCGCGCATGGGAACATAGTATGCAAAAGCAAATCCGACGTAAAGCGCCGCAATGACGATCCATTTGTTGAGTTTTTTCTCTTTTATAAAGTTCACCGTGCCTCCGATCCAATGCGCCTTACGCCGTTGCGGCGCACAGCATTTCGGCTATAAACGAGTCGAGCGCGAGCCTGTCGTTTATCTCTCCCGATTTGAACGCAAAATCTATTGCCGACAGCTTATCCACCGTCCTTTTCAGCTTTACGGGCGTGTACATTTTCGCCTGACGCATTGCCATTTCCATTGCGTAAGGCTTTACGCGCAAAAAACGAGCGAGCGTGTCTCTGTCGAACTTACCCGTCGCCGCATATAACAGCCGCCGAAAATGCGAATACAGCGCTCCGATCACGACTACGGGCGGAGTGGAAACCATAAGGCTTTCATATATAAGATAGGTTCTGTCCGTATTCTTTTTTGCGAGAGCGTCGGACAGTTCGTATATTTTGAAGTCTCCGTCCGGCGTAACGAACTCGCGTACCCTTTCTTCGTCTATCATGCCCTCGCCGGTCTCGGCAAGCTTGTCGAGCTCGACGTCTATACGCGTCAGATTGCCGAGGCAATAGTCTGTCAAAAGCTCGGCAGCCGAAGAGGAGATCCTTATGCCGCGCGACGTCGCGTTCGAGGCTATCCACTTTATGACCATGGACTTGTCGAGCCGTTTGCAATCGACGAACTCCGCGCAATCCGCGCACGCCGCAGCCGCCGTAGGCGCTCCCGTCAAGATAAAAGCTACGATAGCGGCGGGATTGGGATATTTGCGCAAGTGTTCCGAAAAGCGTTTAATCTCGCTTGCGGGACGGTTTTCCGCGTTTATTATCATGAGCCTGTACTTGCTCATCATAGGCAGTTGGCTGTATGCCGCCGTCATTGTCTCCATTGCGGCGTTATCGTCGTATGTCGATATATTCAACTCCGGCAGATCTATCTGCTTTTTGAGCATAGCCAGAGCGCTTTTTACGAGAAATTCGTCGTCGCCCGTAAACGCGTACGCCGAGGCAAACTCTCCCGACGAAACGTGCTTTTTAAAATCGACAAACTTAATCATAACTATATTGTAATACATTTTCCGCGATTTTGCAATCGTTTTGCATTAAATCGGAAAAAGTGTGCAAACGGTGAAAAGACGCAATGCGTAGTAAAAGCTTTACAACAAGTTCGGGAGGGTGGGATGCGTGTCGTCTTTCAGCCCGCGAAAATATGTTACGAGAGCTTCCGCCGTGACGGTGAGATCTTCCCACTGCTCGGTTCGGCTCTGCTGTTTCAAAGAAAACAGACGTTCCTCGACGGATTTTACTACGGTGTGATTTATGACCGCCTGCAAAAAGAAACGGTGTTTTTCCCAATACTCGGTAAGCTCGTCTATTTTTTTGCCCGTCTCGTTTGCAAACGCTTCGAGCACGGCTTTCGCCCCGTCGTCCTCTCCCGCGTTTTCCATAAGGCTCAACTCGTTTTCCTTTTTATTTTCTACGCAAACCATGCCGAGACGGGACACATCGGCGGAGATCTCTTCGAGGCGGGAAAACCAATTTGTCGTGAGCACGATCTCGGCTATAGCCACGCCAGTCATCAAAAGAAAGACCGCGAGCGCGATAATAAGTTTCTTCATTACCAATTTCCCCCTCCGCTTATATTCACGTTCGCAGTAAAGCAAGGCGCGTTTTTCGGCGATACATACAGCGTACCGTCCTGCCGAATATCCGCATACAACACGTCGTTTACATCCCCCACCTTATGCTTATTAAGCTCTTTCGTGACCTGCGGCTTCGTAATACCCGCAACGGTCATGCTGTCGTCGTCCCACTTCCCATCCACAAGCAGAGCAAGCGGCAACAGCGCGGGAGTCGGTTTTGTCGGATCGGACGGCTTTTCTATGACGCAAAGTTTACCGTTCGTCTCGAATATAGCGTACTCTATATCTTTCAGATCCGAGTAACCGCTCGAACGCACTGCCTCGATAAGATCGTTTACGTTTATGTTCATCTTCCTGAGATTCTTATAGTTTATGCCGTCCTTGTCGATCGCTATCATGCTCGAACCGGACAACAGCTTTCGCACAGTCATACTTTTTCGGGATACGAACGAGAACACTATATGCAAAAACGCAAGCGTCACTATAGGTATGACGCCGCTGTAGAACGGGATATAGGGGTCGTTCATGGGTATACAGGCGACCTCCGCGATTATGAGCGTGATCACGAGCTCGAGCGGCTGCATTTCGCCGAGCTGGCGTTTACCCATGAGCCGTATAAAGAAAAACACTATTACGAAAGTTATTACGGATTTAATGAGAACTATCAGCATATCCGTAGTATTCTTTTTAAATTATGTTTTTATGAAATTTTCAAAAATCGTCGCTTCCGAGCGCCGCAATCAAAGCGTCGGTGAAAATCTTGCAGACCTTCGGCGCAAAAGCATTGAAATCCGCCATACTGTCGCCGTTGTCGGAAACAGCGCGAAGTATTGCAAACGGCACGCCTGCTTTCGTACACACCTGCGCCACAGAGCCGCTTTCCATTTCCACGCCGCCCGCCCCGAAGTCCGCGCAGATACGGCGCATTTTTTCGGCGTCTGCGACAAAAGCGTCGCCGCTTGCGATCGCAGTCGTCTCGTAATCCACGCCTGCCTTTTCGAGCGCGCGTGAAAGAGCTGCGGAAAGAGCTGCGTCGGCATAAAAGAACGGGCTGTCGAAGTCGCTGTTCTGCCCCAAAGGACAGCCGTCCGCCGTCATGTCGAAGTCGTACTGTACGCACTTATCCGCAACCATGACGGTGCCAACGGGAAATTTGCCTGCCGCAAGCCCCGTATTTATTACTTTGTCCGCTCCGAACACCGAGATCGCTACAGCCGTAGCGGAAGCCGCGGCGGCTTTTCCTATGCCGCTTTTGATTATGACGACTTCCCTGTTTTCGAGCTTGCCGCTCGTGCACTGCATACCGCAAACGAGCGACGTCTCGGAGTTTTTCGACGCTTCTTTCAAAAGTTCGACTTCTATATCCATTGCGGCGATTATTGCTATCATTTCGAGATTCTCCTATTCGCGTAATTTTCGGACAAAAACTTATTTTTCGGAACAACGCTTATGGGCGGCGTACCGACTTAAGAATTTTACGGAGCGGAAAACAGAGCGCGGTCGCCGCGGCGATCTTTATCGCGTCGCCTATTAAAAACGGAACCACGCAAGCCATTAACGCGGCGGGAAGACTTACTCCCGCCTGTATCATATACCATGCGGTGCCGCACGCATACAACGTAGCCGTACCTGCAACCATGGCTATCGGATACGCCCAAACGTGTTTTTCCGATAGGTCGACAATCAGTCCTATTATGAGCGCGCAAGGAATGTACCCTACTATATAGCCGCCCGTCGCGCCTATGATCTTATGGAAACCGCCCGAAAAGTTCGTAAACACGGGCACTCCGAAAGCTCCCAGCAGCACAAACACGACGACTGCCGCAGTGCCGTGCCACTTATTGATGAGACAAGCCGCTATGTATACGGCAAGAGACCCGAAAGACAGCGGAATCGGACCTATATTTATAGCAAACGGCGACAGAACGCATATGATTGCCGCAAGCAGCGCAACCGTCGTAATCGTGCGAGTCGCCATGCGAGCGCGCGTTTTAGTAGCTTCTTTCATAATTTAAGAGACACCTCCCCTGCCGAAAATTTTACCGTTTCACCCTCTTTGTTCAATATCAGCGAGCAATCGTCGTCGATCGCGACGGCTTCCGCGCAAAACTTGTCGTTCACTTTCACCGTCCGTCCCAAGACGCAGGAGCGCGACCTGTACTCGTCCAAGAAATCGCCCTTTTTTATATGCTCGTCCATTTCGGAAAGACCGTCGAGAATTGCCGCGGCAAGTTCGTTTCGGTCAATTTTCCTGCCGCTCTCCGTTTCCACGCTTGTAGCAATACCCTCAAGCTGTTTCGGAAACGCGCCGCAGAGGACGTTCACGCCTATGCCGACGACCGCATATTCGGGCGTACCGCTCTCGAGCGACACCGCGCTCTCCGTAAGTATGCCGCAAATCTTTTTTCCGTTCATATAAAGATCGTTCACCCATTTTATAAAAACTTTTTCTCCGCAAAGCTTTTCTACCGCCCGAGCCGTAACAACTCCTGCATAAGCAGTTATTTTGCCGCAGTCGTCAAGCGTGAGCGCTGGACGAACGACAGCCGACATATACAGCCCCGCTCCGACAGGCGAAGCGAAACTGCGCGAAAGTCTCCCCCTGCCCGCAGATTGGCTGTCGGCTATGACGACGTATTTTTTTAATTTCGTCGCCGCCTTCGACTTCGCAACGTCGTTTGTGGACGTAACCGAAGCCAATGTTTCTATTTCCCATTCGCTTTTTAGAAAACGCTTTATTTTTGCCGCTCCGATCATATTGTCCGGCTCGAGCCTGTATCCGCTCCCCGTGACTGCCGTTATATTGTGCCCATCTTTGCGCAACGCTTCTATGCACTTCCAAACCGCGGCTCGGCTGACCCCGAGCGTTTCCGCGATCTTGCCGCCGCTTCTTTCGCCGCCGACAAGCATTTCGAATATTTGTTCTTTCAGCTCCATGCGTGTATTCTACAATATAAAAAGAAAATTGTCAACTGAATTTAATTAAATAGTTGACAATCGAATCGTTGAATTTTAACTTTCAAACGCCGCTTACTCCGACAAGCAGTAAACACGTCGAAATTTCGGAGGACATTTTATAAGATAGGAATGGTCGCAAGGAAAACGATGTCGTCACGATCCGCCGCGCCGCCTTCGGCAAGCACGCAGGCTTTTTGCACAACCGTGCCGCCCGCCGCGCTTACGAGCGCGCAAAGAGCGGAAAGCGAACCGCCCGTAGAAATGACGTCGTCTACAACGGCGACGCGTTTCCCTTTCAAAAGAGCCGCGTCGTGAGCGGACAAATAAAGCGTTTGTTCCCCGTCGGTAGTGATGGATCGCGCAGTCGCCGAAATACCGTTCTGCATATAGAGCTTCTTCGATTTACGGGCAACTGCGTAAAAATCGCAACCGAGAATACGGGCGAGACAATGCGTGAGTTGCAGTCCCTTACTCTCCGCCGTAATAAGCACGTCGAAGCTTTTTCCGTCAAGTATTTCGGCAAGCTTTTCGGCGCAGTGCTCGGTAAGGCGCACGTTACCGTGCAAGTTGAAAAACGCGATCCTCGCGCCCGACGGCAGACGAAGAACGGGAAGTTCCTCTCGTCTGCCGCAGATGTCTACCGTATAGGTCATAATGTTTTTCCTTTACTCATGGATTATCGAAAAAACGGTAAAACGAAGTCAGATCGAAGCGGCGGGAACGGTTATTTCGAGATACTGCGAGAAAGACAGAACGTCGCCGCCTGCGGCGGGAACGACGGTTGCCGTCACTTTTACATAAACAACCACATCGTCGGACTGCGGCACTGCCGTGAAAGCAGCTTTCGAGTCGTCGATCGAATCCGCCGTTATGCCGTTATTCGCCGCGTCCGTATAACCGCTTATCGCCTCGCTTCCCGCAATAACGGTGTAGGAATATGTCACGGTTGCGTCGTCGGGGCAATTTTTAAGCTCGTTCGTTATCGTATACTCGTTTGCCGAAGAGCCTGTGCCGACAGCAAACGACGATACAAATTCGGGTGCGGGAATCTCGGGCGTAACCACGATCGCCGTTACCTTTACAGGCTCGAGCACTTGTTTGAGAACGACGGGATCTTTTCCGCTTTCCGTAATAGTGGCAGTGACCTCTATAACTATTTCCGCATCGTAATCGAGATGTTTGACACTGAAATCGGTCGCATTATTTTCAAGCGTTCCGTCTATTGCCGCGCTTCCCGCAAGCACTCTGTACGAGTATTCTACGGTTGCGCCGTCGGGAAGGTTTGCGACTTCGTTTGTAATATTGTATTTATCCGGCACCGCACCGTCTTTAGATACGGACGAAGTAAACTCCGGCAGAACTGCGGCGACGAAGATCGGACCTACGGTAGACTTATGGGTCTCCGTCTTAAAGGCGTTTATCTTAACGGTCGCAGTCACCTCTATTACCACATAGACGTCCTTATCGAGAGGATCGACGGTAAACGTCGCCCTATCCCCGTTTACGACTATGCCGTGGTCGGAAATCGCTTCGCTTCCGGATACCACCTTATATTCGTACTTTGTCGCGTCGCCTTTGGAAACCGTATTGCTGATCGTATAATTGTTGCCCGTATTGCTTAAGGTGGACGTAAGCACCTGCGACGACACCTTTGCGGAAACGGTTATCGGGTCGAGAACGACTTTCATCGTTTCCGTGCCGTAGGAGGTCGCGACGGTCGCCGTCACTTCTATGACTACCGTAGTAACCTCGTCGCACTCTTGTACGGTGAAGCTCGTATCGGCAGACGCAATCGAGCCGCCTACCACCGCTTCGCTTCCCGATATTATCCTATAGCTATATGTCGCCGTACCGTTTTCGACATTGTTGACGATGTGATACAGCTTATCGTTCGTTCCGTCTTGCGACGCAACGGACGTAAACGTTGGAGCGGGAGCGGCGGAAACGCGTATGGCCTCGAGTCTGTATTTGAGCGTAGTATTTCCGTCTGCGCCGGAAAATACCGCCGTAACTTCTATCACTATATCGACGTCGATCTTAAGATGCTTGACGGTAAACTCGGCTTTATCCGTATCGATTGCCGTAATGCCGTTGCTTGTTTCGCCGCTGCCGACTATCGCTTCCGCACCCGAGAGCACGCTGTACGAGTACTCCGCAACGCCGCCCGTAACGGTGTTCGTTATCGTATACTTATTGTTATCGAGGTTATCTCTCGTCAATTCCGAAGTAAACGTAGGAGTTTCGGGAGCTTCGTAGACGGTGACGGCGATAGAACCGAACTCGTATATGTGGCCGCATATCTCGACCTTCATTACGACGGTATCGCTTGCCGCTTCGCGCGCCGTATAAGCGTAGACAAGCTTAGTCGCGTTGTCCTCGAGCTTTTTCGTCGCAAGGCAAGCGCCGTGCGCCGCATCCATGCGAACGTCGGTGATACCGCTGTCGGGCATACCGAATTCTTCTATCGTATAAGTTACCGCAAAACTCTCGCCGACACGAAGAGACTTTTCGCTTTCGTAACCTTCGCTCGTAACTTCCACTTTTCGGGGAGCTATTTCCACCGTGATATAGCCGACGTAAGTGCCGGAATTACCCGAAGCCCTTACCTTGACTTTTACAGAGATATTGTCTGGAACCGTATCGCCGAAATACCTGTGAGTACCGAGATCGACGGACAATTTACTGCTGTCGTCGCTGTTTATCAACAGATCTGCGTCGTCGGTTTCAAGTGCGGCAACCGGTCCCGTCACGCTTTCGCCTGTGCTCAATTCTATATTCGCCGAGCTTATTTCGAGCACGTTTCCGTCGGCTGTTACCGTAGGAGCGGCGCCTTTCGCCTTTATTCCGAGCACTCTTACCGTATATCCGCCGGAAAGCGTAAGATCGTTTACCGAGAACACGCCCGCCGTGACGCTTGCCGTGACGCTTACGCCGCCCGTCACTGTTCCGCCTTCGCCCACCTCAGAGACAAACGTCTCGCCGTTTACGAAGCCGAGGTCGGAAGAACCAACCGAATAAGCGACAGACGTAACAGCGGTCTTTGCACCGTCGATAACAACATAAGGCTTGGCAAACGAAGCGCTTTCGCCCGCAGTGACCTTATAATCGGAGTTGTCGGATCTCAACGCCGTAGGCACCGTATAAACCGTAATATAGCTTTCCTTTACATAAGCGCCGCCGCCGAGTTCGCTTTTTCTCGCAAACGTCGCCTTGACTTTTACGGTCACTGTGCCGCCGTCGCCGCTTGCGAAGGAAGCCGTAACGAGTCCGCTCGTCGCATTAACGCTTGCATAAGTTCCGCCCGACGTTATTTCGTAGCTTACGGACACACTCTCGTCCCCGCTGCCTTTTTCCGCGTTTGCATCGATATTGTAGGTGTTTTTGCCCGTTTCGTTTTTGAGAACGACTGCCGAGGACGGCTGATCAAGAGTGAACGTGCCCTCCGTCGCACCCGCAACGGCTATGTCCGTATATTTTTCGAGTACCGTGCCTTTATGGTAACCGCTCGTCACGGTAAGCGTCACGCAGATACGAGCCGCGCCGCCGCCGTAAGTCCATTTCGCGGCTACGGGCATTTCTTTATCCGCACCCAATGCGCCGAGCGTAACGAGATCGCTTCCCGAGACGACAGCGTATTCTATCTCGTAATCTCCGACAAAATTGTCGGGCGCGGTAAACGTCGGCGTGATCGTCGTGCTTTCGCTTCCCGAGACGGTAGGATCGAGACTTGCAGACGACACCTGCACCGCAAATTCATCCGCCGTCGGACGTGCGCTCACATAGAAGGTTGCGCTTCTTTCTTCGGAAGCGTAATACGCGCCGTTTTTCGTAACAGAAGCGAATATCGTCGTCGTTCCCGTTTCATTTACCTTAAACGTCCAGACAGCCGTCGTACTGCCCGGCGTATACTCGCAAGCAGGTTCGGCAAGGACGTTTGCGTTGTAATGGAGAGTAAAGTCGCTTGCCGCAAAAGTCTCGCCCGCCGCGCTCCAATCTATCGTATACGAAACCGTTTTCTTATCGGAATCATTGTTGAAATCAATATAATGTTTTCCGTCCGTCGCCGCTTCGAACATATCGAGATCGCCCGTAATTACCGATCCTTCGTTCGTCACGAAGAACGTAAGCGTGCCTATGTCGAATATCTTACCGTATTTCTCGTACGACGCGGCGACGACAAGCGAACCGACTTTATCGAAAGAGATAAAAGGTTTGGTCTTATCGAGCGCAATTCCGTTCACCGTAAAATCTGGATCGTCTATCGCGG
The DNA here is from genome assembly GCA_910585955.1 of uncultured Christensenella sp. GTDB lineage: Bacteria > Bacillota > Clostridia > Christensenellales > Pumilibacteraceae > MGBC157735. The sequence continues at coordinate 42,922 of CAJUGC010000004.1, forward strand.
AATCATACATGACGGTATACTTGCCGCTCTTATTGAGCTTTAACGTGTTGCCCGTAACTTCCTGCCAATTATCCTCGTCTTCGACTTCCGCATTATTGCCGATGTCGTGACCCGTAAATTCATATATCGAAAATTGCGGCGACGAGTATGTCATGTCGGCGGAAACCCGTATATAAAGCTTGACGGGATTTGCCGCGTTTACGCCGTTTACCGTAGCCGAAACGGTAATTTCGTAAGTCTTGACGCTCGAAAGATCGACGTCCGCAAACGCGGCGTAATTCATTACAAGCTTGCCGTCCGCATAGGAGAACAGCGAATCTTCGACTGCGCCGGCTCTTAAGGACAATGCGGCGGCAGCTCCGCCCGAAGTCACGGCGACGTTTGTCACTGCGACAGTCGCGTTTTGTATCGAACTCGAAAGCGTAAGAGCAAACGATTTGTCTGTTGCAATGTCCATTATGTTGACCGATTGGGTGTCGCTCCCCGCCTCAAACGAAGCAGTAAAAGTCGGAGCTATCGCCTCAAGCGCGAACGTCCTCTGTACATATACGCCGGACCCCATGAAGGTTTCCGCTCTGAGCGTGAACGAAGCCTTGCCTACGCCTACAAAAGAGATCGTCTTTGTAGCCGTATCGTAAGTAAACACTCCGTTTCCGACCGTCCAAACGACTTCGTAGGACGCGCCTTTGTACGGCTTTTTGCTTCCCACGCCCAAAAGCTCCACATCGCCTATGGCGAGAGTAGGACTGTTTCCGCCGAAGAGCACGGGCGAAAGCGTAATGTCTCCGGATATAGACGTATGTCCGTCAAACGTCGTCTTTATGCCCGTCACTTCGTTTTCAAACACGAAATTTACGGTAAGCGAAGGAAGCGATCCGTAAGAAACGACCACCTTAAATTCCGCGCTTCCCACGTCGTTAAACGACAATATTCCGTAAGCGTCCACCGAAGCGGGAACGCTGCCGGGAGCAAACGCATTTCCGGACGCATCGAGCACTGCGTACGAAACGCTTTGTTCTTTTGCGTCCGTACCGCTGTTTCTTACTTCCGCGGACAGATCGTAGGTATCGCCGAAATTATGCGAAATATAAGTTTTTCCGTTTTCGACGGTCGCCGAATTCGTGAACTCGATATGTTGAGCCGTAGTCGTGAGAGAGAGTGTGATCTTATCCGACTCTACGCCTCCCGAAAGCGCGCTTATCTTATAAGTAGCATCCAAAGAAAGCACTTTGTTGTCTGCCACGACGTACGTTCCGTCCGACTTCGACTCGAGACGGAAAGCATGAGTATTATCGCCGCTTATATCCACATCGTTTTTGTAGAGTCTGTACGTCACACTGCCGTCCGTAGGCGTATGATCGACCTTTCCGCCGTTCAAAACCGCTCCGAGTTTTTGTTCGACAGCGCCGCCAGCGCCGTCCGTGACGAAGGCATTGCTTCCGATAGTAAGCTCGGTTTTATAGACGGAGACCGTAACGCCGACCGTAAACTCTATGATATGTTTTGCAAGCTCTACCGAATAGTCGCCGTGAGACGCATATTCCGTTATGACGACCTCAAGAGAGACGGGAGACGATATTGCTTTTCCCATAGAAGCAAGTCTGAGAATACGACTGCCGGAATCGTAATGCCATTCGAGTCCGTCCGCAGAAACAAGCTCCGAAGAACCGTTTTTCTTCACGGAAACAACGTACGTCGTTCCGCCTGCCTCGATATTTTCGTTTGCCTTTTCATAGTAGCGCTTAAGCTCCCACTGTTTTTGCGGCTTATCGTCGGCGCTTCCGATATTCATTACGACGGAATCCACTCTGCCGTCGCCGCTCGAAAACTCCTCGTTCGTCGCTTTATCGGTCATTTTTATGCCGCTTGAAGGCGTATACGCCAACATATGAAGCTTATTCGACAGTTTGCCCGCCACATCGGACTGCATATAAAATTCCGAAGTGCCTGTCTTTTCGCCGTGAAGAGTTATGCTTCCCCTAAACTCCGTCTTTTCGCCGTTGTTTGCTATGGAGTTGCCGTTCGGGAACATATCGTCGGCGTCGACTAAAAGACTGTTTGACGCGAATTTGAACGCGACCGTTTCGTAAGAAATGTAGTCTTTCAGATGCGTCCCGTCGTAAGTAACCTTATAATATATCTTCCTATAGTCTACGGGATCCAAAAGAGTATTCAAAAGAACATGCTCGCCGTCGGTCAATTCGTCCGTCATGTTTTCGTCCGCATAGAGCTCTATATCCGAAACGGGAAGAGTGCGGTTGTGAACCGTAACTCTCAACTGAGTCTCCTTACCGTTGAGCGTATATCTTATGACGACCTCCGGCTCGTCGCCGCTTTGAACGAGAGGCATATTGAATATATGTCCGTTCGTAGTGCTCGAAAATGTGATATTTTCATTGTTGCACTCCGCCGTTATTTGCTGAACGTCGGCAAGATTCGCGTCGTCCTTATTATAATCGTAAACTTTGCTTCCCGAGGGAGCGCTCATATCCGCCGTGCCTATATAGAGCTTTGCTCCGATAGTCACGGAGAATCGGCTGCCGCTCGTGGCTTGAGCGCTGTAGCCGTTTCCGCTCTCGTCTTTACTTATACCGCTGCCGGAAAGAACTATCTCGTCTATGAGACGTATGGGAGTGACCGCATAGTCGTCGGCGGCGTATTTCAAATCGGGCGTTCCGTTTTCATCGCACGGATAAAGTCTGAAGCGAATTTGATTGACCTTATTTCCGCCCTCCCAACCGACGGCGGAATAATCGGTCGTATAAAGGTCCTGCAACAAATGCACATCCTTGGGAACCGAATTATAGCTGCGCTTAACCGCGAACATAGCCGTGCGGCGCGCCTCTTGCCGAAGCTCGGTCACGGACGATGGGTCGGTAATCTCTCCCGAACAATCAGCAAACTTTTGAGCCGCTTCCTCCGTAGCGAAATAATAAACGTAAGGAAGGTCGATGTCGCTTATATTCTCGCCCGCATATTTCAAAGGGTCGACCTGTATAAGCTCGTTTTCCATGTTGTTTATATGTATCGAAAGATAATACTTGGACGGAGAACGCACTGCGCCCGAAGCGTAAGTCTGAGTAACGGTCGCCGGAAGAACGGCTATGCTGCGGAGCGCACTCGAGTCGGTCGCGGGGCAACCGTAAGTGAATTTATCGGTAACGCCCGTATATCCGAGTCGAAGCGGCGTATCCGTCGCAACTATCGTAAGCTGCCTTTGCGTATCTTTAAGCGCGAATGAAATCGACGCGCTGTTGAAATTGTCGAATCTGTCGCCGCGCACGAACGTCGGATGTATTTGCGAAACCGGCGAAGGGCTTTCTCCGCTTAAAGTAAATGCCTGAGCATATCCTTCCGAAAGCGTGACTTTTACGTTTTTGCTTCCCGAAATCGACGCGTCGTTGTTGTTTTTGTCAAAAAATTTAACAAAGTCGCCGAGCATAAAATCCGTGAAATAGTCGGGACTGTTTGACATATTGAGGCGCAATACCGCGTTGCCGCTCGCATCTACCGAATACGACGCATACTCGAGCAATTTATCGCTCGCGATATGGCTTGCTTTAAGCGTCAGCCACTCTTCTTCCGTAATGAACTCTACGCGAGTAGCCTCGACGCTCGCCGCCACCGTGACGATAAGTTTCGAGTCGGAAGTCGAACCGAGCGGCGTAAGCGTAAACGAAACGGGCTCTTCTCCTATATCGGGCTTTACGTCGTAATACAAAGTCGCCTTCATAATGACGTTGCCGTTTGCCGTACGCTCGATAAATTTCGGCGTAGCGGCTATAATATCGGTCGTACCCTTGAGTATATCGTGGAAAGCTATGCCCTTTCCGCCGCTTACCTTGATTTGAGCGTTTATTTGTTCCGGTTTTACGTCTTCGCTCTTGCCGGAAAGCAGATAGGTCACTTCGAGCTCGTTACGCTCCGACCCCGTAATCACCTCTACGGAATGCTCTTCCGCGGCTCTGTCGCCGTAGCCGAAGCGGCTGATGTCGTAACGCACATTTACTTTGAAGCGCAGATTCGCGCCTATGGAATTCGCGCTTGCATCGGTAATCGTAACGTAAGCCGTACCCGGAGAAAGCGGCTCGAGAGTCAAGCCCTGTCCGTTGGAACCGGATTTTACGATCGTATTGCCTATCGCCTGACCTTTTTCGTCCGTTATCGCGATGTTGACGTTCTTGCCCGCCCAACTCTTTTGAAGTCTCCAAGGCGTGACCGCTATATGGGATTGCAAGTCGTAGCTGTTGGTCCCCGTGCCCGTGCCTGCAAGAAGCTCTATTTCGTCGATACCGTCGCCCGCAGGCGCGTTCTCGGCGTTTACGTCAACGGCGTTTTCCATGAGTTTGTAGTTTGTCACTACGTCGAAACCGTCGATCGGATTTACTATTATCTTGACTCTCTTTATGATTTCGGAGCTGCCGTTGAACTTATTGCCCGTGACCTTTACGACCGCCGTGCCTGTCGAAGACACGCTGAACGAAAAGGCATTCGACGCCGTTTCGGAAAGCGGCGCAAGGTTTACGGCGCCCGCTTCGCCTTCTATCTCGGCAAGTATGGCATTCGTCGAATAACGGCTGCCGTTGCTCGACAACTCATTCGTGAGGCGAACGGTTATCGGCATTTCTCTGCCCGTGCCGTCCACTTCGGGGATCTGTTCCAAGTATACCGTGTAGCTCGTAGCCGTAGGACGATTTATGTACGGAAGTCGAAGCACCGCGTCTATGCCCTCTTCGTCGCCCTGCGTGAGCGCAGCGGGAGGAGTGTTTGCCTGCGTAGTGACTTTGGTAAAATCCAATTCTCTTGCGCCCACGTCGCGCACTTCTATTTCTATCGTCTTTGTCTGGAACGCCGCGTCTTCCTTGTTTTTCGCATTCGTGCGCACCGTTACGGTCGCTTTGTTGCCGGAAATCGCATTCGAGTCTATTTTGAATTTACAGTAATCGTATACGACTTTGGTATTTTCGCCCGGAGCAAGAGTCGCGTCTTTGCGCGCTTCCTGCATATCGCTTTCGGTAATTTCGTTTGCGTTGGTGCGGGTGAACTGCGCGGGAAGTATCCATTCGAGCGAGGTGTCGAGCGACTCGTCGCCGCTGTAGCCCACAGCCGCGCATAAAGTGTATTCCCTATCCGCGTCGCCTTTTGCCGCGATAAATCCGTCGCCTTCTTTATAGAGGTTGCTCGTAAGCTCCAATCCGCTTATCTCGCCTGCGGAAGCCGCCGGTTTCAAAATAAACAGCAGTAAAAACAAAATCGTCGTAGCGAGCAGCACGCCCATTATGACATAGAAAATAATGTTCTTCTTCTTGTTTACGGGAGAGAGTTCTATTACCTTATCCGTGATTGCCATTTAAAGCATCCTCCGTTTAAATGCGGTCGTTCCCTCGCGGAACTCCACTTATATCATACTACATTTATAGGCAAATGTCAATACATTTTTAGCACTTTAAGCATGAGAGTGCTAATTACATATTATATGATTTTCTCGGAAAAGGCGAACCGAAAGCGCCGAGCCTTTCCGGAAAAGACGCAACCGAAAAAACAAAAGAAATGAGGATTGCGGCTTACGAATGTTTTGTTCTATCTACGAGAACAATCCCCTCAGTCGCTACGCAGACAGCTCCCCTTGCCAAGGGGAGCCTTTTTATAGGATTAAATATTAACACCCGAGGGCTTAGATACGGGCAGTTCAAGGCAAGCGAGCACCGACGAAGGGAGCGTACTAAACCGTACACGACCGCTCAGCCGAGCGAGCCCTATAGGCGAAGCGAACGCCCTCAGCCGAGGAGCGGAGTGACGAACGCCACGAAGCGAAGCGGAGTACGAGAGCCGTAGGCGAGTATGTATGTAAGCCCTCGGGAAAACAGTTGACAGATGGGAAAAAGACGTGCTATAATACCCGTAAATTCTTTATTTTATCATAACTCGGACGGTGCATATGGAATCAGGTAAGATCGCGGAAGCGGCGGTAAATTTAAGGATAGCCACAAGAAAGGCGTGTATAACGCAGTCGGAAGGCCGAAAGAAAGGCACGCTTTCGCTCGACGCGAAAATTCTCTTTCTGATAAAAGAGAAGCCGCTTACGCCCAACACGATCATAGATATGCTCGATCTTCAGAAAAGCAATCTTGCCTGTCTTGCGAGCGGACTCGAAAAGCGCGGACTTATCGAGAGGCACAAGCTCCCCGCAAGACGCGAGACAGCCTATTGCATTACGGACGCGGGCAAAGAATATATAGAAGGCAAGCTCGCCGAGATCGAAAAGGCGTTTGCCACGTTCATAAACGACGAAAAGGAATACGAGAGCGCCGTCGAAACGCTCGAGAGCGCAACGCGGCTTCTGTCCTTTATCGAAAACCGAACTTAGAAAGGAAATATTTAATATATAATATCATGTCTGTCATAGAAAAAGATTTACAATCCGTCTTTAAGCATGACCCCGCCGCAAGAAGCCGAATAGAGGTCATACTCACTTACAGCGGTTTCCACGCGCTCGTGCTTCATAGGTTCGCGCACTTTCTCTACCGCCACCGCTATAAGCTCTTGGCGCGCATCGTCAGCGCTCTTTCGAAATTCTTTACGGGGATCGAGATCCACCCCGCCGCACGCATAGGAGAAGGCGTATTTATCGACCACGGCGTCGGAGTCGTCATAGGCGAGACCGCCGTCGTAGGCAACAACGTCGTCATATATCAGGGCGTCACGCTCGGCGGAACGGGCAAAGACAAGGGCAAGCGTCACCCCACTATCGAGGACGGCGTAATGATAAGCGCGGGCGCGAAAGTGCTCGGTCCGTTCACCGTCGGCAAAAACGCCAAGATCGGCGCCGGCTCGATAGTCCTTAAAGAAGTGCCGCCGAACGCCACTGTCGTCGGCGTGCCCGGGCGCGTAGTAAGAATAGGCGGAGAGCGAGTAGACGACCTCAATCAGTCTCTCCCCGACCCCGTCTCCGAAGAGCTTGAGAGGCTGGCAAAGCGCGTAGAGGAGCTTGAAAGAAAGGTCGGAGGGTCGTAGTTTTGGGAAAGAAGTTTGACAATCCCCTCAGTCTGCTACGCAGACAGCTCCCCTTGACTCAAGGGGAGCCAAGGAGAGAGCGTTGTAGTGAACAATCCCCTCAGTCACTCGTTCCTCGTGACAGCTCCCCTTGCTAAGGGGAGCCAATGTAAGGATTAAGCAATGCGTGATGTAGCTATGGGCAAGAAAGACAATCCCCTCAGTCTGCTTCGCAGACAGCTCCCCTTACTAAGGGGAGCCTTAGGACTGTTGTTGCGGCTTACGCCGCCGCGTTCGCGCCCTTGCTAAGGGGAGCCTATGTACTGCGCTACGCTCGAAATGACAAAAAAACGTAACAAATAAGCCCTCGCGGCAAAGCCGCTGAAAAGGAATGAATATGCTGAAATTTTATAATACTTTGTCGAGAAAGAAAGAAGAGTTTGTGCCGATTTCGGAGAAGGTTGTCACGATGTATTCGTGCGGACCGACGGTATACAACTATGCCCATATAGGCAATCTGCGAGCGTATATGTTCATGGACACTTTGCGCCGCGTACTCAAGTATAACGGCTATAAAATAAAAGGCGTAATGAACATTACAGACGTGGGGCATCTTCTCTCCGACGGCGACGAAGGCGAAGATAAGATGGAACAGGCGAGCAGACAGCTTAAAAAGTCGCCCGAGGAAATCGCGGAATTTTACACAGAAGCTTTCATGAAAGATCTTGCCCGTCTCAACATAGGTAAACCCGAGATTATCGCGAAAGCCACCGACCACATCGACGATATGATCGCTTACGTCGAGGACCTTTGCGACAAGGGTTACGGATATTTCACGGGCGACGCGGTATATTTCGACATCGGTAAGTTCGACGACTACGGCAAACTCTCGCGGCTCAAACTCGAGGATCAGATAGCGGGCGCGCGCGTCGAAGTAAATGCAAAAAAGCGCCACCCCGCCGACTTTGCGCTGTGGAAGATAGCCGAGCCGAATCACATTATGAAATGGGATTCGCCTTGGGGGCTAGGATACCCGGGTTGGCACATAGAGTGCTCGACCATGAGCCGCAAATATCTCGGCAAGGTGTTCGACATACACACGGGTGGCATAGATCACATTCCCGTCCATCACGAAAACGAGATAGCGCAGAGCGAAGCAAAAGAAGGCTGCAAAACCGTAGACTATTGGATGCACTGCGAGTTCATGTGCGTGGACGGCGGTAAGATGTCCAAATCGCTCGGAAACACATACACCGTCGAAAACCTCATAGAACGAGGCTATCGCCCGCTCGCCCTTCGGTATCTTGCGCTTAACGCGCACTATCGCAAGAAACTGAACTTCACGTTCGAGGGGCTGGACGCGGCGCAAGTGTCGTACTTAAGACTTCTCGACTTATGCTTTAAGCACAAAAATTCCAAAGAGCCTACCGCACCCGAAACAATAGAAAAATACAAAAAGGAATTTACCGACGCGGTAAACGACGACTTAAACGTGCCGCTTGCTCTCGGCGTGCTGTGGACCATGCTAAAAGAGAAGCCGAGCCGCGACATATACTCCGCCGCTCTCGACTTCGACAAAGTGCTCGGTCTCTCGCTCGACAAACCCGAGCCGCTCAAAGAGGAAAAAAGCGAACTTATAGAGATCCCAGAAGAAGTCGCCGCGCTTGCGAAAGAAAGACAACTTGCGCGCGCCGCCAAGGATTGGGCAAAGTCCGACGAACTTCGCGACAAGATCGCCGCGCTCGGCTTTAAGGTCGTCGACACGAAAGAAGGCGCGAAGATAGAAAAAATTTAAACATGAAAAGATATAGGAAAGAATACGAGTTTTCTTACGCGCTCGGCATGACGGTGACATTCGAGTTGCTTTTATCGCGCCCGAAGAGCTTGCGCGCCGTCTACGTCCACCCCGCCGTCACGAAAAACGACAACTATTTCAAACTTATCGAAAAGTGCGAGTCTCTCGGAATAAGCCCGACAGAAAGCGAAAAGGCGTTCAATATCCTCTCGCCGAAAGAAAACTGTTTTGTTATAGGAGAATTCGAAAAGTACTCTATGGCGCTCGACGAAGGCGAGCCGCACATAGCGCTTGTCTCGCCGATGAACGCGGGAAACGTCGGAACAATAATGCGCACCGCTCTCGGACTCGGATACGAAAACATAGCTATTATCGAACCTTGCACAGATCCGTTTTCTCCCGAAGTCGTCCGCTCGTCGATGGGCGCGATATTTTCCTTGAACGTCGAAGTGTTTAAAAGCATAGACGAGTACCGCGCGAGATTCGAGCACAAGCTCTACCCCTTTATGCTTACTGCGAGCCTTCCGATAGAACAGGTGGAGTTCGTGCCGCCGTATGCGCTTGTGTTCGGCAACGAAGCGCACGGACTGCCCGAGGAGTTTGCCGCGCTCGGACAAAGCGTGATCATTCCGTGCACGGACAAAGTGGACAGCCTCAACCTTTCGATCGCCGCCGCGATCGGTATGTACGAGGCGCGAAAAAGGACGGTTTGACAAAACAAGACGAATACGGAAATTTTAAAAAGCGTCGACGGTAAGTCAACGCTTTTTGCTTAGGTGCATTTTTTTGTCGCCATTATCACGTCATCGGCACAAGAGCTTTGGACAGCGCGGGAAGCGCCCAGACGCAGAACACTATTACAAGAGCGACAACGACCGCGCCGGCGACGCTGCCTATTATTATCCAGCCTTTCTTACTTATGCGCTTACGGCTTTCCCACTGCTCCGCGCTCCAAGGTATCGTGCGATAGACCCAGAATCCGACCGCAGCCATTCCGCCCACAAGAACTATCCACAGCACTATAAGCAGAATCTTATAGACCGCGAAGCCTGCGCTGTAGACCGTGCCGTGCACAAAGCCGTTCATTGCGAGCGAATTTGCCTGTACATAAAGCGTATTGTGCGCCGCGGTGCGAAGAAGCGCCCTTGCCCACTCGGCATTGAAATCGGACAGAACGCCTTTTTGCGCGTTCCAACCGCTGCACATGATGAGGTCGCCGCCCGAAGCGAGAACCTGGTCGCAGAACTCCGCCGTCGGTCCGCCCATGTAATCGGTTATGACCGCGCCGTTAAAGCCCCACTCTTGCCTCAGGAGAAGAGTATTGAGCGCATAGCTTCCCGCCACAATGGTGGTGCCTATACGGTTTACGGAAGTCATTATACCCTTTGCTCCGCCCTCGACAACGCCGTATTCAAACGGCTTCAGATAGATCTCGCGCGCCGCCTGTTCGGTCGAGAATGTCGCAAGACGATTTTTTCCCGAACGGTTTGTTTCCTGATCGTTGAGAGCAAAGTGTTTCATGTATACATACATACCCTTGCTCTGCACACCTTTTATAACACATGCAACCATTTTACCCGAAAGAACTGCGTCCTCGCTGTAATACTCGTAGTTTCTTCCCGAGAACGGCGTGCGGTGGATATTGACTGCCGGCGCATACCAACCCGACATTCTGTCCGCGCCGGACGACATGAGTATAGCGTCGTTTCCTATAAGTCTGCCCTCTTCTTCGACAAACTCTTTATTGAAGGTTGCCGCCATGGAAATTTCATTGGGAAAACTGTAGCCGCTTGTTCCGTTTATGAAGCTGTTTATTCCCGTAGGTCCGTCGAGTTCGGTCGTTTTCGGCTTGTTTATCGACTTTACTTCGATAGTGCCGTAGCCGGCATGACCGAACAGCTCGTAGATTTCCGAAAACTTCATCTGATTGAGGAAAGTTTCCCACTTCTCGTCGTCGTAAGGCAGTCCCCGCACATCGACAAGCTCGAGATCCGCGTCATTGCCGTAAGTGCGGTTTGCCGTATAGGAATTTTTATCCTTGGGGTTGCCGCTTGCTTCATAACCGCTCTTTGCAAGACCTTCTTTGATCTTTGCCGTAGTCCTAATAGTTCCGATATATCCGTCTTTACCCATTGTGTTCGAACCCGTCGTCTCTCCCGTAGCGGTCGTCAAACTGCCCGAGCCGAGTATGTGCGGTGCACCGACGGAGGATCCGTCCATTACGGACCAATTGCTTCTCGAAAGATAGGTAGCGCCATCGAAACGCAAATCTTCGAATAGATTGGTAATTTCGGCGTTCACACCCTTATCGCACTTGACTGTTTCGCTCTGCGTATACCTATATGTGAGTGCGGCATTGCCGTCTACGGCGTAGCCTTTCGCTTTTAGAATGTTGTTTACGGCGTCGTGCGCGTCCTTTGCCGCCGTAACGTAGTAATCTCCGGCTTCGAGAATATAGGTCTTGTTGACTTTCTCGTCGTAGACTTTCATGTCCGAAAGCGGAAATTCCACGGTAAGCGTCTCGCTCTTTGTCGGTTCTATGACCGCGGTCTTAGCGAACTCGACGAGGTTTACCGCCGCTTTTTCTATTCCGTTTTCACTGTCGAACGTCGTATACTCGCCCGAGTAGTAAATCTGCACGACCTCCTTTCCTGCAACAGTTCCGTTATTCGTAACCTTGACGGAAAGCTTCACCATGTCGTTTTCGACTTTGCAATCGAAATCGGAGTATGTGAACCGAGTAAACGAAAGCCCGTAGCCGAACGGATAGAGAACGGTCTTGTCATAGTCGTAGTTTCCTACGTTTGCGCGCCCCGTAACTTTATCCTCATAACGCGTTTCGTAATACTTATAACCGACATAGATATTCTCGGCATAATTTATATACGACTGTGCGATATCGTCCTCGAAACAGTAATCTCCGAAATTCTGCATAGCGGGCGAAGAGAAGTTGTCGTACACATAGGTGTCTACGAGCCTGCCGGAAGGATTGGTAGCGCCCGCGAGCACCTCGCCCACCGCCACAAGTCCCGTAGTTCCGAGTCCTGCGTACCAAAGCACGGCGTTTACTCCATAGTCCTTAAGTTCGCCTATCTCCATGGCATTGGCGGAGTTTACGAGCACTACTATACGAGAAAACTTTCCGCAATCTTTTATGCCTTTGAGCGTTGCTTTTTCGGACGGGGAAAGCGACAGATGACTGTCTTCCTTACTGCCGCCGTGGTTGTCCATCGTGCGGGCAAGGTCGCCGCCCTCGCCGCCGCTTCGGGTAAGCACGAATATCGCGGCACCATTGTATGTATTCAACGACTGAGCGAGCGCACCCGACGTCGGGAAATCCGCTTCCTTGCCGAGCGACCAATCGCCCTTGTCCGTACCTCCGCCGGCTGCCGTACCCTTACCGTGCGCCGTAGAGTTCTTCGCATAATAATCGACAAGTGCGTCATTCACCTCAAAGCCTGCCGCCTTAAGCGAACTCGAAAGCGAAACACCGGCTGTCGCCACCGCGCCCGAACCCGTACCGCTCGACGCGCCCTTAGCTCCCGCCATACCGAAGATGCTGACCTTTGCGTTTGCCTCGAGCGGAAGCGCACGCGTCGTTCCGTTTACAATGTCGTTTTCGAGCATTACGACTGCTTCTCTGCCCATTTCGAGGCACAGTTCGTCCTCTTTTGCCTTGAGAGCGTCTGCGCTGTCGTAGTCAAGCTTAAAATATCGCGAATCGACGTCCGTCGCCTCTCCGCTCGTACCGCCGCCGACCGACTTCATGAACTGAGTAAGCACGGAGTCGTAGTGAGTCGCAACGCAAGTGAGCGCTATGAGTACGGCAAGCACGAGCGCAAACACACCGCTCCAAACTCCGAGAAAGACGCCCTTTTTCAAGCCCTTTTTGGGAATATTGTTATTTTCCATTATTCGCCCCTCGCCTTATCAATCGAAAGAGCTTTCTTCGATATAAGCGAATGTTCCCGCTTCCTTATCGACATTTACCTTGAAAGCGTTGTTGTTTGTAATCTCCACGCCGGCATCATTATTTGGTGCAAAATAGTATTTACCGCCGAAATGATTGAGCGGATGAAAACTTCTGCCAGTCGGTCCTTTGGGGAATACCAAATCATTTTCCCTGCCGCTTACGTTTGTAAAGCCATAGTTTTGATAATTTCCCCAATCTTCGCTCCAGACGCAGCCCGTTGCCGGCGCAAGCGTTACTGTCTTGCCTTCCGTCGTATAAGTACCCGTGAACTTATAGGAAATTTTTACCGGACCGGTGTAGGTCGCAGAAGGAGGCGTGGGCTGTTCGGGATTCGAGCCGCTTTCGGGAGTGTAAGCGCCCGTTTGCCCGAGAGCAGGTCCCCAAACTGACGAAGCGCAAGTAAAAGTGTCCTTCAATCTTTCATTCATATCGGCTATGTACTCAAAGCTTAAAGAACGTGTGCCGTCATCCATAACGGCAGTAATTTCTTTGCCGTTATTTGTGATGACTTTAAACTTCCATCCTTTCCATTCCCATTTTCCCGTCTCGGAAACATTCATTCCGGGGTAAGTAAACTTATATGTACCGTCTTTATAGCAATCGAAAGTGCAAGTTCCTTTTGCCGTCCATGAAAACAATATGTTTGCGTCTGCCGCCTCGCGTTCGGCATTGCGAAGGCTTGCCGCCGACGCAACGTCCGTCGTTATGTACTTTGTGTACTCATACGTCATATCGTCCTTGAGTACAAGCGTATTGACTTCCTCGCAGTCTCCGTTTGCAATATAGCCGGAATGGCGAATGTTGCCTGTAAGCTCGCTCTTCGAGAACGTAATCTTATATGTGCCGACAACCTCGTTTTTATCCCCGCAAGCGGCGAAACAAAGCACGCCGAGGACAGTGACTGCGATAACGGCGATCACCGTAAGTCGCTTGAGTAATTTCTTCATTTTCTTTTCCTCCGAAAAAAATATTTGATGGTCACCCACCGAAAAATAAAATATCACAGCCGAAAGAGTATTTCAATGCCGACAGCGCAAAATGTATGTTCTGTCCGCACAGTCTGTCGAAATTCCCTATTGACCTAAAACAAAATGTGTGGTATAATAAATATAAATCGGGAGATGCGGAAAGATGAACATTGCTATAGTCGAAGATGAGAAAACATATTCCGATACCGTAAAGGAATACCTGTTGCGCTTTGCCGAAGAAAACGCGACGTCTTTTTGCGTTGCCGTTTTCGACAATGCGGTCAAACTTTTGACGAACTATTCGGGCAAGTACGACGTAATACTGCTCGACATAAAAATGCCGTATATAGACGGAATGGACGCCGCGCATCGTCTCAGAGCGCTCGACGAGAAAGTTATACTCATATTCATTACGTCGCTTGCTCAATACGCCGTGAAGGGCTATGAAGTAAACGCGTTCGACTATATCTTAAAGCCGATCACCTACGGGGAATTCGCGATGAAGTTCATGCGGGCGTACAAAAAGCACAAGCAAAAGGAAAGCTCGTTTATCACCGTTCCGACAGAACGCGGCATCGCAAAGCTCGACCCCGAGAATATAGCATACTGCGAAGTCATAGGTCACAACATCACTTTCCACACCGTTGGCGGCGACTATAAGCAATATATATCGCTGAAAGCCGTGGAGCAAAAATTATCCGATTTCGCATTTATGAGATGTAACAACTGCTATCTCGTAAACCTCAGGTATTGCACCGAGCTTGACGGAGACATGGTAACGGTAAAAATCGGAAGCCGAAGCCATAAGCTTGCGATAAGCCGCAACCGCAGAAAAGATTTTACGGCCGCTCTCCGAGATTTTCCGGACGGCAAGCGCCCTCGAAAATAAGGTAGGCGACTTATATGACTGTATTCACATACATAACGGACAACTGCCGACTCAACATAATTTCGTTTTTTATGGAGCTGTGCGAAAGCTTTCTTCTCCTCATACTTTTTACGGTTTCCTACAAGCGCCGTAAATATTTCATTCCGAGAATTCTGACAAGCTTTATATTCGGCTTGGTTTTATGCGTACTTCTTGCCATGTGGAAAAGCGCGTTTTCTTCCGCGCCCACCTCACCCGCCGCAATAACAACGCGCATTGCGACTCACACTTTAATGAAGCTGTATCATCTCGCAATAGTGTTTTTCTGTTGGAAAGAAACAACTATGGAAAGCATTGTTTGTTGGTGCACGTTTATAGCGGTAAAAACTCTCGTGGGCAAAGGCTATGCGCTTATATTGAATCTGTGCGGTATAGACGACACCTCATCCGTCTCGTTCTTTCCTTCCGCGCCGAAATTCGTAGACTATTTTTTGCTCGGATTGTTTCATTCCGCGTTCTTCATACTCTTTGCCGTGCTGTACGCGAAACGCACCAAACTCGTAGAAACAAAACGGGTATCCGTCGCACTTTATCTTATATTTATTTCGGTGATTGCCGTTTCCATGCTTCTGAATTTCAGTCGCGCTTTCGAACCGCAAAGTCTTCAATTATCGATTATTACGAAAATGTTTGCGCTCATATGTATGTCGTTTGTGCTCGTTACGATTTTCGGCATACTCAAACGGAACAAGCTGTCGCAGGATCTCGAAATCACCGAACAGCTTTTGACGCAAGAAAAGCGGCGATACGAGACGTCGAAAGAGACGGTCGAAATAATCAACATGAAGTGCCACGATTTGAAACACCGACTGTCATCTCTCGAGGACAAACTCAATGCACGCGAGATCGAAGAACTGAAAGAAGCCATTAAAATATACGATTCGAATATAAAGACGGGTAACGAAATTCTCGACGTCGTGCTATACGAAAAACAGCTGCTTTGCGAAAGCAACCGCATACGTCTTACCTGTCTTGCCGACGGAAAGCTCCTATCGTTCGTTTCGCCGTCGCACCTCTACGCCCTGTTCGGCAACGCCATTGACAACGCCGTCGAAGCGGTCAAGCCGCTCGAAAAAGAGGACAAGCGGATCATCGGTATCACTCTTCGGCGGGAGGAAAACCTCGCCGTCATAGAGATTTGCAACTATTTTTCGGGGCGGATAGAAATCAAAGACGGACTGCCCGAGACAAGCAAAGAGGACGGAAACCGACACGGTTACGGTATGCGCAGTATGAAGTATGTCGCGGAAAGCTACGGCGGGAAAATCGGCGCGGCTATCGACGGAGATATGTTTACGCTTACCGTTTCCATTCCCGTAAGGTAGGGCTTTTAATGAGCCTGACCGAACACCCCTTTGCTGCTTGAACAGCTCCACTTAACTCAAGGAATGCCATTTGCGGACAATAAAAAAGCGGGTGGGCTTTATGTGAAGCCTACCCGCAATGTGTTTTTACGATATTATTTTTTCTTGCCGTTAATGTAAATGCCGATCACACAATAGGTTATGATAGCCATAAATACGAGATTGGCTATAACTGCCGTAATCGAAATCATCGGCGAAATATATTCAAGCCCGTAATACGACGAAAAGCACAAAAATATTATTATCAGCAATAATGTGACGCCGAGCAGTATAAACGGAATTTTTTTCATAAATTTTATTCTCCTTTTTTAATATATAAGCGCAGGTACATCTATTTGCAGCTGCCAGGTATCTTTTTCTTGAGAAAGAATAATAGATGCCGCCAAACCGTTTGCGCTTAGAGATATACTCACGCTCGGTTTTACTTTATTATATGTGTGAATATAAGTAAATTTTGCATTTGTCTCTTTGTATTTCAATTCTTGATATGTCTTTTTCAATACGACATCGCAAGTCGCATCTCTCATTGAAGTTTCCCAAAGACCTGTTTTTTCTCTGAATTGCCAACAATATCCGGCATAAGTATCCGAAATCTTAGTACTTGCACTTATTGCGGTTCCGTCTCGGTATTCCCCTTCAAAAGATCTGTCAACAACTTTTAATTCTCCGTCGCCGCCCCAAGTCAAGCCCATAAAATCATCTGAGGAGTCTTCGGGATATTTTTCTCCACCCAATACACTTTCACTACTCCAATATGCATTTCCCGCAACATAGTAGTACTCTTCACGAGGTTCGTAAATAACGTACATATCTATATCCAAAGAGAACTTACTCTCAGAAGCGTCTCCCAAATATCCGTACGTCGAAACATTATTACTTTCGATTTCCTCCGAACGCAATAATCTGCTGCCTACCACATCACCTCCGTAATACACTTCTTCCACCCAAACGCGTTTTCTCGCTCCGATAACGAACTTGCCGTCCGTTTTTTTCGGCAACGCGCCGCTATTAACTTTTGCTTTTGCGTTAAGACCGTTTGCCGAGCTTTTATTTCTCTCGGCACAAAAATCTTCTTCGTTTCTAAAATATACCGTTTGTGAATAATATTCTTCGTCGTCCGTAATTGTTACGGTTCTTTCGTTGCCGAAAAATTTTTCCAATACCCGCTCCGATGCGGAAACATCGGCATTACCGACTATCTTATCCTTCGATTCTGTACACGCCGTAAAACACAATGTTACGAGCGTCATAACCGCAATCAACGCGACTGCCGTCAATTCTCTCGCCGCCTTCATCACTTTCATCCTCCGTAAAATTTACAGTTTGCTCTTGCTCTGTAAGAATATAATACCATAAAATTACTGTTTTGTCAATAGCTTGTCGCAAACTTGCCGTTTATTGACATAAACTTAGAAAAGTAGGTTGAAAGTGTAAATTATTAGGTAAAATAAAAATCCTTTACCGTCACTGATCGCGACTCAAGGATTTTTTATAGGCTTTGATTTCGTTAAGGCGGGTCTTATATCTGCCCTCAAGCCCCTCGTCGGTCGGCGTGTAGTACTCTTTGCCGACGAGGTTATCCGGAAGGCATTGCATATCGGTGAGCTTGTCCTCGTAGTCGTGCGCGTACTTATAGCCCTTGCCGTAGTCAAGCTCCTTCATAAGCTTTGTCGGCGCGTTGCGAATGACGAGCGGCACGGGTTCGGCAAGCGTTTCGAGCGCGTCTTTTTTCGCGCGCATATAGGCTACTTCGAGAGAGTTGGATTTCGGCGACATTGCCATATAGACGACGGCGTGCGTGAGATGGACGCTGCACTCGGGCATTCCTATGAAATGGCAGGCTTGGTATGCGGCGACCGCGACTTCGAGCGCTTTGGAATCGGCAAGACCTATATCCTCGCTTGCGAAGCGGACTATTCTGCGCGCGACGTACAGCACGTCCTCGCCTGCCTCGAGCATTCTCGCAAGCCAATAGACGGCTGCGTCGGGGTCGGAATTTCGCATGGACTTGTGAAGCGCGGAAATGAGATTGTAGTGCTCTTCGCCGCTTTTATCGTACAGCAGCGACTTTTTCGCCGTGCACTGCTCAACCGTCTCTTTCGTGACGGTTATTTTGCCGCCGCCGTCCATGTCGCCGTTTAAGACCGCCATTTCGAGCGTGGAAAGCGCGCTTCTCGCATCGCCGTTGGCAAACGCGGCTATGGTCTCGACGGTTTCGGGCGCGATGTCTATCTTCTGTCCGCCGAAGCCGCGCTCGTCCTTTATGGCATTCGACAAAAGCTCTGCAAGCTCCTCTGTCTTGAGCGCCTGCAATACGAACACCTTACAGCGCGAAAGAAGTGCGCCGTTGACCTCGAACGAGGGGTTTTCCGTAGTCGCCCCTATGAGAATAATGCTTCCTTTTTCGACGAACGGCAAAAACGCGTCCTGCTGGGCTTTGTTGAAACGATGTATCTCGTCCACAAAAAGAATAGTGCGCACGCCGAAGCGGCGGCTCTTTTCCGCCTGCTCCATAACTTGCTTTATCTCTTTTATGCCGCTCGTGACGGCGGAAAAATCTATGAACGTCGAGCGGGTCTTGTTTGCGATTATGCGCGCGAGCGTCGTCTTGCCCACGCCCGGAGGTCCCCAGAAAATCATCGAGCCGACTCTGTCGCTTTCTATTATCCGACGAAGCACCTTGCCTTCTCCGAGTAGGTGCTTTTGTCCCGCGAACTCGTCGAGGTTGCGCGGGCGAAGGCGTGCGGCAAGCGGCTGCTCGCCCTCTTCGAATAATGTGAGTTGTTCGTCGGGCATAGAGGACTCCTTTTTAAATTTTATTTTGCCTTTTTAAAAAGGCGGAGAAAATTTTTTTGCCTTGCGGCAATAGCCAAGTTTTTGAGCAAATGTAACATTACGCATATTGTTTGCACCTTTTTTCAAAAAGGTGCTCGAAAAAGAAAAAGGGAGAGGAACTTTCGGCTGTTCCTCTCCCTTTTAAATCCCTCTCCTTTAAACGATTCAGGGCTTCGCCCTAAAAACCCTTTTTAAAGGATAGTAATTATTTGCAAGAAACAACAGTCTTTTTTATAATTGTCTACTCATCCGTCACCGTGTTCGGCTACGCCTCTGCACGGCGCCACCTTCCATGTCAAGGGAAGGCTTTATATAGGATAACAATCCCCTCAGTCGCCTATCGGCGACAGCTCCCCTTGCTAAGGGGAGCCTTAGGGCAGTGAGCTTTTCTCAGACAGCTTCCGGCTCGAAGCACAGCTTCTCGCCGCTCTGCGCTAACTACAGTCCACAGGACTGTAGTTTCGGCTTATGCCGTCGCGTTCGCGCCCTAAACTCGAGGGGAGCCTTTTTTTAGGTTAAAGTACGAGTTCTCTGACTGCTTAGATGCGAGCGAGACGGACAGCAGGTGGCGAAGCAAGCGGGTTGCTGTACATCTTCGTACTGCGCCCGCTTGCCTCGACACACGCAGTCCGTATTCGCGAAGTATATAAGCAGTCAGAGAGTACCTACCGTACGAGGGAACAACAACGTATCTCGTATGTTCTGCACGCCCGTGATGTACATCATGGCTCTGTCGAAGCCGAGTCC
Organism: uncultured Christensenella sp.; assembly: GCA_910585955.1. Taxonomy (GTDB): domain Bacteria; phylum Bacillota; class Clostridia; order Christensenellales; family Pumilibacteraceae; genus MGBC157735. Next base: position 62,525 of record CAJUGC010000004.1, read on the forward strand.
GAAACCGCTGTGCGGAACGCTGCCGTACTTGCGAGTGTCGAGATATTCGGTGTACCCGTCGAGAGGCATACCTCGCTTTGTCATGGCGGCTTTAAGCTTCTCGAGATCCGCCTCGCGCTCGCTGCAACCGATTATTTCGCCTATTCCGGGTACAAGAAGATCGGTAGCCGCAACGGTCTTACCGTCGGGGTTCTGCTTCATATAGAAAGCCTTGATGTCGGCGGGATAGTCTACGACAAAGAGCGGTTTTTTGAAGTACTCGTCGGTAAGATACTTTTCGTGCTCGGTCTGCAAATCGAGTCCCCACTCTACGGGATAGGTGAACTGTCTGCCCGACTTTTTAAGGATCTCGACGGCTTCGGTGTAGGTAACGCGCCCGAAGTCGCTATTTAATACATGGTTGAGTTTTTCCTTAAGACCCTTTTCGACCCAACTGTCGAAGAAGTCGATTTCGTCGGGGCAAGCGGAAATCGTATCCCTTATTATGGACTTTATGAAGTCTTCGGCTATCTCGATTATATCGTCAATATCGGCAAAACACACCTCTGGCTCAATCTGCCAAAACTCCGCCGCATGGCGCGTCGTGTTGCTATGCTCGGCACGGAAGGTCGGTCCGAACGTGTAAATTCTTCCGAGACCCATTGCCGCCATTTCGCCCTCGAGCTGAGCCGATACGGTGAGACCGGCTTTCTTGCCGAAAAAGTCGTCTTTATAATACTCGCTCTCGGTCTTGGCTTTGGCGTTCCAGTCTTTTGTAGTAACGCGGAACATTTCGCCCGCGCCCTCGCAGTCGCTTCCCGTAATGATCGGCGCATGAATGTACTTATAGCCGTTCCTCTTAAAGTAACCGTGCACGGCGTGAGAGAGCACGTCGCGGACGGCGAACACCGCTTCGAAGTAGCGTGTGCGTGCGCGAAGGTGCGGAATCGTACGCAAGAATTCGAGCGTGTGGCGTTTTTTCTGAAGCGGATAGTCGTCGGGGCAAGCGCCGAGAAGCTCTACCTTTTCGAGCTGTATCTCATAGCCGTTCTTTTCCGACTCGACATACTTGCCTACCGCCTTGATCGCCGTCCCCACAGGCATAACGCTCTTTAGGCTCTCCTCTTCTACTTTTCCCTTTTCGGCAATCAGCTGCATATTTTTAAACGCCGTGCCGTCGTTTATTTCGACGAAAGCTATGGTTTTGGAATCGCGCGCCGTGCGCACCCAGCCGCAGACCGTGACGCTCTTACCGACGTATTTGTCGGGGGACGCATAAAGTTCTTTGATGTCGATGTGTTTCATTATAAACTCCTTCTTACTTTTTTTCAAGAAAAAAGTAAGGAAAAAAAGCATGGATATGGGTTAAGTGGGTTTTGCGCTTTTTTGAAAACCGCGGAAAATGTTACTGCGCCTTTTTTCGAAAAGGCGCCCCAAAAAGATGAAGGGAGAGGAACTTTCGGCTGTTCCCCCCCCCTTTCACTCAGCCGAGCAAGCCGTCTATACGGCGCAGCGAACGCCACGAGCCGCAAGGCGAGTTATCTCTCTCCTTTAAACGACTTAGGGCTTTCGCCCTAAGACCCCTTTTTAAAGGATTGGACTAAAAATAGAAAAAGAAACAGTCTTTTTAAGAATGACAATCCCCTCAGTCACTCGTTCCTCGTGACAGCTCCCCTTACTAAAGGGAGCCTTTTATAAGGATGATGCTTCATACGAGGGCTTAGATGCGAGTAAGACGAACAGCCGGTGGCGAGGCAATTCAGATGTCGGTTCTGACGGCGGAGAAACGAGCGAGACGGGCAACTGTCGGCGCACCGCTTGGGTTGCTGTACATACTCGTACTGCGCCCAAGCGGGGCGACGAACGTAGCCCGTATTCGCTTGATTTATACGCCATCAAGGGCGCAATCTGTCTACGCCGCGGTAGATAAACGTAACCTCCCGCACGTTCGTGTAGCCGAGAAGGTTCATAAGCATACGGGTAAGACCGAAGCCGTAGCCGCCGTGCGGAGGGCAGCCGTAGTTGAAGCACATGAGATAGTCTTTGAGTCCCGTGGGAAGATTCTCTATTACGACTTCGCCGCTGTCGGTCATAGCCGATGCGGGAATAAGTCCCTTTTCTATGCCCTGCTTTACTATTACGGGGAAACGGTGTTCGCGCTGCGCGCCCGTCGTTACTTCGAGACCGTTCCAAAGAAGGTCGAAGCTAAGCGTCTTGGACGGATCGGACGGTTTATACATATGATAGAAAGGGCGAATGGACGTCGGGAACTCCGTCACGAACACGAAATCGCTCCCCGCCTTTTCCTTAAAATATTTGCCGAGCAGGCGTTCCGCCGTCGGATCGAGATCGCCTTTCGTTTCGGGCGGCACTTCGTAGTCAAGCGACTTTATGATCTCTTTGGCTTCGTCCATGCTCACGCGCGGGAAGGGCGTTTTGGGCACGACTATCTCTCTGCCGAGCACTTCCTTTATCTCGTCGCCGTGCTTTTCCTTGACGCGCTTTATGAGATAAGCTATCCATTCTTCCTCGAACTTCATTACGTCCTCGTACGAGTCTATCCAGGCAAATTCGCAGTCGACGCTTGTAAACTCGGTATCGTGGCGGGACGTGAACGACTTGTTCGCGCGGAATACGGGACCTATCTCGAACACCTTTTCGAAGCCTGCGGCGATCGCCATCTGCTTATAGAACTGCGGAGATTGAGCAAGATATGCTTTGCCTCCGAAATAGTTTAGCTCAAAGAGTTCGGCGCCCGATTCGCTCGGATTGCCCATGAGCTTGGGCGAGTGGATCTCGGTAAATCCGTGATCTATCCAGAACTCGCGCATTGCCATTTCCGCCGTCGTCTGAACGCGGAAGATAAGCTGGTGTTCGCGGCTTCTTAAATCGAGAAAACGCCAATCGAGACGAAGATCGCGATTCGATTCGTTGAAATCGGTAAGGTCTATGGGGAGATTGTTGTCGGCAAGATTGGCTATTTCTATCTGTTCGGCAAGAAGCTCTACGCCGTTCAGTTTTACGAACGAATCGACATGAACTTTGCCCTTTATCTTGACCGACGATTCGAGCGTAAGCGAGCTTACTGTTTCGTTGAGCTTCTTATACTCCTCGCCCTTGAATATCGTGACCTGCACCGACTCGGTGACGTCGCGCAGTATGACGAACTGCATTTTCTTAAGGTCTCTTACCTGCTTGACGAAGCCTGCTATTTCCACGGTCTCGCCGTCGTGTTGTTTAATTTCGCTTATCTTAAGCATTTTTGCCTCCGAAATCTTTGAGATTACTTTTGTATTTTACCATTCTTTAACGCGCTTGTCAATCGTTACGCGAAGAGCTTGAAGCTATTTATTCCGCCTTTTTTCACTCGCTTTAACACTTTATCAAAATAAATCGGCTGTCGGACGGCTATTTACTTGACATTGCTCGCGCTTTAATGTATGATAATTAAAATTTAAAGGAGCATTATCCCCTATATGTGTTCTATTTTCTGCCTTACAGACAAAGCCGTAAGCTCGGACGAGGCAAAAAAAGCGTTCGACAAAACGCTCTCGCGCGGTCCCGATATGAGCGTTTTCGAAGAGACCGACGACGGATATGTCGGATTTCATCGACTCGCAATCATGGGGCTTGACGAGCACGGTATGCAGCCGTTCCGTTTCAAAAACAATTTCGTCGTCTGCAACGGCGAGCTGTACGGCTTCCGCAAGGAAAAGAAGATTCTCGAAAGCGAGGGCCATAGCTTTGTTTCGGGGAGCGATTGCGAGATAATACTCCCGATGTACGAGCTTTACGGCGCCGAGATGTTCAAGCGGCTCGACGCGGAATTTGCCTGCATCATTTACGACGGAGACAAGAAAAAATACATAGCCGCACGCGACCCCATAGGCATTCGCCCGCTCTATTACGGCTATAGCGAAAAGGGCGGCATAGCCTTTGCGAGCGAACCGAAAAACCTCGTATCGGTCTGCAAAGGAAAGATCCTTCCCTTTCCGCCCGGACATTACTACGACGGAGAAAAGTTCGTATGCTATAACGATATAACGGCGGTAAACGAGGTTATTTGCGACGAAAATGCCGCCCTTAAGGGAATACGCGAAAAACTCGTTGCGGGCGTAAAAAAGAGACTCGACTCGGACGCGCCGCTCGGCTTTCTCCTCTCGGGCGGGCTGGATTCGTCTCTTGTCTGCGCTATAGGTCGGAAGGTCGCAAAGTCACCCATTCGCACGTTTGCCGTGGGTATGGACAAGGACGCAATCGATCTTAAATACGCAAGACAGGTCGCGGACTATATCGGAAGCGATCACACCGAAATATTCATGACGCGAAAGGAAGTGCTCGACAGTCTCGAGACGGTCATAGAAGCGCTCGGGACGTTTGACATAACGACTATCCGCGCGAGCATGGGAATGTACCTTATCTGCAAGAAAATACGCGAAACGACCGACATCGAGGTGCTTTTGACCGGCGAAATTTCCGACGAACTGTTCGGATACAAATACACGGACTTCGCGCCCTCGCCCGAAGCTTTTCAAGCAGAATCGGTAAAGCGCGTAAGCGAGCTGCATATGTACGACGTTCTGCGTGCGGACAGATGCATTTCCGTAAATTCGCTCGAAGCACGCGTGCCGTTCGGCGATCTCGATTTCGTGCGTCACGTCATGAGTATAGATCCGAAGCTCAAGATGAACACGCACGGCTGCGGCAAGTATATTTTGCGCAAGGCATTCGACGGAGACATTCTCCCCCATTCCATTCTGTTCCGTGAAAAAGCCGCGTTCTCCGACGCCGTAGGGCACTCCATGGTCGACGACCTCAAAGAATATGCAAACGGTCTTTACGGCGACGACTGGAAAAAAACAGCCGAAAAGTACGCGTATCACTGCCGTCCGTTTACAAAGGAGTCGCTTTTGTACCGCGAGATTTTCGAGAAATACTATCCGAATCAGGCGGGCATGATTGCGGACTACTGGATGCCGAACAAGTCTTGGAAGGGCTGCGACGTAAACGACCCGTCCGCGCGCGTACTGTCCAACTACGGCGACAGCGGGAAGTAATAAGAAAACGCATATCGCCCAAAGAACATTATCGACTGTAAAAGCGCAATCACCGATTACGCTTTTATATTTTTGCAATCACAACACTCGTATTTGGAGCGGCGACGATTTGACAACAGTCTGTTTTTGTGATATAATGGCGTAGTCTCGAGGGAATCGCCGTTTCTTTTCAACGCTTTACCCTCTCTGTCTCTATGCACCCGTGGTGGAATTGGATACCATAAGAGCCTCCGACGCTCTCGGTTCGGGTTCGAGCCCCGACGGATGCACCATACGCGGCGATATTCTCTCCCGGGATATCGCCGCGTTTTCGTAATCTGTAAAAGCAAACGACGAGCTCAGTTTGTCGGAATAACCGAGCATCATAAAATTTACACCTTGAAATTTGCCGCGATAAGTTGTAAACAGAAAAATCGAAATATCATATTATACAGTAAGACACACGACAAACGCCGCATAGTCAATTTGCCGAACTCATTATTCAGTACTACATATCAACTCTTTCACGAGACCGATATGCAGTATTTTTTTAAGGAGTGCACAACCATGCTTATACCAAATCAATCGAAAGTAACTTACAACGCCGTACCGCCGAATCAAGCCGGCGTGCCCGGAAGTCTGACAAGCAATACCGTAAACACCGAAATATTGTCCGACGAAATAACGAAGGTAATGAGTACCGACAAAACTTTTGCCAAAGAAGGCGAAGCCGTACACAATACGGTTAAGATCACAAACAATTCATCTGCCGTTTTAACTCCGGCTTATATCATAAATCAGGCGCCCGACGGCGCAAGTTTTGTTGAGGGAAGCGTCAAAATAAACGGAGTCGCAGCTCCCGCAGACCCCGTACTTGGAATCACTCTTCCCGTATTAAACCCCGGCGAATCAATCACTGTAGAGTATGACATGAAAATAAACAGCCCTTCGACTATAACCGCCGTAACCAACTCTGCCGAATTTCGATACGACGTGGGAGACCCTGTAAGCGGCATCATCACAACCTACACCGAACCCACCAACGCCGTTACCGTAAACGTCGTTAACGCTAAACTCGAAGTGGTAAAAAGCGTAGACAAGGCGTTTGCCGTCAAAGGCGAAACGCTGACCTACACCGTAACCTTTACGAACAAGGGCAATATAAATATAAACGATATTTATTTTACGGATAATATTCCGCAAGGCACTACTTTTGTGGATGGATCGGTTTGGATCAACAGTCAAAATTTTGCCTCCTACCGTCCCGACATAGGATACAGCGTTGCAAGCTTACCGCCCGACGACAGCGCGACGACGAGTTTTAAAGTAACGGTAAACTGATAACGGAGCGAGTTATGACAATATCCAATAAAGTTAATATAACTTACGACGCGGCAACGTCCGACGGAGAAACCGCTCGCGCAAACAGAGAAAGCAATACCGTAAATACCGAAATCCTGACTTATTCCGTTCAGAAAGCGATCCGTTGCGATAAAACCTCCGTACGAGAGGGCGACTCAGTTCACAACACCGCGACCGTCGCCAACAATTCGGCAACAAAGCTATTCGATAATTTTTTTTCGATTCCGCAACCCGACGGCGCAACTTTTGTCGAAGGCAGCGTAAAAATAAACGGAATATCTCAACCGAGTTACGATCCCGTCGCAGGTTTTTCTATACCCGACCTGAACTCGGGCGAAACGGTCGTTATCGAATATGACTTAAAAGCAAACGCCCCGATAACCGCCGCGCCCATAACGCACTTTGCCAAACTGAATTACACCGTAAGCGATCCCACAAGAGGCAACGCAACTTATTCCGAAAACACCGATACCCTTTCGATAAACATTATCGCAGACAAAATCGACGTTGTGAAAAGCGTAGACAAGGCGTTTGCCGTCAAAGGCGAAAAACTGCACTACACGATAACTATCGTCAATACCGGAAACGTAACAAAAAACGGAATGGTATTCAAAGACCCTATCCCCGACGGCACGACATTTGTACCCTATAGCGTCAAGATCAACGGAATGGGCTATTCCGTCTACGATCCCGCAATCGGTTTCGTTCTTCAAAGCATAGCGCCCGGTCAAAGTCTTACCGTGGAATTCGACGTAACGGTGAATTAAAATGAGAACCATAACCAATATCGCAAGCATAACCGATAATTCGGGAACCGCGCCAATAACTACTTTCAGCAACTCGGTCCAAACAGTTATACAGACAGATTGCCATGACGACGTAAGAGCTTATTGTAAAATAATTTGCATTTGCAGATGCGCTTGTTCGTGTTGCGATCGCAATAATTGCCTCTGCCGCCGCAATCGATGTTGCAATAACGATTATGACTGTTGCCGTTGCCGCAACAGAAGTTGTCTCTAAGACGAAATAAGGATACGCAAGTCATAAATCGTGTAATACGGACGCAAAAAATCTTTTCGGCGTTCATTTGAAAAATAGTAAACGTAAACAAAACGACGGATACCGAAATGTCCGTCGTTTCATTCGTCTTTTTTTATCCTACTTCAAAATATTGCCGTCCGTACAGCGAATCGTGTAATTGCCCGTGCCGCCGTTCCAATTGCTGTATTTGGAAATTGCGTTCCATTGCTCTTTCGTCCCCTCGAAGCGTATCGTTTTCAACATTCCGCAATTATACAGCGCATAGCCGTAAAAGTTCTTAATCGAAGAAGGGAGCGTTATGCCCGTAAGCGACGAGCAACCGTTGAATACGTTCGAATTCAAAACCGTAACGCCGTCCGGTATTATTACGGTATCGAGCGAAGAGCAATTACAGAACGCCGAGCTTCCGATCGAAATGACGCCCGAAGGCAAAGTTATCTCTTTAAGAGACGAACAACCGTAAAAAGCCGAATCGCCTATCGAGGTAACTTCGGAAGGCAGGCTGACGCTTTCAAGAGACGAACAACCGTAAAAAGCCGAATCGCCTATCGAGGTAACTTCGGAAGGCAGGCTGACGCTTTCAAGAGACGAACAGCCATTGAAAAGCGAGTTTCCGATTGCCGTCACGCCGCTTGGGATCGAGACGCCGACGAGAGCCGAGCAATTATAGAATGCGGAATTTCCGATAGCGGTAATGCTCGAGGGTAAATCTACTTCCGTAAGCGCGCGGCAACCATCGAACATCGAGTTTCCAATAGTCGTCAAGCCTTCCGGCAAAGTGATTAACGCAAGTTTTGCGCAGCGTGCGAACACTTCCGCGCCCATTTCCGTAATACCGTCGGACAATACTATTTTTTCGAGTGAAGAACAATTGTAGAATGCTCTGTCGCCTATTTTTTCGATCGTAATCGGGACAGACACGTCCGTAAGTTTTGTACAGCCGCTAAATGTCGAATTTGCTATGCTTTCTCCCGACGAGATCACGGCTTCGACAAGATTGCTCTTGGAAAACTGCGAGAACAATGCCGCGGGCGCAGTTATGCTTTGAATATTGTTCGAGCCGCCGAATACGTTTTGCCCGTATTCCGTCGCCGCATCCGAAAGCTGAACGCGCGTAAGCGAGGTACAGTTGTAGAACGCCTGATTGCCCACGTCGGCTATGCCGCTGTGTACGGTTACGCCCTTGATTTTGCTGTTTGCGAACGCCGACGCGCCGACGGCAGTTACGGAATAGTTTACGTCTTTATATTTTATCGTTACGGGGAAAGTAAAATCGGAGGCAAATGACGAGCCCGAAGCACTCGCAACCGCCCTTTTGTCTTTCAGGCTGTAGAGTATTCCGTCCACGACCGTATAGCTGTTGCCGTTTACGTCTTGATCGCTGTTTTCGCAGTTCCAAATCACGGGACGTGACTGCGCGTTCCAATTGCCGCCCCAACCGCTCGGCTCTTCGCTCGCCTTGCAATATATGACGACGGGACAGCCGTAAAACGCGTTGTCGCCTATCTTGGACACCTTTTCGGGAACGGTTATTTGCAAGAGCGACGTACAGTTATAGAACGCCCTCTCTCCCACGGAAGTTACGGAATTCGAGATATTTACCGCGTACAGATTAATACATCCGTTGAATGCCGACGCTTCTATGGTCGTGACGGTATCGGATATATTAACAGTCTCAAGCTTTCGAGCCGACGAAAAGGCGTTTTGCTTCAATGTGTCTCCGTTGTTTAAAGTAACCGTCTCGAGACTGTCGTAAGGAAAGGACGCAACCGACCAAGCGGGAGCCGTCAAATCGACAATGCTTTTACACCCCGTAAACGCATTGGCTTTTATATCGCTCAACTCGCCCTTTTCGACAGTCACCGTTTCGAGCGACGAGCAATTATAGAATGCGCTTTCTCCTATTACGGTAACATTTTTGGGGATTGTCAAATTCGTAAGTTTGGCGCAGCTGTGGAAAGCCGAAGTACCTACAGTCTTTACTCCGTCACCTAATTCGACGCTTTCCAAGCCGCCGCAGGTGCTGAAAGCATAGTCGCCGATTGCCGTTACGCCATCGGGAATTTTAACGCTTTTCAGCGACGCACAGCCCCAAACGGCATGATCCGCCAAAGTCGTAAGCGTATTCGGCAAGGCTATGCTTTCGAGCGACGCACACTCCCTGAAAGCGCTCGGACCCACCTCGACGACTCCTTCGGGCAATACGATCGATTCGAGTCCCTTACAGCCTCTGAACGCTTCCGAACCTATTGTCTTTACGGAGCTCGGAAGGGTTACTTTCGTAAGGCTTTCGCAGTAGCGGAACGCCGCGTCGGGGATAACTTCGCCGCTCGTGATTGTCGCTGCGGTCAAAACGTCTTTGGATACGGCAACCGACGCAACGGCGGGGATTTGAGCCGCAAGCACGTTTTTGCACCCCGAAAAAGCGGTTGTCGCTATCTTTTCCAAGCCGTCGCCTATCTTTATATTCGTAAGCCCTTCGCAGTTTCGGAAAGCATATTCGCCTATTTCCGTTGTGGCGCCCGGAACGGATATTTCGGTAAGAGACGTGCAGCCCGAAAAAGCGTACTCGTCTATGACGCGAACAGTGGACGGAAGTTTTATCTCGGCAAGCGACGCGCACCCCGAAAAAGCGTTTTTGCCTATGCGCGTCACGCCCTCGGGAATTACTATTTCGGAAAGAGCAATATTATCTTTAAAGGCGTTGTCGCTTATTTCGGTCATTTTATTTCCGAGAACTATGCTCGTAACAGGTACATTAAGGAAAGCATTGGCGCCTATATGCTCTATGTTTTCCGGCATGACCAATTCAGTCAGCCCGACGCAACCGCCGAAAGCCTCGTTGCCGATACTCGTGACAGAATCGGGAAGCGTCAAATTCGTAAGAGCGACGCAACCGTAAAATGCTTTGTCGCCTATTACCTTTATTCCGTCGGGGAGAGTCACAGAAGTGAGATTTTCGCAACCTTGCAAAAGCGAGGCGCCCAACGTGTCTCCGCCCGTTATGTTTACGGCGGTAAGTTTTTTCAAGCCGCCTTCGAACCGAGAATTCCACCCGCTTCCGAAAGTTTCGCCGAATCTGATGTTTAAATACTCGAGATCGGGGTTTCTTAACGTAAGCGTATTTATATTGCGAAAGCAATATAACGCCTCGCTTGGTACAGACGTTACGTTTGCGCCTATTTCGAGGCTGTTTATATTTGCCGCAGGTCGATACGATCCTCCTATATCGTTAAAATCGAACTCCTCGTCAACCGTAGTTATATTTTTTCCGTTGTGAGCGTCGGGAATAATTACGTCGGTCGTTTTAAACGTAGCCTCGAGATATGTTTTCAGCCCGTAAGTTCCGTCGTCCTGCTCTGCGAACGTAAGAATATAGTTGTCTCCGATATATACTTTGGACTTACCTACTGACGAAACGGTCATAAATATCGCGCCCGTAAAGATAAATACCGCACAAACACACACGGACAATAGTTTCATTATTGTTTTGAACTTTTCGGGTTTATCGATTTTTAAAGTAGCAAGTACTGTAATCACAACCGCAAAACTCAAAACAAACGGGAATGCCGTCCAACCGTATCCCGGGACGGTTTGAGCCGCCCATACCGTCCAAAACGTCCAAAACGGTTGTACTCCGCAATATCCGAGAATAAGCGTTGCGATAACAAGAACGGGAACGCAAATGCTTACGGCAATCAATGCGGCGCGTCTTGCTTTGCTTTTGTTTTCTTTTTTGCGTTTATCCGCTTCTTTTCGGCGCTGCTCGATTGCTCTCGCCTGTTCGCGTTCTATTTCCGCATACTCGCTTATAAGCCGCTTATCGCCTGCCTCTTCGGCAAAAGCGACGGCTTTTTTGTAGTTTTCGTCCTCATCGAGCCTTCTGTCGTATTTATGTAAGTCGCTCGGAGTACAGCCGTAGGAGCTGAGAACACGGTTCCAATAAACCGTGGATTGATCGACAAACTCTTTGCGCCTCATATATTCTTTTCTGAAGGCTTCGACACGCCCGTGCTCGCTTTTGTCCGCATATTTAAGCGCTATGCCGATTTCCTTGCCCGACATAACCGTATCGTAATGACGTGAACTGTAGCACCGACGAAAATAATCTTCCTCGTCCGAAGCGAAATTCAAACTGCGGAGAAATTTTTTCCACCAGAAATCGAAAGACTTAAGCTCGCTTTCGAACCCGACGATTTTTTCCTTAAGCTCGCCGACGGCTCTTGCGGAAATTCTTTTGTACTTCGGATTTTCCAAGAACGCGTCGACGTTGTCCGCGTTTATTTGCGACAGAAGCCGTTTTTCGTCGGAAACCGAATATTCGTTTAATAAAAACCGCCACTCCATTTCCGCGCCGTTTAACGCGTCGTAAAAATGGCTTATACGGCGAGCATACTCCGTAGACGCTTCTCTTTGCCCTTTGAGCGCCTTTTTATAGTTTGCGTTGTCCTCCACCTGTGCTTTGAGCTTTTCGGTCATACGCGCAAGCAGATCGTTTTCGTTTCTTACGCCGAAGTCTTCGAGAAAGAGACGGAAATAAACGTCGGAAGAGACAAGCCCGCTTTTGAACTCCGAAATCCTTTTGTTCATAGGCTCGTCCGCGTATTTCAAGGCTAACGCGTAATTTTCGTTTTTCGGCATAGCCTTTATTTTCGCGCCGTTTATTTCTCTCAAAGCGTCTTTATCCGACCCCGCCCCCATATCCGCAAGAAAACGCTCCCACCAATAGACGGGGTTTTTAAGCGTATTGTCGAACTTTTCGAGTCTCTTTTTGAGTTCGCCGCTCGCATAGTCCGAAGCGCACATATAGTTCTTATTGGAGAGAATACTTTGCAGACCTTTCGCGTCGATACCGTTTGCTATCTCGTCCTCGGATTCCCCGTCGTAATCGAGAAGAAACATTCCCCACCAGGCTTCGGCATTTTCGGGTTCTATGTCGAGAACTTTTCTGTAGTATTCTTCAGCCTCGTCCGTATTGTCAAAGCTTAGCTCCTGCTCGGCGCGCTTTAACAGCGAGCGCACGCTTGCGCCCGAAGCGGCGTTGTCGTCTTTCGACGGAGCACCCGCACGGAGCTGCCGCAACTGCGCTTCGAGCTCTTCCTGCGCGCGACGTTGCTGTTCGGCGATACGCTTTTGTTCCTCTATGCTCGCAAGAATCCTCTTTTCTTCCTCGGCTTTGCGCTTCGCATTTTCTTCGCGCATTTTCTTTGCTTCGGGCGTATGTCTCTCTACAAAGTCCTCTATGGACGCATAAGCGTCGGCGTTACCGAGGTTGACGCCCTGTATGAGCGCGCGCTTGCCGGGAAGCCGCTCTATGAGTCTCCCCTTGAATACTATCGTTATGCCGTCCGAGTCCTTTCTCTCGTCGTTTATGAGTTCCATGAAGCGGCTGTACTCGTTCTTCACCCAGGGCGTTTGCAAGTACTCCTCATTCGAGCATACGACAAGCATACACTCCGACGTGTACAGCGCGTACAGAATCGTAGCTTCGTATTCGGCTCCCGCCTTTCCCCTTATCTCCTCTTCCGAATAGAACGGGTTGTACCCGCGCTTTTTCAGGTGATTATACAGCTTCAGCGCTTCGTAGCTGTCCTGCGTGTTTATCTGATTCCCGCGTTCGTCCCTGTCCGTCACCTTGACGCAGATGAAGCAGTCGTAGTGCACGCCCGCGCTTTTCAGACGGTTGAACTCCTTGGAGACCGAGTCTATCTCGTCGGCGCGCTCCCCGTACACCCTCTTCTGCTCGGCTGTGGCGAGCGAGAGCGCTTTTTTGTAGTTCTTGTCGTCCCTTACTTTGCCGACGTTTATGTCGTGGCAAATGGGTTGGAGGTGCTTTTTCGCCGCGTCTTTTAGGTACTGCACCTTAAACGTCGCAAGCGCCATGCCGAAGTAGGCTTCCGGCTCGGACGGATCGATTTCCGCCGCTTTGGAGAACGCCGTATACGCGCGGTCGAACGAGCAAGCGTCTAATTCGTGAGAGGCTATGGCGAGCTGCTCGCGCGTGTCGCTTTTCGCCTCTTCTTTGGGGATCGTGTAGACGTTGTGGCAGAACTTACATTCGACTACGCCGTCGCGGGCGGTGGACATATCCAGCACGGCGTCGCACGTCTTACACCGGAACTCTTTTACCTCGGGGGGGGGGATAAACATACCTCTTTTCTCTCCTTTCTCTCTTTCAACTTGCAAACTGCAATTTATTGTATTCTTATTATATAATAAAATGTAAAAACAGTAAAGCAAATTCGACGTATCTTTTCGGTAAAAGTCGATACGTTAAAAAAACATAGGATGCAAAGAAGTCGCAACCTATGTCTTTCGTAACATCAATATCTCGTTTATCTCGAAGGCATTTCGAAGTCCTTTAAAGCTCGGTTCAAAAAGTCGTTAAAGGGCTTCATTATTTCAAAGAGTTCGGCGGCGCGACAAGCGAAGTTTTCGCAATCGGTTATTTCCGCGTCGGACAAAGGGTATTCGATATACCAGGACTTAAACTTAAGATATTCCGCCTGAGGGTGTTCTTTATCATATCCTGCCGGCACATTTTTGAGAGACGCCCCTTTCACGGTAAAATACTTTTTAAACTTTTCGTCGTTTACGACGGCGTTCCACTCGTCTCCGTGCGCCGAGATGTAGTCGCGCACCATAGTCGTAGCGTTTGCGAACATATCCGCAAACAGGCCGCCGCCCAAAAACGATCCGTCGCCCGATCTCAGCATAATATAGTAACCTACGGGAATCGGCAGTTTTCCTTTGGACGAGATATGCGCGCGGAAGGAAGGATTGTACGGCGACTTATCTTTGGAAAAACGCGTATCGCGAACCTGCTTGAACGTAAGCTCTTTAGGTGCGAAACCAAGCACGCTCGTATCGAATTTTCCTATTTCCGACATCAGTTCGCCGATAAATCCCTCGAACGCTTCAGTCGCCTTTTGTCGATCCGCTTTGTGGGCGGCATACCATTCGCGATCGTTGTTTGCGGCAAGTTCCGCAAGATAATCCATCATGATTTTCGTTTCCATTTTTTACTCCTTATTTTGATTGTCGTATCTTTGAGAAAGCACAAACGCTTCATAACCGCTTTCGAGAAAATCCGCTATTTCTCCGTCGGAAATTTTCGCTCCGCCCGTGGCGATCATCGTCGCCACACCGTGCGTAAATACTATGAGCATGATGTATATTTTTTTTACTCCGTCGAACGGCAGACAAAGCTTTTCGGCAAGAAGGCGCGTCGCCTCTTTGTCCCCCATCCACTCGTAAATGTCGTCAAAATGATTCAGACCCTCGAGTTCGCCGAAAAACAGCAACTTGAACAAATTGGTCTCGTACTTCGCAAAAGCGACGTTTGCTTTCGCCATGCTCTGCAAAACGGCAGAGCTGTCGACTCGCGAATAGATAAATTCATTGTAGAACTTCATGGCTTCGGCGTACACCGCGGATCTAAGCCCTTTCATGTTTTCGTAACAGCTGTAGATCGGCTGCACGGAACATCCCGTCTCTTTGGCAAGACTTCTCGCGTTTACCTTTTCAAAGCCCTCCCTTCTGGTCAGATCGAGAGCGCGCCGAACTATCTCCTCTTTGCTTACCGTTGTTTTCGGCACAATTGACTCCTGCTTAAATTACATTTGTTATATAACACTTGTAATTATAAAACCCGTCGGCGCCTCTGTCAAGCGAATCCGCTCGGTTCATGCAAAAATTTACGAAAAAATTATTATAAAAAACTATATAAAAACGATTGACAAACAAAGCATAAATGCATATAATATTACTGAACATTTGAATAATAGTTCAAGTGTTTGCGAGGGTGTATGGACGAAAATATCAAAAACGTAAATACAGAGGCGCTTGCGCCCCTACCCGACGACGAAGTCGTCTACTCGCTCGCCGAGCTGTTCAAGGCGCTTGGAGACCCCACGAGAGTCAAAATACTCGGATGTCTGCAAGCACGGGACATGAATGTCGGAGAAATCGCAGGCAGACTGAATATGAGCGACTCCGCCGTATCGCACCAACTTAGAGTACTGCGCGGCATAAAGCTTGTAAAGGGCACGAAAGAAGGCAAAGAGGTGCGCTATTCCCTTGACGACGATCACGTCACGCAGATCATGGAGTGCGGCATAACTCACGTCAACGAAAAATAAATCACAGGGTAGTTCCCTGTTTTTTAAAGGCCATTATTTGAACAATTGTTCAATAATCTAAATATTCAATAAGCATTCACAAGGAGATCAGAACATGAAAAAAATCTACAAGCTCGAAGACCTCGACTGTGCGAACTGCGCCGCAAAAATGGAGCGCGCCGTTTTGAAGCTTGACGGAGTAACGAGCGCAAGCGTAAGCTTTATGACCCAACGCCTCGTCATCGAAGCCGACGACGAGCGCTTCGAGGAGATCATGGACTCGGTCGAAAAGACCTGCAGAAAGGTCGAGCCGGACTGCCGAATAATTCGCTGAGGAGAGTTTTATGAAACCCGGGCTTTCTAAAAAGCAGAAAAAAAACCTTATCAGAATTTGCGTCGCGCTCGCCGTTTTCGCCGCTGTTTTCATATCCGACAAGGCGCTTTCTCTCGCAACGGTGACAGGCGAAAAATTCTGTTGGCTTCTCCCCTTTTCGCTGTACTTTGCCGTCTATGTGCTCATAGGATACGACGTGCTCTTCAAGGCGGCGCGAAACATCTTACGCGGGCAAATACTCGACGAGAACTTTCTCATGGCTATAGCGACCCTGGGAGCGTTCGCTCTCGGCATTTGCACGGGCGTAATGGGGCTTGACGTCGAAGGCTTCGACGAGGCGTGCGCGGTGCTTTTGTTCTACCAAGTCGGCGAGTTTTTCCAAAGCTATGCAACGGGAAAATCACGCAAATCGATTTCCTCGCTTATGGACATAAGACCGGATTACGCCAACCTAATGCGCGACGGCGAACTCGTGAAAACCGAACCCGAAAACGTAAGCGTAGGCGACGTTATCTTGATTAACCCCGGCGAAAAAGTCCCTCTCGACGGCATAATAATAAACGGCTCCACTACGCTCGACACGAAAGCTTTAACAGGCGAGTCCTTGCCGCGAGAGGTCGAAACGGGAAGCGACATCGTAAGCGGCTGCGTCAACCTCACCTCTCAGATAAAAGTCAAAGTCACAAAACCGTTTTACGACTCCGCAGTGTCGAAAATCTTGGAGCTTGTCGAAAACGCCTCGTCGCGCAAGTCGAATTCGGAAAACTTCATAACGAAATTCTCGAAATTTTACACGCCGACGGTCGTAATTGCCGCAGTTCTCCTTGCCGTTGTGCCCGCCCTCTTTACGGGCGAATGGCTTACTTGGATCTACCGCGGACTGAGCTTTCTCGTAGTCTCCTGCCCGTGCGCGCTTGTAGTTTCCGTTCCGCTCGCATTCTTTGCGGGGCTGGGAGCGGCTTCGAAACACGGCATTCTCGTCAAAGGTTCCAACTATCTCGAAATGCTCGGGAAGGCTAATATTTTCGTATTCGACAAGACGGGAACGCTCACAAAGGGCAATTTTGCGGTAGCCGAGATATTGCCGACGGACAGGCGCGACGAAATTTTAAAGCTTGCCGCGATCGCCGAAAAAGATTCCAACCACCCTATCGCACGTTCCGTAACGGCTTGCTACGGCGGCGAAATCGAAGAAGGATATACTCTTACCAACCTTGCCGGATTGGGCGTAAAAGCCGTTAGGGGCGACGACGTTATATACTGCGGGAACGAAAAACTCATGAAAGAGTTCGGCATAAATTTCAAAGAACATATCGGCGCGGGCACTACGGTATATGTAGCGAGAGGCGGCGAATTTGTCGGCTCGCTCATGATCTCCGATGAAATAAAACACGGCGCAAAAGAGACCGTTCGCGAACTTTCGAGTCTCGGTTGCAAGACAGTAATGCTTACGGGCGACAACGAAACCGTCGCAGAAAGCGTTTCTCGACAAATAGGGCTTACCTCTTACAGGGCTTCTCTCCTACCGCAGAACAAGGTCGAGGAAGTCGAAAAAATGCTTGCCGCCAAGAAAGCCAAAGACTTGCTCTGTTTTGTCGGCGACGGCATAAACGATGCGCCCGTCTTAATGCGTTCGGATATAGGCATAGCTATGGGCGGAGTCGGAAGCGATGCGGCTATCGAAGCTTCGGACGTCGTGCTCATGCGCGACGAACTCGACGGCATACCTCTTGCAAAACGTATCGCTAAAAAGACCATGGCGATAGTTTTCGAAAACATCATTCTTTCTCTGCTCGTAAAACTCGTTATCATGGTGCTGTCGGCGCTCGGCATAACGTCGATGTGGCTTGCCGTCATAGGCGACGTCGGCGTAGCAATCGTAGCAATTCTCAACTCCATGCGAGTGGGCGCGGGCAGATTCGAGAAAGAACGAAAAACGAAAATTTCATAAAAGAAAACTTCGTTTCTATAAAATCAAAAGCGCGCACTCGGCGCGCTTTTGATTTTTATTTTAATATTCGGTTGTATACTTTTTGATTCGCCTCGAATAGTTATCTCTCGAAAAACGATACATTTCTTTGAACAAATACAAATCGGATCTTACGTCGAAAAAGTCGAACTTATCTTTATTAACTGTTAGCGATTGCAAAATATACGGATTATAATTCTTTGCTTCGAGAACAGTTTTGACCGCCCAACTCATCTTATCGGAATACGGCTTGCGCTTCCTGCCGTTTTTATCGTACTCGTCTTTCGATTCCTTGTCGTACATCTTATAATACTCGTCGAGATTGGTATGCTCTTTCAAGTAATACAACTGAAGCAGCATATCGTTTAAAAGAAAGTCGCAGGCGAGTTTATGGTTTTCGTCGTAATATTTCCAAGAGGACGAAGAAAGCAAATCGTTTCTTAATCTACTTACATATTGCTTTATCTCTTCTTCTTCGGATTTTTTCTCTTCACTTTTTCCTGTTCTTACTTCTTCTATTTCATTTTTCCTTAGTTCTATTGCTTTAAGAACAATATTTAAATAACATTCCAGGGTATTGACTAAATTTTTTTTAAATTCAACTCTTATATTGCCCATAAAAAAATTTATTATATCTTCAAACTTTTTGTGCCAACCCGATGTTGAGTCCATAACCTTCTTTTTATCCGTATCTTCATATTCATAAAAAAACAAATGCAATGTGTTTTTTAAATTATTTGCAAGTTTAAATAATGCTTTATAATCAAATTTCCGCAACATATCAGCATGTACGGGATTAGGCTTAAAATAACGAAATTTTTCCTCTTTTATTTTAATGGCACTTGCCCCGCAACCAAGTTCATATAGGAAATTCAATAATACTCGCAATTTGAGCATTATCGGATTATTCGTCATGTAAGCGTCGGCATGAAAGTCGACGTCTACTTGCCATTCGAACTGCTTATTGAACTTTGCAAGATCCCCTATGCGATAGTTGAGAGTATCCGCATTGAGTATCAGCGCGTACAGTTCGCGAAAAGGATCGTAATCGATATAAAATCTTAGTTTAAGCGGCTTATCCTCATTTGAAATTTGCTTATCGTAATGTTTCTTTTTGTTCGGTTTATTCTCCTGTTCACTAATCGTATCGTCTTCGTATTTGCACAAAACACTGTTCGATACGACGGTATAATTTAATTTTCTGTATGGAAAAAGCGAACCGTTTTCGAAGATCTGTGACGAATAGTGTCTATTATCTCCCGAAAAATAATCGTCGACATATTTTTTGATCAGACTGCCTTCTCTTTCTCCGTTATTACACCCACAATAGTAAACGCGTTTCATCATCGGATCGGGAAAAAGCGCATCGAAAACGTATTGACTCCTGTCTGTTATTCCTATATCATAAAGTTCTGCGACATCGTAAATACTTTCGTCGATACTCAATAATTTTGCGTAACCGTCATTAAGTCTTTCTTCTATATCGGAGTTCCAAATACGCCCTATCGGCATTTTGCATTTTTCGCAGTAGCGCAAATCGCTGTTCTGCCGTATTTCGAAATATGTCCTTTCCCATTCCTGCATATCGTCTACAAACCTGAGAACATAGGAAAGCGGATTATCTGAAAAAGACGGCTTATACTTCGATTCTTTTTTATCGTACCACTTCAGCGTATGATCGAATATCATGAGAGCGCCAAACTCTATCATGGCTTTTTTAATGGGATTCAATGAATGAATTGTTCCCGATTCGTAAAAGTGCAAGAGTAAAATATAGGCGGAAAGCGCTCCGTGGTCGTGTTTGTCATACTGCTGTTTAAGTACCTTTTTATCTTCTATCGTGAACAACAGCGAGCTGTTGAGCAAGTCGTTGAGCCTGTCGAAACTTATATTGTTCTGCGGAATGATGGACGCAAGATAGTCGTTGAGAATATCCATATTTTCGTACATAAATTTTACGGGATACCCCAAATCGTGAAACAGCGTTGCGACGACGAGGCTGCCTCGAATAAAGTATTCCCAGGCAAAATCTTCTGCATTTTTCATAATTTGCGCAATCAGCAACTCAAAGTTACCTTTGACGTAAGAAATTTTATCTTTCCAACCTATAATATCTTTATTTAACACGCTTTTATCATCGTTTAAACAATGCTCTATTACAAAGCGAATGTGGTCTCTATAGTTTTCGACATATACACAGGCATTTTTGGCAAGTTCCGTCCCTCTGCTTTTTAGCACTTTTTTTATCTTATTCATGAGTGTATTGCCGCCGCTGCCGCACTCGAGAAGTTCGAGCGCCATATAGCAATTACGAATTTGATGAATAAAATGATCTCTGTAAAAGCTCAGATCGTTTCTGTCGAAATTCATATCGACGTGCTGCTTCCATTCGAACTCGAAATAGTGATGATTGAAAAGTACGGCAAGCGAATCTATATCGAGGAATCTGTCTATAAGACGGCTGAGTGCGAAGTCGTAACTGTTTATCATATCCGTCGCCGTTTCTTCGTCGTTGTAAATGAGTTTTATTCTTTCAAACAATTCATAGTATTCGGCTTTATTGTAGATTGTATGGTGTTTATTAAGTTCATAGTCGGCAAAAGCCTTTTTAAGCTGGGGGATTATTTTCACATAGTCTCTGGTTTTATCTTCCAATAGCAACTTTATAAGCGGATCGTATTTTACATTTAAATAATCAAAATTTCTAAAAAAATTATCCATTTCGATTTTATTGAATCTTATAATCTTATTCATCTATGTCTACCTCTTTTATTTATTTTCTAAAAAGAGTTATATTCTATAAAAACCATTCTATCATTTGGCACAGTACTATCAATGTCGGGAACACTTTTAGGGTTAATCCTTAACAAAAGCCTTTCGGAAGCTGATGTATTGAAATTTTCCACTTTTATCACACCTTGCGGAAAATATAAAACGGACTTTATCAAATTTTTGACTTTATCGTTCAAATGCGCATATTCTACTGCGGCATTAAACGCAATATGACTTCTGGATTCCGTGTCAAAGCTTTTCACATTATCATTATTTACTATGACAATCGGACATTCTCTGAACTTATGAGTTGCACAAAAACCGTGTAGCCAGTCCAAATTACATTTTAGCATATGATCGCTGTTGGAAACCAAATACAGCATAATCTTTTCATTTTCATTATTTCCTATACGCTTAAACAATTCATAAAATACTGCGTCAGTATAACTGTCGGCATTCGGCGGAAGATCGTAGACTATATGTATATCTTCGGCAGATTTCTCCGGATTTGTATCCTTTAACATTTCCTGATATAAGATTATATCCTGCTGAATGGAGAAAAGCTGTTTTTGCATTTCTTCGTATCGCAAAAGCGGCGTATTATATCTTTTTACATGGAACATTTCTTTTTCCGATTCGCGCACGCCTACAGGTAATATATATATTTCCTTATAGCCGTTACTGCCGTCAGAACAAATTGTCAATTTTTTTATCTCGCAAATCTCTTTTTCGCCGCTTATAATATTCTGCAGCGTCACGAATTTATTTTTGTCAAATTCCCGCAAATTGGCGCTGAGTTGTAATGACGAACCCAACAAATCGAAATCTATAAAATAATCTGCGGTATTTCTGATATTATTGTTTCGACTTACATTTTTAACCGTTATACTCGATTTCGAATAATTCAAAAGTCCTATATCTTTATAAATCACATCGTCCGAAAATCCTTTGCGCAATAAAAACGGAGTCAAAATATTATATATCTCTTTGTCATCCGCGTCTTTTTTTTCGTTCTTGCAAAATTCACATGATTTTTCGCACTGCGACAAAAAGAGCGAGAATGCGGTTTTACCGCACCCGCCCTTTGTGGAATACACGACATGGTGTGTAACATTCATAATTCAGTTGTCTCCTCTTTGCGTATTTTAAAATTATCTTAAAGACAAATTTTTTATCGACAGTATTTATTGATTAATAGTATTTTCTTAAACGATAGTAAAGATTACTGTCTTCGTAATTTAAATTCATACAGGCTTTCAATAGACCGTTTACATAAATATTCAAATTATCTTCGTTCATTCTCGCACTTTGGAGCTGTTTGAGCATATCTCCGTCGCCGTAATACTTAGTATCCAAAACATCCATTATACGATAGGCGAGACGTTTAAAAGAATACTGCATATAATTATCTTTGGGAAGTTCCCTCTGTCCGAAAACAAAATCGCATCTATGTTCGAATTCTTCGGCAGTTTGCTTATAAACCTTCACGTCAAAATTTACATAAGGCTTTTCTTGAAGTAAATAAAAACCGGTTAGCGTTTTAAAGTACAAGTGATGGAATAAAAGATCGTTGAAGTTTCTTGCGCTTCCGCTGAAAATATCCGCAATGGCTTTTTTATAGCAATATTTTATTACGGCGTCCTTGCTATTGCCATAGCGGAACATCTCATTTATAAGCATTTCCACTATAGTGCGGAGATTGTTATTTAAATCTTCTCCCGAATAATACGCTTTTATATTGCAATTAACACCGTCTTTTTCGTCGTAATTTATATCCGAATAATCGATAATGATATTTATTTTCGACGACTTCTTATAAATCTCGACAAAACTGCCGTCTTTGGAATCGGAAAACAATTGGTGAAAAGACAAATCCGACGACAGCATTTTAAGTATCTTGTACAACGAAATAAACAACATCTTGTGCCGCGAATTGTAATTATCGGGCAGTTGCTTTTTACAAAACTTTATGATACGACAGGTTTTCGAATTATATCTTTCAATTCTTGTAAAATTAAACATATCATACAATTCGTCTGCAAAATCTCGGTTGTTTGATATATAAGCGTAAACTTCTTTTTTATCATAGACCGATCTTTCTTTCTTCTCGTCGCTTAAAATATCTTTTATCTTATCCAAAAACAGCGTATTTATATTTCTGGTTTTGCTCGAATTTACTTTATGATCGTCTATAAGATAATTTTGCACGCGATAATATACAGGTGCAAAACTATTGCTTCCTTTATTATTATAAAAAGACCTGAATCCGATCGGACCGAGCTTTTGGGGGAATTCCGCCACGCTTAGACTAGACTTGAAAATAATATTCGAGGCATCGATTTTTTCTCTTAGCTCTATATCATAATAAAGCTCGGGGCAATCCAAAATAAAGATCTTGTCGTACTCATCTATATAATTTTGCAAACCCTGATATGTGAAAATCTTGGGAAAATCTTTATCTGAACGCGTTAAGCTGTCCACCTTAACATTATTAAATTTGTTAAGCCGGAGCATTTTTTCGAGTTCTTCAATGCTGTCGAAATTTTCATCGTTTTTGGTTTCACCGATAATCAACACCTTGAAACAATCTGTCTTTTCTCTTCCGAATGTAATTTTTTCGTAAAATCTTGTGGCGGAAAAAAGCTCTATGCTGGAAAGAGAATCTTCACGTTTTGCTATGAAACAATCTACAAGTTCCGTATCGTCGGTCTTAAACTTTGCGTCTACTATACGGTAAAATTCCTTTTCGTAAAGTATAACTATATCTCGAAAAAGGCGGTCGAATTTATTTACATAAAGTTCTCTGTCGAGTTCTCGTCTATAATAATTTTCGTTTTTTTGATTTTCGTCCGTTTTCCCTTTAAACTCTGCATAAAAATCTTCTCGCTGGCGGTAGCATATAAGAAGCGATTCGAGTATCATGGGATTGCCGAGATGTACTTCGATACTGTCGTCGTCTATTTTCCTCATATCGCTTTCTACAATAGTTTTTAAAATTGTCTTACTTCTACCGAGTATAAGACTTTTTCTATTAGGATAAGAGAAATAAAAAGCCATAATATTCTTAACGGCTTCCAAATAATTTTCTATTTTAGATATATATTCTCTGTCGAACTTTCGCGTTTCGCTTATATCGGCGAGATCCTTTCT
The DNA here is from genome assembly GCA_910585955.1 of uncultured Christensenella sp. Lineage (GTDB taxonomy): Bacteria > Bacillota > Clostridia > Christensenellales > Pumilibacteraceae > MGBC157735. The sequence continues at coordinate 86,288 of CAJUGC010000004.1, forward strand.
TGTTATGATCAATTTATCAAAGAAATCTTTTAAGTCATTCGCCGCATCGTTTTCGACAAACAAACCGTTGATTTCATTTTCATAATCTAAATCTTTATTATATTCTTCCACTTCGGGACAAACATCATAACCATTTAAAAAAGAATGTGCAAACTTCATTAAATTGTTTAATTTTTCGACCAAAAAATCACTCCGATACAAATGACATCTTCTGTAATAATATTATAAACCGCAATATAAATATCACACTTTATTTGCTACGCTTTTAAAGTGTAACATAATAAAGTCGATAAGTCAAACGATTTGACATTCATATTCAAATAACGATAAATTAAAAATTTCGCATTGTGTTCACGGAATAAAAACCGTCATGCCGCGTAAGGGGCGGTAAGAATCGGAACGGATCTTTATGCGGCGGACGAGCGTTGTGCCGCGGTAGTATTCGAGATAGGCTTCACTCTTTATTCCATCCTTGGGATTGCGAACCGTCAGCCTGTCGCCGCTCTCCGCTTCCGCCGGCAAATATTTATGTTCGAGATCGGCGACGAGTTCTTCTTCGGGCGGAGACACTGTTTCTCGCACGACGCTTACGGGAACGATCTTAAATTCGGATTTCAATCCGAAAATTCGCACGCGAGCCGTTCCGTTGTAGGCGTATGCCGAGATAAAAACGGGATCGGAAAGCGGATTTTTGAATTTCAAATCGGCGCTCGAGGAATTGACCATTGCGTCGAGCGACGCCGCGACATAGCCCGAGGACAGCGAATGAGCGTGCACCTCGGTTATCTCAAGTCCCGCACGAAGCGCGGCGTTGTAGATAGTAGTCGAAGCTTGACACACTCCGCCGCCGTAGCCGAGAACGTAATCGCCGTCCATGATTATTTTCGCCTGACGGAAGCCCCTGCTCTCCGTGCGCGCACCGACCGTCTTGTTAAAAGAAAATTCGTCGCCGGGATTTAAGACCGTACCGTCGACGTGAGAAAGCGCGAGAGCTATGTTATGCGAGCGATCCGCGTTCGACGAAGCAAACTCCGTAGAAAAGTCGGCGCGAAGATAAGTTCTCGCTATGAGCTTTTCGCTCGTTACCTCTGGTCTTACAATCGTGAGCGGCGGAGCGATGGATTCCCCAGCGCCGCGCATGGCGCAAATATAAATCAGTTCGAAAGTCTTTTCCCTGTCGAGCATTCGTCCGTTTTTCTCGCGTTTTATCATAAACGGCGGCGTTCTTTTCGGATCGAACGTCATTTCCGCATCTAATGCGGGTTCATACAGCGCACGCTCCATTGCGTCTACCGTTTCAGCCGCTTTGGGCATACAGAGAGTTACCGCGCGTTCATAACTTGCGCCCGCTCTCACGGCCTTGGACATCATCGCTCGTTTTTCGGTGAGAGGCGCGTTTATTTTTCGCGTAAACATCTCGTCCGCGACCAAATAGTCCGTTGGCTCTATCGGTTCGTCAATATAGGAAAATTCACCCTTATCGGTCGCAAACGTCACCGTAAACATTTCGGCAGCGGGAGCCGCCACGCCCGACGCAACCGCCGCTCCGCACAAAACGAAAGCCGCTCCGCAAAGCAATACGAAAAACAGGAATATTTGTTTATGTATAGGTTTTACTCTCACTTTGTGTGTTCTCCCGCTGTATATTATGCGCGGTTATGATTGCGAATTATTCGTCAAAAAAACGACGCCGTATAAGCGCCGTTTCGATAAAACCGATATGACATACCTTAAAATCTATTTTGAAAGGTTCTTGATATACTCGCAAAGAGGCACGACCGAGACGGAAGAAATATCCTCGGAATCGACCGAAATTTTTATCTTTTCTCCCACGTTCACGTCTGCCGCCCCATTTAAAGCGGCGGTAAAATACGGTTCGAAGCCGTCTATACGAAGATAAAGAACGGTGCGCTCGCCCGTAAAATCACGTTCGAGAACGAGCGCCGAAAGAGTGTTTTCTCCCTTGCCGAGCCTTACCGCAGAAGGCGGAATACGCAAACTTGCGACTCCGCTTTTCCACTCGCCGACAAGTTTCAGTTTGCTTTTGCCCACGACCGCCGTCGCGCCGTTTTGTCCCGCATCCACCCTTGCCTCAGCCGCATTGTCGGTAACGGGGCGCGAGACTATAAGGCGTTCTCCGCTTTTCCTGCAAAGTATCTGTTTTTCCGGACTTATATAGATTTTTACGCTTTCGCCCGCAGAAAGATTTTTTTCGTGCGGCGCAATTGCGACAACCGTCTTTTCGCACCCTTTTGCCTTGACGTAAACCGCCGTATATCTCGGATATTCGACTGTGAAATCGACCTCGCCCGCAAGCGCCATGCTTCCCTCGAACGGCTCGAACTCTATTCCGTCCGGCGGCACGGCAAGACAGATATCTTCGCCTATGACCGTTCTGTCCGTAAGCCGCGCAACCACTCCTGCCGGCACGGTCTGTTTTTCGCCTCCGATACTCAATGCGAGCGAACCGTCGCCGCTCGGCGCCAAACGGCAATCGAGCATATTGAATGCGGGAAGCGCGGCAAGATTGCGCCCCGTAAGCTTATCGAAAAAATGCATTCTGTTTACGTCGAAAGCAAGATTTATCCGCTCCCCCTCGCGCGCCCTCGTGCGTGCGTCGACGCGCGCAATCAGCGTTTGTTCCCTTCCGTCGAGCTTAAAATACAAGAGACTCTCTCCGCCGAGACGCTCGACAAGACGCACGTCGGCGTCCATTATCGTTTCGGGCGAAGCTTCCGTAAACAGCTGTTCGGCATGGATATCCTCGGCGCGAATCCCCATAACGACGTTCGTGCAATCGCCGCGCAGCCCCAAAAGACGCTTTGCGCGAGCGCGCGTGAGTGGAAGGATTCTACTGCCCGTGTCAAGCACGAGCTTTCCCTCGTCGTACATTATTTTGCCGTCTACCATATTCATTACCGGTTCGCCGAGAAAAGTAGCGACAAAAGCGTCCGCCGGATTGTCGTAGAGCCACTGCGGAGCGTCGAATTGCCGAAGCCTGCCGTCCTTTATTACCGCGACGCGCTCGCCGAGCGTCATCGCGTCCGCGCCGTCGTTTACGGCGCAGACGATCGCCGTGCCGAGAAATTTCTTTATCTTTCTTATATCGGTTATGAGAACTATCTTCTCTCTCTTATCCAGCCCGTCCAAAATATTGTCGAGAAGCACCGCCCTGCTTTTGCGCACGAGCGTGCGACAAAGCGCGACGCGTCTGAGATCGATGAGCGACAGTTCTATCGCCCTCGTCTCCAAAAGGTGTTCGATATTCATAAGCGACGCCGCTTCCCTTACTCTCGCGTCGATTTCCTCGGACGCATATTTGCGGAGTTTCAGACCGTAAGCAAGACAATCGTACACGCGAGCTTTTTTGTCCGCGACGGGATATTCCTTCGTCACGAGCGCTACGTCTCTTTCCTTAGTGTCGGAAAAAGTACGGAGACTGCCGTCGATATACACATCGCCCGACGTCGGCGTTTCGAGACCGCAGATTATCCGAAGCGCAGTAGAACAGCCGCTTCCCACAGGTCCGGCAACGACCGTAATCTCGCCTTCGTCTGCATCAAGCGAAAAATCTTCAAGCGCGCATTTTCCGCCCGAAAAGGTCTTGTTTATGTGTTTTAACGATATGCCTGCCATTTTCTCCTCTCCTTGCCTTGAACGCGCCTTTCCTTTTACCGACTTTTCCTTAATCTTAGTATAACATTTCGACGCGACTATTTCAAGCGGATTGGCGCAGAAAATAAAAAAAACGATTTTTCTTTTTCTTTGCGTGGTATTTTTACTTGCATATTTATTCATTCTATTGTATACTGTATATGAGGGGTTTTGCGCCGTCTCTTACAAAGCGCGCAAAACCCGAGGCTATCGTCACGGAGATACAGTATGAAAAAGATACGCATTGCGATAATAGGTGCAAACGGATATACGGGCTTTATGCTTTTGAAGCTTCTCGCATCGCACAGGCACGCCGAAGTAACATTTGTCACGTCGAGAAGCGAGGCGGGCAAACCCGTTTCGGCTCTCTACCCCACGCTTGCCGGCGCATACGCGGGTCTTGCTTTTTCCGAGTACGACCCCGAAAAAGTAAAGGACGTAGACGTAGCTTTCACCGCGCTTCCGCACACTGCGGCGGCAAAGATAGGCGGCGAACTTGCCGACGCGGGCGTTAAACTTATAGACCTGTCCGCAGACTTTCGCTATACGTCGAAGGCGCTTTACGAGACGACATACGGCGTGACGCACCCGCGAGGCGATTTGCTTAAAGTAGCCGTCTACGGGCTGTGCGAATTAAACCGCGAAAAGATCAAAAGCGCGCGCATAGTCGGCAATCCCGGGTGCTATACTACCGCCGCCATACTTGCGCTTAAACCGCTTGTCGATAGCGGCATAATAGATACGGCGGGCGTAATAATCGACGCCAAGAGCGGCGTTACGGGTGCGGGACGCAAAGCCGACGTAAACTATTCGTTCTGCGAGGCGGACGACAATTTCAAAGCATATTCCGCCGTCGGGCACAGGCACACGACCGAAATCGAGGAAAAGACGGGCATTCCCTCGCTTGTATTTACGCCGCACCTTCTTCCCGTCAAGCGCGGCATACTCGAAACTATTTATGCGAGGATAAAGAGCGGCGACAAAGCGGAGATAGACGCTTGCTACGAAAAGGCTTACGGCGGCGAAAGGTTCGTGCACACTGCGGGCGGGAACTTGCCCGAGCTAAAGACTGTGCGCGGAAGCAACTGCGCGGCGATAGGTTATGCGCTCGACGAAAAAAACGGTATCGTCAAGATCGTTTCGGTCATAGACAACCTCATAAAAGGCGCGAGCGGGCAAGCCGTGCAGAACATGAACATCATGTTCGGACTTGACGAAGCCGAAGGACTTCCGCTTGTCGGCGAGCACTTATAACTTACTTACTTTCTTTTCGGGAAAAGAAAGTAAGTAAAGAAAAGCTAAGTAAGAAAACATGGATAACAGTGTGGATTGCTTCGCTTCGCTCGCAATGACGTAAGCTAAAAGAAAGTATGCAAAGAAAAGCCAAGTAAAAAAGAGAGTAAGCAAAGCCAAGCAAAAGGAAAAATTATGACTCAGAATATGAATGAAATGATAGAACGGGCAAAGACGCTTGTCGAAGCTCTCCCCTACATAAGCGCTTTTTCGGGTAAGACCATTGTAATCAAATACGGCGGAAACGCCATGAACGACGAGAACACCGTGCGCACTATCATGCAGGACGTAGCCGCCCTTAAGATCGTAGGCGTAAAGCCCATACTCGTGCACGGCGGCGGACCCGAGATAAACTCCATGCTCTCGCGCGTGCACATCGAACCGCAATTTTCGGGAGGTCTGCGCGTAACCGACGAAAAGACCATGGAAATAGTCCAAATGGTGCTGGCGGGCAAGATAAACAAGAACGTCGTATCGCTCTTAAACACACTCGGCGTAAAAGCCGTCGGGCTGTGCGGCAAGGACGCGGGGCTGATAAAGGTCAAAAAATACAGCCCGAACGGCACGGATATAGGGTATGTAGGCGAGATAGTCTCCATAAACGAAAAACTGCTCGAAGCGCTGACAGGCGACTACATTCCCGTCATTTCCTCCATAGGCGCGGACGAAGCGGGCGTAAGCTATAACGTAAACGCCGACACGGCGGCGGGCGCGATAGGCGGCGCGGTCGGCGCGGAAAAGCTCATATTCCTCACTGACATAGACGGGATTCGTAGCAAAGAAAACGACCCGACAACGCTCATTTCGCGCATAAGCGTCGGCGAAATCGAGGACATGATAGAGTCCGGCGCGATAAAGGGCGGCATGATCCCCAAAGTGCGCGGCTGTATAGACGCAATCCGTCACGGCATCAAGTCGGTGCAGATAGTAAACGGCACTATTCCCCACTCGATACTTCTCGAGCTGTTTACGGACAGCGGAGTCGGTACAATGGTCACGGCTTAACAGGGAAATATAAATTATTTTTTGTTGACATATCAATTCGTATATTATTGCGGGAGAAGCTATTTTAAAAATGGATTTCGATAAAATAAAACAGGCGGAAAACAGCTGCTATATGCCGACATTTAGCAGATACAATATCTGCTTTACGCACGGCAAAGGGGCAAAGCTCTACGACACGGCGGGCAAGGAGTACACGGACTTTTGCGCGGGCATTGCAGTCAACGCTTTGGGTCACGGCGACGAGGAACTTGTTTCGGCTATCGCGGAGCAGGCGAAAAAGCTTATACACGCTTCCAACCTCTATTACAACGCGCCGCAATCGGAGCTTGCCGAAAGGCTGACTTCGGGCACTATTTTTTCGCGCGTGTTCTTCGCGAACAGCGGCGCGGAAGCAAACGAGGGCGCGATCAAGCTTGTCAGAAAGTACTGGAAGGCGCAGGGCGAAAACAAGTACAAAGTACTGTGCGCGAGCGACGCTTTTCACGGGCGCACGCTTACGACGCTTGCGGCGACGGGACAGAAAAAATATTCGGAACCGTTCGAGCCTCTTCCCGATGGCTTTTTGCACATAAATTACAACGATTTCCCCGCCCTAAAGCGCGCGCTTACGGACGACGTGGGAGCGGTCATGCTCGAGCCTATTCAGGGCGAAAGCGGCGTAACGCCCGCGAGCTACGACTTTCTCGTCAACACATATGCTTTGTGCAAAGAGCGCGGCGTACTGCTCGTTCTCGACGAGATCCAAACTGGCGTCGGGCGCACGGGCAAGTTCTTCTGTTTCGAGCACTACGGCATTCAACCCGACGTCGTGACTCTTGCCAAGGGGCTTGCGGGCGGCGTGCCCATCGGTGCGGTGCTTGCGAGAGGTCCCGTCGCCACGGCGTTTGCGCCCGGCGATCACGGCACGACTTTCGGCGGCAATCCCCTCGCCTGCGCGGCGGCAAACGTCGTCGTAAGGCGCGTAGGCACTCCGGAGTTTCTCTCGCGTATCGAAGCCCTCGGACAGCACTTGCAGAACAGACTCATGATGCTTAGAAAGTACAAGTTTGTCGAGGACGTGAGAGGACTGGGACTCATGCGCGGCGTGCAACTTTCGGAAAAGCTCAAAAATGCGGAAGTGGTCGGACGCATGGCGAGCGCAGGTTTTTTGCTCGCGACGGCGGGTCGCAACTCGCTGAGATTCGTGCCGCCGCTTATCGTTTCCGAAAAAGAAATCGACGATATGGCGGAAAAGTTGACCGAAATATTTGCCAACACGAACATTTAATGGTATACTGAGGCGTACCCATCTTTTCGGGTGCGTGAAATTTATGAAAAAGGAAATAAATTATGGATTTATCGCAATACAAGGCGAAGGGAAAAATAGACAACAAGCACCTTTTGACGCTTAAGGATTATTCCGTGGGCGATATTTACGAAGTGCTTGCCCGCGCCGTAAAACTCAAAGACATGAACCGCAGAGGCAAAAAGCAAAACTATCTCAAAGGCAAGACGGTTGCGCTCATTTTCGCGAAGTCGTCTACGCGGACGAGAGTTTCGTTCGAACAGGGCGTGCGCCAGCTCGGCGGCACCCCGCTCTTTCTCTCCTCTAATGACATTCAGCTCGGACGCGGCGAGACCATTCACGACACCGTGAAAGTGCTCGAACGCTATGGCATAGACGCGATTATGATTCGCACTTTCAAGCAGTCCGACCTCGAAGAACTCAAGGAGTACGGCTCTATACCCATAATCAACGGACTTACCGACGACTTCCACCCCTGCCAGGTGCTTGCCGACCTTCAGACCGTCTACGAAAGATTCGGGCGGCTAGAGGGTATTAAATTCGCTTACTTCGGCGACGGCAACAATATGGCGAACTCACTGATGCTCGGCGGCGCAAAAGTCGGCATGAAGGTCTATATCTGCTCGCCGAAAGGGTTCGAGCCGAAGAAAGAAATAGTCGAGGAAGCGGCACGCTTCGGCGAAGTCGTCGTAACGAGCAGCGTCGAAGAAGCGGCAAAGGACACGGACGTACTCTATACCGACGTTTTCTTCTCCATGGGTCAGGAAAAGGACAAGAAAAAAGAGGACGCGCTCATGCCGTATCAAGTCAACGCTTCGGTCATGGACATGGCAAAGAGCGACGCGGCGTTCATGCACTGTCTGCCCGCGCACCGCGGCGAAGAGGTCACGGCGGACGTCATAGACTCTCCCCGCTCGATAATTTTCGAACAGGCGGAAAACCGCTTGCACGCACAGAAAGCCGTCATGTCGCTGCTCATAAAATAGGAATCAGCCATGCCGAACGAAACGAAAAACGAAAGTGGCAAAGTCGTCGTAAGACGAGCTTTAAAGTCGGACGCCGAAGAAATCCTAAACGTGACCAAAGCCGCGTTTACGCTATATAAGGACGATCTGCACTCCTCTTACCCCGTGCCCGCTTTGGCGGAAACCGCAGCCGACATTGAAACGGATATAGAAAGCCACGTCGTATATGTGGCCGTCGCAAACGGACGCATTGCCGGTTCGATAAGACTTAGAAAGCTCAATAACGAACTTGCCTATGTCTATCGTTTCGGCGTTTCTCCGAACGTCAACAATTCCGGTATCGGTTCGAGCCTGCTCGCGCGCATCATAGACGACTGCGTTGCGGACGGCATGAAAGCTATTGCGCTTCACACAAACTCGCGATATTATAAACTCGCGCGCTACTATTACGGCAAAAGGTTTTTCGTGCACTCGACTTCGACCGCAAAGGGCTATATCCGCGCGCTGTTCGTCAAGGAACTTTCGGACAAATCGTACGACATCTCTCCCGCTTTCGAGCTGTAAAAAATATCGCAATAAAAAAATCGGCTGTATCATTACTTGGGTACAGCCGTTTATTTATTATCGACTCTGTTTTACCGCCGCGATTATTTCCGAAGCCGTTTCGTCCGCGGTTTTGCCGTCGACGGCAAGGACTATGTCCGCGTACTTTTTGTAGAGCGGAGCGCGCTCGCGCTTTTGGGTCTCTATGCGGCTTTTGAGGTCGCCGCCCTTTATAAGGGGGCGCGTCGTGTCGCCTTGAAGGCGTGCCGCTATGGTTTCCGTCTCGGCGTTTAACAGAACTACTATGCCTCGCTCTCTTATGTAGCTCATTGCGGGACTTAAAACCGCGCCGCCTCCGAGCGCAATGACGGCGTTCTCCTTTCTCGACAGCTCGTACAAAATCTTACCTTCCTCGACGCGGAACATCGCTTCGCCGTAGCGCTCGAAAAATTCCGAAATCTTACCGAAGCGACTTTCGAAAAGCTCGTCGCTGTCGTAAAAGAGCTTCTTTTGTCTGTCCGCGAGCGTCTTGCCTATCGTCGTCTTGCCGACCCCCGCCGATCCTATAAGAATTATATTCGTCTTTTCCATACTATTTTTTTGTATGCGCTACCGCCGCTCGTACGGCAAGCATATAGCTTTCTTTTCCGAAGCCCGCGATCACGCCGTCTACGACGGGAGAAATCACGGAACGGGCGCGGAACTCCTCGCGCGCCTGCACGTTCGTAAGATGAACTTCGACTTTAAAGCAAGTCTTGTCCTTTAGTGCGTCGGCGATCGCATAACTGTAGTGCGTATGCGCGCCCGCGTTTATTATTATCGCGTCGGCGTCGGTCATTTGAACCTTTTCGACTATCTCGCCCTCGAAGTTCGATGTAAAAAATTCGGGAACCATTCCGAGCTCGCCGCACAGCTTTTTCGCCTCGCTCTCTATTTCGGCGAGCGTGACCGTGCCGTACTCCTTGCTTCTTTTTCCGAGCATATTGAGATTTACGCCGTTTATTATCAAGATTTTCATGGTTGTTTCTCCTTTTCTATTTCCCTACGATCCGCATTACCAGCCGCTTTATTTCCCTATAGTCCGCGTCCGTCAGATTTACGCCGAGAATGATCTCGTCGGCTTTCACCGCCTGATAAACGAGCATATCGAGTCCGTTCTTCGTACGCGCTCCCGCCGCCCTCATCTCCTTGAGAAAGTCGGTTTCGGGCGGGCTGTAGATAAGATCGTACGCATACTTTACGCTTTTTTTATCGAATTTTTCTACGAGCGAAGAAAGCGGATTGTCGCCATTTTTGAGTCCGCAGCTAGTGCAATTGATTATTGCCGCCGCACTCTCTCCACGCCATTCTCTTGCGCCCGTTTCTTGCAAAAGCGGTTTGAGCCTGTCCGCCGTGCGGTTGTGCGCATAAACCGCAAAGCCCGCGTCCTTAAGCGTTTTTACGACGACTTTCGCCGCGCCGCCCGCGCCGAGCACAAGTACGTTCTCTCCGAAGGTAAGGTCGCAGTCCTCATTGAAGCTGCGCAAAAAGCCGCTTCCGTCCGTATTGTAGCCGACTGCTTTTCCGCCCGTCATTGCAACGGTGTTGACCGCTCCGCAGCCGCTCTTGTCCTCGTCTATGAGCGGGATAATCATTTCCTTATACGGCTTCGTCACGTTAAAGCCGTCGAGGCTCTCGCGCATTCTCCTTACCGTTTCTTCGAGTTTTTCGTTCGATGTGTCGAACACGTCGTACGCCCCTTCGACTCCGAGATAGTCAAACGCCGCGCCGTGTACGAGCGGAGAGAGCGTATAGCTTATGCCGCTTCCCAAAAGTCCGAGTTTATACATATTTATCTCCGAAAAGACCCGTAAAAAAATCGGGCCAACTGACGGCGCACGCTTCGCCTCCGATAAGAGTTCCGCCCCTTTCGGACAGCGCCATCGCAACGCTCATGGACATAGCGATGCGGTGATCGCCGCACGAGTCGACCTCGCCGCCGCCGGGGATATAGCCGCGCCCGTATATTCTCATTCCGTCCGCCGTGCCCTCCACCTCCACGCCGAGCGCACGAAGAGCGTTTACCGTCGTTTCTATGCGGTCGGTTTCCTTTACTTTGAGTTCCGCCGCGTCTTTTATTACGCTCTCGCCCTCGCAAAGAGCCGTTAAAACGGCGATAGTCGGAAGCTCATCTATGAGCCGCGGGATAAGCTCGCCGCCCACCGTGACGGGCTTATATACCTTTCCGCGCACGGTTATATCGGCAGTTTGCTCCGCCGCGCCGCGCACGTTTTCGATTTTTACTTCCGCCCCCATTGCTCTCAAGACCTCGAGAATGCCCGTGCGGGTCGGATTTATGCCTACGTTTTCGACGGTCGTTTTTCCGCCGTCAAGCCCCGCCGCAAACGCAAACGGATAGGCTGCGGACGAAATATCTCCGCACACATCTACGTCCGCCGAGTGAAGTTTGTTTCCGCCCTCGACGGTGACGTTTTTGCCGTCAACCGAAATTTTCGCGCCCATGGAGGCGAGCATTCTTTCGGTGTGATCGCGCGAGACGACCTTTTCGCGCACAGTGGTTTTGCCGCTTGCCATAAGCCCCGCAAGAAGCACGGCGCTCTTTACCTGCGCCGAATTTACCGGCATATCGTAGTCTATGCCTCGTAGCTTCGCGCCCGTTATCGAAAGCGGAGCGCAACCGTTCGATCCGCTTATCTTTGCGCCCATGAGAGAGAGCGGCGCAATTACTCTGTTCATCGGTCTGAGCGACAGACTTTCGTCTCCCTTGATCGTAAAGCGACCTTCGACGGGCGCAAGCAAACCGCCGAGAAGCCGCATGGTCGTACCCGAGTTGCCGGCGTCGAGCATAGCCGACTTTTCGGTAATACCGCCCTTTACTATACGAATGCTTTTGCCCACTTCTATTTCGGCTCCGAGTCTGCGCATACAGTCTATCGTAGACAGGCAGTCGGCGGAAATGAGCGGATTCCGTATTTCGGCGCGGTCTGCAAAAGCCGCGTTGAACATGACGGCTCTGTGCGTGACGCTCTTGTCGGGCTTGCAGATTATTCGGCGGTCGAACGCTTTTACAGGTTTGATATCCACTCGTCCAACTCCTTTGCAAGCTCCTCTTTGGCAAGATACACTTCGCTCGTTCTATGATTTTCGGCGAGCATCAAGGAAATTTTACCGCCGACGTTTTTCTTGTCGGCTTGCGCCGCTTCGGCAACCTTTTCGCCGCCGTAAGACGAAATCAGCCTTTTAAAGTTCGGCGCGAGCTTTTCCGCTTCGCCCCTTATAAAGTCTGCCGTCCCGCCGCTTATCTTACCGAGCGCCTTTCCCACGCCCGATTCGGCGGCAAGTCCGACTGCCACATACTCGCCGTGACTCAATCGATGATCATCGAGATATTCGAGCGCGTGACCCACGGTGTGTCCGAGATTGAGAATTTTCCGCTTGCCGCCCTCTTTGAAGTCCTCGTTTACCACGCTTTCCTTAAAGCGGGCACAGGCGCTTACAAACGGATAATAATCTGTCTCGGCGTCCTTTTTTTCGCTTAGCGCGTTCCACTCCGCTTGCGCAGTCTCGTCCAAAAGAGCGGTTTTGAATCCCTCTCCCAATCCGCAGAGAATTTCTCTTTTCGGAAGCGTCTTTATAAAGTCCGTGCAAATACGGACTTTTTTTGGAAGATGGAACGCTCCCACCATATTTTTATAGCCCTTTAAATCCACTCCCGTCTTACCGCCTATAGAGGAATCGAGTTGAGCAAGGAGAGTCGTAGGCACGTTTATCCACTCTACGCCGCGCATATAGACAGCCGCCGCAAAACCGCCGAGATCGCCTACAACGCCGCCGCCGACGGCGACAAGCGCGCTCTTCCTGTCGAGACGCGCCGTTGCCATTTCGGCAAGCACCCGCCCCGCGTTTTCGAGCGTCTTAAAATCCTCGCCGTGCTCCGTAACGCAGACGTGCGCCGCAGAGCCGAACAGCGACGGATAGAGGGAATACACATTGTCGTCCGTAAGAACGAACTTTCCCTTCAGCAGTTCGTATATATCGCCGAAAGAGCGGGTCATGTGGATTTCAGAGTTCATTTTTTCAGCCTTATCGTTTTTGCACGCAAACGCAGTCTGCCGACCGCCTCGCGAACATCGTCCATTGTGTCGCCGCCCGTTACTCGCAGAAGTTCGTCCGCAAGAACGCACGCAACCGCATTTTCGAGTACAACCGCCGCCGCAGGCACGGCGCACACGTCGCTGCGCTCGCCGTCCGCAATCGTCGCTTCACCGCTTCTTATATCCACCGTACATAGCCCGCTTTTGAGCGTCGGAATAGGCTTCATGACGGCGCGCAATACTATCTGCTCCCCGTTGGACATTCCGCCCTCTATGCCGCCCGCATGGTTGGTCTTACGCTCGTACCCGTCGCCGTGCGGATATATCTCGTCGCCCGTCTCGCTTCCTTTGAGACTGCCGCGGGCATAGTCGCCGACCTCGACCGCTTTTATTGCCTGCACTCCGAGCGCGGCGCCCGCAAGCAGACCGTCGAGCCGTCTGTCGCTTTGGACGTAACTGCCGACGCAAGCGGGGAAACCGTCTACTACTACTTCTATTTCGCCTCCGAGCGTATCTCCGCGGCTCTTTGCGTCGTCTATCGCCTCACGCATTTTTTTTGCCGCTTCGCCGTCCATGGAGCGCACGTCGCACCCGTCAGCGACTTTTATAAGTTCTTTTGCAGTATAGCTCTTGTCCTCGGCGCGCACGTCGCCTATCCTTAAAACGTGCGAGCCTATTTCGACGCCTACGGTTTTTAAGAGCGCTCTGCATACCGCTCCCACGCCTACGCGAGCCGCAGTCTCGCGCGCCGACGAGCGTTCCAAGACGTTTCTCGCGTCGTCGAAACCGTATTTTTTACAGCCCACGAAATCCGCGTGTCCGGGACGAACCGCCGTCACTTTGCGCCTTTCTGAAACGTCTTCGAAAGCGCCCATCACGTCCGTCCATGCCTCATGGTCGCGGTTGCGAATGAGAAAGGCGACGGGCGAACCGAGCGTCTTGCCGCCGCGGACTCCCGCTATGAATTCGGCTTTATCGCTCTCTATCTTCATTCTGCCGCCCCTGCCGTAGCCTGCCTGTCTGCGGGCAAGCTCGCCGTTTATTTCCGCTTCGTCGAGAACCAAACCCGACGGCAATCCCTCGATGATGGCGCATAACGCTTTTCCGTGCGATTCTCCCGCCGTCAGGTATCTCATATATAGTCGTTCTCCTTCAGAAGTTCCTTAGCCTGTTCGTAATCGGAAAGCTTGCGAAAACCGAGGCGCAGCGCTCCGCCCACGCCCTCGCGTGAATTATCTATTCGTATGCTTTTTAAATCAAGTCCGCGCTTTCCGATAAGCGTAGCGATCTTTCCGACCGCGCCCACCTCGTCGCGTACGGGAACATAGATCTCGTACTCGCTTCTGTAACGTCTGCCCGTCATCAGGCCGTCTCTTCTTCTCCTGCCGTCCGAGAAATACGCGCGCACCCTCACGCCGTTGTCCTCTTCTATATAGGCGCGTAACTTTTTGAACTCGGCTTCGAACGCGTCCATGGATTTCAAGACGTTCTCGCGATTGGCTTTCGAAACGGCAAGCCAAAAGTCCGGTGCGCTCGAAGCTATGCGGGTCGTATCGAGAAAGCCGCCGGAGGCAAGCTCGCCGTAGTTGTCTCTTTTGGCAAGCACCGTGTTGACGAGCGCATAAGCAACCATGTGCGGCAAGTGACTGACCTCCGCAACCGCTCTGTCGTGCTCCTCGCTCGTCATGTATACGGGGCGCGCGCCCGTCTCTGCGACCGCTTGCGCAACCGTCTTGACATCCTCGCTGTCTTTATCTCCCGTGAGGATCCAAAACGCGTTTTCGAACATCTCCTTAAACGCCGCCCGAGCGCCGCTCTGCTCGCTGCCCGCCATGGGATGACCGCCGACAAATCGTGCGGGCATATCGGAAAAACAGCCCTTAACGGAAGCTGTGTCGGTTATGACGGCGTCGTCGCCGACGACGAGCGCGACCTGACGTACCGTGCGCTCCACCGCGCTTATCGGCACGCAGACGAATACGATCTTCGCTCCGCGCAGGCTCGCAAGCCCCTGTTCGCTTATTATGTCGTTTTCGAGACAGTAAGCGACTGTTTCGCGATTGCTGTCAACGCCGGATATAACGTACTTTCCATGAAGCGCACGGGCTATCGAACAGCCGATAAGCCCCAAACCGACTACGCCTATTTTTTCCATTTGCGTTCTCCTATAGTGTTCTTACCAACGAGACGATCCGCCGCCGCCGAAGCCGCCGCCCGAAAAGCCTCCTCCGCTTCCGCCCGAAAAACCGCCGCCGCCTGACGAACCGCTACTGCTCGGACGAGAGGACATGACTTGTCTGCAACGATTGTTCGTGCTGTTGTATATCCTGTTGAAGTATGCGATAGCGAATACGTCGCCCACGCCCATTCTGTAGTACGAAGGCGGCTCTATCGTAAGTCCTTCGAACTTATCCTGCCAAATCTTCGACACGCCGAGCACATTCGCATAAGGAAGTATATCGTAATAATACTGCGGATCTTCTTTCAAAAGAAGCTCGAGCTTATCTTTTTCCGCAAGGCGCAAAAAGTCTCTGAAACCGATAAGTTCGCCGAGCTTATCGTTGTAATACTTCGTCCTGCGAGCAAGGAACGGCGCGACGAGAGCCGTAAGCGCACAGAATATGCCTACGGGAATCTTTTGCCAAAGCGACAGCACATCGCTCGGCAAAATGACGAGAAGCAGCGTTGTCGATACCGCGGCAAGCAACAGATAACAGACGAATACGCCTATGCGGATCGAACTTCTCATTTTGAAATAGTTATGCTTTAAATACGTCCCTATAAGGTATAGCAAGACGGCGGGCACGAAAGCGAACGCTCCCATAGCCGAGAGCCAACCGTATGCGGAAATACCGAAGTAACCGAAAAATACGAACGCCGTCGCCACAAGCGCCGAAAGCGCCGCAAACACGAGCGCGAGCGTGTTATACGAATTCTCGTACAACTTGCCCTTGCGCGACTCGTTGGAAACTGCGGACTGCGCGGCGTTTATATGTCTGTAGAAATTATTTTCGAGATAGGACAGCATGACATACTTTTCGCCCGTCTCCTCGTCGTCCTCGGCGAGAGCGAACAACTTTCGGAACAGATGCTTTTCGTAAGCGGGCGCCAGATCGTCGAGCGGCTTTTTGTAGATGAAGCGAGTGTCGCCCTTTACGTCCTCTATTTCGAGACAGCCCTTAGACGCCCAGAAGAAAATGAGCGAGGTGACGTCCTCTGCCGAGCATGAATTGTCTATGAGCACTCCGACTTCCGCAGGAGAAAGTTCCCTGCCGTTGTTACCCTTAGGAGGATAGAAGTTTACCACCGCAAGCGGCTTGGGCTGTCTGCTCTTCAAAAACCATACGACAGCCGTCGTACCGAAAAGCGCAATGCCGACTATCCAAGCGACGAGCGCGAAAACGTCGAGAGGCTTTTTCAAAGTTCCGTCGGGAAGAGAGACGTCGAGCGTAAGTCCCTCGAAGGGCATAAGTCCGCCGTCGCCGTTAAGCGAAATGTCGATCCTCTTTCTATCGGAAGAAAAAGCAACAGAAGCTCTGTCCTTGTCGCCGCTTTCTCCTTTCTTGCCGACGTAGACGAAAGCCTCTTCGGACTCCTCGACCGCCGCGGGAAGAGCGACGGAAACCGAAACTTTTTCGAGCGCCATGTTATAGCCCGTGCCTATGAAGTTGTAGTAAAGCCTGTCGCCTATATCGCCGGGAATCGTGACCGTGTACTTTATTATATAGCTCTTTTCGTAGTTTACATAGGTCTTATACTCCGAACCTATGCGCACGGCAAGATATCCTCCGTCGTGCGAAAACTCCGCGTCGTCTCCGTCTACGGATATATTCGTGTATCTCTCGCCCGAATTCGTCGGAAGATAACGATAAAAGCCGTGAGAACGAAGCCTGTAGTATATGGTCATGTTTTCCGTGACGTCTATCGTATAGTCGTCGTTTACAATCGCAGAAACATTCATGGAGCGCGTGACGTAACCGTCATCTGCCGTAAGCGTATCGTCTCCGATAAATTCGCAACCTACGGAAA
This sequence comes from uncultured Christensenella sp., assembly GCA_910585955.1. Classification (GTDB taxonomy): domain Bacteria; phylum Bacillota; class Clostridia; order Christensenellales; family Pumilibacteraceae; genus MGBC157735. Next base: position 103,156 of record CAJUGC010000004.1, read on the forward strand.
AGACCGCGATCAAAGCGAAAACCGCCGCAGCCGTCGCGACAAAAAGAGTTTTTCTCAATCTGCCAATCATTGTATCAGAACTCCACTTTCACAGCCGAGCGCTCGGCCTCGGAATCAAGCTCGAAATACGGCTTTTTTGCAAGTCTCATTCTTCCTGCGACGATGCTCGACGGGAACACCATTATGGCGTTGTTGTACTCGCGCACGTTCGCATTATAATACTTGCGCGCATTCGCGAGATCGCCCTCGATATTTTTCAGCTGAGCAGACAGTTCGAGGAAATTTACGTTTGCTTTAAGGTCGGGATAGCGTTCGACCGTAAAGTTCATGAGCGTCTTGAGTTCGCTCGACAAAGCTTTCTCGGCAGCTATCTTCTCCTCGGGCGTTGCCGCCAGAGCCGCCGTGTTGCGCGCCTCTATGACTTTCGTCAGCGTGTCCTGCTCGTGAGCCGCATAGCCCTTGACGGTATTTACGAGATTGGGAATCAGATCGTATCTCTTTTTGAGATAGACGTCTATAGTAGACCAACTCTCCTCCGTGCGGTTGACCGTGCGCACAAGACCGTTTTTGAGACAGATGTAGACAATAAACAGAATGATTATCAACAGGGCGACTGCGCCTGCTACGATACCGCCTATTGCCACACCCGAAAGCGCAAGCAGATTTGCATACATTACCTGTTACCTCCGTGATACAAGATTACAGTATAAGTATATCACATACCGCTGCGGAAATCAACCGAAAAATAATAAATATATAGGACATTCTCCCGAAGGATGATCTCCGACGCGCGCTATCATGCTTAATCAGCCGCAATAGGCGCGTCAAAGCAGACGATTTCCAACTCCGCGTTTTTCAAACCTTTTAAGCAAAATTTTTCCGCAAAAAAAAGCAAACCGTTTCCGATCTGCTTTTTTGATAATGCGATCATCGCCGCCGCTTGTCGCAAATATTTTTCAAGACGCAAGCGAAGTCGTAGTTATGCCCAAAATATTGTTTATCCCCGTGAAAATCGTGTAAGCTATTTTTTCCCGATACGAAGTGTCGAGAAGAAGCTTCTCGTCTTCGGGATTCGAGAGAAATCCGCACTCTATAAGAAGCGACGGCGTGCTCGAACACTGTAGTATATAGTAGTCTCCCTCATGCGCCGTGCGCGTACACGCTTCGAGATTTGTGTTGAGCGCGGCTTGCATTTTCTCCGCCATTGTCTTGCCCGTCTCGCTGCCCGGCGCATAAAATACCTGCGCGCCGCGAACATTCATGCGCGGATATTGATTTTGGTGAATACTGACGACGAGGTCGGCTTTTGCCTGTTCGATAATTTCCTTACGCGTCTGCATATCCTTCTGCTTCTTGTTCTTTGACGACAGTCCGTAAAGTCCGTCCGTGTTCTGTCGCGTCATGACGACTTTATAGCCGTTTTTTTGAAGCACGCGTTTGAGCTCGCGAGAGATCGCAAGATTTATGTCGCTCTCCTTCGTACCCGTATTAACGCCTTGCACTCCGCCGTCTATGCCGCCGTGACCCGCGTCTATGACTATCGTCTTGCCGAGCGGATCGGCGGAAGAAGAAATCGACAGCGGAAAGATCAGCAGGCATAAACTCACTACGGTTATGACAACGAGGGCAATGGCAACGAGAGTGTTTTTCTTTACGGAAAGAAACATAGAGGCTCCTTTTATGCGAATCGAACAATTCGCAGAATGTTTGCGCCTTTTTCGGAAAAGGCGCCCCAAAAACACAAGAGGAGGGGAATTTTCGACTATTCCCCTCCTTCTTGACTACCACCCCTTTAAACGATTCAGGGCTTCGCCCTAAAAACCCTTTTTAAAGGTTTGGGATTGATAAAGAAGTGACAACAGTCTTTTTTAAGAATACAATCCCCTCAGTCGCCTTCGGCGACAGCTCCCCCTACTACGGGGAGCCTTTCTTAAGGATAAGTATGTACGTCAGACGGCTTAGGCGCTCAATCACGCAAGAAGGCATAGTCGCGGGCAAGAGCAGGCAAACGGATTTTTGCGACGGGGAGTGTATTACATCGTACATGACCCCGAGAAAAAATCCGTTTAACAAACTCTTGCACAATGAATATGCCTTCGAGTTTAATGCGCGAACATTTGGACTTTACCTTCTATCCACGAATCGAAATACCCTTTAAGTTCGCGCGAAGCGGTCTTTTCAAAGCACGCGATGAGATTGTCGGGCTTTGCTATTTTAAGACGGTTTTCCGAGCAATAGGTCTTGAGAGAACCGAAGAAGTTGTCGTCCCCTATCATGCGGCGAAGATTGTCGAACATAAGTTGCCCCTTTACATAGGTCATATAAGTATATTCCATGGCGTTGGCATATTCGGCAAGCGTTCTGTCCATAGACGTATCCGCGCCCACTCCCGGCTTATAAAGCTCTATATACAGCAGGTACGACGTCATAGCGTCGGAAATCCTCTTTTCGAAATCGACCTCGTAATCGGGGCAAAGTTTGTAAAAGAGCGAAGTCGAGTATTCGGCAAGCGCCTCGTCGAGCCATGCGTAATCGACTTCGTTGTTGCCCACAATTCCGTACCACCACTGGTGCGCCGTCTCGTGAATTATCGCGTCGATGTAAATCGATTCGTTGAGCTTATCGGAGATCATGACGAAGTTCGGATACTCCATTCCGCCCTGAAGGAACGCCGTCTGAGCGACGGTAAAAGTCTCGTACGGATATTCGCCGAACTTATCGGAAAATGTCTTTAAAGCGTCTGCAGCGGCCTTAAGAGACTTGTCGGGATTCGTGTCCGCATAATAGCAGTACTTTACCGCCGTATTTCCCACCGTCGTTTCCTTACACTCGAACTCGCCGAGAGTAGCCGCAAAATCGCGCACGGCCTTTGCCTCGGACGTAGCCGTCGTCACGTTTTCCGCGCTCGTCTCCGTAGCCGCGCCCGTACAAGCGATCTTATATTTGGACGGATACTTGATCGTCACCGAATAATTTGCTATGTCCGTGTAGAACGGATCGCCGTTTGAATAGTAAGGGTCGGTACGATATGCGCCGTCCTCGTATACGCAAAGCACGGGATAAAATCCGCCGAGATTGACGGTTTTTCCCGAATAGCCGAGACGGTGACGCACATTTGCAAGCGTCGTCGTAAAGGCTATTTCAACCGTCGTTTTGCCGCCGGGAAGAATTTTATCGGGAAGAGAAACTACGAGAATATCGCTGTCGCTTCCGCCTATCTCGAATTTTGCGTCCTTATCCCCCGTTTTTACCGACGATACTTTCATATCGCCGTAGCTCTTGCCGTCGGGATAAGCGCTCGTTTCGTCCGTGCTCGCTATCGGAGAAAAGCGCGCGCCCTCGCGATATGCCGCGCCGTAGAGGTGGAACGCGAGATCTCCGTGCTCGATCTCGTCACGGTTTATGTAATCGAGACGCAAGCTGCCCGAAAGCGTATGCGTAGCCTCGTCATACTCGGCTGTTATGGTATATGTCGACAGGTCTTTGGAGACGTCCTCCAAGCCGCCGTCACCGCACGCGGCAAACGCCGTCACACACAGGACGAGCGCAAGCAATGCGGCGATACGCTTAAAATATTTCATGTGGTTAGCTCCTTTTATTGCTGTTTGTATATCTGTATGCGGAGCTTAAAATATTTATGCTATTGCGCTTTTTGAGAAAAGGTGCGAAAAAAGAATTTTCGGGGCTTTTCAGATTAACAGTCCGGATTGCTTTGCTTGCGCTCGCAATGACGAAGGAAGAGGCGGTCGAATTTAGGGCTTGCCCTATGAACCCTTTTTAGAGGTTGTGGATTTCCATAGAAATAGACAACAGGCTTTTTTAGTAGTGCCGACAGCTTGCTGTCGGGTCTGACTACTCATCCGACACGGCAGCCGCACTTCGTGCTTCGTGCCGTGCCACCTTCCCCGGCAAGGGAAAGCTTTATTAAGGATAACAATCCCCTCAGTTTGTTTAGCAAACAGCTCCCCTTGCTAAGGGGAGCCTTTTTCTAAGGTTTAAGTGCGGATACCAAACGGCTTAGATGCGAGTTACTTTAGGTTGGAGACTTTGTCGTTGTAGATAAGCCCGCCGGAGACAAGCATTTTGCCTTTCAAAAGCGCTTTTCCGCAGTGAGTACGGTTTTCTATGGGGAAGTTTTCGGTGGAGAACGCAGTCATATAGCCGTCTTCCATGACGAGCACAACCTTATAAGGAAGCGTGACGTAGGACGCGAACACGAGTTCCCCGCCGTTTTTTCCGAAGTCTATGATCTTTACGCCCTTACGATAGCGGCTCATTATGTCGAGCTGAGCGACGAGCACTCGCTTTGTAAAGCTCCTGTTTGTGAGCAGGGCTATTTCGCCGTCGCCGTTTACCTGACCTATAAACACGCACTTATCGCCGTCGGCGAGCTGTATGCCCTTGACGCCGCCCGCCACTCTGCCCTGAAGCGGAATGTCGCTCATATCTGCGTTTAGGCACATACCGCTCTTTGTGACGAACATGAGCGTGCAATCGTGTCTTTCCGGCTCGACTGCGAGCACTTCGTCCCCCTCGCGGATCTTGACCGCCTGGAACGACGACTTGACTACGCCGTACTCGCTCCATGCCGAGCGTTTCACCATGCCGTCGCGCGTATAGAATAAGAGATTCCCTTTCGGCAACGTGTCCATAAGCGGCACGGCGTAAACGATTTTTTCTCCCTTTATCGCATCCTTTACGACTTTGCCGACGGGAGCGCCCTTTTCGCGCCACTTGCCGTCGGGCAGACTGTCCACATCGAGCTTATAACAGTTTCCGAGATTCGTGAAACAGTAGAGCGTTTCGTCGCTCTTCGTCTTGACGATTATCGGACAGATCTCGCTTCCCGTAGACGAGTCTGTAAAATCCTTGGTAGCCATAGAGAAATTACGCACGAGCATTTTCTTTATATTCCCGAGAGAGTTTACGCAGACCACATAATTTTCCACAGGCTTTTCGTCGTCCTCGCTCGGCACGGTATAGTCGTCTACGGACTTTAAGATAGTCGTCTTGCGGTTTTCCTTGTACGCCTTGCGTATTTGCAAAAGCTCGGACTTGACAAGCTCCATCTGGAGTTTTTTAGACGCGACGATGGCGCTGAGTTTCTGTATAAGCGCCTTGACCTCGGCAAGCTCCTTTTCGAGCTTGTACACCTCGAGATGAGTAAGACGCGCGAGCCGCAAGTCGAGTATGGCTTGAGCTTGGCGCTCGGAAAGTTCGAAGCGGCGGCGCAAGTTCTCCCTCGCCTCGGAAGTGGACTGACTGTTTTTGATTATCTTAATGACTTCGTCGATATTCTTAACGGCAATGACAAGTCCTTCGAGTATGTGCTCTCGCTCCTTTGCCGCGTCGAGTTCGTAACGGGTTCGGCGAAGTATGACGTCGCGTTGGTAGTTGACATAGTATGCGATTATATCCAAAAGTCCCATTTGCTGGGGCTTGCCGTCGGCGATAGCAACCATGTTTATGCCGTAGGAAATCGACAGATTCGTATGCTTGAACAGCAGTTCGATTATCGGCTTGGGATCGCAGTCCTTTTTAATCTTTATGACGGCGCGCATACCGTTTCTGTCCGACTCGTCGGTTATTTCGGCTATGCCCGAAAGCACTCCCTTCTTGTCCTCGCGAACTTTGAGTATGCTCTCGAGAAGCGAAGATTTATTTACTCCGAAAGGAAGCTCGTCTATGACTATGAGCCGCTTTTCGTTTTCTCCTCGCTCTATATGAAGGCGCGAGCGTATCATTATTTTGCCCTTGCCCGTTTCGTATGCCTTTTCAAGCTCGTTCGGTATTATATAACCGCCGCTCGGGAAATCGGGACCTTTTATTATCTTCATCATGTCGGCGAGCTTTATGCGCGTATTGTCGATGTATGCGATAACGCCGTCGATACTCTCCATGAGGTTATGCGGCGGAATATTGGTCGCAAGTCCGACGGCTATGCCCGTAGCTCCGTTTACGAGAAGATTGGGAAAACGTCCGGGAAGCATATCGGGTTCCATGCGCGTATCGTCGAAGTTGCACGACCAACGCACGGTGTTCTTTTCGAGATCGCGCAGAAGTTCCAAGGCAAGCGGGGTCATTCTGACCTCAGTATAACGCATTGCCGCCGCGCCGTCGCCGTCGATCGAACCGAAGTTTCCGTGACCGTCCACAAGGCAAGCCCCCATTGAAAAAGGCTGAGCCATGCGCACCATTGCGTAATATATGGAACTGTCGCCGTGCGGATGATATTTACCGAGACAATCGCCGACTACGCGCGCGGACTTTCTGTACGGCTTGTCGGGAGTTATGCCTAGCTCATGCATCGTATAGAGTATGCGTCGCTGAACGGGCTTAAGTCCGTCCTCTACTCGCGGCAAAGCTCTGTCGAGAATGACGTGTTCCGAGTAAGGGATCATGGAATCGTGCATGACGTCTTCCATGGTCTTTACGATTATCTTTTGAGCGGTGGTTTCTTTTTCTTCCATAAACGGTCTCCTCTTCTTTTTTAACGAAAAAAGTAAGCAAAAACGAATTTGTTTGCGCCTTTCGGAAAGGTGCAGGAAAAGATTTTTTTGCCGAGGGGCAAGAACTTGTTTTTCGCGAAAGAAATGTTTCGCACATTGTTTGCGCCTTTTTCGGAAAGGTGCGCCGAAAAAATATTTTTCGCGCAAATGAAGCTTTGCGCACATTGTTTGCGCCTTTTTTGGAAAAGGCGCCCCAAAAACACAAGATGAGGGGAATTTTCGACTATTCCCCTCCTTCTTGACTACCACCCCTTTAAACGATTCAGGGCTTCGCCCTAAAAACCCTTTTTAAAGGTTTGGAATTAGAATAGAAGAAGTAACAGTCTTTTTAAGAATAACAATCCCCTCAGTCACTCGTTCCTCGTGACAGCTCCCCCTACTACGGGGAGCCTTTTTTAAGGATTAAGTACGGACACCTTAACGGCTTAGATGCGAGTTAGGCGGGTGTCTACCGACGAGTTACAAGTCAGATATAAGCCCTCAGGACTGTTGTTTGAAGGTGTCTTCGCGGTTGAAGTTTGCGTGTTCGACGATGTAGGTTTTGCGGAGTTCGACCATATCGCCCATAAGAGTGGAAACGAGCATTTCGGCTTCGGCGGCGTCCTCGATAGTGACCTGCACAAGCGTACGTTTTTCGGGGTTCATAGTAGTTTCCCAAAGCTGTTCGGCGTTCATTTCCCCGAGTCCCTTATAGCGTTGCACCTCGGCGCCTCTTCCGTACTTGGGCTTAATCTTTTCAAGCTCGGCGTCGTCGTAGACATACTCCGCCTTATCCTTTTTCGCTATGCGGTAAAGCGGCGGAAGCCCTATATAGACGTGACCTTCCTTGATGAGATCTTTCATATATCTGAAGAAGAACGTGAGAAGGATCGCGCGGATATGCGCTCCGTCCTGGTCCGCGTCGGAAAGAATGATGACTTTATGATAGTTGAGATTGTCGACGTTGAAGTCCTCGCCTATCCCGCTGCCGAGCGCGGAAATAATCGTACGGATCTCCTCGTTTGCAAGCACCTGGTCGATACGTTTTTTCTCGGCGTTTAAGGGCTTGCCTCTGAGCGGCAAAATCGCTTGAAAGGAACGGTTTCTCGCCTGCTTTGCCGTGCCGCCCGCCGAGTCGCCCTCGACTATGAAAAGCTCGTTTTTCTCGGGCTTTTTGCCGCTGCAACTCGAGAGCTTGCCGACGAGATTGAAATTTTCGATACTGTTTTTGGCGCGGGTTATCTCCTTTTCCTTGCGCGCGGCTTCGCGAACCTTTGCCGCAAGCAGCGCTTTTTTGAGAATAGCATCGGTTATGTCCTTATTCTCGGGTCGAGAGAGAAGCGCTCCGAGTTCCGCGCTTGTTATAGCGTCTATGGCTATGCGGGCTTCGGGATTTCCGAGCTTTGTCTTGGTCTGACCCTCAAACTGAATGTTCTGCATTTGCACGGACATTACAGCCGTAAGTCCCTCGCGGAAATCGTCGCCGAGCAGGTTGTCGTCCTTGTCCTTGAGCATACCCGTCTTGCGCGCAAGATCGTTCATAACTTTCGTGAGTGCGGATTTGAAACCCGTTTCGTGCGTGCCGCCCTCCGTCGTCGGAATATTGTTGACGTAGGAGAAAATGCTTTCCGTATACGCGTCCGTATACTGAAGCGCAAGTTCCATGGAAATGTTGTCTTTACTGCCCGAAATGACTATCGGTTCGGGAAAGAGCGGATTTTTGGTCTCGTTAAGATACTTTACGAAGTCTATGAGTCCGCCCTCATAGCAATATTCGCGGGTAAGATAGCCGTTGCCGTGAGGGACGCGCTCGTCCGTCAGAATTATGCGCGCGCCCTTATTGAGGAACGCAAGCTCCTTAAGACGACGGGAAATGACTTCTATATTGAAATTGACGGTTTCGAAAATACGCTTGTCCGGCTTGAAACGCACGAACGAGCCGTGCTTGTCCGTCTTTTCGCCTGTGTCGATAAGGTGATATTTGACAAGTCCGCCCTTTACGTCGCCGCCCTCTTCGAGAGCCTTCGACTCGAATTCCATTCGATATGTCGTACCGTTTTTGTACACTTCGACGGTAAGCCATTCCGACAATGCGTTCGTGACCGACGCGCCTACGCCGTGAAGTCCGCCCGAATGTGCGTAGTTCTCGTTGTTGAACTTTCCGCCTGCGTGCAGCTGCGTAAAGACAACCTCTACGCCCGACACTCCGAGTTGAGGATGCACGTCTACGGGTATACCTCTGCCGTCGTCCTCCACGGAAGCGGAACCGTCCGCATAAACCGTAACATATATCGTCTTACCGAAGCCGTTTGCAATCTCGTCCATTGAGTTGTCGACTATTTCCCAAAGTATATGGTGAAGTCCCTTCACGCCGGTCGTGCCGATGTACATACCGGGTCTTAAACGTACGGCGTCGAGCCCCTCGAGAACCTTTATATTGGAAGCGCTGTAATTATGCATATCCTCTCTCCTAAACTCGTCCTTGCCATTCATTCGGCTATTAAAGCGAAAAAGCGATTTTCTTTTAACCGATCGGGGATCTTAACCCCGCGAGCAATTTTTCTCGCTCTCATTGTAGCACATTTTGTCGTTTAAGACAACCGTTTTAATAGATATTTATGCAAAAAATTTCTCCGTTTTCACGGAGAAATTGCGAGAATGAATTGCATATAAATATTTATACAAAAATATGAATAAATATTTGAAAGAAATTTGAAGAATAATTTGAAATTAAGGCTCCCCTTGACTCAAAGGGAGCCTTTTTTTAGGTTAATGATTGGGCTATGAAGATTCGGAATGCTTTTTATGAAAGCGAGAACGTCCGAATACACTTCTTCCCTGTTCGTCTCGTTTAAAAGCTCGTGACGCGCGTTTTCGTAGAGTTTGAGCTCGGGCGAAAGACCGAGACGTTTGAACTTTTCGTAGAGCTTGACGACAAGCTTGCCGTAGCCGCCCACGCCGTCGCTTTCGCCGGCGATTATATAGAGCGGCAAATCCTTTCTTATCTTGGAGTTGTCGTCTTTATTTATAGAATCGAGTCCGTTAAACATATAGTAATAGAAGCCGTACGAGCACATAAAGTCGCATTTGGGGTCGGTATTATACTTGCCTACCGACTCGACGTCGCGAGACAGCCAGGCGTTGTACCCCTCGGATCTAAACTTTTTATCGTACTTTTTGAAAGTCATGTTCGCAAACAGTTTACCCGGCTCGTCCCTGTGTTTTTTAAGCTTGCCTTTTGCAAGCCGTCTTCCGAGCTTGACCGCAAGAGGCGGCTGAAGCGCGCTTCCGCTGAGGATACAGCCGGCTATCTCAGACGTGTCTTTAGTCAGATAGCGTTGCGTGAGGAACGATCCGTAGCTGTGCCCGAGCACTATGACGGGCAAGCCGTATCTTTCCCTTAAGATGTCGGTAAGTTGCAACAGATCGGACACCGTATTCTCAAAAAGATCGCCTTCGCCGGCAAGTCCGTAAGCGCCTTCGTCGGTCAGTCCGTGAGCGCGATGGTCGTCGCCGGCGACGATTATGTCGTTCAAATTCATGAACGACGCGAAATCGTCGTAACGCTCGATATGCTCGACCATGCCGTGAACTATCTGCAATACGGCTTTGGGATCCCGAGTTTCGTCCCAAACGGCATAGGATATGACTTTTCCGTCATGAGCCGTAAATGTTTCTCTTTTCATAGCCACCTCCGTGCTTTACCTCAATATACGTTGTTATTCAACAATATATCGTATTTTGCGCAATATCCGCTCTATTATAATCATTCGTGACGCATCGATCATAGACAATGCGCCGATTCAATTATATAACAATGCCTTGCGTTTGTCAATACCCAATTTGAACGCAGGGCAAATTTCGGACGGAGAACGGTAAAAATGAAACGAAAAGTCATTGTCCTCACGGGCGGAGGAACGGCGGGTCACGTCCTGCCGTGTCTTGCGCTTTTGCCCTATCTCAAAAGCGTTTTCTCGGAAATACACTTTATCGGCAGCAACAGCGGCTATGAAAAAAAGCTCGTGGGAAACGCCGCGGAATATCACGGTATAGACGCAGTGAAACTCGCGCGGGGAAATCTCTTCAAAGCCATTCCCGTTCCGTTTAAGCTTTGGAAAGCCAAAAGGCAAGCCGCCGCGCTTTTAAAGGAAATTTCTCCCGACGCGATATTTTCCAAAGGCGGATATGTCGCCCTCCCCGTAGTGCTCGCCTCGAAAGGCATACCCGTATATCTGCACGAAAGCGACCTTACGATGGGGCTTGCCAACCGCCTTTCGCTGAAAAAGTGTACGAAGATATTTACCTCGTTCGACACTTACGATCTCGATAAAGCCGTATGTACCGGCTCGCCCATCCGCCGCTCGATTTACGACGGAAACGCCGAAGCCGCGCGGCGAGAATGCGGGTTCGTCTCGAATAAGCCCGTCCTGCTCGTCATGGGCGGTTCGAGCGGAGCGAAAGCCGTAAACGAATGTATTTATTCCTGCCTCGACAGACTCCTTAAGACATTCGACATAGTGCATATAACAGGCGAAAAATTCCCGTCCGAAATCAAGCGTGTAGGATATCGCCCTATCGGATACACCGATCGCATAGAGGACTATCTCGCTCTTTGCGACTACGCCGTTTCCCGCGGCGGCAGCGGCGCGCTGTTCGAGCTTATGGCGCTTAAAATCCCCACGCTTATAATCCCCCTTCCCAAGGGCGCGTCGCGCGGCGACCAAGTGGACAACGCCGAATATTTCTCGAGCCGAGGCGCAGCTCTGGTGCTTCCGCAAAACGAAATGGACGCCGAAACACTGCCCCTCGCCATCGAACGGCTCATGAGCGGCAAAGCAGCGCTTAAAGACGGAATGGACAAGCTCGGCAAAGCGGACGGCACGAGAGAGATCGCAAAAACCATAATCGCCGAATGTGCCGAAAGGCAGGGAGAGAAAATATGAAACACAAAAACAAATTCACGAAATCGCAACTAAAAGTCATGCTCCTGCTTGCCGCAGTCATAGTGCTCATGCTCGGCGGGCTGCTGCTGCTCAACTATTTTCCCGACCTTATAGCGACGGGCACACCGCCGAAGGAAGAGCCGCACATTAAGCTCCGCCCCGCCCGCAATTCGCTGAGTCCGCATTTTAACCGAGAGATAAACATCGGCGGCAGCGGCGACGAACGTCTTACCGAAATATTCGTGCATGACGATACCCTTTACATATTCGGTTACACGTCCTCCGAGGATCGCGATCTCGACGGCAACGGAGGAGCTTTCCTCGCGCTTCTAAACTCGGACGGATCCACAAAGGGATTCAAGCAGTACGGAGAAAAGGGCGACGAACTCGTGAAAGCGACGCTCTGCGAAGGCGGATTTCTTCTTGCCGTAGACTGCGCTTCCGGAGGCTCGAAACTCATAAAAATAAACCTGTCCGGCGAAGTAGTCGGTTCTGTAGATACGTCGGGCGTATCGGGCGAAAAGTTCGCCGACCTCAAATACTACGTCGCAGGCAACGTAGTCGCCGTCATGAAAGTGACCGACTCGATAAGCGGCAACGTGAACCTCAAAGCAAGAGTGTTCGACCCCGCTTTGACCCCCGTGGCGGAAAGATCGTTCCCGCATGCGTGCAATCTCGAATACCTCGAAATGTTCGAAACGGCAAACGGTTATGTCATTGCGGCGAACCTCGTCTCCCCTTCCGTAAATCGTCTCGCCTTTATCGATTGGGGGCTGCACTCGCAGGGACAGTTTTTCGACATAGACCTCGGCGAGGCAGGCGGCTACAAGTGCCACGGAGTTATGCCGTATAAGTACGGCTACGCCGCGCTTATCGTGGACGACAAGGGCATTTGCGACGTCGTAACCGTTTCCGCATCGCTTTCGCTCCATTCGCGCGTCTACTTGCGCTCCTCGTCCGTAACAAGCGCAAGAATGTTTTACGCACCGAACAGATACTTCTGTTTTTTAAAGCGGGGACAGGAACTTGCAAGCATGATAGTATTCGACGACGGCTTCCAGACCCGAACGAGCATAGGCGCTTTCTCTAACGTCAAGGACGTTTATTCGAGCACCGTCTACGGCGCGTCCGCCATTTTATGCGGCGCGAGCAAAAACGGCATTGAGCTGGTGACAGACGTGGACGGGAAAATAACTTCCGACCTGACTTTCGGCGGCACGGGTCACGAAAACGTGAAAGCCGTTCGCATCGGAGGCCGTCTCGCCGTCGTATCCGAGTCGAGCGCCGTCACGAGCGACTGTACGCAAAACTTCGGAGGAAGCGACATCTGGATCGCGTTTATGAATTGAGGCGCAAGAGGCATTGCGCATGACGCCTGCGCCTTTTGAGATAAGGCGCGCGAAAAGATAAAGGGAGAGGAAACCTGACGGAAGAGAAACGAGCAAGACAAGGCAAGCGAGCACTGCCGAAGGGAATGTACTTTTTCGTACATGACCGAGGCGGCGTGGAGCTTAACGCCGTATTGCGAAGTTTTTATGCCGTCAGGACTTTCGGCTGTTCCTCTCCCTTTTTATCCCTCTTCTTCAGACGACTTAGGGTTTCGCCCCAAGCACCCTTTTTAAAGGATTGATTTTATGCTTTATTGAAAGGTTTGTTCTTCATTTAACATCTTGGAAGCCTTTTTTAATGGGCAGCAGGCGGCTCTGGAGAAGGCTTTGCTTCGGAAGATATGCCGACGACGTGACTGACGGGCATGGAAAAAGCTATGCCCTGACCCGCGGTCTTGAGTCCTGCTTTTTGATAGATCGAATGAAGCACGGCGTCCTTTATATCGGACGGCACGAGGATCATGACTATTTCCTTATCCGGCTGAATGGTTATATGGAAAAACTCTTCCGCCTCCTTATTCGCCGTTCCGCGCGCATGAAGCACCGTTCCGCCGCGCGCGCCCACTTCTTTTGCGGCGTCCATTACTATATCGGAAAAGCCCGTATTGACTATGCAAAGAATCATTTCATGCTTCATTTTCTTAACCTCCGATCCTTAACGAATCTTCTAACCTTAACATCTTCATCGAAAGCGCAGTCGCGCATCGCTTTACGGAAAGGCTTATTCCTTGACCGCCATTCTGTTATTACTTAAAAATCCGAATATAAGCGTGCCTATTACGCTTGTGAGCGGAATAGTGTAGGCTATGCCCTTGCCGTTTTTTATCGTCGCGAACTTCTCTTCGAGCGATGCGAAAGCGTCGGAAATTTTATTCTCCTGTATGACGCTGAAGATGACCGTCTTGTCGGAATCGCTGAGACCGAAGTAGGCGAGCATCTTCGCGTCCGCCGTTCCGCTTGCAAGCGCCATAACCTGCATATTAACGTCAAACGACTGAATTAGATCGGCATAGTACTCGGCTTTACTGCGATTTACTATCGTGATCATGAGTTCGAGACGATTGTTTGCAACCGTGTTCGGACTTGCCGCTTTTTTGGCGACAATACTGCCTTTTACTTTCGCTATGCGCGCCTTGCCCTTTTCCCTGACGGCGACGACTTTGTCCTTTACCGCCTCGGAGAGCGGTCGTTTTCTGTCATTCATTGTCGTCCTCCCGAGCAAAGTAGATTATCTGTTCGTCGTCTGCGGAAAGTATGCGCTTCATCGTGATACGGTTTCTGACCTTCGCAGACATGATAGCTTTAAAACCGAGCACTTGTATGGTTATCAAGGGGATCATAGCAACAAGCGAGACCACTCCGAACGCGAGCGATAGGACGCTTCCTTCGCCTGCGAGCGATGCGCACGCGCCGATAGCCATGGGCAGGATAAAACTCGACGTTAAGGGACCGCTCGCGACTCCGCCAGAGTCGAAAGCTATGCCCGTATATAATTTCGGCACAAAAAACGACAGCCCGAGCGAGATCAGATAGCCGGGGATCAGATAGTACAGAAGCGAAAACCCGAAGATTATTCGGATCATGGAGAGGGCTATGGAAAGCCCTACGCCTACGGAAAGCGCGACGAGCATTTCCGTCTTGCCGACTCCTCCGCCCGTAACCTGCTCCACCTGCTTGTTTAAAACGTGAATCGCCGGCTCTGCGAGCACCACCACCATGCCGAGCACAAGACCGAACACGACGAGAAGAACCTCGTTATACGAGGCGAGTTCCTGCCCTATCTTGAAGCCTATCGGCATAAAGCCCACTTTTACCGCGGTCAGGAATATGACGAGTCCGCCGAACGTGTAAACGATGCCTATTACTATCTGAATGATCTTCTCTTTCGGTAGTTTTAATACCGTAAACTGCAGTATCGCGAAAAATACCACTATGAGCCCGAGCGCGAGAAGCACTTCGAGCACTGTGCCCCCGAGCACCGCGCCGAACGCCGAGCCGAGGTTTGCTCCCACGGAATAGTCGGGAAGCGTGTAGGAAAGCTCTCCGTTTGCCGTAAGCGAGAGAATCATCACGGCAAGCATAGGTCCTATCGAGCAAAGCGCTATGAGACCGAAGCTGTTTTCGCTCGCGTCCTTGCCGCCTATAGTCGTCGCTATACCGACGCCGAGCGCCATTATGAAAGGCACGGTTATGGGTCCCGTCGTTACACCGCCCGAATCGAACGAAAGCGGCAAGAACGACCCTTTGCCCGATTCTATGAGCACGGCGCTCACCGCAAAGAGCGCCATGTAGAAAAACATGAGCATGGACGACAGACTTTTGCGCGTTATTATTTTTATAATCGCTATGACGAGAAAAAGTCCGACTCCGACACCCACCGTGACGATGAGAAGCATGGAGTTCATGACGGCTTCCACCTGTCCCGCAAGTACGGAAAGATCGGGCTCGGCTACGGTTATGAGCACGCCCATGACAAAACATACGGAAAGCAGCACTATAAGTTTTTTCGACTTCGTAAGACCCGAACCGACGTGTTCTCCCATAGGCGTCATGGCAAGGTCTGCGCCGAGATTGAAAAGTCCTATTCCAAGCACGAGAAAAATCGCGGACACGCCGAAAACCGCCCTCTCCATGCCCGAAAGCGGCGCAAGCGGCGTAAACGAAAGAATGAGTACTATGACAGTTATCGGCAAAACCGATATGAATGATTCTCTTAGTTTCAGAAAGACTCTTTTCATTTGACCACCGTATGTACTTAGGTCGCGTTATTCTAACCCGACCTTACAATCTAACAACAATCCCCTCAGTCTGCTTCGCAGACAGCTCCCCTTTACTAAAAGGGAGCCTTTTTTTAAGGACATATTTTATCACGAAGCAAAAAAGTTTGTTTGCAAGGACTTTTTTGCGATGCGATGCAAAGAGTACAGCCGCGCATTGCGCGGAAAGGACGTCAGTCCTTGCGAAACTTTAGGTTTCACCTGTATGTATTATAGCATACAAAACGCTGTTTTGCAACAATACAAAGATAAAAAAACCGCGCCCGAAAGCGTTTTCGCCTTCAAACGCGGATATTTTTCGGTTTTGCATCTTTAGAAGAAGCTTTCGTCGAGAACAGTCGCATCGTACGCGCGGTATAGCTCGCGGTAACTTTGGATATCGCCGAACACATAACGCATTTTCTCGACGTATTCGGAGGCGTTTTGCTCCCACTTCTTGCCGATCTCTATGCGGCGTTTATAGTTCCGGAACTTGGCTATCGCAGCGAGCACCAAAAGCAGAACTCCCGCAATTGCGGCGACCGCGCCGAGCACCTTAGACGCAACTCCGAACGAAAGCGCGAAATTCATGACTATGCCGCCAACCAAAAGGAGCGCACCGAAAATCGTGAAAAGAATGAATTTCGTATCCTTGACCGCAGTTTTTTCCTTCGAACACTCCGTGCGGCAGAACTCGTCGATCTTTTTCGTCTCCTCGTCAATGCTGCCGAAAGACGTCTTTGTATTGTATTCATCTATCTTTACGCAGAGACTTTCGCCGTAACCCGAGCGATAATTCTGAACGTATTTTTTATAAGCGCGCTTGTAGCTCGGCTTGAACTTCGAGTACGCAAGCTCGTTTATTTCGTGCTTACCGTTGTAATGTTCGCCGTCGTTGAGCCAACGGAACAGACACTCCTCGAGATTTATATCCGAAACCTTTTCGACTTCCTCTTGCGCCTTCTTCGCCATAGCCTCTTCCAAACGGCCTTTGGCTTCGATTATCTTTTCTTGATAAGCTATCTCGTCGTATATCTCCTGCGCCTTGGGCGAATGGCAGGTCTCGAGAATCGAATCGAACATCTGAGTAACTATATCGCGACGCATCTTATCTTCTCCGCCGTTGCGAAGATTATTGACATATGCGCCTATCTCCTCGTTGTTCATAGCCCCTTTAAGCGCCGCGGAAAGTTTGACTTTCTCCGAAACGTACTTGTCTATATGACGAAATTCGGGCGGTTTTACGACCGTCTCTCCTCCGTATACATTGGCTATGCGACCGACTATTTCGTCATTATCGATTTCGCCGAGTTTATCAAGCCCGATATACGAACGGATATTATCGGAATTCTCGTTCTTGTCCTTCAAACACAAGAGAGTGAGCACTTTGAGTTGTTCTTTCTCGTTTCCCGAAAGCGGTTTTTCCATAATACGAGAAAGCCAATAGCTCTGCGCCTCGGATTTTCCGCCGCGCACGGCGATCATAAAATATACCCACACGCTCTTTCTCTCGTCCATTTCGAGAGCCTTTGCCCTCGCCCTGTCCGCCGCCGCGCTCTCGCCCGATTTGCGAAGCCGAAGATCCATCATTACATGACTGAGAAAATAATGCTGAGTCTGAAGATAGATCTTTTCCGACTGTTCGCGCATCGTCTCGTCCGACGCAAACGCGTGCTCGTCGTTTTCGACCATAGCCGTAAGTATGCGGCGCACGGTCTTTTCGTTGCCTTGATGAGCGGCGAGGTCGTTCTTGAGTCCGCGTATCGTCTTGTAGGCGTTCTCTATATTCTTATAGAGGATCATGCGCTCGCGAATATCCTCCTCGACTATGGCGACGCCCTTAAGCGTCTTGTCGTCGTTTGCAAGCGAGGACGTGCCGTTTTCAAGCGCGCCGAGCGCCGCGTTTTTTGCGCTCGTCACCGTGCCGAGCGCGCTTTGCAACGAATTGCCGAGCGCGCTTATCTCGCGCTCCATTTCGTGATTTTCGCTCTGCACCTGCCGAAGCTCGCTTTTGAGTGCGTTTACGTCGCTTTGCGTAGCCATATTACCTCCTCTTGCCCGACGCGGGAACGGCGCTTTCCTCGCCCCACTTACGCGCCTTGGCTATCTTCTCCGACTGCGCGGACAGTATGCTGACCGCCGACGTAAACGCCGACTTTAACGCGTCGAAGCCTTCCTTTACATTTTGCGTATACTCTCTTTCCGCAACCGATTTTACAGCCGCCTCGATATCCGCATAAGAAAAACCTTCGGATATACGGGCAAGCTCCGCAACTTCGCTCTCCGTGAATTTACCGTCGAGACAAAGCCCGAGGTATAACTCTATAGCGCTCTTTCTCTCGCTCTCTTCGGGAAGATCGACGAAGAATATTTCGCTGAGTCGCCCTTTTCTGAACAGCTCGGGCGGCATAAGGGAAATATCGTTTGCCGTCGCGATGAGAAAGACTCTGCCCCTGTATTCCTGCAGCCAATACAGGAACGCGCCGAGCATTCGCTTTGCCGTATCGTTGTCGCCGCTTGACGACAGCTCCTTTTCTATCTCGTCTATCCACAATACGCACGGACTTACGCTGTCCACATACTCGAGCGCCAAACGCATATTCCGTTCGCTCTCGCCGACGTATTTGTCGAACAGCGCGCCGATGTCGAAACGGTACAGCGGAAGCTGCCACTCCTTCGCGATGAGCCGCGCCGAAAGCGATTTGCCGCAACCGGGAACGCCTGCAAGAAGCACCCCTTTCGGGGACGAGATGTGCTTTCTGTCAAGTTCCTCGCGAGGGGCGAAGAATATCTTTTGCTTAGACCTCAGCCATTCTCTGACTCCCTCAAGCCCCGCCACATGCACGTCGCCCACTCTTATGCGAGTAATAGACGGCACCGCGCCGAAAATCTTGTCTTTACGCATGGCTATCTCGCACAGTCTGTCGTACGAAAAGCCGCCTTCGAGCTTACCCGAGTAATTGAGTATCGTCTTTAACTGCATCGACGTATAACCCGAGAGCATAGTCGCCGCCTTACTTATAAGCTCGTCGCCGAAGTTTTTGACCTTATTGCGGTTTATATAAAATCTTATCGTCTTTTCCCGTTCTTTTTGCGTCGGCAGCTCGAGCGTGATGTGCATACCGAGCTTTGCGAGCGGCTGCCAAACGAAGTCCGCCGTGACTATCACGAGCGTGCTCTTTCTTTCGGCGGCGAGCCTGACGATGTTTGCGGTACGGCGGGAAAACGAATTGTCCGCATCGAGAAACCTGACGTCGCCGAGTGCGAAAACGCAGTGCGTCTTTTTCTTGAGAGTCTCCTCTATAAACGAAAGAGGCTCTCCGCCCACGTCCTGCGCCCGCTCGCCCTTGCGAAGCTCGACGAACTGGTCGCACTCGGTGTAGAAATCTATGTCGATATTCAGCTCTCTCGCCGCTTCGGTGAGCGCTCCCTGCGCCCTGCCTCGTTCCTCTGTATGAATGACGATCAAAGGGGTGGTCGCGGAAAGATAAGCCGCAAGTTCTTTGGTTGTCTCAATATAATTACTCATTTCGTGTCCGTTTTAAACGCGCTTTCGAGCGCGCAGATCTCGTGACCCAAATCAGGGTCGTCTCCGCCGTAACGCTCCTTAAGCGCTGCGGCGGCGGCTTTCGTCGCCCTCTCGAGCGAATCCGTAAGCGCGGCTTTATCCTCTTTCCTCAAAAATCCGAGCTTCTTGAAAAACATCAGAAGTTTGAGACGAGAAGAAAACTTCCTAAGAGCGTATACGCGTTCCGTTCCGCTCATCTCGACGTCGAGACTTAGGCGACTTTTGTTAAAGTCGTCCGTCACAAAATCGGAAATACGGTTGAACAGCGGCGCGTACAGTTCCTTTTCTTTGAGGCTTCCGCACGAGAGAATTTCGGCGCTTTCATAGTCGAGTCGGCGCGAAAGAACGGCGTTCCACTCTTCGTACCGCGCCGGTCCTTTCCTCTTGCGGCGCATTACTTCTTATATTTCGAGGGCGGCTCTATGCTCCACTTGGGCAGCTTTTTGTTTATTTCGTTGAGCTGCTCGGTGGACAGCATATTCGCTCCCTCGTCGGTTATGAACATCGAGATGTCGAGCATATCTTCGCCGACGCCTGCGTCCTTCTTATCTTCCTCGTTCATGACAATCTCCTTTTTAGATGTACTCGAGTTTTTGCAATACTTCGTCTTTGACAGCCGCCGCCTCTTCGAAGATCTTGCGATAGCCGTCTATTTCGTCGAGACAGGCGATAAGCGTACTTTTACCTCGCTCTATCCTTGCGGGGAACGCCTTTATTTTGAGCGCCGTCGTTATCACCACTACGGCGACGAATATGACGAACAGACCCGCTCCCGCGATATAGCCCCAAATGATGTTCGCCGCCATGCCGATTATGCAACCGACAAGAAGCGCGGCAATGGCGATTATGCTTAAGACAAGATTGGATTTCGTAAATATCACGAGACGCGAACGCTCGGCAAGGAACTTGTTTTCGAGCGCCTTCGTGACCGCCTCGCGGTCTTTGCCGTCCGTCGTGTCCTCCCAAAGGTCGATTTTAAGTTTGAACGCCGCGGGAGCGGAGCTTTTGATATTGTGGTCGTACTCCTCGATTGCGTCTTTATACCAGCCTTTGGTCTTTTCCATGGCAAACTTCTGGACCGTCTCGTCCTCGCCCTCGGGATAGACCGCCCACTTGAACATCTGTTTGCCGATATTGGGCGCGTCTTTTACCGTTTCCATATACGCGGCATACTGTTTCTTAGCCGCTTCGACGTCGCCTTCGTGCTCCATTACGAGCTTATAAAACATCTGTTCGTTACGAAGCCTTATCTCTTCCTCGTCGTAATTCGTGACAAGATCGTCAAGCAACGCGTCAACGCTGCGGATAAAGTCGCTCGAACAATCGTAATGCTTGACGTTGTCGAGAGCTTCCACACGTTTGAGCGCCGTCTTGTATCTTCCGGCATTGGAAAGCGACGCATTCATTTCGTCTACGTTCTCGCAATACTCGCCGAGCACGCCGGCCTTCATGGAAACTTTTTCGGCGGGAAGACTCGTGATATAGCCGTTGTAGCTCGATACGAGGTCCGAGGATATCTCCGTATTGGCGGAAAGCTCCGATACCCACTTGTCTACCGTCGAGCGAACGAACTCGTCGAGACCGTAATCGTTGCCGAACACGCCGTACAGATACGCTTGAAGAAGCAGCGCGGTCTCTCTCGGAGGATGCGCCGAATCTACCGAGCCGAAGTAATCGAACATCCATTCGCGCGCCTCGCGGTGGCGACCGAAGCGGAGATTGAGAAGACAAAAGAACAGCGACGTCTTTACGGCGTCTCTTCTCATAGCCTCGGAAACGGCGTTTTTGCAGACCTCTCTGTCGTTCTGCACCCAGGCGCTTATCGCTATGAACGCATATGAAAGCCAATAGCGCGAGCTGGACATCCAAAGCTCCTCAGACAGTTTGGACACCGTGGAATTGCGCGCAAGGTTGATGTTGAAGTCCTTTATCACGCCGAGCACCGAACGGCGAACCACCTGATAGGTCTTGAGCTGTTCGTTGAGCTGTTGTTCTATTTTGAGGACGTTTTCGTGAGCGAGCTGTTTTTCCTCGCCCTCGATTATCATCTCGCGTAAATCGATTATTTTCTGATTTACGTTTGCCACGGTCTTGTCTATCTTGTCGAGAGCGACGTTTACCTTCTGCGCCTCGGCAGATACGCCCGAAGCGAACCTGTCCGCCGTGCTTTTGAGCTCGCTTACGAGCGACGACGTATTACTCATTGGCGTTTACCTCCTTCAATACTTTTAAAAGTTCGTCGTACACGCTGTCCGCTTCCCTGTAAGCCGCGCGCCAGCCTGCCAAATCTTTAAGTCCCGTTTCGAGCATTTTAACTCCGTTTTCAATGCGGTAATCGAAGCTTCGTCGGATCTTTTCCCGCTGAGTTATTCCGAGCATTACGAGTCCCGCCGCAGCGCCTGCGGCTACGAGCGCAAGCATCAAAAGCGTTACGCTCGCGGACGTCTTCCAACCCACGACGAAACCGACGACGGTGAGAACGGCGAACAGTGCGGTCATGACGGCGAATATAGCCGTAAGCTTGTTCGATAGCGAGACTTGTTTGTCCTCTTTTATCCTCGCCTTTATAAGTCCGTCGTAATGCTTCAAAAGTTTCGGCTTGTTCTCCCCGAAACTGTTTTCGTCGCCCGACAGTTTGCAACCGTCTATCGCATAGTCGTAAACCGCCTTTTCCCTTTCTCGGTAGCCGGCGTACTTTTCGGCTCCCGCAACCGCTTCTTTGCGTATGAACGAAAGCGCGAATTTCTTGACGCGCGAATCGGCTTTGGAATCCGCCCCGAGAGCGCTGTTCGTCATTATGAGAGCGAGATTGCGGTTTTGGGCTTTCTGCATTAAGTAGTTGTCGAAAGACGCCTTCGCTTCGTCGATTCTGCCGTTTGCTTTAACGACCATTTCTTCGTATGCTATCTTATCGAGAAGTTCCTGCTCCGCATCGTCGTTTGAGGATATGAGAGCGTAAAGCGCGTCTTCTATGCGTTCCGCGAGCCGGTCGGAAAGAGGCGCGTCTTCGCTTATGACCGACTTAAAATAATCGCGAAGTTTTGCGTTCTTTTCGGCGTCCGACAGAAGGCTCATCATGTCGTCGTACTCGGGACAAATGTGCTTTAAAGCCACGAACTCCTTTCGCGTAACGGAGATGTAAGCGTCGAAATAGCCGTCCACCGCTTCCTGCACCGCTCTTCTCGAAGCGGGATCGCGGTTGCTCTCCTCTAAAAGAGAGCGTATCTTTTCCTGCACGGCGCGGGCAAATTCCGCGTCCGCGCCGAGCGCGCCGCAGAGGAGCACCTGCAATATGTAGATTATTTCCTCGCCTACGCCGCCGCCGTCCACAAGATCGAAGTACACCCTATACCACTCGCGAGCCGCTTCTATGCGGTCGAAACGAAGGCTGGCAAGCAAGAAGAACAACGCCGACTTGCGTTCGTTTATCTGCATACTCTTGAATACAGCGCGCTCGCACGCCTCACGCTCGTCGCTTGCCCAAAGCATGACCGCCATGGTCGCGTACGCGAGCCAATAGTCGGTGTTCGCAAGATACATCTTTTCGACCTTTTGCCGAGGCTCGTCACTCTTCCAGATGTTGGCGTCGAGACCGACGACATAGCCGAGCGCGACCTGCCGAAGCTCGTTGTATAGCCCGTAGCGGACATTGTACTTATCGTAATCGCCCGTGAGATTTTTGGAAGCCGTGCTGCCGTTTTTGAGCAGTCTGTAGCTGTCGACGAGATCGTCTATGGTTCTCGAGACGTTTTCCGCAACGACCTGCTCCTTATCCGTATTCACAGCCGTATTTTCGAGATGGGGCTGCACTGCGTCGTGAAGCCGCCTTACGACGTCTATGCCGCTGAAAACGTCTTCCTGCGCCCGCGCCACGTCTACGACGAGTCTGTTGTGATATTCGACGGCGCGGTTATATTCGTTGAGCGTCCTTACATACTCCTCGTCTATCTGCCGCTGTCGCTCGTATTCTGCATCGTAATCGGACATTGCTTACCTCCTTTTTGTTATTTTAAATACTTGACGGCTTCTTTGCGAGCGGCTTCGGATATTTCGCCGATCGCCAAGAAGTCTCCGAACTTCATTTTCTTCCCGTAAGCAACCACCTTGTCTTCCGCCTTGACTCCCTTTTTCCGAAGCGACGCCACAATGTCCGCCGTAGACGAAGAGTATGAGCGAAGGTTCAAAAGATAGGCTTGCAGGAGATTGCACTGCGCGCCGCGCGTCGTAGTTTCTATGTTTTTCGGTTTGTCTATCTGCAAAAGCAGCCTCGCAAACAGCGCGTCTTTTATGCTCTGTTCGCCCTTAAAGTCGCACGCGAAACGGACTGTTATGTCTGCCGGCACATACTGAGCATAGTCGAGTATGACGGGCAAAACGCTCTCGTAGCCTCCTTTAAGCGCTTCGTAATGTCTGACGAAAAACTCGCGGGAACGAGACGGATTGTCCGAAAGATAAGCTTTCAGATGTTTTATGTACGTCTCGTCGTAGGAGTCCGGCAAAATGTCGAGATAGAGTTCGAGCGCTCTGTCCGAGAACGGAAAATCGCCGAACATTTCGAATATCTCCCGCTTCAAATGCTCGTCGTCGCGCCCCGCCATATAGCTCTCTATCGTGCGGTTGCAAGCGGACGACTTCGCAGTCCTCGGCGCAAGAATCTTCATAAACTCTTCTTTAAGCGGATTACTGCCGAGCAGCAGTCTTTCGTAAGCGGATATTTCCACGACGGGCACGCGCTCGGCAAGAATCGCCACCGTCGAAAGTCTGTCCGGCCCTTCGCCTTTAAGCGCGTCGCAGAGGAGCTGTTCCGCAAGCTTTTTGTCTACATTGAACTCGAAAAGCCGAAGCTTTATGTCGCCGAGCTCGCACTTTCGTATGAGAAGCCGCATATTGTGCGCGCCTATCTCGGCAAGACCCGTTTCGTATCTGAGATGCCGCAAGACCTCGTTCGCTACCGCCGAGCCTCCGTTTGCCGCCATGCTTATGAGCTTATCGACCGCTATGCCGTCGAGCGGACGTCTGCCGAAATTCGCAAGTACGGTGCGAAGTCCCGCTATGTCCGTCACTTTGCCGAGCGCGCCCGATAGCCCAGAAACGTCGAGTTTGAGCTTATTCTTCGTCATTATGGGAACTACCGCGAGCGCTACGCCCAAGTCCTCGCACGAAGAGAGCCAGTCGTTCAGCTTTTCCTCAATCTCGTCGGTACAGACAAGCTTGTTTCCTATGCCGAGCAAAACCGACTGCTTCGTCGCGCTGTCCTTATAGCTTTTCAAAAACGACATAAGAACGTAGTCGCCGTCCATCTGCGGTACCGAACGCAAAAGTTCGCGCACGTCGTCGCTTCTGCCGTTTATGAACAGCATTGCCACAAGGTCGTTTATGACGCGCGTGTCGTACAGTTCGGCATAATTCACAAGGTCGAGCACGAAGCACTGACGGCGATAGTCCTTTATTGCGCCGAAGCACTTGGCAAGGTACACGAGAAGCTTGGCATTCGTGACGGCGCCGTAAACGGCGCGCTCGGAAAGAGTTATCGCAGGATAGTATCCGCGTATCCTGCCCGCTATGTTGTTTATGTTCGCAAGTATTCCCGCGCGTTCGCCGACCGTAACTTTGGGAAGCTTCGTAAGTTCGAGGCAAAGATCGGCGACATATTTTATTTCGCGCGGATCGAAGCGGATTATCTGCTCGTTCACGACGCGCTCGGCTTCGTATGCATTGCCTGCCGACATACAGGAAAGCGCCATTGCGAACGCTTCCGTAAGATTGCCCGCCGCATACATAGAGCTTCCCGTGACAGCCATTTTGCTTATCAGCTCCGCTATCGCCGCTTTGTCTATCTCGGGAGCACTTTGGGACGAAGCGTAAGCCGCGTTTTCTCTTTCTTTTGCCGCAAACGCCGCGGCGCTGTCGAGCCAATCGCCTCTGCGGGCGTCTATGGGCTCGTAATTTCTGAATCTTCTGCGAAGGGGCGCGGGAAAACTGTCCTCATCGAGTCCGCCGTGAATAACCTGGAGTTTTTTGTCGTCGAGCGCAATAAAACGCTTCCAGACATTTTCGCTTGCAGTCAAAGAGTCTACGGTATCGGCTACCACGAACATACAGCCCGAGCTTTCTATCGCCGGGAAAATATACGCCTCCGTATTGATATGCGCGCCCTTTTCGAGTTTATCCGCTATAAACACTCGGGCGCCGCGCTCGGAAAGTCTTTCGTAAAGCTTTTCCGCCGTTTCCTTTTCGCCCTCGGACGAGCCGTGACAGATATATACGTCGTAAGGCTGTTGCGCCCTGCTTATTTCATAGGTCTGACTGCGTATGCGCTCGACCTCGTCCACTTTGAGCATATAAGATTCGCGTTCCGCAGGCGAACAAAGCGCGAACATTTTACTTATGTAACGGGAATTTTTTGCCGACTGACGGCTGACGCGGTGGCAAATGGGACGGAAAGAGCCGTTTTCTTCGACATATTCTATGCCGTAGTCCGAAAGAAAAGCTCCCCAATACGGAAATATCTCGTCGGGATAGCTGCCTATTATGTCGTCGTAGCGTTCGAGCGCTTCGTCGAAATGCCCATGCACACGTCTGCCGTTGGCTTCGTTGAGCTGATTGACGAACTCGACCGGCACCTCATCTTTTTCAGGGTAATCATATTCGTTGCCGCAATACACACACTTAAGCCTGCCGCTTTCGAGCTTTTTAAGTACGCTTTCGCAGGTATTGCAATGCAACTGCTCCAAATTACTCATTTACTCTCTTTCCTTCTTTAACTTCTTCCTTTATTTTAACATTTTGTGGGCATATTGTCAACATTATTTATCGATTAAAGACGAAAAAAAGCGACCCCGAACGAAAAATATTCGCCATGGGTCGTTTACTTTTTTTCGCCGTCGTAGAATGACAGCGCTTTTTCGTTTGAAATCACTTCGCGGTAGACCTTAGTCATCTTTTCGTCCTCGGGCGGAGCGAGCGGATACCGCCAGGAAAACGGGATTATCTCCTCTTCGCAGCCTATGATTTTGGGCTTGTCGACGCTGAGCTTTAAGTTGCGAACGCGCGCGCGCTTGGCTTCCGTATCCTCGTCCGTCATGCTTTCTTTTCTTCCGCGCGTTTCCCTTGTACGACTTTTGTTTTTGACCATACGCCCTCCTTTCCTTATAATATTCCTTGGGTGTCAAGCAATATGCGTCAATCGCCGTCCGTTCCCGAAAACTTATTCTTGTTCTTGTTGAGGATAAACTTGAGCTTTGGAATATCGTTCACGGCGACTCGCATGGGAGGCGTAGTGCCGTCGAGCGTCTTAAACGTGTCTTTATTGCCCGATAGCACCACTATACCCCTGTCCTCGTCTATGATGTAATCGTGTATGTGATACCAATCGAAATACGCCGACTCGGTATACACTCCCTTATCTACGACCGCGCTTCTCGCAAGCGCAAGTACGAGCATAAACATGAGCGACACTACAAGCGTCAAAAGCACGAACGAAAGCGTGATCATGTAGTGTGCCGTTCCCATGCCGAAAAGCCTCGTCATAAGTTCTCTTTCGGGCGCGGCGGGATCTATCATCTGTCCCGTTATGTAAAAGATAAAGAAGCCTATGAGAAGCATAAACGCAAAATAGCGGATCTTGCCTCCTTTAAGCTCGACAAGACGTATCGAATTGTAGAGCCTTATCTGCCGCTTGATTATACCGACCGCCGCAACCAAGAGAAATGCCGTAACGGTAAGCGAAACCGCCCCGACGAGTATCGGAGGAATTACGGGAAGTATGCTTTGTGAGAAGGCGAAAATCATAGGCTGTTTAAGAAAAATATACATGGCTTAGGTGTGATTTATGCGAGACAAAAAACATCTCACTACTCGGCTGTAAGGGCACAGATGCGAGTTAAGCGGACAACCGCTCGACTGTAAGGAATTAGATGCGAGCAAGACGGACAACCGCTCGGCTGTAAGGGCGTAGATGCGAGTTAGGCGAGGCAAACGAATTTTTACGACGGGGAGTGTACTTTTTCGTACATGACCCGAGAAAAAATTCGTTTAACAAAGCATAACGATGCATATCCGCCCTTACTTGAAGTATTTGACGCCGCTTTCAAAAAGACGCATATCGGTGGGGCGTCCGCCGACGTTCTTCATTAGATCCGTACCGATACGTTCGCTGTGACCCATTTTGCCGTAAACTCTGCCGTCGAGACCCGTGATGCCCTCTATGGCGCAAACCGAGCCGTTGGGGTTGAACGGCGAAGTCATAGTCGCGTTGCCGCTTCCGTCGCAATACTGCGTCGCTATCTGACCGTTTGCGACAAGGCGTTTTACGGTGTCGTCGCCGACGGAGAATCTCCCCTCGCCGTGCGAGACGGCTACGTTGTAGACCTCGCCCACTTTCGTGTCCGCAAGCCACGGGCTTAAGTTGGACGTAACGCGCACCGACACGACTGTCGAGACGTGTCTGCCGATGTTATTGAACGTGAGCGTCGCCGAATCGTCTTTAAGTTCGCTTATCTCTCCGAACGGAAGAAGTCCCATTTTTACAAGCGCCTGGAAGCCGTTGCAGATACCGAGCGCGAGACCGTCGCGCTTATTCAATAGGTCGTTTACTGCTTCTGCGAGCAATCCGTTACGGAAAGTGGTAGCAATGAACTTGCCGCTTCCGTCTGGCTCGTCGCCGCCCGTAAAGCCGCCCGGGAACATTATTATCTGCGAGTTCTTTATGAGCTTCGCCATTTCCTTGACCGAGCTTTCGATCTCTTCCTGCGTGCGGTTGCGAACGACGTACACGACGGGAGTTCCGCCTGCCATGGCGAAGCGGCGCGCGCTGTCGTACTCGCAGTTGTTACCGGGGAAAACGGGAATGAACACGCGCGGCGAAGCCGTCTTTATTTTGGGCGCGGTCACTTTAGTTCCGCCCGTGTAATCTGCGTTCTTTGCCGCACCGAAAGCGGGCGCGGTCGTCGGATAAACGTGCTCGAACGTGCCAGTAAACGCCGCCAGGGCGTCCTTAAGCGGCAATTCCTTACCTCCCGAGTAAATATACTCGCCGCAAGACATACTCTTGAAATCGCACCCTATGCGCACGGTCGGCTCGTTTGTAGTTATTCCGACAAGCTCGAGTTCGTACCCGACGAAGTCGTCGGCGTCCTCGCAGGCAAGGAGCACATCTCCGAGTCTCGGCGTGAAATAATCTTTCGGCGCGCCGTTAAACGCAAAACCAAGCCCCTCGCCGAGACAGCTCTTGACGATTTCGCCCGCCGCTCCGCCGTCCTCGACGACGGTCGCGAAATCCACTCTCTTTCTGACCGTTTCGCCGTGCAGAAGTTTTAAGAATCTGATGAGATCGTCGTAGTCGGGCAAGCCGCTTTCGTTTCTTTTAAGCTTATATCTGTAGACCTTCTGTCCCGCCTTTTTAAACACGTTGTCGATGACGTCGCCGGCGCGAGTCACGCCGAGTGCAAACGAGATGAGTGTGGGCGGAACGTCCACCTTTTCGAACGTGCCGCTCATCGAGTCCTTGCCGCCTATCGCCGCAAGTCCGAGACCGAGCTGGGCGTCGAGTGCGCCGAGAAGCGCCGACATGGGCTTGCCCCAACGCTCGGGCTCGTCGTAGAGACGCTCGAAAAATTCCTGAAGGGTGAGCCTTACGCTCTCGTACGGAGCGCCCGCCGCGACCGCTTTTATGACAGACAAAACAACCGAATAGATGGCGCCGACGAACGGGCTTTCGCTCATGAGAGCGGGATTGCAACCGTAAGCCGAGACCGTAGTCGTCGTCGTGTCGCCGCTCTCCACCGGCACTTTCGCCGCCATTGCTATCGCGGGAGTAAGCTGGTTTTTTCCGCCGAACGGCATTAAGACGCTGCTTGCGCCTATACTCGAGTCGAACATTTCACCGAGTCCCTTTTGCGAGCAGACGTTGTCGTCGGCGAGAATATTTTTCAAAAGCGCCGCGTAATCGCCTTTGGAATACAGCGACTGACGCTCTTTGGACAGCGTATCGAAAAATTCGGGCGCGCTTTCCTTTATCGTGACGTTCGCCGTCTGGCGCGCGCCGTTTGAATCGAGGAAGCGTCTCGGCAGATCTACGACCGCTTTGCCGTCGAGGAACATTCTCATGCGCTTGGTGTCGGTAACTTTCGCGACGACCGTCGCCGTAAGGTTTTCCCTTGCGCACGCGTCGATCGCCTTAGCTACGTCGCTTTCGGCAACGACTACCGCCATGCGTTCCTGCGATTCGGAAATGGCAAGTTCTGTCGCGGATAGGCCGCTGTACTTTTTGGGCACGGAATCGAGGTCGATGTCGAGTCCCGGCGAAAGCTCGCCTATAGCCACCGACACGCCGCCCGCGCCGAAGTCGTTGCAACGCTTGATAAGCCGCGTAAACGAGCCGTCGCGCATGAGGCGTTGGATCTTTCTTTCGGTGAGCGGATTGCCCTTTTGCACTTCCGCTCCGCAGGTGTCTATCGAATGGACGGTGTGCACCTTGCTCGATCCCGTCGCGCCGCCGCAGCCGTCTCTGCCCGTCTCGCCGCCGATGAGCAGCACTACGTCGCCCGCTTCGGGAACTTTGCGCACTACGTTTGCTTCGGGCGCCGCCGCGACTACGAAACCCGTTTCGAGGCGTTTTGCGACGTACCCCGGATGATACATTTCGCGCACGAGTCCAGTCGCGAGACCTATCTGGTTGCCATATGAGGAAAAGCCCGCCGCCGCGGTTTTGCTTATTACTCTCTGAGGAAGTTTGCCCTTAAGCGTCTTTTCTATGGGAGCGTTTATGTCTGCCGCGCCCGTTATGCGCATAGACTGATAAACGTACGAGCGTCCCGAAAGAGGATCGCGTATTGCGCCGCCGAGACAGGTCGCCGCGCCGCCGAAAGGTTCTATTTCGGTCGGGTGGTTATGCGTCTCGTTCTTGAACATTACAAGGTACGGTTCGGGCTTGCCGTTTATGTCCGCCGTCACTTTTACCGAGCAGGCGTTTATCTCCTCAGAAGCGTCGAGATTGTCGAGTCCGCCGCGAGCCTTTATCTCCCTTGCGCCCATTGTCGCTATGTCCATTAGGCAGGGATACTTGTCCGCGCGACCGCCGTGGTGACGGTTGAAGAGCCTTAAATAGTTCTCGTAAGCGTCCTTTATCTCGTGAATGTCCGACTTTATTTTGACGTTTTCGAGCGTCGTCAAGAACGTCGTATGGCGACAGTGATCCGACCAATATGTGTCTATGACCTTGAGTTCGGTAAGCGTAGGCTGGCGCTTCTCGCTCTTAAAGTGAGCCTGCACGAAGAGAAGGTCGTTGACGCTCATCGCAAAGCCCATTTTCTCGCGATAGCTCTCTATCTGCGCCTTCGTCATCTCGTTGAAGCCCTCTACGAGTTGTACGGGCTCGGGCGGAGCGACGGCGGCGTCGAGCGTCGTCGGCATTTCGAAGCCGCAAGCTCTGGCTTCTACGGGGTTTACGAGATACTTTCGAATGCGGGCAAGCTCGTTTTCGTCCACGCCTTTGACGGCATAGACCGTCGCCGTGCGTACTTTGGGACGCGCGCCCATCGTGAGAAGCTGGACGCACTGCGCCGCGCTGTCCGCGCGCTGGTCGTACTGACCGGGAAGATACTCTACGCCTATAAGACCGTAGCCGTCGAGCGAGGGAAGCTCTGTGTCGTAAACCTTATCGACGGGCGGCTCGCTCAGCACGTTTTTGACGGCGAGCGCATACTGCTCATCGCCAAGTCCGTCCACGTCGTAGCGCAGAAATACGCGCACGTCTTCGGGCTTAATTCCGAGCACGTTCTCGATGTCGGCTTTGGTCTTTTTCGCGGCTACGTCCGAACCGCTCTTCTTCTCCACATAAAGTCTTTTAATCATGGAATTCTCCGTTTGGAAAAATATTTTTCGCTGTGATTTTTTAGGCAAATCTATTTATTGTGAGCGCGTAGTCGCGGCACAGACGGACAGCCGGTGACAAGGCAGGCGGGTTGCTGTACTTCTTTGCCTCGCCACACGCAGTTCCGTATGTGTCGATGAATCCGCGTTCACACTATCTTACAGATGTCGTGGCGGTAAAACATACCGTCAAAACTTATATGCTTTATGCCCTCGTAGGCGCGCGCTTTCGCCGCCTTTAAATCGGAGCCGAGCGCAGTCACGCCGAGCACTCTGCCACCGCTCGTGACGACCTTGCCGTCTTTTTTCGCCGTGCCCGCATGGAAAACCATAATGTCGTCGGGCACGTCCGAAAAGGTTATTTCCTTGCCCTTTTCGTAGCGTTCGGGATAACCGCCGCTCGCCGCGACTACGCACACGCACGCTTCCTCCCTGTACTCGACGTCGAGCTTTTCAAGCGTGCCGTCGATGACCGCTTCGAACACGTCGAACAAATCGGTTTTAAGGCGCGGAAGCACGACTTGCGCCTCGGGGTCGCCGAAGCGGGCGTTGTATTCGAGCACCTTTATTCCGTCCTCGCACAGCATGAGACCGAAGTACAGCACGCCCTTGAAAGGTCTGCCCTCGCTCTTCATCGCGTTTACCGTCGGGACGAAGATCTTTTGCATGGCTTCTTCTTCATGCCTTTTCGTGTAGAACGGGACGGGACTGTATGTGCCCATTCCGCCCGTATTGAGTCCCTTGTCGCCGTCGAGTGCGCGTTTGTGGTCGCGGCTTGCGGGCATGGGCTTTACCGTCGTTCCGTCGCAATACGCTAGCACGGAGACCTCTTCGCCGACGAGGAAACTTTCGACGACGACTTTGCCTCCCGCCGCTCCGAAGGCTTTATCCTCCATTATTTCCTTTACTCCGTCGTGCGCCGCTTCGCGCGTACCGCAGATAAGCACGCCCTTGCCGAGCGCGAGACCGTCGGCTTTGAGCACCACGGGCACTTTGCACTTATCGACATACTCGTGCGCCGCTTTCGCGCTGTCGAACACCTCGTATTCGGCGGTGGGTATGCCATACTTTTTCATGAGGTTCTTGGAAAACGCCTTGCTCGCCTCGATTATAGCCGCTTCCGCGGTAGGTCCGAACGCGCGGTGTCCCTTTGCGTTAAGGCGGTTTACAAGCCCCATTGCGAGCGGATCGTCGGGCGCGACTACCGTCATATATATGTCCTTATGCGCTTCTACAAACTCGACGATTTTGTCTATATCGGTAGCCTTTATGTCGGGGTGACATTCGGCGATTTCGGCTATGCCGGCATTGCCCGGCAAAGCGTAGATCTTGCCGACCTTTTCGGACTGCCCAAGCTTCCAAGCGATTGCGTGCTCTCTTCCGCCGCCGCCGACTATTAGTACGTTTTTCTTTTCCATAGATTTTCTCCTCTTCTTTTTTATCGAAAAAAGAAAGCAAAAACGAATTTTTCTTTGCCGAAGCGGCAATAGCTTGATTTTTTCGCGAAAGAAAGGTTTCGCACTTTGTTTGCGCCTTTTTTGGAAAAGGCGCCCCAAAAACACAAGAGGAGGGGAACTTTCGACTGTTCCCCTCCTTCTTGACTACCACCCCTTTAAACGATTCTGGGCTTCGCCCTGAAAACCCTTTTTAAAGGTTTGGGATTTTGTAGAAGTAAAAACAGTCTTTTTAAAGATAACAATCCCCTCAGCCGCCTATCGGCGACAGCTCCCCTTGCCAAGGGGAGCCTTTAATATGGATTGCTCCACACGAGGGGACAGTCGCACGTCAGACGGGCAGCTGTCGGCGGGTCGCCTTTTCCCTGTCGGTACTGACGGCGGAGAAACGAGTTAGGCGGGCAACAGGCGAAGAGTCCCGAAGGGCGTGTACTTTTTCGTACACAACCGAGGGCGAGAAGATCGTAGCCCGCATAACGACGTTTATACGCCGTCAGTGCTTGAAGTGGCGGGAGCCGACGAATATCATGGATAATCCATTCTCGTCGCAGACTTTTATGCTCTCCTCGTCGCGAATGGAGCCGCCGGGCTGGATAATGGCGGTTATGCCTGCTTTTGCGGCCACCTCGGCGCAGTCGCCGAACGGGAAGAATGCGTCGGACGCGAGCACCGCGCCTTTCACTTTATCGCCCGCGCGCTCTATTGCCTGCGAAGCCGCCCAAATGCGGTTGGTCTGACCCGGTCCTACGCCGATCGCTGCAAAGTCGCGGGCAACGACTATTGCATTCGACTTCGTGTGCTTGACTACCTTATAGGCGAACTTCATTTGTTCAAGCTCGTCTTTAGTCGGCTGTTTTTTCGTGACGACTTTCACGTCTCCCTCGTCGTAGAGCGTCGCATCGCGCTCCTGCACGAGTAATCCTCCCGCAACCTTTTTCATGTCGTACTGCTTGGTCTTAGGGCGAGCCGCGACGTCGAGCTCGAGAAGGCGGATATTCTTCTTCTGCGTGAGAATTTCGAGCGCCTTTTTGCTGAACGACGGAGCTATGACTATCTCGAGGAAGATTTTGCTCATCTCCTCCGCCGTCTTTTCGTCCACTTCCCTATTGCAAGCGACTATGCCGCCAAAAATGCTGACGGGGTCGCATTCGTACGCTTTCATATAAGCCGTGTAGAGGTCATCCGCGACGGCTACTCCGCATGGGTTCGTGTGCTTGGACGCGACTACGCAAGGACTGCCTTCGAATTCCTTTAAAAGCTCGAGCGCGCCCGCGGCGTCGTTTATGTTGTTGAACGAAAGCTCTTTGCCGTGAAGCTGTTTTGCTTCGGAGAGCGTGCCCGCGGCGGGAAGCGGCTCGCGGTAGAACGCCGCCTTTTGATGCGGATTCTCGCCATAGCGAAGTTCCTGCGCCTTTTCGTACGCGAACGTCACATGATCGGGGAACTCTATGCCGAGGCGTTCCGCAAAATGCTCGGATATGAGGCTGTCGTATTCTGCCGTATGACGGAACACTTTGTACATAAGCGTCATGCGGTAGGTCTTGTCCATAGTGCCGTTTTTGAGCCGCTCTATGACTTCGTCGTAGTCGCGAGGATCGACGACGACGGCTACGTCCCCATAGTTCTTCGCCGCCGCGCGGATCATCGTAGGACCGCCTATGTCGATATTCTCGACTGCGTCCTCGAGGGTCACGCCCTCTTTCATTACCGTCGCCTTGAACGGATAGAGATTGACGCAGACGACGTCTATGGGAGATATGCCGAGCTTTTCTATCTGCTTCATGTGCTCGGGATCGTCCCTACGCGCGAGCAGTCCCGCATGAACGGCGGGATGAAGAGTCTTTACTCTGCCGTCGAGACATTCGGGAAAGCCCGTTATGTCGGATATGCCGACGTTCTTGACGCCTGCGGCGGCAAGCGTCTTTGCCGTTCCGCCCGTCGAGATTATCTCGTAGCCGAGCTCGGTCAGTTTCCTTGCGAACTCGACTATCCCTGTCTTGTCGCTTACGCTTATAAGTGCTCTCTTTTTCATATTAACTCCTTGCAAAGTCATTATTTTTCTCCGATAACTTTCAGGCTCGATTCCCGATAAGTTTTCCGTCTTTCACTTTTATTTTATCCTCGCAAAGGTCTTTGACCACGCTTACGAGCAGAGGATGTTCGCACTCGTCGAGAACGCGTTTTTGAAGTTCTTCGGGCGTATCGCCTTCTTTGACGAACGTGCTTTTTTGACGTATTATCAGTCCGCCGTCTATCTCGCGCCCTACAAAGTGAACGGTTGCGCCCGTCACCTTTTCGCCCGCCTTAAGCACGGCTCTGTGGACGTTCAGCCCGTAAAATCCGCTTCCGCCGAACTTAGGCAGAAGCGCGGGATGAATGTTGATCAGTTTATATCCGAACTCGTCTATTATCTCGTCCGATAAAATACCCAAATATCCGACCAAAAGTATATAGTCGGGCATTAAACGCTTAAGCTCGGAAAGGAGTGCGCGATTGCGCATTTCCGCATTGCCTCCGAAGTCGGCGCGCGCAAAAACTTTTGCGGCAATACCCGCCTTTTTCGCGCGTTCGAGCGCATATGCCTCATGATTCGAAGATATAACTTCGAGGCTTTCGGCGATTATCTCTCCGCTATCTATCGCGTCGAGTATAGCTTGCATATTGGTTCCGCCGCCGCTTACGAGGTATACGAGCTTTTTCTTTGTCAAGGTTTTGACCTCCTGTCGGGAAACGCTTTTGAAAGCGCTTTCTTGCACAAGTGCGAACGCCACGAGCTTTGACAAGTTCCATGGCGTAACGATGAGCTTTTATTATTTCTTTTCGCCTTTGACGGTCGTTCCTATCACATAAGCCTTTTCGCCGAGCTCGGATAGGCGCGCAAGCACTTTGTCCTTGTCGGCGGTGTTTACGCAAACGACCATACCGATACCCATATTGAAAGTGTTGAAAAGCTGCGAGTTGTCGAGTCCGCTACGCTCGCGTATCATCGAATAGATAGGCGGTTCGGGGAACGCCTTTACGTCGATGTCGCAGTTTATCCCGTCCGGGAACATACGCGGTATATTCTCTATAAAGCCGCCGCCCGTGATATGAGCTATGCCCTTTACCTCGAACTCTTCTATGAGTTTGAGTATAGTGCCGACGTAGATTTTCGTAGGCTTTAAAAGCGCGTCTATGACGCTAGAGCCGAGACGGGGTTCTACCGTTTCGAGCTTGTCGCGATTCTCGCCGAAAAGTTTCCGCACGAGGCTGTAGCCGTTCGAGTGAATGCCGCTCGAAGCAAGACCGATGAGGGTATCGCCGGGAACGATGTTCTTGCCGTTTATTATCTTATCCTTATCGACTATGCCGACGCAGAAGCCCGCAAGGTCGTATTCGCCGTCCGGATAAAAACCCGGCATTTCGGCAGTCTCGCCGCCTATAAGCGCGCAGCCCGCTTGCCTGCAGCCCTCGCTCACACCCGCGACGATGTCCGCCGCAACCTCGGGAACGAGCTTGCCCGTAGCGAGATAGTCGAGGAAAAACAGCGGTCTTGCGCCGTGACACACGACGTCGTTCGCGCACATGGCGACGCAGTCGATACCTATCGTGTCGTGACGGTTCTTTAAAAACGCATACTTGAGCTTTGTGCCCACGCCGTCCGTACCCGACACGAGCACGGGGTTTTTGACGCCCGAATTTTCGAGCGAATACATACCGCCGAACGAGCCGAGATCGCACAATACATTTTTGTCGTATGTAGACTTCGTGTGCCGCTTCATTAGTTCGACCGCTTTGTAGCCGCGCGTAACGTCTACGCCGGCCTGTTTGTAATCGATTGCCATAAATTTTTCTCCTTGTATAGGATTTGTTCGATAATCGTTTTTCGCCTTTTTAAAAAGGCAAAGCGAAAAGAGTTTTTTGGCGCAAAAGAGGCATTGCGCATGGTGCCTTCTGCGCCTTTTTTCGAAAAGGCGCCCCAAAAAGAATGTTTTCGCGCAAAAGAGGCATTGCGCATGGTGCCTTCTGCGCCTTTTTTCGAAAAGGCGCCCCAAAAAGACGAAGGGCAGGACACTTTAGACTGTGTCCCGCCCTTTCGAATCCCACCCCGCAACTACTTAGGGTTTCACCCTAAGTACCCTTTTTAAAGGATGGAGGTACAAAAAGAAGTGGACAACAGGCTTTTCTTTAGTAAATTGACAATCCCCTCAGTCGCCTATCGACGACAGCTCCCCTTGACTCGAGGGGCGCCGTTTTCAGAGGATAAATGCTTCATACGAGGGCTTAGATGCGAGCGAGACGGGCGGCAGCGACGAGATGCGAGGGAGTGTACTTAGACGTACATGACCGAGCAATCGAGTTGCACGCAGTCCGTATTCGCGAAGTGTATAAGCCCTCGGAAGGGACGTTAGTTTAAGCCGAGACGCCTCATCATTTCGGCATAGGCCTCCTCCACCCCGCCCATATCGCGGCGGAAGCGATCCTTGTCGAGCTTTTCTTTGGTTTCGGAATCCCAGAAGCGGCAAGTGTCGGGGCTTATCTCGTCGGCAAGCAGTATCTCACCGTGAAATCTGCCGAACTCGATCTTGAAGTCTACGAGATCTATTCCGAGCTTTTTGAAGTAACCGACCATGAAGTTGTTTACTTTGAAAGCCATGTCGCTTATCTCTTTAAGCTCGTCTTTCGTGCAAAGTCCCATTGCGAGCGCATGGTAGTCGTTTATCATCGGATCGCCGAGATCGTCGTTCTTATACGAAAATTCGAGTACGGTGTGCTTAAGTTCCGTTCCCTCGGGCAAGCCCAAACGCTTGGACATAGAGCCTGCCGCGATGTTTCTGACGATCACTTCGAGCGGAACTATCTCGACCTTTTTAACGAGCGTCTCTCTGTCGGAAATCTCCTCGATGAAATGAGTCTTTACTCCCGCCTTTTCGAGCTGCTTGAACATAAAGTTGCTCATACGGTTATTGACTACGCCCTTGCCGACTATCGTGCCTTTCTTAAGTCCGTTGAACGCGGTCGCGTCGTCTTTATAATCCACAAGCACGACGTCGTCGTTGTCGGTCGCCCAAACCTTTTTCGCCTTACCCTCGTAAAGCTGATCTTTCTTCTCGAATTTCATAGCTGTCTCCTATATATTCAAAAAATGTATTATCTTATTTCCGCTACGAGCTTTTGAAGCTCGGCGTCGGCTTTCAGCGTCTTTTCGCGTATAGCCTCGCGGTGCGCGTCGTATCTTTTCTTGAGATCCGAGTACTTTACCGCAAGAATACGCACGGCAAGAAGCGCCGCGTTTTCCCCGCCGCCCACAGCCACCGTCGCAACGGGTATGCCTCCCGGCATCTGCACCGTAGAAAGCAAACTGTCGAGTCCGCCCGCAACCGAAGTCGGGGTCGGAAGTCCTATTACGGGAAGCGACGTATGCGCCGCCAGCACGCCCGCAAGGTGCGCGGCTTTTCCCGCCACGCCTATGACGACTTCCACTCCGCGTTTTTCGGCATTTTCGACCGTTTCGACCGCCTCTACGGGAGTGCGGTGCGCAGATAGCACTCGCGCTTCGAACTCCACACCGAACGCCTTAAGCGTCTCGAGGCACGGTTTAACGACGTCGAAATCGCTTTTGGAACCCATTATGACACATACTTTGCCGCTCATAAAACACTCCTTGTATGCCGAAAAACAACATACAATCATATCATAACATACGCGCGCCCCAAAGTCAAGCGACGACAGCAAAAATCGTGTTATTTTGCAAAATGCGTATCGCACGTCGCCTTATTGCAGTTGATTCCGAAGCCGCCAAACTTCGGTGGATCGTATGCGCTCCGCTACGGTCTTTACCGCCGCCCCGAATGTTGACCGAGCCGCCGTACGAAAGCTTCATATCGCTTATAAAAATCCTTCTCGGATTCCAAGCGTTCTGCCGGGTGAGGAAAATAAGGGCAAAAGAGCGGAGGCGGGCGCAAAATACTTGATTTCGGAAAAAAAGTGTGATATACTCTGCTTGGATAAGTATACGCTTTTTGCGTGAACATTTTTAAGCCTATTTTTTCGGAGACGAATATGAAGATACTCGTAAACAGCATTTGCAAACAAGGCGGCAGAGATTACAATCAAGATTTCGTCGCTTACGACGCCACCGATACGGACGCCTGCCTTGTCGTATGCGACGGTCTCGGCTCGTATATGGGCAGCGAGATTGTTTCCCGTCTTTGCGCGAGCAAGATCGTCGAAACCTACCGTCTCGTCAAAGAAACCGACGGAGACAGAGCGTTCACCCCGGAACTTTCGAGGGCGTATATACAGACCGCTCACAACTACGCGCTCGGCTTCAAGGAACAGAATCCCGCCATACGCGCGAGCTGTACTACGGTCGCTTCCGTAGTTACGAATTTAAAACAGACCGTTATCTCGCACATCGGAGACACGCGCGCCTATCTCTTCCGCGGAGGGCGTATGCTGTTCCAAACACGCGACCACTCGCTGGCGCGCGCGGCGGTAGACCTAG
The DNA here is from genome assembly GCA_910585955.1 of uncultured Christensenella sp. Taxonomy (GTDB): domain Bacteria; phylum Bacillota; class Clostridia; order Christensenellales; family Pumilibacteraceae; genus MGBC157735. The sequence continues at coordinate 142,111 of CAJUGC010000004.1, forward strand.
GTCAGATACCGCTTTCGGGCATTCGCGACCACAAAGATCAGAATAAGCTCACGCGAGTGCTCGGCTCGGACTACTACATAGCTCCCGACTGCGAGATAATAGCGGAACCGCTTATTCCCGGAGACGGCTTCGTCATATGCACGGACGGCTTTTGGGAATATGTCTACGACGAGGAAATGGAAGCCGACTTCGCCGCCTCGTCCGCTCCGAGCGAAGCCATTACCCGCATGGAGGCAAGACTTCTGTCCCGATGCGGAAAAAGAAACGACAATTATTCGGCTATCATAGCCATGGTGGTCGATTAAGAGGATCCGACGTATAAATGAGAACCAATAAGAACGTATGTTTATATTGTTTCGGCGATCTCGATAAAGACAGAGTGTGTACGAAGTGCCGCAAACGCGCGGACGATACGCCTTCGCCGCCCCACCATATCCCCCAAAGGACAGTGCTTAACGGCAAGTATCTGCTCGGCAAGGCGCTCGGCGAAGGAGGCTTCGGCATAACCTATCTTGCTTGGGATCTCACAAACGGCGTAAAGATAGCCATAAAGGAATATTTCCCCAGCGGCTTCGTTACGCGCGTGCCGAAATCCAACAATGTAATAATAAATTCCAAACAGAATCAATCCGCTTCGAACCGTGGTTTAAAGCGGTTTATAGACGAGGCCAAAAACCTCGCGAAGATAAAGAACCTTTCGGGCATAGTAAACGTGCGCGACTTTTTCTCCGCAAACGGCACGGCGTACATTGTCATGGAATTTTTGGACGGAATTTCGCTCAAAAAATATATGCAGCGTAAGGGCGGCAAGATCACGACGGACGAGATACTCGGCATAATGCGTCCCGTCATGGACTCGCTTATCGAAGTGCACAACTTAGGGCTCATACACCGAGATATCTCGCCCGACAACATCATCATCACCAAGTACAACGAAGTCAAGCTTATAGACTTCGGCGCCGCCAAGCAGTCGAACCTCGACGGAAAGTCTCTTTCCATAGTCCTAAAGCAGGGGTTCGCGCCCGAAGAACAATACCGCACTCACGGCGAGCAAGGTCCTTGGACGGACGTATACGCCTTAGGCGTCACTATCTACTACTGCATTACGGGACAGCTTCCGCCCGAGAGTATTCAGCGTATGTACAAGGACACCATAGTCCGCCCCTCCGAACTCGGCGCGACGATAAGCCCCGGACAGGAAGCGGCTCTCATGAAAGCGCTCGCCGTCTATGCAAAAGGACGGTATCAGAACGTATCTCAGCTCATAAGCGGACTGTACAACCCAAGAGAAAGACGGCGCGCAGCTTCCGCCCCTTCCGCACCGAGCGCGAACTCATCGGTAAAACCAAGCGCAAATCGGGACGCGGCGGCGGCAGTCGCCAAAAACGACGCTTCTTCCAAGCCGTCGTCTTCGGCTAAAAAAGCTGCGGAAACGGCGAAGCCCGCCATACAGAATAAATCGGCAAGCTCCGCGGCAAAGCCACCCGCCCCCGGCAAAGCCGCCCAAAGCGCAAAACCGATGACTGAGAACACGTCCAAAGCGGCGGCTGTAGGCAAGGCGGCGAACTCCTCTCGGAGCGCAAGTTCGGCGACGGCAAGAAACGCCGAATCGGACAATACAAAAGCCGCGGCAAAGACAAAGACGGCTAAGCGCGGCATATTCGCAAGACTGTTCGGGAAAAAGTAACCGACTCGGATATCATAAAACACCGCGGCTTAAGTCGCGGTGTTTTCCTTAACGTAAATTTTACAGCATATAAAACGAGGAGAGCGCGCAAGACGCGACGCTCTCCTCTACCCACGTTTTACAACCAGGCCGTTTGGGGTAGAAACGAAATCTCGAGTGCAAAACGCAAGTTTCGCGAGTTGTACGTTTATTTATGCTTTCTTGGACTTTTTGAAAAAGTTGAGCCAAGTTATAAGCCCGGCGCCGGCGAGAAGAAGCACGCCCACCACTACGTCGAGAGTCACAAGCCAATATATCCAAGTAGGCGTGATCTTAACGACGCGCGTATTTTGATCGACTCCGTTCATCGCCGCGGAATTGACGCCGCTGTAAAGAATGTCGTGACAGGTCTCGCGCATCATCGACACCACATACAGATCTTTGTCGTAGCCGTCGAACTGCGTGCGATTCGTGGCGTTCGTCGAAAGCATGAAGTTTCTTGCCGTTACGGCGAGTACGGAATTCTGGAAGCCCGGCGTTCCGGCATAATCCGTCACGACGTGCCCTTTAAAGCCCCACTCGTTACGAAGCACCTCGATATTGAGTCCTTCGTGGCTTGCCGCCCACTTCGCGCCTATGCGGTTGTGAGAGGTCATCATCGCGTTGCTTCCGCCCTCTTTGACGGCGAACTCGAAAGGAGTGAGATAGATTTCTCGAATCGCCTGTTCGCTCGCGAACGTGGAAAGACCTTTGCGGTTTGTGTCCTGATCGTTCAGAGCAAAGTGCTTGCAGTAAGTGAACATGCCCATACTGCGTGCGCCGCGCACTTCCGCAGCCGCTATTTTACCCGCAACGAAACCGTCTTCGGAGAAATACTCGAACGAACGACCGACGAATGCGTTGCGATGAGTGTTCATCGCGGGACCGTACCAGCCGACTATGCCCGCCATCAGTCCGTCCTCGCCTATCATGACGCCCATACGCTCGACAAGTTCTTCGTTCCAGGTGGCGGCAAGCACTACTTCGGACGTGTACGCCATGCATTTATACGAACCCGCCGTGCTTACGAGCGTGCCGCTTATGCCCTGCGGTCCGTCCTTGTCTATCGTCCCCTTATAGGCGACCGAAGGAACTTCCGCCGTCTTATAGCCGCCGTTGCCTATGAGATTGACCATTTCCTCGAAAGTAAGTTGGTCGAGAAGTTTATTCCAAAATTCGTCGTCGTAGTCCGCGCCGCGAAGAGTGACGAGTACGAGATCGTTCTTTGCGCCCGTCGTCGGCATCGAGTACGCGCTCTTGTCGGTTTCGTCAAGATACTCGACAACCGTCTTTTTTATGTCGGTCACGAGAGTTTCGGTTGCCGCAAGTTCGAGCGTCTTTGCGGGATATGTGCCGCTCCAATCGCTGCGTGTAAGATACTTTAAATTAGGATAGTAGTAATTGAGATCGGCAGTATCGAAACGGTTTTCGATAGCCGTCTCCGTATCCTTGTCCTCGGAATACTTTTTGAGATCCTGAGAGAGATTGAAACTCTTTACGAGCGAAGCGTCGCCGTTTTCCGTCATGCCGTCGGAAACCGTCTTGCCCTTGGCAGCAAGCACGTTGTTTATCGCATCGTGCGCATTCTTGCCCGCTGTGAAGTAGTAAGTGCCGCCGTCTCGAATGTAGGTCTTTGCGCCCTTTGCGTCGTATGTGCGCAGTTCCTCTCCGCTTACCGTAACGGTCACTTCCTCGACTGCTCCCGCAGCTATCGTTTCGGTCTTTTCAAAGCCGCAAAGCTCTATCGCCGATTTCTCTATTCCGTTCGCCTTATCGTAATCGGTATACGGCGATTGGAAATAGATCTGTACAACTTCCTTGCCTGCCTCGGAGCCGGTATTCTTAACTTTCAAAGTTACGTTGAAGTCGTCTCCCGAACGCGTCACTTTGAAGTCGGAATACTCGAAACTCGTATAGGACAGTCCGTATCCGAAAGGATATGTCACTTCCTCTTTATAATTCCAATTGCCGCTTGAGGCGAAAGTTCCCGCAGTCGAGCTTGCATTACCCGCACCGAGAACTGCGTCCTCGTAACGCGTCTCGTAATAGCGGTAGCCGACATAGATACCCTCGACGTATGCCACATAGTTGGGACCGACGTACTGACGGGAACCGAAGTAGGCTTCGGAAAGGTCGTTAAGTCCCGTTTCCTCGGCGTTCGTGTACTGTATGTAGCCGAAGTTCGCAACCGACGGCGCGCTGTGCGTGTCGGCGGCGTAGGTATCTACGAGTCTGCCGGAAGGATTGTACTTGCCCGTGAACGCGCCCGCAACGGCGTCAAAGCCGGTCGTGCCGACGCTGCCTATCCAAAGAGCCGCCTTGATTTTCGAGTAGTCCCCGAGCCAGCCGAGCTCCATTGCATTCGAGGAATTGACGACTACGACAATCTTGTCGAACGCGCTGTTTGCCTGTATGGAGTCTAACATTTCCTTTTCGGCGGGACTCAGAGCGAGATAGCCCTTGTCGCCGTTTTCCGTGTTGGTCATCGAAAGATCGCTGCCCTCGCCGCCGCTTCTGCCGATAAAGACTATCGCCGCGTCTGAGAAACGAGCGTACGACTCTTTCACCGCGTCGGTGTATTCGGACTGAGGACATTCGTTTACGCAGTAATCCACGGTAGCGTTGCCTTCTATGGAAGCCGAAGTGCGGATATATTTCGACGCCTTCGTATCTATCTGTCCCTTACTGTTGTATTTGATAAAACTCGAATAGAAGTCGGACAGCGTAGTATTGACGGAATATCCGACGTTTTCGAACGCCTTTATCGGGCTTACGGCCTGAGAAGTATCTATCGAGCCGGAGCCGGTGCCGCCGTAGACGGGGTTTACGCTCGTCATGCCGAAAAGGCTGACCTTTTTGTCATCTCCGAGCGGCAACGTATTGTCCTTGTTGAGAAGGAGCGTCATGCCTTCGCTTTCTATCTCTTCGCAGAGCGCACGACCGTCTTTCCTCAGTTTTTCCTTGCCCTCGTCGGTATCCGCATAACCGCCCTTGCTTTTAAAGTACTCGGAATCCACAACTTCGTCGCTCGGCAGCTGTACAAGCTTCGACTCGGCGTGTCCGAGCGTTATGGAAATGATCGAGCGGAAATTCATCGCGATACAATTGCCGACAATGAGCGCTACGGCGATCACGACGACAAGCGCATACCACAGCGCCGCATAAACGATGTTCTTCTTGTTTATCATATTTACCTCCTGTTATTTACCGATATTTTCGGTGACAAACTACGGAGATTATACAATAAACAAAACGGTATTTGTCTGTAACGGCAAGGAAGGTCGCCAAATTAAAGCATTACGTCATCGACGTGGCACAAACGGCGGCGTTTTCGGCATAAAAGGCAAACTCTCATGCCGAAGCCGCGTATGCATCGGGAAACAGTACGTCGAGATTGAACATTCCGTCCTCGTAATACATTCGCACGTTCCCCTTATATTTTTCGGCAATGTAACTTATACTGCGCAAACCGAAGCCGTGCATACGTTTGTCGGATTTCGTCGTCTGCGGAAGTCCGTTTCGGAAAACGGGAGGCACCAAGCAACTATTTTCGATATGCACATAGAGTTGTTCGCCTCGACGCGCCGTCTTGAACAGTATAACTCTGTTGTCGCAATTCTCCTGCCTTACGCACTCTATGGCGTTGTCGAGAGCGTTTCCGATAAGAGAAAAGATGTCGGACGGCTCCATGAACGAGAATGCCGCCCCGTCCGCCATACAACTCATTTTAATATTTTCGTTACGGCAACGAAGCCCCTTGTCCATTAAGAGAATGTCGAGAGCCTCGCTCCCCGTCTTGAGCGCGGAATCGTAGATGTTCACTATACCGAGCGACTCTTCGGTAATGGTTCTTGCGCTTTCGCCCCGGCCGAGTTCCAAAAGCATACTCAGATTCTTTTTTATGTCGTGACACTTCATGTTTATGAGGTCGATATTTTCCTTGGAAATTTCGTACTGTTCGCGTTCTTTTCTCAAAAGCTGTTCGAGCAATTCGTTTTTATGCTGCAGATCGCTTTCTCGGAAAAAATTGAACTGCACGAGCAAAGCGAGCACGCTGCAAAACACCGCGTACACTCGGCAGATTATGACGCCCGGAAACGAGTGGTTGAGCCAAAGCGACAAACCTTGCGTTATGACGACTATGACCGCCGCCGTTGCTATGAGCTTGCCGTTCTGCATATTCACGAAACTGCCGCGTTTTATGCGCCGAGCGAAAAACAACCAGCCGAGCACATATACAAAAACAAACGACAGAAAATATATCGTCAGTTTTATCCACTCGTTCGACCCGTTTGCGCCGCCGTACGCTCTGTAAGCAATCATCATGAAACTGAAAGCTATGTGTTCGACGGCATATCCCGCCGTCGTGCAAAACAGTATTTCCTTATACGACGCGTCGAACGCCGCGAACATTATCCCAACGGTCGCGGCAAGCAAAATTATATACTTGAAAGAAAACCAACCGAAAATCGCGAACAGATCCCACGGGATAAAATACGACGCAACGAGATAGACCGCCGTCGGCACTGCCAGACGAACGGCGAACATGCTGCGCTTTTTGAGATAGCCGGCAAACAACAGCTCGGCTATGAGAAGCTGAAGCGGAAAAAACTTAACGACGGTAGAAATTATTTCGTACATATCACACCTTCTTGGAAAGCTGTATCATGTATCCGTCGATAAATTCTTTTCGGCGACGGCGCGAAAGCGGAAGTTCCTCTTTGCCGACGAAAACACTCGTTTGCGTTATTTTCGCGACATGCTCGAGATTCACTATAATTCCGCTCACGCATCGCATGAAGCCGTACTTTTTCAGGCTTTCTTCCGTTTCCGCTATCTTTCCGCGCTCCTCTATCGTTCCCTGAAACGTATGCCAGTGAAGATAGTGCCGCACACATTCTATATAGTATATCTCGCTCGTCGAAAGGCGGACGAGTCCGCTCGTGGATTTCACCACTATCTTGTTATCCGCCGAATTTTCGATCTTTTTTACCGCGCGTCCCATTTTCACGCGGAACGTCTCGTAGTCCACCGGCTTTACCATAAAGTCGAGCGCCTCTACTTCATAGCCTTTGACGGCATACTGCGCAAGGTTCGTACAAAATATTATGAATACGTTTTTGTCCGTCTCGTATAGCGCCTTTGCCGTTTCCATGCCGCCGAGAACGGGCATATCGATATCCATGAACACGAGATCATAGCCGCCGTCCATATGCGACAGGAACTTTAAACCCGTTTCGTATTTATCTATGGAAAACGCATCCTCACCGGACGCCGCGAACTTCTCGATATACATTTCGAGCCGCGCGGCAAACGCCGCATCGTCTTCTACGATCGCGACTTTCATTTTCCTCGATCCCATATCCGCACCTCTTTTTAAAGCGCCTAAACTTACCCCTACGCTTTTCCGACATCTATTTTAACATAGGAACGACATTTTTGTCAAGAGCTGAAAGGCGCGAACAAAGAAATAGAAAGCCGTTTGCTCCTGTGGCATAGAAACAGCGATGAGCGAGCATAGGAGGCAAATGCGAGCAGTTCGCGAAAAACGGATACAATCCCCTCAGTCGCCTACGGCGAAGCTCCCCTTGACTCAAGGGGCGCCTATTTCTACGGATTATGCGAAGTATTTCACGCCTCGATTAGAGGGCGGAGAAACGAGAAAAATGCGGCAGAGGCGGCAAATGCGAGCAGTTCGAGGAAGGCGCGGCTTTCGCGAAGGGTGTGTACTATTTCGTACACAACCGAGCGAAAACGCAAGCCTGACAAAGAAATGTGACGTATTTCACGCCTCTGCTTCGAGTTTGGCGGTCTGGTCGGCTATACGCAAAGCCTCTATCATTTCGGCTATGTCGCCGTTCATGAAATTATCCAAAGAATAGAGCGTAAAGCCGATACGGTGGTCGGTCACGCGTCCCTGCGGAAAGTTGTAGGTGCGGATACGCTCGCTCCTGTCGCCCGTACCGACTTGACTGCGCCTTCCGGAAGCGTACTTTTCGTCCGCCTCGCTGCGCATCAAGTCATAAAGGCGCGTCTTTAAGACTTTCATCGCTTTTTCGCGGTTCTTTATCTGACTGCGTTCGTCCTGGCACTGCACGACGATGCCCGTCGGAATATGCGTCATGCGGACTGCGCTGTCCGTGCGGTTGACGTGCTGACCGCCCGCGCCGCCTGCCCGATATGTGTCTATTTTCAGATCCTTTTCGTTTATCTCGACCGTCACGTCCTCGGCTTCCGGAAGTACGGCCACCGTCACCGTCGAAGTGTGAATACGCCCCTGAGTCTCGGTCTCGGGCACGCGCTGAACGCGGTGCACGCCGCTCTCGAACTTGAGCTTGGAAAACACGTTGTCGCCCGACACTGTAAAGACGGCTTCCTTTATGCCGCCGAGCTCGGTCTCGTTTATGTCTACGTCCTCTATAGTCCAACGGTTTTTTTCGGCATACATCTTATACATACGCACAAGTTCGTAAGCAAACAGCGCCGCTTCCTCTCCGCCAGCCGCGGGACGGATCTCCATGACGATATTTTTGTTGTCGTCGGGATCTGCGGGAAGCAGGAGAATTTTAAGCTCGTGCTCGGCGCTCTCCGCCTCCTCCTTTTTGGCTTCGGCTTCCTCGCGGGCAAGTTCCTTCATCTCCTCGTCGGTTTCGGTATCTATGATCTCTCTCGCCTGACGCAAGTCGTCTTCGGCTTTTTTAAGCCGTTCGTACGCGTCTATGACGGGCTTTAAAGACGAGTGTTCCTTGACTACCTTCGTCCAAAGCGGCATATCCGATATGACGGCGGGATCGGAAAGCTGAGCTTCCAGCTCCTTAAACCGCGCTTCTATAGCTTCCAATCTATCTGTCTTCATTTCAGTCTCCGATAAGGTTTTCGCACACGACTATCCTGTCGTTTTGAGAGTAATCTTTTACTACGGTCACGCTTTCGAACAGCGGCGCAAGCAGCTCCTTTACGTCCGCCCCCAAGTCGAAGCCTATTTCGAGAAGCAGCGTTCCGCCCGTCTTTAACGCGCCCGTTTTCAGTCCGCTCGCAATTTTGCGGTAGAACTTAAGCCCGTCCTCTCCGCCGTCGAGCGCTATCGCAGGCTCTTTTTTCACCTCGTCCGAAAGTCCGTCCAAATCCGCAGACTTGATATAGGGCGGGTTGCTCGCTATGATGTCGAAGCCGGCGTTTTCAAACTCGGAAAGCATATCGCTTTTGACAATTTCGACGCCCGTTCCCTCGAGGTTTTTGCGCGCGACTTCGAGAGCCTTATCGTCGAAATCGGAAGCGTAAAGAGCCGCGTTCGTCTTTGACAGCGCCTTTGCGATACAGCCGCTGCCCGTGCAGAGGTCGAGCGTTTTGGGGCTGCCCTCGCCTATCTTTTCGATGACGCGCTCGGCGAGCAGTTCGGTTTCGGGACGCGGGCACAGCACGCTTTCGTTTACGGTAATTCTCTCGCCCATGAACTCCGAGTAGCCGAGAATGTAGTCGAGAGGCTCGCCGCCGATACGTCTTGCGACGTTCTTGCGCAGTTTCCGATAGTCTGCGGCGACGAGCTTTTTCACGTCGAAAAGCTGTCCGCGCTTTAAGCCGAGAATATCGCCGAGAAGAAATTCAAAGTCGGATTCGGGCTTTCCCGCCTCGGCAAGCTTTTGCTTAAGCTCGCGCTTTACATCCGCATACGGATGCTCGAAAAAGGTCTGTTCGGGAATGGTTTCGTCCTCGTCCATTTCAAGCACTGCGAGAAAACTTTTGAGAGCTACTTCCGCCATGTCGTCGTCGGGCGGATAGGTCGTAAGCCTTTGGAGCGCAAGCCCCGGAGCACGCAAAACATTCGTGAACTTATTATCGGGAAGAGCGGCAAGTCCGCGCAACAGCTCGTACGACAGTCCCGCGACTATCGGCAGGAGCGCAAGCCTTACGACGAGACGCATATACCACCTGCCCATTATCTCGACTCCCGTAAGCGACAGCAGAAAATTTGTGAGCGCAAACACGAGTATGCTGAGGACGACGACGAAAAAGAGAAACGTCGTGCCGCAGCGGTTGTGCCTTGTCGAGCATTTCTGCACGTTTTCGACCGTCATCTCCATTCCCTTTTCGTAACAGTTTATCGTGCGGTGTTCGGCTCCGTGATACATAAACGTCCGCCTTATATCTTTAAGGCGCGAAACGATGAACAGATACAGCACGAATATGAGTATGCGCAGGACGCCCTCGATAAGTCCCGACAAGAGCGGATGCAAATTCGGCACGAATTTTTCAAAGAGCGAGGTCAAAAACGACGGCAAAAGGATAAACAGTCCGACCGCGAGCACTACGCCGAATATTACGGCTATCGCCATCATGCCGCCGCTCGGGGTCTCGTCCTCTTCGCCGCTGACTTCCGCAGACTTTAAAAGAGTGCTCATTCCCGTAATAAGGCTGGACACGAACGCGACTACTCCGCGAATTATGGGGACTTTTTTATACCAAGCGCCCTTGCCTTTGAGACGCTTGGTCTCTATTTCTATGTCGCCTTCGGGCGTACGCACAGCCATCGCCATGGAACTTTTGCCGCGCATCATGACCCCTTCCATAAGCGCCTGCCCGCCTATAAGCGTGCGGCGCACTTTTTTCTCTTTCGCCTTTTTGCGATTTGCGGACGAAGTGATTTCGGTATTTTCTGCCACTTTTGAAATTCCTTATTATAAGAAAAAAGAACCGCGATTTCGTCGCTTGCGAAGCTCTGCCTCAAGGCAAAACACCGCATAGAGAAAAACGGTTCTTTTTATCGTAAACTTGCTACTTTCTGCCGCCGTAACGCTTGTTGAACTTGTCTATTCTGCCGCCGGTATCTACATGCTTTTGCTTTCCGGTATAGAACGGGTGGCATTTAGAACAAACGTCGACCTTCATTACGTCGCCCTTCTTAGTCGTGCCCGAAACGAATTCGGCACCGCAAGCGCATACAACTTTCACTTCGTGATAATCGGGATGTATATCTTGTTTCACGGTCTTAACCTCCTTTCGCCATAATGTGCCCAACGGGGCGCGTACTGTGTTATTATACGATATAAGGCTTCTGCTTGTCAAGCAAAATAAGAGAATTTTTTGTTTGAGTACAATCCCCTCAGTCTGCTTCGCAGACAGCTCCCCTTGCTAAGGGGCGCCTTTTTCTTAGGATTAAGCCCGAACACCGAACGGCTTAGATGCGAGTATAACGGGCAGCTGGTGGCAAGGCAAGCGGGTTGCTGTACATTCCCGTACTGCGCCCGCTTGCCTTGCCACACGCAGCCCGTTAGACGAAGTATATAAGCCGTTCGGACTATTTGTGGAGGGTTAGATTGCGAATGTCCTCGGCGGCGACTTTGAGGCGGCTGACCGTGGAGACTTTTTCGCTCATCTTGTCGCGAGCGTGCATGACCGTAGTGTGGTCTCTGCCGCCGAACATATTGCCTATCGTGGCGAGCGGCAAATCGAGCATATCGGTTATGAGATAGATACAGAGCTGACGCGGCTCGACGACGTCTTTCGTCTTTTTCTTTCCGACAATATCTTCGCGCGAAATGCGGAAATACTTACACGTCGCCTCTATGATGTCGTCCGCGGAAACGCTCGCGGCGTCGCCGCTCTGCGAGCCGTAGTCCTTTAACGCCTCGCGCACAAGCTCGACCGTAGGCGGTTTTTCGCTGAGCATGGAAAGGAAGATGACTTTATTCAGAAGGCTTTCCATTTCGCGAATGTTCTTGTCTATCTTTTGCGCCATAAAGGTCAAAACCTCGTCCGGCAATATATGATTTTCGAGTTGAGCTTTCTTTTGAAGAATGGCTATTCTCGTCTCGAGATCGGGCGGCTGAATGTCGGCGATAAGCCCCCATTCGAAGCGCGAACGGAGTCTTTCCTCGAGTTCGGGTATTTCCTTAGGCGGAAGATCGGAAGTCATTATTAGCTGCTTGTTCGACTGATAGAGATCGTTGAACGTATGGAACATCTCTTCCTGCGTGCCCGACTTGCCGGCTATGAACTGTATGTCGTCGATCATAAGCACGTCCGCGCTTCTGTACTTGTCGCGGAAGTTCGCGTTCGTACCCTTCGTCGTGCGCACGGAAGCGATGAACTCGTTTACGAATTTCTCGCTGGATACATACAGCACTTTGAGATCGGGTCGGGTCGCGCGCAGGCTGTTTCCTATCGCGTGGATTATGTGAGTCTTGCCAAGCCCCACTCCGCCGTATATAAATAGCGGATTATACCGTCTCCCCGGCTCTTCCGCAACGGCGCGCGCCGCCGCATACACAAACCTGTTCGAGCCGCCGACGACGAAATTCTCGAAATTATATTTCGGATTTATGACCATGGCTTCCATACGGTGCACAGGTTCGGGCTCTTCGACAGCCGCGCCGATATTTTCCTTGAACCTGTCCTTTTCGTTCGGCTCTATTATCTCTATATCGGTAAGCAACGGATTTACCTGTTTCATGACGCTTAAAATAAGCGGACGGTAGTGCGAATTTATGAAGTCCTTATTGGTCTCGCTCGGCGCGAGAAGCACGAGCTTCGCCCCTACGACGGTCACGGGCTCGAGACGGCTGATCCACACGTCGAAGTCGACTATGCTTATACCCGTTTCGAGTTTCTCGACCATCTGCTGCCAAACGTCTCTTGCGCCGCTAATCATTTGACCCTCCGTGAACGCGACCGCTTATGTCGCCGAAACAGAATACGACGACCCGCTCGAGCATCGTCTTTATGCTTTCGCGCTCGCCGCCGCGTCGAAGCACGTCGAACACCGCGTTTATAAAGGTATGGGAAATCGTGCGGCAGAAAAACAAGTCGTCCTCGTCGGGATTTTCGAAAAGTCTCTTTAATAGCAAGCTGTCGCACTTTTCGACGAGCTTATCGAAAAAATCTTCGTAGCGCGTAGTCGCGCACTTATCGGCAAGTATCAGAAGATCCGCGCCGTACTTGTCGTACACTTCAAGCAACTTCTCTATTATTCGCTTGGCATTGCCGTGAGCGTCGTCCGACTGCGTCTCGAAAAGGTCGTTCATCATCTTGGGAACCTGTATGTATGCGGGACGGACGATAGCCGTCAAAAGCCCCATTTTTCCGTCGTAATAACGGTAGAGATTGCCGACGGGCACGCCCGCTTCGGATGCTATTACGCTGATATTCGCGCCGCGATAGCCCTTTTTCGCGTACTCCTTTCTGCCGGCTTCGAGTATACGATCGCTGATGTCCTGCTTTTTGTACTGCACCTTTTGTTCGCTCCTTATATTTTCCGCGCCGTAAGCGCCGAATAAAACGCCGTGCAAAAAACCGAATTGCACAAACGCGAATTTAATCGTAAAATAGGTATTTTTATTATAATGCCGTTCGCAAATATTGTCAATCGGAAAACGGCTATAAATTCAAGGTTTCGGCGTAAACGACCGATTTAGATACTTTCCTGTCCGCCGCGACAAGCTTGACCGCCTTCATCTTATCGTAGCCGAGCGACATATAGTGTTTGACATGATCGACGACGGTAAGCTCGCCGAGGCGCTGCGCCGCGCTCTCCGCCTTTTCGACTACTATGACCATTTCGCCCTTCACCGTAAATTCGGGCATTTCGCCGAGATAGCCGCGCACTACCTCCTCGTGAAGCTTGCTTATCTCTCTTACAACGGCGGCTTTACGTCTGCCGAGACTGTCAAAAAGAAATTCGAGGTCTTTAAGGACGTTGTGCGGAGGCGAATAAAACACAAGCGTCGTTTCCACGTCCTTGACTTTCGCAACGGCTTTGGTTCTGTCCGCAGTTTTTTCGGGCAGAAAACCCGCCATAAGAAAAGACGACGCATCAAGTCCGCTTAAGACGACGGCGTTAACGCACGCGCACGCGCCCGAAATAACCGTGTACTCCAAGCCGTTTTCTATGAGTTCTTCGACAAGCACCGATCCGGGATCGGATATGAGCGGCATTCCCGCGTCGGACACGAGAGCAATATCTTTGCCTTCTTTGAGGTGATTTATTATACCTGCCGACGCCGCGCGTTCGGAAAATTTATGATAGGATATCATAGGCTTTTTGATATCGTAAGCGCGCAAAAGATCCATGGTATGACGAGTGTCCTCGGCGGCGATAAAGTCCACGCTTTTGAGCACCTCCACCGCCCTATAGGTTATTTCGGATAGATTGCCTATGGGAGTGGCGACTATATATAACATAAATTTTGCTCCTTTTTAGAAAAGTAGTACGAAAAGTTTTTTGCGCTTTTGAGAAAGCTGCGGAAAATGGGACTGCGCCTTTTTTCGAAAAGACGCCACAAAAAGATGAATAGAGAGGAACTTTCGGCTGTTTCTCTCCCTTTCACTCAGCCGAGCAAGCCGTCTCTTAGCCGAGCGCGTAGCGCGAACGCCAACGAAGTTATACGGCGCAGCGAACGCCACGAGCCTTGGCGAGTATTCCCTCTCCTTTAAACGACTTAGGTCTTCGCCCTAAGAACCCTTTTTAGAGGAATGGGAATGAGAATAGAAGTGGACAACAGCGTTTTTTAAGAGAGACAATCCCCTCAGTCTGCTTCGCAGACAGCGCCCCTTGCTAAAGGGAGCCTTTTTATAAAGATAATCGCTACATATGACGGCTTAGATGCGAGTAAGACGGACAGCCGGCGCTCAGCCGAGCAAGCGCTCTATAGCGCGCAGCGAACGCCACGGAGCGAAGCGGAGTACGAGTCGTGCGGGGGCTGTACTTTTTCGTACTGCCCCCGTGCGGCGAGGAGCACGCAGATCGTATTACGAAGCAGTTAAGCCGTCAGAGAACGCTCGGGAAGAACGGTGAGTGCAGGAGAGGCGTCCTTGATGCACTTTAAAAGAAAGAGGTGCGGGGGCTTGCCGTCGCACGGGCGCAGGATTTGGAGCGTTTTGGGTTCGAGTTTTTCGCTCACGCATAAGGAAATCATTTCGGCGAGGCGTTCGATATGGCAAACGGTGTAAAATTTGCCGCCGCTCTTGACGAGGCGAGAAGCGCAATGCACGACCTCTTTCAGCGTAACGGCTATCTCGTGGCGGGCAAGAGCGACGCTGTCCTTTTCCTGTTTGAAACCGCTTCCGACCTTTCTGTACGGCGGATTGCTCGTAACGACGTCGAACGCTCCGATGTTGTTTCTGTCCTCGGCGTAGTCCTGCATTCGCGCGCACACTATTTCTATTTTATCCGAAAGATTATTGAGCTCGACCGAGCGACGGGCAAGAGAAACGCAGGCCTCCTGAAGCTCGACCCCCGTCACTCTCATGCCGCGTTTGCCCGCAAGCAGTACGGGGATTATACCGCTTCCGCAACCGAGATCGCAGACCTTTGTCGCAAAAGCCCCCTCTACGAAGTTCGCAAGCTCGACGGCGTCGCAACCGAAACAGAAAAGGTCGCTGTCCTGAATGAGCTTTAAGCCGTTAACTTGCAGGTCGTCTATCCTTTCCATATCTCTCCTTTCTCGTCGGTCAACCACAGCTTGTACGCCTTTTCGGAATTATTATCCAACTTCGATAATTGCGAAATTTCGACTCCGAATACGGCAAGGATTTTGCCGCCCGAGCGCAAGATCGGAAGAAAATCTCTGAGTCTCGACGGGATCTTTTTGTCTATGAAAAATTCCTTTAGTTTACGCGTTCCGCCGCCGAAAGGCTCGAATTTTTCGCCGTCTTTTCTTGTCGAAAGCTCGGCGCTTTTTCCGACTTTTTCCGCAGCAATATAGAGAGCTCCGTCGACGTTTTTTCCGACTTTCGCCTCTTTCGCGTCGCAGATTCGCGCGTGCGCCGTGAAACCGCCGAAGTCGAAGTCGCCTTCACCGAAGCCGTACCGCCCTTTAAAGGGTTCTCGCCTGCGGCAAAGAGTAACGTAATCGTACTCGTTCGCGACTACGAGTCCGCCCGCTATTTCGAGCTTGCCGCCCGACGAAAGAGAGGCGCATTTGACGATCGCGTCCACACCGTCCGACGTATAGTCGCCGGTCAGCCGCTTTAACATCAACATTGCCGTGCGCGAAGAAAGAGCCGGGTTTTTCAAAAGCTCCACACTTTTTACGCGCACTCCGCCGAGCGGCGCAGACTCTGCCGAACTTTCGTCTATAAGCGATCGGATAAAGTCGTCGTCGCGCCTTGCCGCCTCCATGAGCCGCAAAAGACTGCCGTTTGCGTCCGCATGCTCGTTTAGGAGCGGAAAGACGCGATTTCGCACAAAGTTGCGGAAGTATTCGTTGTTTGCGTTCGTCTCGTCCTCGACGTACGGCACGGCGTTTTTTTCGACGTACTCGTCTATTTCGGCGCGGGAAGTGCTAAGGAGCGGTCGCAATATTTCTCCGCTCAATACGTCCATGCCGCGCAATCCCGACAGCCCGCACCCCCTCAAAATGTGCATGAGCACAGACTCCGCGTTGTCGTCCGAGTGGTGCGCAGTAAGCACGAGTTCGGCTTTGCCGTCTTCCAAAATCCGAAAGAAAAATTCGCGCCGAACGAGCCGAGCTTCTTCTTCCTCTCCCCTGCCGCTTTGGGCGCAACGGCTCGGAACGTCCGCTCGCTCTACAATCAGATCCAAACCGTTTTCTTCGCAGTAACGCCTTACGAAATCGCTGTCGGCGATAGAGCTTTCTCCTCGAATACCGTGCTCGACATTGAGGACGAGGATATTTTTTTTGTCGATAAAATCGAGGCTCGTCAAAAGGTGCAACAGGCACATCGAGTCCCTGCCGCCGCTCACCGCCACGGCTATGCGCTTATTCGCCGCGTGCGTATTTAAGATGTCCTTCGCTTTATCCAACATGATTATAAGTATACACTTTTCGGCAAAAGCCGTCAAGCGTTCGCGACAAGTGCCCTCGCCTTTCACGATCCTACACTTTTCGCCCGTAAAACGGCGGATAAATCATATTTCGCGTATTTTCGTCATAAGCATAACTATCATCTGTTTGTGAGGTAATTTTATGAAGGATTATATCGAGCAGCGGGCTTTGGGGCTCGCCGACCACATTCTGCGCACGTCGTGCACGGTACGCGACGCGGCTAAGGTCTTTTCCGTCAGCAAGTCTACCGTCCACAAGGACGTTACGGAACGCTTGCGGCACATAGATCCCGAACTCTTCGAACGCGTCGGCAAAGTGCTCGCCGAAAACCTCAAAGAACGCCACCTGCGCGGCGGCATGGCTACGAAAGAGAAGTATGCGAAAAAGAAAGAGGGGAAATAATCATTACGTTTTTTTCGAAAAGACGGGCAAAAGACAAATTTCGCTTTTTGAAAACAACGAAAAAATGCAACTGCACCTTTTTTTAAAAGACTCATGTTTCGTTCTATCTATGAAAACAATCCCCTCAGTCTGCTACGCAGACAGCTCCCCTTGCTAAGGGGAGCCTTTGGGTGGTGGTTTTCGCAGACAG
>CAJUGC010000005.1:0-76461 GCA_910585955.1 uncultured Christensenella sp.
CGTCTTGCCTTGCTCGCTTCTGCAAGTTTAAAAGAACCGATTGTTTCTATGTTTTATTCGGGCTTCTCGTATCTAATACGGCAAAAGGGCAATGTGGGAAGAGCGATATATAGGTTGCGGGCGTCTTGCCTTGCTCGCTTCTGCAAGTTTAAAAGAACCGATTGTTTCTATGTTTTGTTCGGGATTCTCGTATTTATCCCGTTAAAAGGGCAGGGTAGTATAACCGCCAGCCGTCTGTTCGGTGATTTTCTGCCACTTTAAAACCTGTTTGGAATCTATTGCACAAAGTCGCCGAAAGATTATATCACGGCGACGAATGAGTAAGTAGTTGTACATAATATTATCACGCAAAGGAGAAAAACATTATGCGATGCGCGCTTGTTACGGGCGGAACGAGAGGTATCGGCAGAGCGATCTGCAACATTCTCGCAGCCGAAAATTTCACGCTTGCCGTGACCTATAATAAAAGCAAAGAAACGGCTGCCGAAATGATAGAGGACTATCAGTCTCACGGCATAAACTGCATAGCGATCGAAGCCGACTTGTCGGCAAGAGACGGGGCGGACAAGCTGCTTTCTGCACTCAATGGTTTTCCGAGACCGGACACTCTCATAAACAATGCGGGCGCGGCGTGTATGAAGCTGCTTGCGGATACTTCCGACGGCGAGGCGGAGAGACTGATGCGTCTGAACTTTTTTTCGCCTATGAAGCTGATGCGCGAACTTTCACGCGGCATGGTGTCGCGCTCTTTCGGGCGTATCGTCAACATATCGAGTATGTGGGCAGGCCACGGAAGCGCGGGGGAAAGCGTCTATGCGGCGTCAAAAGCCGCGCTCGAGGCTTTAAGCAAGTCGCTTGCAAAGGAGCTGGGGTCGAGCGGCGTGACCGTAAATTGCATAGCGCCCGGGCTTATAGACACCGAGATGAACGCCTGTATCGATAAAGCCGCAATAGATGAAATAGTGGCGGCAACGCCCGTGCGCAGAAAGGGAACGCCGAACGACGTGGCGATCGCCGTACGCAATATCGTATCGGAAGAAAGCGGTTTCATTACGGGCGCCGTCATACCCGTGACGGGCGGCTTCTCGATTTGATAGGCTCGCGAAAGCGTAGACAAACAAAGAGAAAAGAAATATTCGTTTGGTTACTTTGACGTATCAATCGCGGAAATAGCTAAACGCCAATGATTTCCGATATACGAAAGTGTGTCCGCACGGTCGCACTTTTTTCTTATCGGTTCTCGATATGCCGATATATGCGGTTTTCTCGGAGTCGAATAAGCAATCGAATAATTTAAGCATAAAAAATCCGCAAGGCATTTACCTTGCGGATCTTCGTCTGTTTCAATAAGCTTTAATCTTCGAAATCGTCGTAGTAACCGTCCTTTTTGGGAGCGGGTGCGGGAGTCGTCTTAACCTCTTTCTTAGCCTTCTCTTTGGCGGGTTTTGCTTTTTCCGAAGACTTTGTTTCGTCGGCAGGCTCGTTCGGCTTGTCGGCTTCGACTTTATCCGTCGCACTGTCGGCAACCGCGCTTTCCGTTTCTCCGTTTTTGACTTCGTCGTCTTTTGAGGTATCGGAGCTTTCCGTCTTAGAGTCGGAGTTCTTGTCGTCGTCGAACTCATCGTAGCTGTCCGAGCTATCCGTCGTTTCCGCCGACTCCGTCTTTTCTTCGGGTGTCTCTTCCGTCTTTATTTCCGCTTGAGTGTTTTCTTCGGAGGAGGGAAGAGTGTCGTCGAATTCGTCGAAGTCATCGGAAGACGGCGATGCGTCTGCCACTTTTTCGCTCTCTTTGGACTTCTCGTTGTGAAGCTTATGGAGCGTATGGCGTCTGTCGTAGCTCGTCGTAACTTTGACGCTCTTTTTATCGCCGCGTTTTTCGAGAAGCTTACGGATAAGCGTTCCGACTACAGCTATGAGTATGGCTACCGCAAACAGTATCGAGGGGATAAGCCACCATGCAAGCTCGCCTCCGGAAGCGGGTGTTTCTTCCTCTTCGCTTCCGTCGCCGTCGGTGTCCGTATCGCTGTCCGAATCGTCGTCGGCGTCGCTTGTCGAAAGGTCTACGTTGTTGTTATACTTGATATATTCGTCGTATCCTTCGCTTTCTTTATCGAACTTTTCAAGTTCGTTTTCGTAAGCGACGTTGCCTATATCGGTGACGGCAATGCGATTTACATATGCTCTGCCGGCAAAGTATTGGTCGTCGTGCTCGATGTCGCCGAGCGTGAGCGTAACGCCTACGTCCGTAGCTTCGTCGCCTGTCTTGATATAGAAAGTATAGGTTTTAAAGGTCTCGTTGTTCTCGACGCTGTCCTCTTTCGTGGCGGTAGATCTGATGTTCGAGAAATTGGCTTCCGCGCCGGTAAGGAATATACCCGCGCCTACGGCTGTTTCGCTGTCTTTAAGGTTGTCGGCAATGTCCACTTTGATACTTACTTGTATGCTGTAGTAAGAGTTTGCCGCAAGCGAAATATGGTTGTTAAGGGTTATAGCGGAGTAGGAGGGAGCAATGTTGCGGATATACAACACATTGTTTCCCGCGCCTTCTTCGTTTTCAAACGTAGGCGGTATCTCGGTAGAACTTCCGTCGAGAGCGGTGTAGTCGAACACGCCGTAGACAGTGTTTGTGCTTGCGCCGAATGCCATCGACCAATCATACGGCGTGCGAACCACGCCTTTGCCGTAAGTGTCGTAAGCGGAGAAGTCTATGCGCCCGAACGAATATGTCGCAAAACTGAAGTCGGTCTTGCCTGCCGCTCTCATATTAGAATAATCTTTCGCTACGTCGGCATAGTTTATGTCCGTAGCTTCTGCGAAAGCTACTCGGTCTACGAATACCGTGCCTGCCGCGAGCTTCGTCTTGTTGTTCTCTCTGTCGTTTAGACCGAGCCATATTTCGAGCGTAGCGCTGTAATCTGACGAGCCGCCTTCTATATAGAAAGTATAAGTCTTAAATCCGCTGTCTGTGCCCTTTATGCCTTCGATAGTGGCGATCACGTTTTCGCCGCTCTTTACTACGAGATTTGCTCCGTATCCCGTGACGGCAGCCGCACGCATGGAAACGGTGAGTTTGTAAACCTTGCTCGACGAAATCGTAAGCGAAGGGGAAGAATAGCCGACGGCAGTGTCTTTAAGCGACGATATCATAAGAAGATTGCCGCTTGCCGGTTTCGGGTTGTCCACGTTGTTGTACTTGGTGCGGTTAGCCGCAAAGTGGTCTATATCTGTGGAAACAACGCCGTCGATGACCTCCTCGGTGCTCTCTACGGCATCCGTCGAAAAGCCCGTTGTTTTGACCGAATCGGGAGTGATGCGCGTCCAGCTTGCGGGGAGAAGGGGATAGGAGTATTCCTCGTATTCGCCCACTTCGAAGAACCTGCCGTTGGTTACGCCCGTATCCTCGAAAGCGGAATCGAACGTGACTATCGTGCCGTTCGAGCTGTTGGAAGCGTATTCGCTCGGAGTGATCTTTTCCACTTTAATCTCGTCGAACATGGCAATACCCGAAGTGAGGCTGCCGGGCTGACCGAGCCAGAGTTCGAGTGAGATCTTGTTGTCGGAAATAGCCGAACCCTTTATATAGTAAGCATACTGCTTCCAGCCGTAGTTCATGGCGTTTGCCGTGTCGCCCGTGAGTCCGGTGGTGGACGCGACGAGTTTGTTGTCGTCGTCTGCGACGTTATTCGTGCCGCGTATCACGGTGGTTGCACCGCTGCCGCCGCTGATACCGTCGGTGTTGACAAAGTAGCTTATGCGATAGTAGGTGTTGCGAAGTATAGTGTACTCGGGCGAGCGGAAACCTGTCGCAACGGGCTTCGAAGAAGAAATCAGCATTATGTTCGAAGCGCCTTCGAGGTTGCCTATGGGAGAGTAAGGACGTTCCGAAAGGTTATATTCGTTGTCCTTGGAAAAAGTGCCGCTCGTGTTGTAAATCGCAGGTATGCTTCCTACGGAAGTGATGTCGTCGAGGTCGTCGATAAGCGTCCAACCTGCAAAATCGCGTTCGAAGCTGCCTATCTCGTTTCTTTCGCCTTCGGCTGCGCCTGTATACATATAGTCGATGTCGCCGTCGTCGAGGTACACCGCGTTTTCGGTAAAGTCTTTGACAATGCAGTTATCTTCTTCGCCGTAAACGGGAGCTTCGGTATAAAACGCGTTCGGGGAAATGCGCTCGGCTTCTATGTTGTCGAAGAAAGCGTAACCTTTCGCGGGGTTGTAGTAGGTCTTGTCCTCGTCGTTTTCGTCCTCGATCTTGTCGCCTACCTGGAGAGAAAGCGTAACGTCGTAAGACTTCATAAGCGGCGTCGCGATATAGAACGTGTACTTTTTAAAGCCGTACATATTCTTTTCGTTCAAAATCGGCAAACCGTCGGAAGGATCTTTTTCGAGATCGGAAACGGTGTTGATAGCCGAAAACTTCACTTCTTCGGGAAGTCCGCTGAGTTTTACGGTCGCGCCCTTGCCTTCGGTAAAGTTGCCTGTTTTGACGTAAACGCTTATGCGGTAATAGCTTGCCGCCGCAAACGACACCGAGCTCGAAGTATAGCCGTAGGCGACTTCGCTGTCCGCATTGTTTATCATAAGGACTTTCTTGTTCGTACCGCCGAAGGCTTGTACTCCGAAAGGCGTCTGAGGCACGGCGGTCTTGTATTCGGCATAGCGTTCGAGCTTGTAAATATCCTTGCTGCTGCCGTCCGTATCCTTATTTGCGTTGTGGTAACTGTCCACATCCAAATTTACGACGCCCGAAACAACTCCGCCTTCGTTGTCGCCTGCGACGCCCGCGCCGGTCCAACCGGTAGGGGCGGCGGGTTCGGAGCCGCTCGTTTCGTCGAACTGCTTGTTGGAGAAGTCCACCGACGCCGTAGGCTCGACGAAGTTTTCGCTCGAGACGGCGGACGCGTTAAAGACAGGCAATCGAATAAGCGACAGAGCAAGTACAAGTCCTATAAGAAAGCACAGCGCAGTCGACAAATATCTTTTGAAACCCGTTGAAGTTTTGTTCATTTCTCTTTACACCTTTAAAGTAGTAGTTTTTTCTTTACGACGTAACGTATACAATGATACGCATACATTCTAATATTATAAAGTATAATCGAAATTTTTGCAATCAAATCGATTACCTTTTTTAAAAAAATCTCGCGCTATTCCTTATAATATATAAGCGTCGTTCACGGAGAAGCGAATTTGCCGTTTCCGCTTTCTTGCGACATCTATATTTTGTCACGCCTTCGGAAAAACTATTATAGCTATGAAAAAGATTGCAAAATCGGCTTTGAGGATAGGCGGCGGCGCTCTCGTCGGCTTCATAAACGGTTTCTTCGGCGGGGGCGGCGGAATGTTGTGCGTGCCTCTTCTCGAAAAGATATTGAAAGTGCCGACGAAAAACGCCCATGCGACAGCCATACTCGTCATTCTTCCCATTTCGATCGCTTCGGCGATAACCTACATCATAAACGGTTATGCGGATTTTTCCGCAACGCTTGTTTCGTCGGTCGGAGTGACGGCGGGCGGCGCGCTCGGAGCAATTATGCTCACGAAACTGAAGTCGGCTACGGTCGGAGTGGTTTTCGCCGTGATAATGATAGTTGCGGGGGCGAAATTACTGTTCTCATGAAAGCGTTGTTACTCATAATTATAGGCGTTATAGGCGGAGTTATAGGCGGTATGGGCATGGGAGGCGGAACGCTGCTCATTCCGCTTCTCACGATCTTCGTAGGCGTCGAACAGCACTCGGCGCAGGCATTGAATCTTTTGGCGTTCATACCGATGTCGGTCGTCGCTATCGCCATTCACATAAAGAACAAACTGATAGATTTCAAGCAGGTGCTCCCGATTGCCATTCCCGCAGTTGCCGCCGGCGTCGGCTCGTCTGTATTGAGCAAGCTTACGGGTGCGCGCGCGCTATCTCGTTGGTTCGGGCTCTTTCTTGTGTCGCTCGGTATTTATCAGCTCATAAGCGCAATAGTTGCGCTCGTCAAAAACATTCGCGAAAAACGCCGCGAGCTTCTGAAAATGCCCGACGAGGTCGATTCCCGCCATATTTCCGCCACTTTATTTTAACTTTTAAAATGATACGGCCGCGTTGCCGCAGTCGAAAAAAATTCAAAAAACCCCTTTACTTTTTTTCTCGTTCATGTTACAATATAAAAGTTAAGAGGCAATAATTATATTGCCTTAATACGAGAACATTTACAAGGGAGGCAACAAGTTTGTCATTCACCTTTAAGGGCGGAGTGCATCCGCCCGCGAATAAGGAATTTTCCGATAGAAAGAACGTCGAATATATGCCGCCGCCCCAGACGGTGTATATTCCTTTGTCGCAACATATCGGCAAGCCGGCAAAGGCGATCGTTGCCGTCGGCGATAAGGTGGCGGAAGGGCAGAAGATAGGCGAAGCGGACGGCTTTGTAAGCGTGCCCGTCTTTTCTTCGGTCTGCGGCACGGTTAAGGCCGTCGAAAATAGAGCTACGGCGTTCGGAAAGTGTAAGCATATAGTTATAGAGCGTTCCTCGGACGAGGAAGCTCCCGCGGCTTTTCGTTTTCCGCCGCTCGACAGCCGCGACGGCGCGAGCATATTGCGCCGTATTCAGGAAAGCGGCATAGTCGGAATGGGCGGGGCGGGCTTTCCTGTACACGTCAAGCTTTCTCCCAAAGAAAAGATAGATAAGTTTATAATAAATGCCGCCGAGTGCGAGCCGTACATCACCTGCGATTATAGGATAATGCTCGAGTATACGGAGCAGTTTCTGCGCGGCGCGCTGTATATGGCAAAAACAGTCGGACTCGATAAAGCCATAGTCGGTATAGAATCGAACAAGACCGACGCGGCGGATTTTGTAAGTCGCGTTGCAAAGGAAAAGGGCTACAACGTCGAAGTCGCGGTTTTAAAGACCAAGTATCCGCAGGGCGCCGAAAAACAGCTTATCTATGCAATGACGGGCAGAGTCGTAAAGGCGGGAGGGCTTCCTTCCGGAGTCGGCGTCATCGTAAGCAACGTACACACCGCGCTTTCCGTCGCGCTTGCGGTCGAGGACGGTCAGCCTCTTTACAAGAGGATAATGACGGTGACGGGAGACGCGGTCGAGGAACCCAAAAATTTCTGGTGCTTTACGGGAACGACGTACGACGACGCAGTGAATTTTTGCGGCGGAGCAAAGACGGGAGAGGACGCGCCCGTCAAGTGTCTGAACGGAGGCCCGATGATGGGCGTTTCGGTCAGCGACGAGACGATTGCCTGTACCCGTACGACAAGCTGTATTCTGCTTCTCGGTAAAAAATCGGCTTTTACCGGCAATTCCATGCCTTGCATAAATTGCGGAAAGTGCGCTTCGGCGTGTCCCATGAAGCTGATGCCGATGTATATCGATTCCTATATGCGGACGGGCGACTTGAAGGGCGCCGTTAAGTACGGGGCGAAGTATTGTATAGGGTGCGGCTGCTGCGCGTATGTCTGTCCCGCAAAACGCCCGCTCTTGCAATCGATAAAGCTCGCAAAGAAAAAAAGCATGGAGGCAAAACTTTGAAAGAGAATCTGTTTGTTTCCGTTTCGCCGCACATAACCGAAGCGAAAAACAGCGTCGGACGCATAATGACAGACGTTCTTATATCGCTCTGTCCCGTAGTCGTTGCCGCCGTTTTCTTTTTCGGTTACGGCGTAATGATCAATATAGCCGTTGCCGTCGGGGCTTGTATCGGCTTCGAACTTTTGTATGACGCGGGGGTGCGCGGTAAGTTCAAAAAGGGATATTTCAAGAACGCAAGCATCAAGGACGGCTCCGCGGCTGTGACGGGCGTCATTCTCGCGCTGAATTTTCCGACATTTTTAAAGGTTGACGCGTGGGATTTGAATATTTACAGGGCAAATATCAATTTTCCCACAACTGCGGATATTCTGTTTTCGTTCGATACTGTGATAATGCTTATAGTCGCTTCGGCGTTTGCTATAGTGGTAGTCAAGATGCTGTTCGGCGGAATAGGCAAGAACTTTGTCAATCCCGCCGCGGCAGGCAGAGTTTTTGCGTTCATGACGGTTTCGCTTGCGGCTGTGCAGACCATAGGTCTCGGACTCGACGCGTCTACGGGCGCGACTTGGCTTTCGGGTTCTACGGGCGGCGTAAGCGGCTCGGTGCTGTTGAATATGTTTATAGGCAACACGGGCAGCGCGGCGGTCGGCGAGACCTGCGCGATCGCTATAATAATAGGGTTTATCTATCTCGTAGTAAGAAAAGTCATAGATTTCAGGCTTCCGCTCGTAATAGTCGGTTCGACGTTTGTATTCGCGCTTTTATTGAGCGGAATCACGGGATTGGTTTCGGGCGAGATGGCTTCTGCCGAAGACGTGTTCTCGAACGCTCTCGCTCATGTGCTTTCGGGTGGACTGCTGTTCGGCGCGGTGTATATGGCGACAGACTATGCGACAAGCCCGAACACACCGCTCGGCAGAGCTATATTCGGCATAGGCATAGCTCTCATAACCGTGCTTATCCGCGTCTTTGCTTCCGCACCCGAGGGCATGAGCTTTGCCATACTCATCATGAACATCGTCGCGCCCCTAATAGACAGATATATCTATCCGAAGCCGTTCGGCTATGAAAAGCCCGAGAAGAAAAAGAAGGAAAAGGAGGAGGCGGCGGCATGAAAAATTCTGTGAAGAACACTTTGCGGTGCGTATTGGTTCTTTCGGTGATTTCCGTCGTTTGCGTGGCGCTGCTTGCCGTAGCCAATCGCTTTTTGCCGAAATATAAGCCGTCGCTCGACCTTAATACGGTAACGCTCATAAACGGAATGATCCCGAGCGGTGCGGACGCTCAAACGGCGCTTGACGAAGGCTACTACGAAATGCTTGCGTTAGACGAAAAGAAACTTGCCGACTTCAACAAAAGCAACCGTGCCGAAGCAAACAACGCCGTGCTTGCCGTATATAAGGCGGTCAAGGGCGACAGCGCAGGCACATATATAGTCGAAGCGCAGGCGCAGGGCTATGCCGGCAACGATCCGATAGTCATGCTTACCGCGATAGACGAGAGCGGCGCGATCATAAGCGTCGTTACGAAAAAGCAGACCGAAAATTCTCCGGGGACGAACGGAATATTCGAAGATAAGCATTTCGCTCTTTTGGTAGAATATGTGAAGGGCAAAACCGATATAGACAGCGCAGGTATCTCCGCTTCGACAGGCGCGACTTCGGGCTACTCGATAGGGGGCGTAGCGAATGCGATCTCTATCTCGCTTAAGGTGATCCCCGAGGTGAAAGGAGGCAAACTATGAATAAGGCAAGGCTGAAAGACGCCGCGCTCGGCGGACTGCTTAGCAATCCCGTGTTCGTACTCGTGCTCGGAATGTGTCCGACGATCGCTCAAAGCAACACCGTTGTAAACGCGTTCGGTCTCGGCGCGGCGACGGCGATAGTTCTGATAGTATCGAATCTTACGATTTCGCTTCTTCGCAAGGTGATACCCGATAAGGTGCGCCTTCCCGCGTACATCGTGATAATCGCGACGTTCGTCACGCTTGTGCAAATGGTGATGTCGGGACTGTTGCCCGAGCTGTATTCGTCGATAAGCAAGTTCATTCCGCTCATCGTCGTAAACTGTATAATCCTCGGCAGAGCCGAATCGTTCGCGTCCAAAAACGACGTTCTTACTTCGACTATCGACGGCATATCTATGGGACTCGGCTTCCTGCTCGCGATATGCCTTTTGGGCGCGGTGAGGCAGGGACTCGGCTTGATCGGGCTTACGTTGTTCACGAAGCCCGCGGGCGGATTTATGGTGCTCGGCTTTTTGATGGCGCTGTTCAATTACCTCATGAAGCTGTACCATGACAGACATAAATCGCTTATGAAGGGGGCATAAAGACTATGTGGACTGCAATAATTTCGATTGTTATAAGCGGTATAATTACCGATAACATAATCTTTTCGCAGACGCTCGGCATCTGTCCGTTCCTCGGCGTGAGCAAAAAGCTCGATTCGGCGGTAGGTATGGGGCTTGCCGTGACTTTCGTCATAGTTCTTTCTTCCGTCGTCTGTCACTTTCTCTATATGTTGCTCGAGCTTTTGGAGCTTACCTATCTTCAGACGATATTGTTCATTTTGATAATAGCCGCGCTCGTGCAGTTGCTCGACATAGTTTTAAAGCGCGTCAGTCCGTCGCTTTATACTTCGCTCGGCGTGTATCTTGCGCTTATCACGACGAACTGCGCGGTGCTCGGCACGGCAAACAGCGTCGTCGCGAACGGCTACGGACTTTTGGAGACCTTTATCGCGGCGTTGTCCGTAGGGCTCGGATTTACGCTCGCATTGATACTTATGGCGGGCGTGCGCGAAAAGGTGGCGCGCTCGTCTATCCCCAAGCCCTTCCACGGCTTCCCGATAGCTTTGATTATCGCGGGGATTATGGCTATGGCGTTCTACGGCTTCGGAGGCCTCTCTTTTTGAAGGCATATTCATCTCGTGATGCGGGCTGCGTTCGCCGTATCGCCTCGGTTATGTACGCAGAAGTGCGCCCGTGGCGATACGACGACAGCTGCCCGCCTAACGAGCGACTATGCCTTCAAAGAACAAAATGTCTGCGACGCGACGCCCGCTCAAAAAACAAACCTTATAAAAGGCTCCCTTTGGCAAGGGGAGCTGTCTGCAAGCAGACTGAGGGGATTGTTGATCCAAAGAAATCATCAAGGAGTATTAAATGGAAATATTCATGACGTTTATATTGCCCGTTCTCATAGCTCTCGCGCTCGGGGCGCTCATTGCGTTCGGCTTGAGCTTTCTCGGCGAAAAACTTGCCGTCGAGAGAGACGCGCGTATCGACGAGATAGAACGGCACCTTGCGGGAGCAAACTGCGGCGGTTGCGGATATGCGGGTTGCGGCGCGTTTGCCGAAGCGCTCTTTAAAGGCGAAGCCAAGATAAGTCAGTGCAATCCGACGAGCGCGGAAGGAAAAAAGAACATCGCCCGCGTGCTCGGCATGAGCGAGGAAAAGAGTACGCGCACGGTTGCCGTCGTGCACTGTATAGGCGGCAATCGCTGTAAGAACAAGTATTCGTATCAAGGTTACGGCGATTGCGAGTCGTGCCATATTCTCGCGGGCGGCAATAAGGCGTGCCCGACTGGTTGTATGGGGCTGGGCACTTGCTCGGACGTCTGTAAGTATTCGGCTATCTCCGTCGATAAGGACACGGCTTGCTCCAAGGTCAACTATAAGAACTGTACGAGCTGCGGCGCGTGCGTGGCGGCTTGTCCGAGCAAGATAATAGGGCGTATCCCCGTCGAAGCCAAGGTCTATGTCGCCTGTTCGAATACGGGCACGGGCAAGGAAGTGGCTAAAGTATGTTCGGTGGGTTGTATAGCGTGCGGCAAGTGCGAGCGCAACTGTCCCACTCACGCGATCGAACTCTCAAACAACCTCGCCGCCATAGACTACGACAAATGTATCGGTTGCGGCAAGTGCGTCGAAGTGTGCCCTCGCCACTGCATCTTGCCGTTTGAGGGCGTATGATTCACAAACCCGTCGGCGGTCATTCGGTAGCGTTCGCCATATTCACATCGGACGTTTCGAGTATGCCGAAGGATCTCGATTTAAGCCTCGAATAAAAACCGTTCGGTTTACTTATACTGTATTAAAATATAAAGGAGCAATATATGAAAAAAACTATCATACCGGCACTTGTGTTTGTCCTTGCAACAATGTGCATAATGGCAAGCGGATGTTCATGCGGCGGCGTCAAGCAGACGGGAACGGCATACGGACTTGTGCACAACTATTATGTGGGACAGGTGACAGTGGAGCGTAGCGGGGACAAGATAGTATCCGCGAAATTCGAAGAAACGGAAGGTCCGTCGTCTTGGGCGAAACGCTCAAACATAAAAGATGACAAGACGGAGGGCGTAGAGTTTACGACAGGCGGCTTTGCAAAGAGCATTTCCATAGGATCGCTTACCTTCCATGCTACTGACGACGAGAGCACGAAAACTCCCGCGTACAAACAGACAGAGGACGGCGTTACGTTTGAAGAGTGGGTAAAGACCGAAGAGAACGCTAAGTTCTATGTAGAGCAAATGGCGGCGGGCAATTACCGTATACTCAAAGCCGACCTTTCCGCGGCCGACCCCGATTTTTCGACCGATAAAAACGGCTTGAACAAGGGTGAACGCTGGCTCAAATCCAAGAACGGTTATTGGAGCGGAAACGCTACCGTGCTCGGTTGGAAAGGGAATATGGATCGCCTTTCCGACTATCTTGTCAGAAACGGCATAGGCGGTTATACGGGCGAGGAAACCAAAGGCGACAACGGCTGGACGGTAAACGGCGTCGAAACGGGAGCGACTCTTGTCGATTTCCATGACTATATGAAACTTGCACGGCGCGCTTTCGAATCCGCTCAATAATCCCGAGAGCGTATAAACGTCGTTATGCGGCGTTAGGCTTGCGTTTTCGCTCGGCAGTGTGCGAGATAGTGCACTTCTTTCGTCGGTATCGATTGTCTTGCTTATATCTAAGCCGACGGAGTTAATATCCCTTTGTCTTTTAATGCGCCTTTTAAAAAAGGCGCATTACTCTTTTTGTCATAAACGGTTGACGGAACGATTTAAAAAGTTGTATACTTACTGTGTGGGAATGTAGTGTAAGACAAACCGAAGCGCATAAGACAAGGATAACAAAATAAGTGACGGAAGAAAAGACTCAATCTAAAATTCCGAGAGGAAGTCGCCGCGACTTGACGCAAGGCAAGCCGTTTGTCGTGCTACTCATGTTTACGCTTCCCATGCTTTTATCCATGGCGTTCCAGCAACTGTACAATATTGTGGACAGCGTTGTGGCGGGGCAGTTCATAGGAAAAGACGCACTTGCGGCAGTCGGAGCTTCCACTCCGGTCACGCTTCTTTTTCTTGCGATAGCCACGGGAAGCTCCATAGGCTGCGGCGTAATAGTTTCCCAACTTTACGGAAGGGGCGAGCGCGCCCGTCTCAAGACGGCGATATTCACGTCGATGATTTTCGTGACCGCGCTTGCCGCCGTTCTCACCGTCATTGGGATTGTCATTTGCGATCCGCTTTTAAGACTTTTGAACACTCCCGAAAGCATCTTTTCGGATTCGTCCGCATATCTGTCGATTTATATATGGGGACTCGTATTCATATTCGTTTACAACATAGTAACCTGCGTATTCAACGGGCTTGGGGATTCTCGCACGCCCCTCTATCTTCTCATATTTTCGTCTCTTTTGAACATAGGTCTCGATGTCCTGTTCGTAACGGTTTTTAAGCTCGGAGTGGCGGGGCTGGCCTGGGCGACGTTCATTGCCCAAGCTCTCGCCGCCGTTGTCTCGTTCCTGTGTCTTGTTTTCCGTATTCGCAGGATAAAAGCGGAAGAGGGAAGGACGGTAAAGGCGTTCGATTGGGGACTGCTGAAAACCATAGCCATAGTTGCCGTTCCGAGTATTTGCCAACAGTCGTTTGTTTCCGTCGGTCAGCTCTGTATTCAATCGGTCATAAACGGTTTCGGAGAGGACACGATAGGCGGTTATACTGCGGCAATGAAGGTCAGCTTTATGGCGGTCTCGTGCTTTACGACGCTTTCGAGCGCGCTGTCGTCGTTTACCGGGCAGAATCTCGGCGCGGGTAAGCCCGAACGCCTGAAAGAAGGACTGTGGTGCAGCGTTGCGATAGGCGGTATATTCGTCGCTCTGTTCATAACGCTGTTTTGGACTATAGGCGACCGAATAGTCGGTTTATTCGTTTCCGCAGACGAATCGCAAGAGGTGATGAAAGTCGGCGCAATGTTTCTTTCCGTCGTCGGCTTGGGTTATCCGTTCGTTATGTTCAAGGTGTGTGTCGACGGAGTGCTTCGCGGCTCGGGCGATATGCTTGCGTTCATGGTGAGCACTTTTTCCGATCTCGTCATAAGGGTGGCGCTCTCGTTTATTCTCGCGCCTTTTATCGGCTTTTTCGGCGTATGCCTGTCCTTTCCGATAGGCTGGGTGTGCGGCGTGGCGTTTTCGCTCGGGTTTTTCTTGCGCGGCAAATGGAAAACCAAAGTTAAAGTCTGAAACGGCTCTCGTCTTGGCGGCTTATATACTTCGCGAATAAGGACTGCGTACGGCGATTGCCTTGCTCGTGTATATAGTAGTACACTCCCGTCGGCGCACGCCGACAGCTGTCCGTCTCGCTCGTATCTAAGTCGCCAAAGCGCCCCCCCCCACACACATGAAAAAATTACTCATTCTCCGTCTCGTTGTTCTAAAAAAATCCCCGTCGCATAAAATAGGACATAAGAGACTACCGAACGCTCGCGCGGCGCAAAGCGGGTAATATCCGCTTCGCCAAACTTCGACAAGCTCTGTCAAAGTTGTGTAAAAAACGGTGCGCCCGCTTCGGTATAATGGGAGAGTAGTTTGAATGAAGTTCGTCCTTCTTCGCAAAACGTCGCTTTTGAAAATAGCGGCTACGGCAGCGGTGCTTGCGCTTCTCGTTACGGGAGTGGCGTTAAGCGGCAGCGCGGCGGTGTTCGCAGGTACTACGGTAAGAAAACTTCCTATATACTGCGTGGACACCGACGAAAAAGCGGTTGCGCTTACGTTCGATGCCGCGTGGGGCGCGGATAAGACGAAAAGCCTTCTCGATACGCTCGAAAAATACGATGCGAAAGCAAACTTTTTCGTAGTCGGGTTTTGGGCGGAGAAGTACAAGGACGAGCTGAAAATGCTCGCAGATTCGGGCAGAGTGGAAATAGGCACTCATTCGAACACTCATCCGCATATGCCTAAACTGTCCAAGTCGCAGATGGCGCTCGAGCTTTCGACGTCGTGCAACATTATAGAGAGCGTTACGGGCAAACGCCCCGAATTGTTCCGTCCGCCGTACGGCGACTACAGCGACGCAATGCTCTCTGTCTGCGAAGAGGAAAAGCTGTTCGCTATACAGTGGGACGTGGACTCGCTCGATTGGAAAGGGCTTTCCGCCGAGGAAATGGCTACGCGGATACTGTCTCGTGTAAAAAACGGCAGTATAATACTTATGCACAACGACGGCGAACATACCGCCGAAGCGTTGCCCCTCATAATAGAGGGCTTAAAAAACAAAGGCTATACGTTTAAGACCGTCGGCGAAATGATTTACAGAGACGGCTACACGATAGACCATACGGGCAAGCAGGTGAAAACCGCTTAAACACCAAATCGGAAAATCTTATATACGGAGGCATAAAAACATGACCGAAGAAATCAATTACGCACTTAACAACAAGGTGAAACTTTCGGGATTCATCGAGAGCGAGCCGCAGTTTTCTCACGAACTGTACGGGGAGGGGTTTTACGAGTTTCTCGTACGCGTGCCGAGACTGTCTCAACAGTCGGACGTGATACCCGTTACCGTTTCCGAACGGCTGATGAGCGGTATCGACTTCGATATCGGCAAGCAGATAGCCGTCAACGGTCAATTCCGTAGCTATAACAAGATAGTGGACGGGAAGTCCAAGCTCATGCTCACCGTATTCGTACGCGATTTTTACGAGTGCGTCGAGGGCGAAAATCCTAACGAGGTGGAGCTTTGGGGATATATATGTAAACCGCCCGTTTACCGCACTACGCCGTTCAACAGGGAAATATGCGACTTGTTGATCGCCGTAAACCGCGCGTACAATAAGTCGGATTATATTCCCTGCATAGCTTGGGGAAGAAACGCTCGCTTCGTCCGCGATATAGAGGTGGGACGCAGGATACGCATATCGGGACGTATCCAGAGCCGTCAGTACACGAAAAAACTGACGGAGGAGCTGTCCGAAACGAGAACGGCTTACGAGCTGTCCATAAGCAAGATTGTCGCCGACGAGAGAGCGGAACACCCTCACGGCGAAGACGAAGAGGCGGCGACGGGGACGGCCGCGGCAGCATACGACGCTACGGGAAAATAACTTTCGGTTGCGATAAGGCAGACGCAAACTTCGTCGTGCCGTGCGACGCCGTGACTTTTACATGAAAAAAAGCGACAGCCGTTTTAGGAAGTCGCTTTTGTTTTGTGCGAAAATATTTTACGCTTTCGTAAGCTTCTTTTTATTTGCGACGTTGCGCCACACGACAGCGATGATTATGCCGCAGACGGTCAGAAGCAAAAGTATCACCGCGATAAGAGGCAGTATGCCTACGCCGTCGTATTTGAGATAGATAGTCTGAACATAACCCGTAAGCGTGCCGCGCGTTTCGTCGTAGTATTTGACGAGAGTGTACGGCTCCGACGCGTCGAACGTGCCGATAACTTCGACTCGTGTGCCGGTAAGCAGAGGCTGCATGACCGCAAGCTCGTATTTTCCGTCCTCGAGATTATACAACGGAGCGCCGGTCGAGCCGTCAACGGAAAGAATGATTGCGTTCGTCTGCGGACGAATAAAGATCGGTTCGAAATTGTTTACGGAAACGTCCGTCGCCGCGACGTAACCGTCGTATGCGCCGAGCTTTACGCGATACCAAAGCCGCTTGTTTTCATAGTCGTCGGCATAGCCCTCCACGAAATCTATAAGCTCGAGTTTCGAGCCCTTGCTTACTTTGGAATATCCTTCGAGCACGGGAGCGTTGCGCGACGGAAGTTTATAAAGAGGCGTGTTGTCGTTATAGACGCTGACGGAATGGGCAACGGGGGAGGAGTACTCGAGCGGATCGGACAGTTGAGCCTTATACACATATCCGACGACGGCGCGTCCCAAAACCGTGTCGTCGGCGAATATTCTCGCAAATGCGCCCGCTTCTGTGTCGTAGCTTATCACAAGCACTTTTCGCCCGGCGGCTATCGTGTGGACGGGCGACATTTCCATGGGTTTTTCGTACACTTCCATGTCTGCGAGAGCTGTCCGAACTATGCGTTCGTCGCTGATTTCGGTCGGAGCGCTGTCGAACACGGGCGGGGTAAAACTCGAATCTATGACTTTCACGCCGAAACTTCGAGCGTCGATCTTCCTTATGCAATGCCTGACCGTGTCGCTGACTATTATGTCGCCGTAGCTTAAAAACGAGTTTTCTACGGACGAGAGCACGATTCTGTTCGCGCCCGAGCCTATTTCGTAACCGCTTTCGTATTCGGGTGAGAATACGCCGCTTTCCGAATAGCCGTTTTCGGAAAAGTATTTCGCTATTTTGCCGTCGGCGGAGAGAAGATAAAAATCGCCTTCTATGTCGAGGGTGAACGACTTTGCGTCTGCTTCGAAAGAAAACAGCGTTGTCGAGCCGCCGCTTTCGAGTAGACGGATTTCCTTTGCAGCTTCGTTCATGCCGTATAGCGCCGAACCGTTGGGAGATACGGCAATACAGGTATAACCCGTTTCGCCGTCCGCAAACGGTTCGAATTCGTTGTCTCCGCTTTTAAGAACAAAAACCGCGCCGTTCGAGTCGAGCGCATACAGATTGTTCAAAGGGTCGAATTTGAGGTCGTCTATTATCGCGCCTTCGAGTACGAGGGTGCTCTTGTGCTCGAAATTCGCGTCGAAAACGGATATGTTGTCCATGTTATGCGCGACATAGACGTTGCCGAGATTGTCGGAGACAGCCGCCGTAGGCTGGATGAAGTCATGATCGATCGTGTCGAAACCGTTGTCGGAGAGTCTTACGACGCGATCGTTTCCGAAATCGCTCACGATAAGCGCGCTTTTGCGTGTGGAGACGTTGCTTTGCGCACGGAAAAAACCGTCCGCCGAACTTGCGGAAGCGACTATTTCCTTTTCTTTTTCAAAGTCGGTCTCGTATGAGAGTATTGCTCCGTCGCCGACGAGAGCGTAAAGTGTTTCCGTGCTCGAAGCTATGTCTCGTATTCCTCTCGCGTCGTGCGAAGCCGTGCGGATAAGCCGTCCGTTTTTAAGCTCGTAGCGGCTCAACTCTCCGCTTTGCAGAGTTATCAGCACTCCTTTTGCGGGAGAGGTCATGCGCTCTATATAGGGCGCGCGCTCGAATACGAGAGCAAGCTCTCCTTCTGTCGACATAAAATAGATGTCGCTCGAGAAATTTCCGCGACTGTCGGAGACCGCAATAAACGCGCCTTCGCTCGTTGCCGCAATCGCCTTTGCGACTTTGTTTTCGGGAAGGACGTAATCGAACGTCTTGATATTTTCGGGATTTGTTTCGCCGCCGTCGCCTACGCGCGCATAGAGCAAGGCGCTTTCGCCGAGAGCATACAAAGCGCCGCTCGAAGCGGAACAGTCATAAATACTAATGTCGCCGTCGAATACGACGTTGCCGTTCATATCGTACACGGCTTTGTCTCTGAGCGCAAATATGCTTGTCCCGCAAACGGCTGTTTTGTCCGCAACGGTCGGGAAGGATAGCGTGTCCGTGTACGCTCCGGAGGAAGTGAACACAACGGCGGTGTTTTCAAGAGTAGTAATGTATACGTTGGTTTCGCTCGCGGAGACGGAAACGGGCGAGGGAAGGTAGTAATACTGCGCATCGGTGTTCGGTTTTACAAGCTCGGCTTTTACGGTAGTGATTTCGTCCGCGACGGCGAAAAAAACGCCGCCCGAAAAACCTACCGACAGACAGAGCGCGACGCATAAAAACGCCGCAAAATACGCACTTCGTCTCTTAATCATAGCTCGATCCTTGCCTATAAAAATAGTATCATGTATAATTATATCACATAATGTCGAGTATGTAAAT
Source organism: uncultured Christensenella sp. (assembly GCA_910585955.1). GTDB lineage: Bacteria > Bacillota > Clostridia > Christensenellales > Pumilibacteraceae > MGBC157735. The sequence goes on from CAJUGC010000005.1 coordinate 18,640, forward strand.
AGTTTTTTATACAACTTTTCGACGACAAAAGTGCTTTTTCGAGGGCAAAAGCAAAAAAAATTTTAAAAAAAACCAAAAAATTTTTGCAAACCCCCTGTACAAGTTGAAAAATGTGTGATATACTTAGTATAAGGATATATAGGTGGGATTATATGTGCGTTCGGATGCGGTCGTTTTTTTAAGCGTATCGCAAAGCGGCAAAAGTCTTAAGACTCGTGCCGAGATATTTAAGCGCGACATATTTTCTCAAGCGTTGTATTGACGCCTATGCCCGTAAAGACAAGGAGTTCACATGGAAAGAATAGCAGTTATCGATTTAGGCAGTAATTCCGCACGCCTCGTGATAGCCGACGTTATGCCCAGCGGTCATTTCGTGGTAGTCGACGAGCTGAAAGAGACGGTGCGTCTCGGACAGGATATGGAGCGAGACGGTTTTCTCAAACCGGCGCGCGTGGCACAGGCAGTCAAGACTCTTAAGATGTTCCGCAAGATGTGCGACAGCAACAAGGTTGACAAAGAGTATCCGATAGCGACCAATGCCGTCCGCCGAGCGAAGAATCAAAAGAGCTTCTTGGAGGAAATAAACTCTGTCTGCGGCTTTAGGTTCAAAGTGCTCACGGAGGAAGAAGAAGCGATGTACATCTATCGCGGAGTGATAAATTCGCTCGACGTTCCCAAGGGCGTAATAGTCGATATCTCGGGTTCGTCCACTCAGCTCATACACTACAACCGCAGAAACGTGCTGAACCGCGAAAACCTTCCGTTCGGAACAATAACTTTAAGCGATCTATTCAACGATCCGAACAGTACGGCGGCGGAACAGGCTCGCAATGTCGAAGCTTTCGTGACGGAACAGTTCGGAAGAATAAGTTGGCTTAAAGAGCTCGAGCCCGACGTACAGTTTGTCGGCGTGGGAGGCACGTTCCGCAACCTTGCGAAAATAAGCCGCATAATCCGCCGCTATCCGCTCGATATGATCCACAACTGTAACGTCTCTACAAGCGATTTCGACACCGTTTACGAAAAGGTGACTTCGCGAGAAGCGGACAAGCGTACTAAGATAAGAGGACTGAGCGTCGAACGCGCCGACATTTTCGTTTCCGCGCTCGCCTGCATAAAGGGCTTTATCTCGTGCACCGAGTTCGATAATATAGTCGTTTCGTGCTCGGGCATACGCGAGGGCATAATGTTCAGCCACGCCGTGCCGACGACGCTCGAGAAGCCGATAACGGATGTTCTCGGACATTCGCTTATGACGCAAATGCTTCATTACAACGTCAACATTCCCCATGCCGAACACGTCTGCAATCTCTCTATTCAGCTTTACAAACAGCTTCGCGTGCTTCACAAGCTTCCGCGTCAATATGTAAAAGTACTTCGCATAGCTTCGCTCATGCATGACGCCGGGCTCAGGGTCAAGTTCTACGACAAGAACCGCCACTCATACTATTTCATTCTGAATGCCAATCTCTACGGCGTGTCGCATAGAGACATTGTGCTCGCGGCGTTTGTTGCGCGGCACCAGTCTTACGAGGACTTTAAATTCGATTGGGCTAAGTATGCAAGTATTCTGCGAGAGGAAGATCTTATGGCGGTCATGAAGCTGTCCGTCATTCTGCGCATAGCCGAAAGTCTCGACAGGGCGCAGTCGGGAGCGGTCAAGACGCTCAACTGCGACGTTCTCGGCGATTCTGTTATCATGAAGACGCAAGTCGAGGGCGATTGTTCGCTCGAAATAAAGGACGCGCTCACTGTGGGCGCAGACTTTGCCAAGGCGTACAGAAAAAACCTCGAAATACTTTGAAACTTATACTCGCAAGCTCGTCTCCGCGGCGAATCGAGCTTCTTAAAGAAGCGGGCTTCGATTTTGAAGTGCGCGTTTCCGCGGCAGACGAAAATGCGGTTTGCGCAAAAGACGCGGATAAGCTTGCGCTTATGCGGGCGAGGCTCAAAGCGGAAAGCGTTGCCGACGAACTTTTAATGTATGGCGAAGAATTTATCGTTCTCGGCGCGGACACGGTCGTCGAGCGTTCGGGCGAGATATTTCCGAAACCCGCAAACGAACGTGACGCGATCGGAATGTTAAAAAGACTTTCGGACGGAGATCACAACGTCTTTACGGGCGTGTGCTTAGTCTCGTCCGATAATAGGACGGAAGAAAGGGCGGTGTGCACGGCTGTGAGCTTCGGCGCATTCGATCTCGGACGTATAGAAGCCTATGTGAAAAGCGGCAAAGCGTTCGGCAAAGCGGGCGCTTACGGCATACAGGACGAAGAACTCTCATTCCTTATAAAGAAAACAGACGGCGCGCGCGACAACGTGATAGGCTTGCCCGTGGCGACCGTGACGGAAATGCTAAAGGAGAAATCTAAATGGCGGCAATGGAAATAGCTCTCGAGATAGGCACGTCTTACACCACGATATTTTTATCGGGGCAGGGCATAGTTCTTCGCGAGCCGACGATAGTGGCGTTTCAGAGCGACGCGCGTTCGCGCAGGGTGCGCGCGGTAGGCAGCGCCGCGCTCGAAATGCTCGGTAAAACTCCGGATAAGACTACGGTCGTCACTCCGGTAATAGACGGCGTGATAGCCGATCCCGACGCCTGTATCGTAATGCTCAAGGAATTTGTGCGCAAATTGCTTCCGGACAATTTCTTGTTCTTTCCGAGGATAAAGGCCATACTCGGAGTGCCTACGGGACTTTCGTTCGAGGAGCGCCGCGCTTACGAGGATGTTTGCGCCGCGGCTCGCATAAACGACGTCACTGTCATAGATAATATAATTCTTTCGGGAGTCGGTATAGATCTGCCCGTTGCGTCGCCGAACGGAGGTCTTATAGTCAATATAGGCGGCGGCGTGACCGAAATAGCGGCGCTCAGTCTCGGCGGAGTCATAACCGGTTGCGGCGTGACTATAGGCGGCAATATGATGGATAAGGCGCTTATAGACTATCTGGCGGGCAAGTTCAATTTGAAAGTCGGTCTTAATGCCGTGCGCAAGATGAAACACGACGTCGGCAGTCTAAACGAAGCCGACAACGCAAAATACGACGTCGAGGGCGTCGATATACGAACCAAAACTCCCGCGTCCGTGACCGTTTTTGCGACAGATATACGCGAAGCGTTGCTTCCTTACTACGGCAAGATCAGCGACGCCGTAGAGAGCATTATAAACACTTGTAAGCCCGAAATAGCGGCGGACATATATAAGACGGGTATCTATATCGTTGGCGGCGGAAGCATGATTTTCGGGCTTGAGGAGTTTATGGAAGAGCGTCTCGGTCTCCATGTCTGCGTTCCCCCCGATCCTCAATATGCTGCAATCGTGGGCGGCGGAAAGCTTTTAAGCGATACGCAGCTTCTGTCCGATATCCTCCAACAACTCCTCTGACGGCGTAGAAGCGTCACATTTCATTGTCAAACGGATTTTTTCTCGGAGTCATGTACGGATAAGTACACTCCTCCGAGAAAAAATCCGTTTTCCTCGAACTACTAGTTTCTACGCCGTCAGAGTCATGTACGAATAAGTACAGCAACCCGTGCGGCTATTTGACAGCTGTCCGTCTCGCGCGCATCTACGCCGTCAGAGCACTCGAACTTTATCCCCTAAAAACGCCTTCCCTTGCCAGGGAAGGTGTCGCCGTGCAGAGCGAGGGACGAGCGAACACGGTGACGGATTAGTAGTCAACCCCACAGCAAGCGCTCGTCAGCAAAAATGCCGCCATGCAAAAGGCTCCCCTTGAGTCAAGGGGAGCTGTCGCCGTAGGCGACTGAGGGGATTGTCAATCAATCGTTGCGCTACATAAATGCCGCTTGTCATTCTGCTCAGCCGAGCGAAGCGAACGCCACGAAGCGAAGCGTAGTATCGAAGTCGAAGAATCTCTTTCGTAAATTTTCATCAATCTGTCCGCGCCCCTAAAGGACATAATAAAATGAACAAAAAATGCGAGTTCTCTTCACGAGCCACTCGCATTTTTTTGATAGGTCAAGATGTCGGCTGCACGGCGCTAATCTTCGGCTTAAGTATTCCGTCGTAAGCAAGCTTGATATTGACAGTGGAATTTCCCGCAAGCAAGGCGCTATTGTCGCCGTCGAGAACGATTTTCGGCTCGGAGCCGCCGATCTCTCCGCCGAATGTCTTGAATTTTTTCATAATAAAACCTCCGTAGTTGTACTGTGCGCGGTGGTTTTTTATTTGAAGTAAAAGCGCTTTGCATGACGATATAGCTTGCTTTTATAGAAGCGCGGTGTTATAATTGAAGTGGTTGTCTTGTAATCGATTTATCGAGTGTTAAGCAAAAACCTGTATATGGAGGAGGTCCCAAGGTGGAAAACAAAAAACATACCGTTGCGCTTATTGCGCATGACAATAAAAAATCCGAAATAGTAGAGTGGGCGAAAGTCAACTACGACATTCTGAAAGAACACAATCTTTGCGGCACGGGTACGACTGCGTGTCTCATAAGCGAGGCGACGGGGCTTAAAGTGCACGGGTTTTTGAGCGGTCCGCTCGGCGGCGATCAGCAGATAGGCGCGCATATAGCGGAAGGGAAGATTGATACGGTCGTGTTCTTTTGGGATCCGCTCCAAGCCCAACCGCACGATCCCGACGTCAAAGCGCTACTTCGAATAGCTGTCGTTTACGACGTGCCGATCGCCACAAACAAGGCGACCGCCGACTATGTGCTTAAGTCCGCGCTTTTTTGAAAAATGTCGAAAACCGCAAATTAGGTCTGACGTAAAACCCCATCATTCGATTGCTATGTTAGACATAATAGGCAAAAAACACAAAGATATAACAATAGATCTACAAAATAATGCAATCAAATACTGAAGGACCGCGCAAACAAAGCGCGGCCTTTTTTAGAACACGCAAAAAAACGCTTTCGCCCTAATAGGTCATTATTCGTATGCTCGGCGCAAAAATCGCCTTGTCAAAAACATAAATCGGTGGTACAATGGAGAAACTCGGGTCGGCGCTTTCTCTCTTTCTTAGACGGCTTGCGCCCAATTTCGGACGCGGCAAAGAGTGCCGCGAAAGAAAGCGAGCTTCGAGAAACGGAGGTAATGCAAATGGCAAGATCTATCGTGGTGACTTCTGGTAAAGGCGGCGTCGGCAAAAGTACTGTTACTGTCGCTCTCGGGCGTGAGCTGTGCCGCCGCAATCAGCGCGTCGTGCTTATCGATACGGATATTGGACTTAACAATCTCGACGTGTTGCTCGACATGGAAAGCCGCATTGTTTACGATATTCTCGATGTGGTGAATAACCGTTGTCGAGTCAGGCAGGCTCTTATAGAGGACAATCTGACGGGCGGGTTGTTTCTCCTTCCTTCCGCTCACGCATATGAGGCGGGGGAGATAACGGCTCAAAACATTCGCATAATCGTAAATACGCTTGCGCCTTCGTTCGACTACATACTCATAGATTGCCCTGCCGGAATAGAACTCGGATTTCATCGCGCGGTTGCGGCTGCTCGCGAGGCGCTTGTCGTTACCACTCCGCATATATCCGCGATTCGCGATGCGTCCCGCGCCATAGCGATCCTAAACAACTACGGTCTCGAACATCGTCTTGTCATAAACCGTTCCCGCGGCGATCTGGTGCTCGAAAGCGAAATGGCGGACAGCGAGAGCATTGCGGGAGCGCTCGGCAGCAGTATTGCCGGAGTCATTCCCGAGGACGACGCCGTAAATTTGCAGTCGAATGCTATCGGCGAAACGCGAAAGTCGGACGGCGGGCGAGCTATGGAAATACTGGCCGAAAATGTCATGTACGGTACGGATGTCGTGTATGACGTTACGAAAAGGTATCGCGGGATCTTCGGCGCGGTAAAACGCGGTCTGCGCCGATTGGTCTGAAAAAAAGATCGACGGGAGAGAATATATGTCTATAAAGGATAAGATAAAGACGGCTGTAATGGGCAATGCGGATATGAACGCCGAAAATGCGCTTAAAGTACTTCGCTCCGACGAGCTGCGATTGTTTTCCGACTATTTTATGTTTGACGAGCGCGACATGAAAATGGAGGCCGATCTGACGCCGGGCGGCAAAGTGACCGTCGTGATAAAGCTTGAAGCGGACGGCTTTAAAGAGGCGGGAAGAATACTTGACTGAACTGTCATATTTTCGGTTGTGCGCGCATAACGTATGGCATGGACAAGTATGAAGGAACCAATAAACCCAACGTAGCTTTGAGCTTGAACGACGTGCTCGTTCGCCGCGAGCAGACTTATGCGCCGCCTCTCGAGGTCGTGCAGGCAACGTCGGAAAGCGAGACCGAGGAACAAAAGGATAGTCTGCCGTCCGCGCTTGAGGCGGCAGACAAACCAAAAGGCGGCTCGAGAATAGCGAGCTTTTTTATTCGCGGCGCTGTTTCGGCTTTGCTGCTCGGAGCTCTGTTTTTGCCTCGAGTATTGCCGTACAATGGGTCGGATAAGGTGACTGAAACGGCAAAAACAATTATTATGTCTGACATAACTCCGAACAGTAATGTCGGAGAGGGCAAAATAGTCGAAATAATACGCAAATTATTGCAAAAGTCAAGCTCCGATGAGAGCGATGATGAAAAGGAAGAATGACCGCCGCTCTCGGTCGGAAAAGCGGCAAGCGGGTGCAAAGCGTGAAAATACGAACTTTGCGGGGGCGAGGATAAGAGTATCCTTCTCCGTGGTGGTGATGGCGGCGATTGCCATAGCGACGGGGCACATCAGAGAAACGCTGTCTTATGCGGCGGCTGTGGTGTTTCACGAATTTTCGCACGCGACCGTGGCTTCGCGGCTCGGTTATACGCTGACGTCGCTGAAGATAATGCCGTACGGCGCTGCGCTGACGGGCGAGTTCGAGACGGCAAAATGTCGCGACGAATTTCTCATAGCGATTGCGGGACCTGTTTCCAATATAATTTTCGCCGTCGTTTTCATTGCTCTTTGGTGGCTTGTGCCGTCGCTGTTTTACTATACGGAAATTTATGTTTCGGCAAATTTATTTACGGCGCTCGTAAATCTTTTGCCTGTTTTTCCGCTTGACGGCGGGCGGGCGACGCTTGCTCTCTTATCGCTTAAAGTGCCTAGAGCAAAGGCGTATAAAGCAATGCGGATCGCGGGCGGCGTGATCGGTGCGGCGGGGATAATTGTCGCAGTGATTATGTTTAAGGCTCTGAATTTTTCTTATTTTACTTTCCTTGTTTTCGTGCTGTTCTCCTCGCTGTTTCCGGATAAAAGCGCGAAGTATCAAAGGCTTTTCGGTATGGCTCACAGAATGGAAAAGATACGCGCGGGACTTCCCGTGCGCGAGATAATAATACATAGGGACGCGAGTCTGATGTCGTGTTCCCGTCTTTTGGGCGCCAATTATTATGCTCGCTTTACTCTCACGAACGACAGGCTGGAAACCGTGGCTACTCTCAGCGAAACCGAGCTTGAGGATCTGCTTTCTCGGCGTCCGCCCGATGAAGAAGTGGGAGCTGCTATCGCTTCGAAAGATAATGCGTAGAGGCGCTTTTTGAAACTTGTTGTAAAAATTTTTGCCAATTTGCCGAAATTGTGTTGAAAATTGCGGCGCGATGTGCTATTATAATCGTATGGACATCGAAGCATTGACAAAACAGGCTTTGGACGGGAATATGCTGACCGAAGTCGGACGAGAATTTTTTACGGGCGCTCGCACAGAGGAAGAGACGCGTTCGTTTTTGACTGCGCTTTTGGAGCGAGCCGAGTACGAAAATCTTGCTACGGTTATGAGTTCGGGTTGCATAGACAAGCATACCGCGTCAAGCTATCTGCCCGTCGGCGGCGGCAACAGGCGAGTATCCGACCGCTATTTTGCCGTGTTTATCGAGCTTGTCGAAAAGAGCGGAGTGGATATGGAGCTTGTTTGGCCGATGTTTTTCGCGGCGTTCGACGCGCCCAAGGACGGGTATTTATATAGCTTTGCTGGGGGTATAGACGGGTATTTCAAACGTTATGCTTACGCCGATTACGACTCCGCCGTAGACGTGGTAAGGCGGTGGGATCGAAAGTATAAATGTCTGTCTACTCTCATGGAGGTGGACAGAGCGCGCACGCTCGATATTGTGCTGGACGTTCTCATATACGGTAAGAACGCCAATAAAACGGCGCTTCGCAAATACCTCATGGAAAAGCGTATAGATATCGTTCCTGCCCTCTGCAACGAGTATATACGCTCGAGCGTCAAGGCAAAAGAGGGGATAGTCCGTCTGTTGCTGTTGTATAAAGGCGATCCGAGGGCGGACCGTTTTCTCGGAGAGATAGAGCGGAGCGAAAAGTCTCTCGTTATTAAAAAGCTAATAGACAGAGATCGGGGCAAAGGGTTGACGAAATCCGGATTCGGTGCAGAGGCGGGGAAAGATTGCGGTATTTCGTCGGTGGTGAATGTCGGCGGATCGGAATATACCGTTGCTTTGACGAAAGATTTTTCCGTGGAGGTAAGTCCCGTGCCTTATCCGAAAGTCGTGCGGGCGGAAGAAGAGAACTTGCGTAAGAGGCTCAAAAAGGTGTGCCGCGAGTGCGAAGCGGCTATGAGCGAGAACGCTCGGTGGGAGTCTGCGTTGTTCTTGAAAAGGTTGGAAAGCGACAAGATGTTTGCCGCCGTGGCGTCGTCTTTGCTGTTTACGGCATACAACGACGGGGTTATGTCAGACATAATTATAGTGGAGGACGGAGAGATCCGAGATCTTGATAACAATAAGCGGGCGCTTTCGGAATCCGAAGTTGCGGTCAGTCATCCGACCGAGTGGGAGAGATTCGGTTTTTTGCACGGGCTCGACGTCGTGCAACCTTTTGCTCAAGTGGGGCGCGAAGTGTTTGTTCCGACCGATGCGGAAAAATCGTACAATTCTTGCGGCAGGCTTAAAGGCAGAGTAATGCCTGCCGGCGACTTTAAGGAATCGCTTTCGAAGCACGGATATAAGCTCTTGAACAAGAACCGCTACGACGAAAGCGACTGCGCGGGCAAACTGCGGGGCGACGTGATGTGCGTGCTCGAGTTCGATCCTACGAATTTTGCCGAGCCCGATAGGCTTATCGCTATGGGAAACGTGCGATTTTATCGCTACGCCGATCTCATCAAACTCGGAGGGCAAATTTACACCGACGGTGTAAAACCTTTTCCCGTGCAATTGCTTTCGGGAATTCTCTTCAGTGAATTTCTGCGCGACGTGTTTGAGGTGATAAAGCCCGTTTCCTGAAAAATCCGCGAGGAATACGATCGCTTAAAACATAAAAAAACAATATTATGCGTGTCATATTTTAAGACCTATATCATAATATGATGCAAAAAGTGAGTGCTATGACAGACGTAAAACTGCGAAAAATACTCTCTCGAGTCGATAAGCCTTCGCGCTACTGCGGCGGCGAGCTAAACACGCCTACAATGAAAGAAAACGCGGAACTTAACTATCTTTTGTGTTTTCCCGATGTTTACGAAGTGGCGATGTCCAATCTCGGCATTAAAATTTTGTATGGGATTTTGAACAACCGTTCCGATACGAATTGCGAATCGGCCTATGCTCCGTGGTCGGATATGGCTGCCGTGCTTCGGGAAGAGGACGAGCCGCTGTTTTCCTCGGAAACTCGCCGACCGATGAATGAGTTTGATATTATAGGCTTCTCCATGCAGTATGAGTTGTCATATACGGGAATGTTGTATATGCTCGATCTCGGTAAGGTGAAGCTTCTTTCGTGCGAGCGAGGCGAGGGCGACCCGATAATTATGGCGGGCGGACCGTGCGTCGTGAACCCGTTGCCGCTCGTGGATTTCGTGGATCTGTTCAGTATCGGAGACGGGGAAAATACTCTCGACGAGCTGGCTGCTCTGTATGTCGAAAACAAGCGCGCGGGAGGAAGTCGGAGCGACTTTTTGAAAAAGGCTTCGCTCATAGACGGCGTGTATGTGCCTTCTTTGGGCAAAAAAGGCGTGCGGCGCGCCGTTATATCCGACCTCGATTCCGCCTATTTTCCGACGGCGGCGCAGGTGCCGAATATAGAAGCTGTGCACAATCGCGCCGTACTCGAGATCTTTCGCGGTTGTACTCGCGGCTGTCGCTTTTGTCAGGCTGGATTTATATATCGACCGGTTCGCGAGCGAAGTATCGAAACCATAGTAAAGTATTCGAAACAGCTTATCGATAATTGCGGTTTCGACGAAATTTCGCTGTCAAGCCTTTCGACCTGCGACTATCCCGACCTTCGCGGACTTTTAAAGGAGCTTAAGCCCATAACGGACGGGCGGCGCGTCACAATAGCTCTGCCGTCCACACGCGTCGATTCGTTTGAAGCGGAATTTGTGGAGCAGTCTCGTAAGGGTTCGCTCACGTTTGCGCCGGAGGCAGGCACTCAACGCCTGCGCGACGTAATAAACAAGAACGTGACCGAAGAGAATATCTTTACGAGTATGCGCAATGCGTTCGGAAAGGGTTATTCGTCCGTAAAGCTGTATTTTATGATTGGATTGCCGACCGAGACCGACGAAGATCTCTTGGCGATAGCGGATCTCGCAAGCAGAATAAAAAAAATATATCGAGAGTGCGGAAGCAATAAAAAACGATTGACGATAACCGTTTCCGCATCGACATTCGTGCCGAAGCCTTTTACGCCTTTTCAGTGGGAGCGGCAGATATCGCGAGAAGAGATAGGGCATAAACAGGAGCTTTTAAAGAGCGCGCTCGGAAAGATCGGAGTAAAGTTTAACTACCACAATTGCGATATGTCCGTTCTCGAGGCTGCGTTTGCCCGTGGCGACGAGCGTCTCGGGGCGGTACTGCTTTCCGCTTATGGGAAAGGCTGTGTGTTTGACAGTTGGGGCGAACTGTTTGATGCGAATAAGTGGTGGGATTCGTTCGCCGAGTGCGGTCTGTCCCCGGAGGAGTTTACGCGCGAATATTCGGAGGACGAAACTCTTGCCTGGAACTTTATAGACGTCGGTGTCGACGAAGAGTATTTTAAAAGCGAACGGGCAAAGTCGCGCAAAGAGGAAACGACACCCGATTGTCGCGGAAATTGTCATCTGTGCGGATTGCAGAAGGCTCGTAAGGAAGCGTTTAAAAACAGTTGCGCGCTTCATTCGAAACGCACGCTTCCCGAAAAGTGCTGACGGCATAAGATAGCGGAGGACAAACTTTTACAAAAGATAAAAATCGCTTGTATTTTCGGTGCGTATATGTTATACTGTAAAATAAGGGGACTTAAAAGAGTCCTTTTGTTGTATGTTTGCGAGGAGGCATGGCGCAATGATACTTTGTAAATTTACGAAAATCGACAGCGCCGTTTATACCCCGCACCTCGATTTGCTGCGAGAAATGGGGCGAGCAGTGCGCCGGGCAAACCTAAACGTGCGTTTTTCGGAAGGTTTCAATCCGCATATGCTGTTGTTCTTTTCTCAGCCTCTTCCGTTGGGACTTGCGAGCACTGCGGAATATTTTTGTGCCGACAGCGACGAAGACCCGAGCGTATTTGCCGACGGGCTTAACAAAAAGCTTCCGCGTGGCGTGCGCATACTGTCGGCGGTGCGATGCGAAAAAGCGTCGGTTCACTCGGAAATAAGCCATGCGGAATACCGCTTTAAATCCGAAAAAGAGTTGTCGAATGAGGCTATTAAAAGTATTATGTCACGCACAACTCTCGAAATTCCCGTAAAAACCAAGAAGGGAATGGCAAATTCCGATGTTCGCGCGAGATTGTACTCGCTTGTAAAAGATCGAGCGGACGTGTTGGCGGTCTTGGGTTGCGGAACGGAAAATTTGCGAGCCGACTCTTTCGGAAACTACTTGTGTTCCGAATTCGATCTCGGCGAATACGCAGTAACAAAAGAAAGGTCGTTTATTTCCAAAGACGGCGCGTTAAAAACCGTCGACGAAGTATACGGACTATAGTTTGATCGGTCGATTTCCTCACTTACCTGCGAGCAGTACCCGATAAAGAGGCGAATATATAAAAACAAGGTATAGGACATAATAGACGAGTGAAGAGTCAGATTCTGATAGACGTAGACAGCTATATGTCGTCCGTTTCCCTTTTGGAAGACGGGCGGCTTAAAGAGTACTATGTCGAATATAAAGATTCAAACCGTTTGACGGGTAACATCTATAAGGGCAGAGTGGTCAATGTTCTTCAAGGGCTCGAAACCGCGTTTGTCGATTTCGGAATGGAAAGAAATGGCTTTCTTGCCGTAAACGAGGCGCTTGTCCATCGCTCGGTGCTGTCGGATTCGGGCAAAATGCCGAGCAAGCTCGACGTGAAAACGGGCGATTTTATTATGGTGCAGGTCACGAAAGAGGAGACCGGGCTTAAAGGCGCGCGCCTCACGGCGAACGTCTCGCTTCCGGGGCGCTATTTGGTCTATCTTCCCAAGCTTGACTTTGTCGGAGTGTCCAATAAGATAGCCGACGAATCCGAGCGGAAGCGGCTTATGGCATTGCTTGAAAAGCTAAAGCCTGACGGGGGCGGCTTTATTGCCCGCACCGCTTCCCGCGAAGCGAAGAAGCAGGATATTGTCGACGAGGCCCGCAGGCTTCAAAAAGAGTTTGACGAGATATGCTCTTCCTTCGATGCTTCGGAGGGCGTGGGGCTTATTCACAGCGAGGGCGGACTTATAGTGCGTACCGTTCGCGACATGATTTCTACGTCGGTGGAGTCGGTGATATGCAACGATCGCCGCGTCTTTCTCGAGGTCAGAGAGGTGCTCGGGAAAGTCAATCCGCGCTTTAACGAGAAAGTCAAATATTTCGAGAGCGATTACGATATGAGCGAAGTTTTCGGCGTGCTCGGCGAAGTGGATAAACTGCTCGAGCATAAGGTCGCGCTTCCGGGAGGAGGTACGCTCGTAATAGATCATACCGAAGCTCTCACTGCCATAGACGTCAATACGGGTCGGTTTCTCGGCGACGACAATAGTCGCGAAAATACGGTTTACCGCACGAATATAGAGGCTGCCGTCGAAATTGCTCGGCAATTGCGGCTTCGCAACATAGGCGGGATAATCATAATAGATTTCATAGATATGTCGGACGAAAAGCACCGCAACGCAGTGGTCGAAGCTTTGCGCAAGGAAATGATGTTCGACAGAACCAAGACGCGCGTCCTCGAAATGTCGGAACTCGGTCTTGTCGAGGTGACGCGCAAAAAGACGGGGCATGAAATAGGCGATATTCTTCTCACGTCCTGCCCGTATTGCGGCGGAAGCGCACACACTCATTCGGGCGACTATATCGCGAAAAAAATAAAGGCGAGACTCATGCGGATGTTTGCCGACGGTGAGTACAGCGGGGCTTCCGTGACCCTAAGTCCCACGGTACTCGAACATATAGGTTCGAGCGGATTTTTCAGCCGGATATTGACGGGGCAATGGAGCGACAAGCGCGTATATCTTGTGCCGGACGAAAAGCTTTCTCCGTCCGAGTTTAAAATAATGGCTCATAAGAGCGATGTGATATCCGTGCCGATAACTGCCAAATTACTCTATTAAACGCGCAAAAAATTATACTATGTGTGACATAAATAATCGATTTGTCACGCATTATGCAAAAAAATGCGGCGAGGTGAAGAAATATGAGATACATAAATAAAGAATACGGCTTCACTTTCCGACCGCCGTTCTTCGATAAATTTTACGAAGAAAAACCGGAAGGTCCGCCGATAAGCGAATCCAATTTTCCGAACAGATATATGCAGGGCGTCGGATACGACTATACTGCGATAAACGGCGCTATGCTTGTCGGCAAACACGGATCTCTTTGGGGGATAAAAGTCAGTTACTTTCTCGGTAATAAGTGGTACGACAACGACGACTTTATTTTGAATATGGCGTCGTCTTGCGCCGGGACGGCGGACGGAAGCTATGCTCGCTTTTCGAGCGGTCCGCTGTCCGTCAATTGGGTCAAGCACAACGAGCAGTCTCTCCTTGTTCGCGTGTCGGCGAAGCGAAAACTGCGGGTGCGCGTGGTGTTTTATCCGTGCTACGATTTTCTCGGCGAGCTGTCTATCGAAGGCTCGTTCGTCAAGGGCAGAAGCCCTTATATGGGCATAATCGGCGGCAATGTGTCGCTTACCGACGGTTGCGCGGTCTATCGCGACCGCTATCAGGTTATTCTCGACGACCGTCCCGAGCGTGAATTTTTCATGGCTCAAGCGCTGTCCAAGCCGTCGGATTCGGCGAACGGCGCGTTTAATGAAGCCATAATGGAGTTTGTCATAAACAAGAATCAGCCGAGCGTATACCTGTATGCCGCAGTAGGAGACGAAGATATCTTCGATATCGAAGTGCCGCGCATAGACAAGATAATCAAGCAGATAGAGACGGCGGAACTTCGGTACGGCGTAAATAAGACCATGGGCGCTGGCGTGCTCGGCGGACCTGTGGAAAAGATGTTGAACTCCGTGTTGTGGTCTCGTATCTACTATCCGTATCTTATGACCGACATATATTCTCCTTGTCGTGCCACGCTCGACAATAATTTCGACATCGACGGTACCGAAGTCAATTGCGCGGCTCTTTTGGGGGCGGTGGCGGGAGTCGATAAGGCGCTCGCTCAGCTCGAATATACGTCCGAGGATAAGATAATGGCGGTGCTCTCGATGTGGCACATTTTTTCGCGAACGAGCGAAAAGTCGAGCGTGCTCGGACTGTATAAAAAGTTTAAATCGCTGTATCCGCCCGTATCGTCGCTTGTCGTCGCCGATCCCGACAAAAACGAAGTCGCATATAAATGGGAAGATTCGCCGCTCAAGGAAAAGTATGCGCCTTCCGCTATGTACAGCCTCGACTTGTCGTGTCTGAAACTTCTTGCGTTCGATATACTCAGGCGAGTCGCTCTTTATTTCGATTTCCCCGAACATAAAAAGTACGACAAGGCTTGTGGTGAAATGATCCAACTCCTAAACGATACGTTCTGGAACGAAGGCGTCGGACTTTATATGAACAGGTATGTAATGGGGCAATGGGGGCGCAGCTACGGCGCTACGAGCTTCTATCCGCTCATAGCCGGCGCTGTTGATACGCAACAGAAGCTTTCCAAGCTCGTGAATTCCCTTACCGATCCGCGCAAGTTTTGGGGCAAATACGTCGTGCCGACGCTGTCTGTGGACAATCCCGAATACGGCAGACGGGGCAAGCCGAACAATAACGGCTATCGCGAGCCGCCATATCTTCTTTGGCGCGGAAGCATAGTTCCGTATGTCGACTATATCATATACCACGGGTTGTGCCGTTACGGTTTGGACGACATAGCCGGTCAAATGGCGCTGAAAAGCGCAAAGCTTTGGGCGGACAACGAAAGCGACAACGTCGTCAATTATTCTGTTTACCTCCCGACCGGAAAGCGCGTGAAGTCGAAGAATTATCTTTCGGCAAACGGAAATATGCTTGCGCTTATAGGTATGCAGGAACTTATAGATCTCGAATATTTCCGCAACGATTTAAAGACCGAGTCTCTGCGTTTCGGGACGTTTGTCGAGGGAAACAACTCGCTTTCGAATGTGCGGCTTCATTCGCGCTCTTACAGTATAGACGTAAACGATACGTCTACGATTTTGATGGCGGACAACGTAAAACTTTTCAAGGGCGAGGGAGGGAAATTTGTCGTCAGAAACTTCATAGAGACCAAGACGGGCTGCGAGTTTCTCATAGACGCCCGAGCAAACATAACTATAAACTTAAGCGTGCCCGACAAGACGGACAAAAAGGTCACGAAGTATTTCTTTATTGTGCCTTACGGGAAATCCAAAGTCGTTGCCGAGGGCGGAATGGTCAATATCCGACCTGTCTGAGGCGTCGCGTTTAAATAATGTGGAACCGAAGAAAATCGCAGATACGCGTAGCTGTTTTTAAATTTAAGAGCGTTTCCGAAAAGAGGGGAATTTTTCATATAAAAAAATATCCTCTTCTATCCGCAACAACGAATAGGAGAGGAATTTTATATACTCAAGGTTAAAGCTACTGTGGCTTTAACCTCGATAAAAAATCATTACATTCATACCAATCGTCTTAAAACTTGAAGTCAAAACCGTTATTAACTTTTTCCTTGTACTCATAGCTTGCTCCGTTTTTGCCTTCTGTATACATAAAAATTCGAATTTGTTTGCACTATGCTACGCATAACATCTTAAAATTCACAAACTATGCCACGCATAATATGATTTTTTTCACATCAAGCGAAACCCAATCCCTCATAATGCCTTCCCTTGTCAGGGAAGGTGGCAACCCGCAGAGACGAAGTCGAACGGGTTGACGGAAGAGTAGAGCCTTATAAAAACGGCTCCCCTTAGTAAGGGGAGCTGTCTGCGAAGCAGACTGAGGGGATTGTCTGTCAAAGGACTTATGGGATTGTCCGTCAATCGCCTTACTCTCTTTTTCCCTCGCTCGTCGCAAATATAATTCCTCAAAAACAACGACATAAAAAAAGCGGCTTCTCTCGGAAACCGCTTTGCGTAATTTCAATCCGTATTTTCGGCTTAATACATTCCGCCCATGCCGCCGCCCATACCTCCGCCTGCAGCAGGCTCGGGTTCGGGAATATCTGCGACCACACTTTCGGTCGTGAGCAGGGTGGAAGCTACGGAAGCCGCATTCTGAAGAGCGGAACGTGTGACCTTCGTCGGGTCGATTATGCCCTTAGCCACCATGTCGACATACTCGTTGTTGAGGGCGTCGTAGCCGTATCCCTGTTTGTTCTTCGTGAGAATCTTGTCGATAACGACGCCGCCGTCCACGCCTGCGTTTACCGCAATCTGCTTAATGGGCTCTTCGAGAGCCTTAAGCACTATGCGTGCGCCTGTCTGTTCGTCGCCGTCAAGCGTTTCGATAAGCTCTTTGACTGCGGGGATAGCGGACAGAAGAGCAACGCCGCCGCCGGGAACGATACCTTCTTCGACTGCCGCGCGGGTAGCCGCAAGAGCGTCCTCTATGCGGAGCTTCTTTTCTTTCATCTCGACTTCGGTAGCCGCACCGACGTTTACGACCGCAACGCCGCCCGCAAGTTTTGCGAGACGCTCGGCGAGCTTTTCTTTGTCGTAATCGGAAGTCGTAACTTCCATCTGCGAGCGAATGGATTTGATTCTCGCCTTGATGTCGGCGCTGTTGCCGCCGCCTTCGACGATGGTCGTGTTTTCCTTATCGACTTTGACCTGCTTAGCCTTGCCGAGCATATCGATCGTCGCGTCCTTAAGCTCTATGCCGGTCTCCTCGCTGATGACGGTGCCGCCCGTAAGCACGGCGATGTCCTTAAGCATTTCCTTGCGTCTGTCGCCGAAACCGGGAGCTTTTACGGCGACACAGTTGAATGTGCCGCGGAGTTTGTTGACGACAAGCGTTGCAAGAGCTTCGCTTTCGATGTCGTCCGCGATTATGAGGAGTTTAGCCGCGCGCTGAACCACCTGTTCCAGAACGGGGAGGATCTCCTGAATGTTGCTTATCTTCTTGTCCGTGATGAGGATAAGCGGATTGTCGAGTACGGCTTCCATCTTGTCGTTGTCCGTAACCATGTACGCCGAAGCATAGCCGCGGTCGAACTGCATACCCTCTACGACGGAAAGGTTGGTATCCATCGTCTTGGACTCTTCGATGGTTATGACGCCGTCCTTGCCGACTTTGTCCATAGCGTCTGCGATGAGCTTGCCGACTTTGTCGTCGCCCGCCGAAATGGAAGCAACTTGACCGATCGCCTTGGAATCGGAAACGGGCTTACTGATGCTTTTAAGGTGAGCTACCGCCTTTTCGGTAGCCGAGCTTATGCCTTTTTTGACGATAATGGGGTTCGCACCCGCAGCGACGTTTTTAAGTCCCTCGCGTATTATCGCCTGAGCAAGCACGCAAGCCGTTGTCGTGCCGTCGCCTGCAACGTCGTTCGTCTTTGTCGAAACCTCTTTGACGAGCTGTGCTCCCATGTTCTCGAACGCGTCCTCGAGTTCGATTTCCTTTGCAATCGTCACGCCGTCGTTAGTGATGAGGGGAGCGCCGTACTTTTTGCCGAGAACGACGTTTCTGCCTTTCGGTCCGAGCGTGATTTTAACGGTGTCGGCAAGCGTGTTTACGCCCGCTTCGAGAGCCTTTCTCGCTTCTTCGCCCGTTTTGATCTGTTTAGCCATAGTTTAAATGCCTCCTTTAACTTATTCTATCACGGCGAGTACGTCGGACTGTCTCATGATTGTGACGTCTTTGCCGTCCACCTTGAATTCGCTGCCCGCATATTTCGAGCAAAGCACCTTGTCGCCGACCTTCACCTGAATGACTACGTCTTTGCCGTCCACGTTTCCGCCGGGACCTACTGCGATGACTTTCGCCATCTGGGGCTTTTCCTGGTCTTTTGCAAGAAGAACGATTCCGCTTTTGGTCTTTTCTTCCGCTTCGACCGGTTCGACGACTATTCTGTCAAATAAGGGTCTGATTTTCATAAAGTATCCTCCTGAAAATATTTTTATCAAAAATCGAGGCGTCTTTCGACACCGATATTATGATAGCGTAAAAATTTATAATTTGCAAGCGTTTTTATAAAACATGGTCTTTTTGAGTTGCAAATTTTCCGTTTTTTTGTTATAATCGGTAATTATATAAGGTAACGCGCATACAAATACCTACAAATGGGTAGGAATTAAATTTAAGGCGCGAAAGAGGTACGATTATGGATAAATGGGATATAAGATTTATGGAAGCGGCGCGCCTCGTTTCCACTTGGTCGAGTTGCTTTCAAGAGAACAGACAGGTAGGCGCGGTCATCGCAAAAAACAAGCGCATACTCACTACGGGCTATAACGGAGCGAGCAGCGGCATAAAGAACTGCAAGGAAAGGGGAGAATGCCTTCGCCGCAAACTCGGCATAGCGTCGGGTACTCAACACGAGATCTGCTATGCTACTCACGCCGAGCAGAACGCGATAATACAGGCGGCTCGCCTCGGCGTGAGCATAGAGGGCGCGACGCTTTACTGCACTCACCAGCCCTGCGTCATTTGCGCGAAGATGATAATAAACAGCGGCATAACTCGCGTCGTTTACGCCGACGGCTATCCCGACGCCTTCGCTATGGAGCTGTTTTCCGAAGCCGGCGTTGTTTGCGAACCTTTCGCCGTATAATTCCCGAGGGCTTATATACTTCGCATTTCTGCGTTAAGCTCCGCGCCGCCTCGGTCGTGTACGGTTTAGTACACTCCCTTCGTCGGTGCTCGCTTGCCTTGAACTGCTCGTATCTAAGCCCTCGGGTGTTGTGGTTATTTAGAAACATTTATATACGGGCTATGTGCTCTTTGGCGGCGGGCGCAGTACAAGTGTAGTACCCGACCCGCCGCCTCATCGCTTGTTGCCCGTCTTACTTGCATCTAAACCGTTTGGTGTCCGTACTATACCTAAAAAAGGCTCCCCTTAGTAAGGGGAGCTGTCACCGTCAGGCGACTGAGGGGATTGTCGGAAGTAGAACGTTGCAAAAATGCCCTTTGTCATTCTGCTCAGCCGAGCGAAGCGAACGCCACGAAGCGAAGCGTAGTATCGAAGTCGAAGAATCTCTATCGGAAATCGACATCAATTCACACGCATCACTAAAAGACGTTATTGAAACATCATTAAAGACTTACTCCTCTAAATCGTTTAAAGGAGAGGGATAATTCGCCAAGGCTCATGGCGTTCGCTGCGCCGTATAGACGGCTTGCTCGGCTGAGTGAAAGGGAGAGGAACAGCCGAAAGTTCCTCTCCCTTCATCTTTTTCGCGCGCCTTTTCGAAAAAAAGGCGCAATTCCATTTTCCGCGGCTTTCTAAAAGCGCAAATTCTACATTTATCCACTTTGCCAAAAGACCTTTCGTTTACCTTTCGAAAAGGTAAAGCCCCTTTGCCTCGGGCAAAAATTCTTTTTCGCGCACCTTTTCGAAAAAAGGTGCAGTAACATTTTCCGCGGTTTTCTCAAAAACCCCAAAAAATATTTTCGAAAAATTTTTAAAAAATCACTTGACATTCTTTTGATGCGGTATTATAATCGAATTGAAATTTGACTTTCTTTGACCTTTGACCTTTAAAGTCGAAGAACGATGAAAGCCGAACAAACGAAAAGGAGGCGACAATAATGGCGAACATAAGCGATTTGATAGAACGGTTCTTGCTCGACACTCTCGGAGAGGACAACAGCGTTAACATAAGCCGTAACGAACTTGCAAGCTACTTTGCCTGTGCGCCGAGCCAGATAAATTATGTGCTGTCCACGCGGTTTACTCCCGAACGCGGATATGTCATAGAGTCGCGTCGCGGAGGAGGCGGATATATTACGGTCGTTCGCGTCAACAGAAGCAGCGACGAGACGATAGACGAAATTTTGAACCGCTCGATATCCGACGGCATAAGTTATAATCACTCGCTTCAAGTACTCGAAAGGCTTGCCGGCGGCGGTATAATAACCGAGCGCGAGGCAAAACTAATTGCGTCGGCGATCTCCGACAAAGCGCTCATAGCGCCTACGGTGGCGAAAGACGGATTGCGCGCGGGGATACTCAAGAGCGTGATATTAAGGTTGTTGCAAGAAAATTCCGAAGAGTAAAGGACGGAAAAACAAAGCCCGAACAAGGAGGACGGTTCTATGTTATGCGACGAATGTAAAAAGAGAGAAGCCGTGTTTCACTCGAAAATAATCCACAACGGACAGGTGCGCGAGCGCCATCTCTGTGCGGAATGCAGTAAGAAATACAGAGAAGAAGAATCGCTGTTTAAGCCGTTCGGAGATCTGTTTTCCTCTCTTCCCGAGCTTATGCTCGGCAAGGGCGCGCCTCGGTGCACGGTATGCGATAAGTGCGGCACGACAAGCGACGAGTTCCTGCGCACGGGTTATGTCGGCTGTCCCGAATGTTATAAAGCGTTCGGTACGGTAATGCTCGACGTAGTGCGCCGCACGCAGCACGATACTCATCACATAGGCAAAGCTCCGGGCGTAAAGACAAAAAGCTCGGTCGCCGCCGCGCAGAATAAGATCGACGAACTTCGCCGCCTGCAACGCCGTGCGATAGAGGCCGACGATTTTGAAGAAGCGTCGAGACTGCGCGACGAGATAAACGAACTCAAGCGTTCCATAGACAAAGGAGGCGACAAGAAATGAGCGGCGAAAACAGTGTGGTTATTTCCAGCAGAGTCAGACTTGCCCGCAATTTGGACGGATTACCTTTTCCGCATAAGCTCCGTTACGAGCAGGGCATGATAATTTCCAAGCAGGTCTACGAGGCGCTTGCGCCCATAGGCTCGTTCAATCTCTACCGTATGGCAAGCTCGAACGAGCTCGATCTCGACGTTTTAAAGGAAAAGCATCTTATATCCGACGACCTTCTGCGTTCGGTGGGCGGCGCGGTAGTCATAAACGACAGCGAGACGGTCAGCGTCATGGTGAACGAAGAAGATCATATACGCGAGCAGTGCATAATGCGCGGCATGAAGCTCGAAGAGGCATATCGCGAAATAGATAAGGCGGACGACGCGATTTCGTCTAAAATGAAGTTCGCATACGACGATAAACTCGGCTATCTCACCTGTTGCCCGACCAACGTCGGTACGGGAATGCGCGCTTCCGTAATGTTGTTTCTGCCGGCGCTTGCGCTTACCGACAGTATAAAGAGCTGCGTGGACGCGGTGTCGCGCCTTAACATGAC
This sequence comes from uncultured Christensenella sp., assembly GCA_910585955.1. GTDB lineage: Bacteria > Bacillota > Clostridia > Christensenellales > Pumilibacteraceae > MGBC157735. The sequence goes on from CAJUGC010000005.1 coordinate 40,261, forward strand.
GGTGCGCGGAGTATACGGAGAGGGCAGCAGAGCCGACGGATTCATTTACCAAGTGTCGAACAGCAAGACGCTCGGCATAAGCGAAAGAGAGATAATATCTTCGGTATCGAATTGTATAGGAAGAGTAATAGAGTCCGAGCTCATTGCGCGCGACAGATTGCTTCAACAGAGCGGCGTTGAGATAAAGGACAGAGTTTGCAGGGCGTGGGGGCTTCTCACGAACGCATATTCGATGTCTACCGACGAGTTTATGTCCCAACTCGCTTACGTCAAGCTCGGAGCTTCCGAGGGGTACGACCTCATAAAGATAAACGACCCCGACCGCTTCGAAAAACTCTTCACCGAAGCTCAGCCCGCCAACGTCGTCAACATCAGCGGCAAAGCGCTCGACGGCGACCTTGCGAGCGTAACCCCCGCACAGCGCGACGTGCTGCGCGCGGCTTATGTCGCCAAGACCCTCAAGGCAATCGCCTCACGCGTATAGCGTACACATAAAAAGCTCATATATATTATATAGAATGGGTTACTGGTAGAATTGAATTTATAAATCGATTTTTTTAGCACACGAAAGCATGGACGCTTGTCGGACGAGATGAATATGCTTTCGGAAAATATCTATGGGAGGACATGAAATTTATGCAGTTTCTGATATCCGAAAACATGAAAAAAGCGCTCGATATAGCCACCGAAGCTGCCACCAAATACAGCAGCGACGTTGTGGGCACCGAGCACATATTATACGGAATGCTGTTGTCGGGAGGCAAGGCGGGTAAACTCTTGACGGCGGGAGGCGCTACTCCCGAGATCTTCGTCGAACAGTTCGAACGCAGTCCGCACTATGCGGGCGTCACTCCGAGCTTATCGCCGCGTTTCGGACTCATAATGCAGTACGCTCAACAGGTTTGCCAACAGACGCATAACAAGGAGATCCACACGGAGCACGTCTTGTACGCGATCCTAAGCGATAACGCAGGCGTAGCTTGCGCGATCCTTGCCGACGCGGGCGTCAACCTGCGCGAACTGTACCGCGCGACGACAAAGGAGCTTTCGCAAAAGACTGCGGACAATGCGCCCGCAGGCAAGACGCTTCCGGCGGAACTGAACGATCTCGGCATAGACGTGACGAAAAAGGCGCGCGATCATAAGATCGACCCCATAATAGGCAGAAAGGGCGAGATCGAGCGTATAATCCAAATACTTTGCCGCAAGACGAAAAACAACCCGGTGCTCATAGGCGAGCCGGGCGTCGGCAAGTCGGCGGTGGTCGAAGGACTCGCAAAAGCCATAGTAGAGGGCAACGTGCCCGAGCTTCTGCGCGATAAGATAGTGTTCAGCCTCGACATAGGCTCGCTCATGGCGGGCACGAAGTATAGAGGCGAGCTCGAGCGCAAGCTTAAGGACGCGATTTCTATTATCCGCGAGCGCGGCGATATTATAGTGTTCATAGACGAGCTGCACACTCTTGCGCGTGCGGGGGACAAGGACGGCGAGGTTTCGCCCGCAGACATCTTGAAGCCCTATCTCGCGCGCGGCGAAATGCAGACGATAGGCGCGACGACTACCGACGAATACAGAAAGTTTATCGAGGCGGACAAAGCGCTCGAACGCCGCTTCCAGCCCATAATAGTCGAGCCGCCCACTGTCGACGAAACCATAGAGATCCTGCGCGGACTCAAGGACAACTACGAGGCGTTCCATAAAGTAAAGATAGACGACGAAGCGTTGCTTGCGGCGGCTCGCCTTTCGGACAGATACATCACCGACAGATTCTTACCCGATAAGGCGATAGACCTCGTAGACGAAGCCATGAGCAGGGCAAAGGTCAGCGGAAGCACCGTTCCGCCCGACATCAAGCAAATGGAAGCGCAGATAAAAGAGCTCGAGCTCAAAAAGAACGACGCCGTGGCAAAAGAGGACTTCGATACGGCAACCGTCGTGCGCGACGAGATAAAGGCGCTTCACGCAAAGATAGACGAGAGCAAGCTCGAATGGAAGAAGCACGGCGAACAGTCGGGAATGTCCATAACCGCCGAGGACATTGCGGACATTGTTTCCAAGTGGACGAAGATACCCGTTACGCGCCTGAGCGAAACCGAGACCCAGCGTCTCGTGAACCTCGAAGAGATTCTCCACAATCGCGTCATAGGGCAGGACGAGGCTGTAAAGAGCGTAGCCAAAGCCATTCGCCGCGCGAGAGCGGGACTTAAAGACCCCAACCGTCCGATAGGATCGTTTATGTTCCTCGGCCCGACGGGAGTCGGCAAGACCGAGCTCACGAAGGCGCTCGGCGAAGCCATGTTCGACGACGAGAATGCCGTAATAAGGATAGATATGTCCGAGTATATGGAATCGCACAGCGTCTCCAAGCTCATCGGTTCGCCTCCGGGTTACGTCGGCTTCGACGACGGAGGACAGCTCACCGAGCAGGTACGCCGCAAGCCGTACAGCGTAGTGCTTTTCGACGAGGTGGAAAAGGCGCACCCCGACGTGTTCAACCTCATGCTTCAGATCCTCGACGACGGCAGACTGACCGATTCCCGCGGAAGAACGGTATCTTTTAAGAATACGATAATAATAATGACGAGTAATGCGGGCGTAGCCGACCTTCATAACACGTCGCGCGGACTCGGTTTTGCGATAGACGACGACAGCGAGACCAAGCGCGAAAGACAGCGCACGGAAGACGTATTAATGTCCGCGCTCAAACGCTATTTCAAGCCCGAGTTCCTAAACCGTATCGACGTCATAACCGTGTTCCATGCGCTCACGAAAGAGGACATCGGAAAGATTGCCGACCTCATGCTGGGTAAAGTCGAAAAGACGCTCGGAGAAAAGAAAATCCGCCTCGTCGTTACGCCCTCCATGCGCGACTATATAATAAAGAAAGGGTACGACGCAGAGTACGGAGCCCGACCTCTTCGCAGAGTTATCGAGCAAAGTATCGAGGACAACGTCGCCGAAGCGCTGCTAACGGGCAAGATAAAAGAGGGAAGTACGGTCACGGTGGACGCGGACGGCGACGGAAATGTGACGGTACGTTGAAAATCTCGAAAATAACACATTATTTTTCAAAACCCTATTTACAAACGCGAAGAAACGTGCTATAATAAAGGTACTTAAATAATGTACTTTGGAGGTACAAATCATGAGAATCGAATACTTGACAAAGAACTATCAGGCGGCGGAAAAACTCAAGGACCTTATCGAAAAGAAGGTCAATCGTCTGGACAAGTTTTTTGAGAACGACACTGCCGTCAAAGTAATGCTCAAACAGGCAAACGACGTTCATACGATGGAACTTACCATTTTTGTAGGAAGCGGCGTGCTTCGCAGCGAGGTGTCGAGCGATAATATGTACGACAACGTCGATCTTGCTCTCGGCAAGCTTGAAAAGCAGATAATAAAACACCACAAAAAGATAGCCGACAAGTCCAAGAAATTCCGCGAACCCGCAATAACCGACGCGTCCGCCGCGCCTTCCGAGCCGGAGCAAGAGAACAAGCTCGTCCGCTCCAAGGCATACAAACTCACTCCGATGACGGTTGAGGACGCTATAGACGAGCTCGAGCTTATCGGTCACAGCTTCTATGTATTCGAGAACATGGAAACGAGCAGAGTCGCCGTGCTCTATCGCCGCAACGACGGCAATTACGGCTTAATCGACGCCCAAATTTAAAGGTTTATATGCTTCGTAAGACGGGCTGCGTGCTCTTCGGCGGCGGGCGCTGTACGATGCTGTACAGCAAGCCGCCTCATCGCCTGCTGCCTGTCTTACTCGCATTTAAGCCTTTAAATCAATCCAACTGTCCTCGAACTGCTCGTTTCTCCGCTCTCAGGTATACGTTTTTAACCTTATAAAAAGGCTACCCTTAGCAAGGGGAGCTGTCGCCGACAGGCGACTGAGGGGATTGCTCTCCTAGTATAAAGCCTTCCCTTGATAGGGAAGGCGGCGCGCCGCGGAGCGGAGCGCAGCCGAGAAATCTAAACCTTATAAAACAGTACCCGCCCAAAGACAGAGCTTCGGCTCTGTCTTTTCCTATGGAAATCCTCTTAAAATATTCTATTTATTTTTCTTGTCTTTTTTTCTTTAATATAGTATAATACGGCTGTATGAAATTTTTTCGGCAGTAAAGGAGACCAAAGTATGAAACTCAAAGTCGATTACAACAATATGATGAAATCGTCGATAGGAAGCAAAGGCATCGACGACGGCTTTTTTGCCGATAGTGCAAAAGCCATCGACGACGCCCGCGAAAAGGTAAACTCTTCCCGCGGCAAGGGTTGGCAGGAGTGGTGCGAGTCGCCGTACATCTCGAAAAGCGAGCTCGACGATATTCTTTCTTACGGAGAGCAGGTACGCTCAAAAGCCGACAGCTACGTCGTTCTCGGCATAGGCGGCAGCGCACTCGGAGCCATTGCCGTAAACAACGCGCTCTTGCACCTTCGCCACAACGAGCTTCCCTCAGATAAGCGCAAAGCGCCGAAGATCTACGTCGAGGACAACGTCGACCCCGAGAGAATGAACGCGCTGTTCGACGTAATAGATATGAAAACCGCTTATTTCAACGTCATTACTAAGAGCGGCGAGACGAGCGAGACGCTCAGCCAATTCCTTATAATATACGACGCGCTCAAAAAAGCCGTCGGCGCGAAAGAAGCAAAGGAGCACATCGCCGTAACGACGACGATAGGCAAGGGCACTCTTTACGACGTAGCCGTAAAAGAGGGCTTTAAGATATTCGGAGTAGGCAAGGGCGTAGGCGGCAGATTCTCTGTTCTCAGTCCCGTCGGTCTCGTGCCGTTTGCCGTGCTCGGCATAGACGTCAAAGGGCTTTTGAAAGGCGCGGCTTCTGCAAGCGACTCCGCTCTCGAAAAAGACGTGAAAAAGAACCCCGCGCTACTTTCGGCGGCGCTTTTGGTCGAGTCCATGAAAATGGGTTGCAACATAAACGTCATGATGCCTTACGCCGACAGCCTTCGCTATATGTCGGACTTCTATTGCCAGCTCTGGGCGGAATCGCTCGGCAAGGCGGTCGACAACGACGGTAAGACGGTGAACGTAGGTCAGACTCCCGCAAAGTCGCTCGGCGTTACCGACCAGCACAGTCAGGTGCAGCTCTATACGGAAGGACCGTTCGACAAGGTGGTTACGTTCCTTGCCGTCGAAAAGTATCGCAATAAATGCGTTATAAGCGATCTCAAGGAGATCGACGCGTGCGACTTTTTGAAGGGCAACACGATGAACACGCTTATTTCCGCCGAGTTCGAGGCTACTCGTTATGCTCTTATGAAGGCGAACCGATTGAATTTTACGGTCGTGCTCGAAGAGGTCAACGCCGAAACGGTGGGAGAACTTCTCGGCTACTTTATGTATCAGACGGCGTTTGCGGGCGCAATGCTCAATATCGATACGTTCAATCAGCCGGGCGTAGAAGAGGGCAAAAAAGCGACTTTCGCCATGCTCGGCAGAAAGGGATACGAGGCTAAGCTCGCCGAAGTGAAAGCCGCGCCCCACACCGACAAGTATGTCTGCGGCAAATGATCGTAAAAAGCGAAGTCGAGCGGTCTCGATATGCCTTTCGAGGAGAGTTTCGGCTTGTAAAAATCGCTTGTCTTTTCGCACAAAGTGTGGTAAAATATACGGAGAGACTCAGGATACATACGGGTCTTTGAAGGAGGCGTGCCCGTGCGCGTAGGAATTTCAACCGCGTCGTTTTTCAACCGCGTCGCAACCGAAAACTGTTTCAATATTTTAAAACAAATGCAGGTGGATACCTGCGAAGTGCTTTTAAACACGTTTTCCGAATACGAAAAACCGTTTGTAGACGCGCTCGTTTCTCGTAAGGGCGATATATACGTCCATTCCGTCCAGGCGCTCGCTGCGCAATTCGAGCCTCAGCTATTCAATACGAATCCGCGCGTTCGCGCAGATGCGGAACTCATATTCCGCAAAGTATGCTATGCGGGAGCTATGCTCGGGGCTAAGTTTTACACTTTCCACGGACCGTCTCGTCTCAAACGCCGAAACTATGCTTTCGACTTCATAAAGGTGGGCGATAGGATAAACGCTCTGTGCGAAATAGCGCAAAGTTACGGACTGCGTCTTTCTTATGAAAACGTGCACTGGACGTATTTCAACTATCCCGACTATTTCCGCCAACTTAAAAAGCAGTGCCCGTCGCTTTGCGGAACTTTAAACGTGACGCAGGCAATACGAAGCGGATACGATGTGTATAAATATCTCGACGTGATGGAAGACAGGGTGTCTACGGTGCATCTTTGCGATTACTTCAAGGACGACACTTTGCTCCCCGGTAAGGGGAAGTTTAATTTCGAAAAGCTGTTTAAGGAGCTTGACAAGCGCGATATTAACGCACATCTTTTTATAGAAGTCTATTCCAAGGACTATAAGGATGTAAACGAAGTCAAGGACAGCTACGATTACATACGCCGTACTCTCATGACGGTACAGCAGTCGTTTTAAGACCGTTTAGGGGCGGGGCGCCTACAGCGCAATCCAAATTATAATATATAAGGAGACAATCATGAACAAAAAGACAGTCAGAGACGTGGACGTCAAAGGCAAAAAGGTATTCGTCCGTTGCGACTTCAATGTGCCGCAGGACGCAGACGGTAACATTACCGACGACAACCGTATCAAGGGAGCGCTCCCGACGATTCAGTACCTTTTGGAACACGGTGCGAAAGTAGTGCTTTCCTCGCACCTCGGCAGACCCAAAAACGGTTTTGAAGCTAAATTCAGTTTGAAGCCCGTTTGCGACCGTCTCAACGAACTGCTCGGAAATAAAGTGGTGCTTGCCGCAGACGTAATAGGCGAGGACGCAAAGGCTAAAGTCGCAGCGTTGAAAGACGGCAACGCCGTTCTTCTCGAGAACGTACGCTTCCATAAGGAAGAGGAAAAGAACGATCCCGCGTTTGCGAAAGCTCTTGCGGAGTTTGCAGACGTGTATGTAAACGACGCGTTCGGTACGGCTCACCGTGCTCACGCATCGACCGCGGGCGTAGCGGACTATTGCAAAGTGAACGTAGCGGGCTTTTTGATCGAAAAGGAGATCGAAATAATGGGCGGAGCGCTCACTTCTCCCAAGCGTCCGTTCGTCGCTATTCTCGGCGGAGCCAAAGTGTCGGATAAGATAGGCGTAATAACCAACCTGCTCGACAAAGTAGATTGCTTGCTCATCGGCGGCGCAATGGCGTACACGTTCAGCGCGGCAAAGGGCGGCAAGACAGGCGATTCCCGCGTCGAAAAGGACAAGATAGAACTTGCGGCGGAGCTAATGAAGAAAGCCGAAGAAAAGGGCGTGAAAATGTACCTACCGCTCGACAATGTTATCACGCAGGAGTTTAAAGCGGACGCAGCTTCCAAGGTCTGCAATGCCGGCGAAATTCCCGACGGTTGGGAAGGTCTCGACATCGGACCCAAAACGGCGGCTCTCTACGCGGACGTCATAAAGGATGCAAAGACAGTTGTCTGGAACGGTCCTATGGGCGTGTTCGAATTTGAAAAATTCGCTGTCGGAACGAAAGAAGTCGCAAAGGCTCTCGCCGCAAATAAGGACGCCGTTACGATTATCGGCGGCGGCGATAGTGCGGCTGCAGTCGAACAGCTCAGTTTTGCGGATAAAGTGACGCACATTTCGACGGGCGGCGGCGCAAGCCTCGAATATCTCGAAGGGAAGATTCTTCCGGGTATTGCTTGCCTCAACGATAAGTAAAAGTCCGAAGATCGTATAAACTTCGTAATAATTGTCAAGAGGGCGTGCTCTCGGGGTCATGTACGGAAAAGTACACTCCCCGTCGGGCGCGCCCTCTTTCCTCGTCTTGCTCGTTTCTACGCCCTTCGGTTATCGTGCTTATTTTGAAAGGCACGCCGACAGCTGTCCGTCTTACTCGTATCTAAGCCGTTTGGCGTCTGAATTTAAACATCTTCAAGAGGGCGTGCCGATCGCGGTACGTCCTTTTATATTTGTTCCTGTCTTTTCTGGAAAAGCAAATTGCCTCAATGAAACACACTTTTCATTTTTTGTTCATAAAATGTTCATAAATTCTCTTTAATTACTTGATTTTTTATGTACACTATGCTATATTTATGATATGGGAAAGTATATTCCTCGAGTTTAGACTGTCGAAAAGCAGTGCACCTTTTGTTTCGGAGGCGTGTATGAAGAAAAATAAATTGCTTTGTTTGATATTGACTGTTTTGCTGTCTTTGGCGCTCATTGCGGGCGGCGGAGCTATTCTTACTGTTGCGGACGCGCTCGAAAGTAAAACGCAGGAGTCTGCCGGCGAAGGCGAAGATATAGAAGTATCCTCATCGGCGGAAAACATTGTGGGAACATGGACGGCAAGCGGTACGAATTATTACAAGCTTTATAATTATACCGGCGGAGTTCAATCCGTGGTTCTTCCTCGCGGTTCTTATAAGCTCGAAGCTTGGGGCGCACAGGGCGGAAACGACGGTAAAAAGGGCGGGCACGGCGGTTATGCGTCGGGCGTATTTACTATTACGGGCGATACGACGGTGTATATTGTAATCGGCGGAGCCGGACAGTCGTCTTGCGGCGGTACTGGCGGCGGATACAACGGCGGCGGTAATTCCGGCTCATACGGTTCGTCGGGCGCCGGCGGCGGAGCAACGCATTTCGCTACGGCTACCGGTCTTTTAAAGGATTTGAAGGGTAACAAAGCGGCGGTTCTCCTCGTTGCGGGCGGCGGCGGCGGCGGCGGTAACGGTGCGGATTGTGTCGGCTGGGGAGGAGGTTCTTCTCCCGGACCCAACGCCGCAGGTACGGGCGCGCTCACGAACAACGAATCGTTTTTCGGACAGGGGCAAGCCAGCCAAATGGGACTCAGCGCAGGCACGAACAACGACGGCGGCGGCGGCGGCGGCGGTTACTACGGCGGCGCGGGCGCGACGACCGATACGCAGGGTGCGGGCGGTTCTGCTTATGCGAAAAGCACGCTCACATCGCAGTCGTTTATAAACGGAAACGCGTCAATGCCGAATCCTTCGTCTTACGGCGCGAATTATACAAAGAACGAAGCGAACAGCGGTCTTAACGGCTATGCGCGCATAGTGCGTCTCAATGCGCCGCCTACGTCTAAGAACGCGGCGTTCACGATAGGCAGAACGACTACGGGCGCAATAGGCGTTACGGCTGTCGCAAGCGATACCGATGCGGGCGATACCCTTAATTACGTCGCTCAGAAGATATATACGGACGCGGCTTGCGCTACGGAGGCTACGGAGTACTTTACTTATACGGCAACCTCTGCGACTTCGATAACGGTTCACCCGAAAAAGCGTTTTGCTACGACGACCTTTTATACAAAGGTCAAGGATTCATACAACGCGCAGACCGTAGTGTCGTTCACGGTAAACGCTTCGGCATATACGCCGCCTGCGGCTCAGACGTACGGACTTAAAAACAACAATACGGGCATATACGGCAATTCCGCAAAGACGGGAAGTAACTATCCCGCGATTTCTTCGATAAGCTCTACGGCTTTTTGGAACACGACTTCAGACATATACAATCCTACCGCGACGGGCAGACGCACATATATGATAACGCGTCCGCTTGAGCTTCAAAGTTCGACGCGTTGGAACGGATTTACTTCCGCGACGATAAATATCGCGGATCTTGCGAAATCGACGGACGCGTATTCGGGAACGCTTCTCGACGACGTGTATATCACGACCTACTCGGCAAGCGGACACGGCACTAATTACACTCTGACGACAACCGGTGCAAATGCAAAATGGACGTCTCTCACTATTACGCCTTTGCTTTCGTCGAGCACGGGGTGGTTCGTCATACCCATCACCATAGGTATGTTTGAAAAATCGACGGACACGGAGCTGTCGACTACGGCTCAGCGCATAAGCGTCGATATAGTATTCCGTATAGGTAACGAGCGTCCCACCCTCAAACAGTTCAAGACGGTGGAACTTAACACCACGACGGCGACGACGGCGACCGTTTCTATTGCCGATCTTTTAAACGACCGCAACGGTAATACACTTGATTTCTACAACAAAGGCACTTCCGTTATAGACAAAGTAAAAGTGCCCGAGTATGAATATATGTATGTCGATAAGTTCGGTACGCTCCTTACGGCTGCGAATTACAATGTCGGCGGCACGGGCGGCGCGGCGGCGATAGACGACCCGTTCTCGTCTGTCGAGACAGGATTCCAAGAATCGAGCATACACAATGCGGCTCTCGCAAACGAGACGAATATTCACAAAGAAGCTTACGTCACTTATGCTATAAACGGGTCGAGCTTGCAGTTTACGGCGATACGCGCTACGCGTTCTCAGTATTCGGACGGAAGAGCGTCGGCAGGGCTCGGTCACTTCTATATAGTCGTGCATATAAGCGATTCCGGCGATCCTCGAGACACCGGGCTTTGGTATCCCATTGCCATTCGCGTGACGGATAATTCCGCTCCTGTCGTGCGCGCGCTCGATTATACTTTCGATGCGCCCGATATTAAAGAGGGGATGACTGCGGCTCAGATAACCGCGGCACAGGACGCCGCCAAAACCGAAGCGCCGATAGAAAACGGCGACGGCACAGTAAGTCGTAAAAACATTACGATTTCCCCGTATTTCCTTTCGACAAATCCTTCAAAAGGAGTAGGCTCGCTCGATCCTCTCGATTTCGACGACGCTTCCGAGTATGTAGACGAGGCTCTCGGAAACGATATATCCGAGTTCGGTCTGGGTATCGGTACGGACGGAATAAACGTAGATTACGCGTTCAACGATTTTCTCTATGTGAATTCCGATTTCGGCGATCCTTCAAGCACAGGCAACTATTTCCTGTCTTACAGGAATTATCTCGGTTACAGAGAATATGTAACGCCCGAGATAGTCAAGCTCTATGCGCCGGCAAGTTATTTCGACAGACTGACCGCCGCGCAAAAGACCAAAGCGGGAATAAAGGAACTGACTTTGGATGAAAAGACTGCGTTCGGATTTGCCGACCCCGCAAATGTTCATGTCGTATCGTTCGACGGCATACGCTTGACCGCTCTTCAATCGACGCTCGAGCGTTGGGTGGAAGTTCCGCTTCGTCTCACCGATATTTTCGACAATGTGACCGAAACGACGATCGCAATAAAAGTAAACAACCGCAATAGCGCCGTCAGAAGCGAAATGAACAGGCAGGGCATAGCGCTTCAAAAGACAAACTACTATAAGCAGGAAGCGGACGGCAGTTTCACGCCTTGCGAAAGCACGGACGCAGGCGCTGTGGCAAGACCCGCGATAGTCTACAGCATACACAATACGAATGTAAGCGCGGGAGTAGACGAATCGTTCTCTATTACGCCGTACGACCTTGTATTCGATGCGGATCTTAGCAGTCTGCCCGTAGTAAACAACGACGATCCCGCAAAGACGAATTCCAATCCCAAAAATGACAGCGCGTTTAAAACGCTCGAAGCTGCTTTGGCGGCGAATACGAACTACGGAGTCTATGTGCGCGACAGCGTTACGGGTACGGGCGCGCTCACGCCTTACGGGCACGACAGGCTTTCTTTCGTCGTCGGCAGCCTGCCTTTTGCCATGAGCGGTACGGATCCGGACACGGCGACTTATACGCAGACTTCCTATAACAACGAGCTTACTCTCGGTTATACGCGCAAAGCGGGCGGAATCGACTATATAAGCGTGTCTCCGAAAATAAGGAACAGAGGAGACTCGGCGTATACTTTAAACGGTGTGCGCATAACCGATACGAGCGGCGTCGAAGTTCTCGTAGACATAGAAATAAGAGTTATAAATTCCAAGCCGAAACTTGTCAATCCGAGCCAAGTGCTCTATTTAAAGACGGATTTTTCCGACCCTGCGACCAACAATTCCAATGACGAGCCGTACTATACGGAGGGAAATTCGGGTAATAACTTTACGACCGCAGGATACAATGTGCGCGAGTTCGTAATAAACGAAATGGTGACGGACGACGACAGCACCGATATCGCCGCGCTCGAAATAGTTTCCGTCCCCAAAATAGGAACGATTATCGACGGCAAATTCGTCGAAATGACGGACGGGACCGATTATATATCGATCGAACACAACGTCATGGGTACGGGACACCGCTCGAGCTACGCCGTCACTCGCATAACTGCAAAGAGTTCCACGCAGGCGCTCGAAACGGGACTTTTCGTTCAATTGGAAGTCACGGATAAATACAATCGCACGCTGTACGGCAATTTGCATGACGGCGACGCGGGGAACGATGCCGAAAATTCGCTTACGAATACGGTTTATCTCGCATTCCAGGTCGAAGTGTTGAACAGCGCGCCTAAGCTTGCCGTCGGCGGGCAGTTCGAGACCGAATCGGGCAGCGAAGACGGCAATGTCGTCCTAATAAACAAGTGGACGGCTCAGCCCGTAAACGTCACCGAAACTCTCGCATCGCGCTATATTGCGCCCGACGAGGCGACGGCTCGTATGCTTACGGAAACAGGTTATTACGAAACCGACGGAGCAAGCGCGACTACGCGTGTGCTTGCCGACAACGTACGCTTCTTCCTCAAGGATTACGATGCTCGTCAAAAGCTCATGCCTTATGCGGAAAATGCGGCGCTGCTTCCTCAAACAGGCTATGACGAAGGTCTCGGTTCCGGGTGGGATCAAGATATCGCAGTGAAGTTCGACAACCCCTACGGCACTGTGGAAAATGAAGCGGACATAAAGAACACCGTCAAATTCGTATGGTTTGTAAATGACGGCGGCAGCTTCTATCTCGTAGATCTCGATGCTTTGCTCGAGCAGGCAAAGACCGATATTTCGGGAGGTACGTTTGTTGACGCCGAAGGCAATCCTTCGACCGACCCTTACGATCTCGTAGTGCCGCATACGGGCAAAAGTCTGGCATACTGTCTCGAAAACGACGTTTTGTATTGGGCTGTGCGCATTTCTCCCAAAACGGCGTTCGATAAGGACGGTATAAATATCCATATCCGCTATCGCGACAGTTCGCCCGAGGGCGGTTGTACACAGACTGTAGTGACGGACGGCGGTGTGACGCAAACGCGTAATCTCGCGTATAAGGGCAACCGCGGAGAGAACGGAACGAGGGAACAGATCAAAACGAATAATTCCGCTTCGTTCAATTTGAAGATCGGTGCGCTCGGCATGACGCGCAACACCGTGGCTTTTTCCGCGGCTGAAGATCCCGAAAACGTCAACAGGTATTTTGCATATCATATAGAGGGAGCGGATCCCGATTACGTTTACGAGCCGGTATATCCCGCGGAAGAGTTCTACTATAATCCGCTGACGCTCGGAAACGACGCGAACGCTCAGGGCGTCGAGCCTACGGCTTATATACCGCTTAGCTATCTTGCCGTGCCCGAGACAATTTTGGACAATATGGCTCAGACCGTCGACTTCGACACAAGCTATTATCTCGATTCGCAGTCATATCGCAAAGATTCAGATAAGACGAGAAATATGCTTATGAGTATGTCTTTGTACGATCCTGCAACCGGCTACAGCTGGACGGGTACGGAGATACTCGACAACCCGTATTTCGACATAGAATATACGGAAAGTTCGGAGCTTGATTCCAGTCCGTATCTGAATAAAAATCTTTACTACAGCGTGGAAAAGTCGGTAAACGCGAGCGGAATCATGAAGCGCGATCGCACTAAGCCGCTTCGCGAGGATCTCTTCGGCTTTGCGCTCAGAAAGAAAAATGTGAGAACGAACGGCTACCTCGAGCTTACCGTAACTCTCGGCGCGTTCACATACGAAAGTCACGATTCAAACACCGACACGACGGTTTCGGGAGCAAGCGCGACGCGTATGATCGTAGAAGGAGAAGGGGAAGAAGCTGCGGTTTCGCGCGAGACCGTCAAGCTTCGCATAGCCGTCACGAACGACAACATCAAGCTTACCGATCACACTAAGGAGATTTCCACCGCCGCGCTCAAAAACAACGCTACATTTGTCGTCGGCAGACAGGATGTCGTTCTTTCGCTCGTAAACGATCCTGAGTCGAAAGACGCTCTTGCGGATTCCGACTACCGTCTGTTTGCCGAATACGATATGTTCGACTATAAAAAGGCAAACGTAAGGCAGCCGGACGCAGAGGAATTTAACGAACGTACGTTTAAGGAGAACGCGTACTTCCTTTATCCTTCGTACGCGGGAAATTTGGACGAGGCGCAACTTAATCATATTTTCGAGACCGACGATAGCGGCAAACTCGTAAATACCTATATAAACGACGCCGATTCGGAGTATACGCAAGATAAGGTGATCGATCGCCTCGCCGCATACTTCGGCGTGGATAGATCGCTTATCGAAAACGCGGTAAACGGTACGGCGGGCGCGATATCCGCGCTTGACGCCGCAAAAGACATAAACCATAAGTATACGAATTTCTTTACCGTCGCGCCTCTCGGCAGGGACAGCGCCAACCTCACGTTCCACGCCGTCAGGAGAATAAGCGTCAATGTAGACACGGCATGGGATTATTATGTCGGCAATGTGGATTCTTCCGCGGTTCGTTCGTTGGACGAGGAGCTGAAAGCCGTAAACGAGTACATAAAGACCGTTGACGATCTCGAGGGGGTAAGGGCGAAAATCGAGGACGGCAAAATAGTGTTCTATTATCCTTTCCGCGCGATTGTTTACGACGACTATGTCGGCACGGGCTTTTTGGACGGATCGTATGCCATACTCGAAGCAGACGTGCTTATCGGCAATTCCGATCCCTATACGAACGAAGCGATGGTGTCTAAGGAAAAGCCGAAGGACGCAATTCTCGAAGGCGACAGGTATTTCGATATAGACATTGCGAAAGGAGAGGTCTACACGCTCCGCATAAGCGATCTTTTCGGCGACAACAATATGAGCATGGACGAAACCGTACGCGCTTTCCGTCGTAAAGAGGACATAACAAACGTGCTCGAAATGAACGTGTCCGATTATTTCAAATGCGGCACGAACAAAGGATATACGCAGATTGCGGACGACGACGTCGATACTCTTACGCTCGAAGCGGCGACTTCGACGACAGACGTAGGCATAGATTTTTCCGGTTTCTATATGGCGGCAGTCCCGGTCGACGGAAACAACAGCAGCAAACAACCGGCAAATACGTCGAGAAACGTGGCGACTACGGCTACGGAGCGCGGGCAGATCCGCATTACGGCGATAAACCGTACGAGAAACAACGTGCCCGTCGAGTTCAAGCTTGTATTCACGGACGGCGAAAAATATGTTTCGGTGGTCGTGAGAGTCAAAGTCGGCAACCAGGCTCCCGTACCTCTTATGACGCAGACGGGCACGTCCTATCTGCCCGAGTCGGTCACTATGCGTACGGGCGAAGTGTTCACTGTGCTCGTCACGAGCTGGGACAGATATATCACGGGCGTGAAAGAAGTCGATTCGAGTATCGGCGCAGGACCCGATATAGACACAAGCAACTTCGGCGATGATTTCTACAAAGATACGATAAACGACGAGATCAGAAAAAAACTCAACGACAGATATTCGATAAACGGAAATCCCGACGACTATAAGCAGTTCGCCGCCCGCAGCAATCCGAGCAATGCAAGCGAAAGCAGCTCCAACAGGTTTATGAAGTTCGACTTTTCGGCTGTTTCCGACAAAGCTTCGGACAACATGAACTATACGAAGTTTATAAAAGACTCGAGCGGCGGCGAAGGAACATATTCGTATGTGGATACGAACGGCGTTACGCACGACAGCGGAAGTCTCGGATTTCTCTGCCTTGCCGACGACGATCTGCCTTGGGG
This sequence comes from uncultured Christensenella sp., assembly GCA_910585955.1. Lineage (GTDB taxonomy): Bacteria > Bacillota > Clostridia > Christensenellales > Pumilibacteraceae > MGBC157735. Next base: position 56,068 of record CAJUGC010000005.1, read on the forward strand.
ACTCAAATTCCGCAACACCGATCCGCGCGGCATTAGGACGAACGCAGTCGAATACACAACGGTAAACCTTCTCGGCAACGACCTGTATGCAATGGCGTTCCAGTTCAGGGCGAGAAGCAGCGTTACCGATCTGCCCATAACGCTTACAGCTTACGACGCCGAGGGCAAGAGCGTGCGTTTCACTTTCCGCATAACCGTCCTCAACACGAATCCCACGTCGAGAAGAGAAAGCATTGCCGAAGACAATCCTTACGGCGTGTCTTACGATCCCGACGAAGCGGGCGGCATTTACAAGATGACGATGAATGTGGGACAGAGCTTCGATCTTCCCGTTACGTTGTTCTGTGCGGATGCCGACGCGGGCGACGAGGCTGCGCTTCGTACCCAACGCTCGTTCAACGGCTCGGCATTCTCCATAGACGGACTGCTCGGCACAAGCTCAAACGATTTCTTCACACTCGAGGACAGAGGACGTTCGGTGCGCATAACCTGCGACAATGCTTTCCTCGGGAATAAGACGTATACGGACGTTATTTTCCGAGTAGTCGATCCGATTGCCGCCGTTCCCGTCGAAATACCTTTGAGGATATACACTCGTTACGGTGCGATTTCAGACCCCACGAGTCTAAGCCCCGTTTCGGTAAACGTCACTCCCGCGGATAAGTTCGCGGAGAGCGGCGAAGCTACGGTAATGCAGCTCGTGGACGGAAGGGGAGTCAGCACGGTGCGTGATCCCGATTACGGCTCGAATGTCACCTACGAAGTCAATGTCTATACGCTGTTCGATATCTCGGACGGAAAGATGACGGCTACGGAGCGAGACGAAAACTATGACGACGCGGTTGACGGCGTAAATTGCATACTCTCGTATAATCCCGTTACGGGAGTGCTTTCCGAAAACGACAATCTTACGGCGCAAGGAAAGCGCGATTTCATGCGCAAGTATTTCGATATCACTATTTCCGCAGACGGTTCGCAGGCTACTTTCGTTCCGCGCGGCGCAACTCTCGACACGGGCGCTTTCCCGCTTTATTTCAAGTTGACCAAAGTGGTGGAAGGTGCGTCTATCGAGCCTAATACGAACATAACCGGTCATGTAAGCGCGAATGTTACCGTCGGGGACAGCGCGCCTACGGCGATACGCGAATCGGTTGCAAACAACAACTCGTTCGGTTCGGCTGTCGGCAACGGCGGAATTGCTCCGTCCGAAAAGTTCCTTACGGTACGCGGAACGGCAGGCTATTCTCAAAAATACTTCCTTTGGAACAGGGACAATGCCGATCTCGGCTTGTTCTACGATAGGGATGCGGACGACGAGATCACGTTCGTCGGAGCCGAAGTCGTAAATAACGGCGTCTACGACGGGTGGCAGGAGGACGCAAGCCGCGGACTTCCGCAGGCGTTCTCGGTAGGCGTAAATAAGGACGAAAACGGAAGATGGGTTCTCACGGCAACTATAGTTCGTAAGGTCGTTAATCCCGAAAACAGAGCGGAAGCATTCATTCTTCCCGTGCGAGTTACGGTAAAAGACAGATCGGGCGCAGAGGTGAGCACGATAATCACCTTCGAAATTCACAATTCCGCTCCGTCGTTTATCGCAAGTCCCGCAACGGAAGACAGAGATTACGAAATAGTATTCGACGAGGAGAACGGCGAGTATCTGCTCGAACTCAAACTCGAGGGCGGAACGAGCAAGACATTCGATCTTCGCGAGTTCTTAAGCGACGTAGACACGATTTCGAACGGAGAAAGCTATACGATAACCGAAGGTTCGGCGACCGAAACTTCGCTCGAGATCTTAAACTATATCGATTCTTCGAGCTTCGATAAAGTCGTCTATGCCGGGGAAGAAGCGTTTGCTGTAAAGCTTGCGGACGAAAGCAATCTCATGTTCAAAGTCGACGCGTTGTCGTACGACAGAGGTAATTTTGCCGACGTAGTTATGAAGTTGCGCGACTCTTCGCTTGCGGAAACCCTCGTGCCGCTTCGTATTCGCTTCAAGGTGGCGAACAGCGCGCCTAAACTTATAGAGGACGTTTCCACTACGATTACGCTTTTGGGCGGCAACGGTGCGGACGGCGATTCGCTCGGCGAATCCGCAATCACCGTAAACGTAACCGATTGGGTGACGGACGCTAACCCCGCCGATCTCGGTGTGGAGGGCAGTCGCACTTATATCCGCGTTTACGCTTGGGTGCTCGGAAACATAGTAGCTCACGGCGAGACCATAGCGCCGAGCGACGAGACCAATCTCTTCAATATTTACAGAGTGTCCGATGCGGTCGAAAACCCTTATCAGCAAAAGCTCGTCATAACGCCGCTTGCCGGAAGATACGGTTCTCAAACCGTGACGGTCTATGTGCGCGACGACGGCGGCAGGGAAGCGGCTACGGAATCCGAAGGTTGGGCGCAGGAGTCGTTTACGCTGACGGTCGAAATAGCGCGCGATCCGAGTACGATCACTTTAAACAATCTTTCGCTTCCGTATATGCGCGAGATACCCGTATCGCTCGACGACCTTGTGCCTTACGAGTATTCGCTCGGATACGAACTGAATCGCATATGGCAGTCTATAGAGATCTCGGAGGGCACGATAGGCGTAGAGCTGCGCGACGGCGAGTACTATATCAAGGCGGCAAAGAGCGAGACCGAAGTGTCGGGACCCGTAAAAATGTTCGCAGAGTTCACCGTGGGCGGAAAAGTGCAGTCTATTCCGTTCTCCGTGACCATTCTCAAGAACAACGCGCCCGATTACCGAGTTTCGGCGGACGGCGCGATCATAAAAGCGTTCGACTTCGAAACTGACGTGCTCGACGTGAACGGCGTGATCCGTCTCACTCCCGAACAGTTGTATGTCGATCCCGAAGAAGACGTAATGAAATTCCTGCGTGTGGAATCGTCTCATACTTTCATAGTAAAGGCGGAGATCGATTCCTCGACGGGCGAGCTTGTTATTTCTTTCGCTTCGCGCGGTTCGGCAGAGCTCGACATTTACGTCACCGACGCCACGGGCAGAGAATTTCGCCGTCCCATAACCGTGACGAATACGACTCTTCCCGAACTCAATTTCTTCTTGAGTTTCGCGCAGAGTTTCGTTCTCCGTCCTTGGCTGTATATAGGGATTCTTATAGCGATAATCCTGCTTATCATAATCATAATCTTCATAGCGGATCAGCGCCGCCGCAAGAAGCGCGAACAAGCCGAAGTAGAGGCGCTTCTCGTTTCGGAAATGCAACTTGAGGAACAAATGCTCAAGCTTGCGTCGGCTCAATCGCCGGACGGAGCGCTTCCGCAGGGTCAGCTCGACGTCGGCGTGCCTCCTCCCATGGGACTGCCTATGGGGGAAGATGACGATTCTTTCGACGACTCCATCTGAAAAAATCCAAACGGTTAGCTGCGCCGCAATATGGGCTATGTGCTCATTGCCGAGCGAGCGCAGTACGAAAATGTAGGACGACAACATTTGGCTCGTCGCCTGTTGTCCGTTATACTCGCACCTAAGTCGTTCGGTGTCTGAACTTAAACATTGTCAAGAGAGCGCGCATGGAACTATCCGTTGCGCGCTCTCTTTCCTCGTCTTGCTCGTTTCTCTGTCGTCTTGTTCGCTCTTTACGTTTTTCGGCGCGCCTTTTCCGAAAAAGACGCAAACAAACTTCGCAATTTTGCATTTAAACAACAAAACAATCTATTGCTGTGTGGTAAAAAACTTCGTCCTATCTTTTCGAAAAAGGCGTGAGTTGTTCACAGATTATTCACAAAAATGCCGAATTTGCCGCTATTTTCAATATAAATTTCATAATTTGTTCATATTTGCCGTTCAAACGCTTGCCAAACGCCGTATAATGTATTAGAATATACTATGTAAAGTAGGTGTAGATTATATACGCCTAAAGTGCATACAGGCTTTCGGAGGCTGTTTTATGAAAAAGAAATTATTGTATGTGATAATGTCGCTCGTATTCGCTCTCGCCCTCGTCGGCGGAAGCGTAGCCGTTCTCACTACGTCCGACGCATTGAGTCGTGTCGTAAGCGGGGAAACGACAACTGACGAAGTGACGACGGAGGGCGAGAACATCGCCGTGGAAGGATCTGCGGAAGGCGAGGACGTTTCCGTTTCCGCGTCTGTCACGGCGGCGAATATCCAAGCGTCGCAAAACGGTTGGGCGAAAGTTCCCTCCACTACGGTGAACGGTGTTGCCGGAGGTTACGGATATTATAAGAACTTCGGGTATTCCGGTTCCACGAATACGTCGGGCAACGTACAGTACGAAGATTTGCCTGCGGGAACTTATCTCTTCGAAGCTTGGGGCGCGCAGGGCGGCAACGACGGCTCTATCGGCGGTCACGGCGGCTATATCCGCGGTATCTATACACTGACGGCGGCTACTCGTATTTATATCGTTGTCGGCGGTTACGGAACTTGCAACACGGGCAATGCTGCCGGTGGCTACAACGGCGGAGCTAAAGCAGGCTCCTACGGTTCGTCCGGCGGCGGCGGCGGCGCAACGCACTTTGCGACGGCATCGGGCGTTTTAAATGCGCTCAAAAACAATAAAGGCGCAGTCGTGCTTGTTGCAGGCGGCGGCGGCGGCGCTGGCAACAACGGTCACTACGGTTACGGCGGCGTAACTCCGCAGGGCAACAGTATAGGCGCGAGCGGCGGCAGAGCCACAGGTGCTATTGTAAATAACAATACCTATTTCGGTTTGGGTCAAGCGTGCGTTACGGGCGGCAATAACGACGGCGGCGGCGGCGGCGGCGGCTATTGGGGCGGCTGGGGATCTACCACCGACTCAAACGGCGGCGGCGGTCAGTCCTATTATAATCCCGGCACTGCGGGCAACGTAAGATACACTGCGGGCTATGCTCATGCAAACGGCAACGCAACGATGCCTCATCCGACAAACTATTCTGCGAATAAAACTCACAACGCGTCGGAAGCCAGGACCAACGGTTATGCGCGCATAACCTGCCTCAATAACCCTCCGACGAATAAAAACGCAACCATAGCCGCTACGGCGCGCGGCACGGGCAGGGCGGTAGCTCCTTCGACTGTCGCAGACGATTCGGGCGCATATCATACTACGCGTTCTTGGGCGGAGACCAACCGCATATACACCAATTCCGCTTGCACGACTCTCGTCGATTCGAACGTGCTTACGGTAAGCGGCATGACGGCAAACTCTACGGGCAATATGACCCTTACGCCCAAACGCTATTTCGGTACGACGACGTACTATGTCAAGGTGCGCGACGATATGGGTTTTGTCACGTCCGTCGCTTTCAAGTACAGCGTGACCGACAACCCCATAACCGCGCTTACGGGCATAAATCAGCGTACGACGGGCAGCAACGGCACTTATAAGTATTTCGTCGGAAATTCGACTACAAACGTCGAAGGGGATTGGCGCGACCATACCGATACGGTAAACGACGTTATCTATAATCCTACGGGCACAGGCAAGTATACTGTGTTTATTCCCAAGCCCATAACTCAGACCGAAAACGGCATTTATATAAATGCGGCAGATCTTTATTCCGACGCAGACGTGGGCAAGGGCTATGACGAGATCGTCATTACTTCCATCGGCAATGCGTCCTCGAGTTCTTACAACATAGTTACGAACACCGCCGACTATAAGTACGGCAGAGGATACAGCCGCGTTCGCATCGCGCATAACGGCGCGGCGACGGCTGCGGGATACATTTCTTCCGTTACGCTTACGGTGCAGTCTGTCGAAAAATCGACGAACAAGCTCATGGGCAGTCCGGTTACGCTTACCGTGGTATTCAAGGTAAGCAACACTCGTCCCACCCTCAAGCAGGATACGAGCGCGGTCTATCCCGATCCCTATTATGCGATAAACGTCGGCGACACGCAGAGAATAAACGTCTCCGATATCGGCGTGGATATCGACCACAACAGAAACGAGATCAAGGAAATAATCGTTCCTACGACCGAGTTTGTCTATCTCGATACTTACGGGAACTATATCCAAACTTCGCTTTCTCCGAATTCAAACTATTATTTTACCGAGGCTCAAAACCCCAAAGCTCCCGATTCCATGACGACCGGTCGCGGAACAAAGCCGCTTTCGTTCGAACCTAACAGCATTGTGGACGCTTCTGCGGATACGTCCAATTCTTACCTGTCTTATACGATAGATCCGGAAGGGCAGTATATAGACATAAACGGCTTGCGCGCTACGCGTAACCAATATCCGGACGGCACGTTTACCCGTACGGGCGACTTCTATTTCCTCGTCCGTATCGAAGATAAGGGCGACCCGACCGACAGAGGCATCTGGCTTCCCGTTGCGGTAAGGGTAAACAATACCACGCCTTCGCAGATACGTCCCGCGGCGATCGCGGATTCGACGTCGAGCGAAGTCGATACCGACGCAAAAGGCAATAAGGTCATGTACTTCAGCCCCATGGGTATCGGTACGCTTACTGCCGACGCGAGCATACGCGATGATAGCAAGCATATCCGCGGACTTGCAGAGGACGTCGATACGTTTGCGGTAGAGACGACGGCGTCTGTATCCGGTCAGCTGAAGACCTATATGTACAACGAATTTCTCGTGCTCGATATGGATCAGTTCGGCGGATCTACGGCGGAATATCCGAATGGCGTGATAGAAACCGAATTTTATCGCATAGAACCGCATAAAATGTACGCTTCGTCCGTTACGGCGGCAAAGATAGGCAAAAATCAAACCATACAGGGTTCCGTTTCGGATATGAGTTGGAAGCGCTATGACGAATGGGGCACCGACATCAAAAGTTATTCCGATAGTATAATCGAGTTCTGGGGAATAAAAATCACTTTCCTTCGCTCTACTCACGGCGTTTATATCCAACAGCCGATAGTTATAAAGGACACTCGAAACGCCGACAACAGTAAAACGAAACCCGTGGGCGGAAACCTCGACGGACTTGTAAATCTGCTTGTAAAGATAGACAACAATCCCGTGACGATAAACGACGCGGCTACTCTCGAGAAACAGGAAATAACCGCTCGCCGCGACTATAAAGATAAAGACTCGGGAATTTGGACGCATAGAGAGACGGCTGTCGAAGTTTCGTCTGCGAATAATTCGGTCGTTTACACTGTTCCCAACGGCTATACTTTCGAAATTACGCCTTACGATCTTGCCCGCGATATCGACATGGCGGACGGTTGGCAGGTAGGCGCGAACACGAATACGAACCGTAAGTTCTCGATGTGGAAATATCCCGAAAATTCGACGGACAATTCGGCGGAATACGATCTCGATTCCGATTATCAAAATCAGTTCGATAAGGCTCATGACGATATAGCTAATCTTTTCTATACGAGCAATCCTCTCGAGCTTTCGACTACGCCCGAGACTTTAAAGCTCGACCGCCTCGCATTCGACGGCAGCGCGCAGATGATAAGCTCTACGGGCGGAACCGCTACCGTTACGACTTTGGAAGATACGCGCAGCAGTTACGTTACCGTTACTACGACTACGCGTACATCGGCAGGCAATCCTCTCGCGTTCCGCGTAAAGATTTCGGACGGCGCGTCCATTGCGGAAATAACGGTGCAGGTAAACGTGCGCGACAATCTCCCCGAGATTCGTACCGACGCGAAAAAGGTATTCTATCTTTCGAGTAACATAAACGGCGTAAACGATACGACGACGAACTCTTCGGATGATTACCAAGGCAACAATTATCAGGGCGCAACCGCAAACCGCGATCTTTACGATTACGGCTATAATATTCGCGAGTTCCGTCCCACCGATATCGCCGAGGACTACGAGCCGGATACGTTGTATTTTGCCGACGCTACGTTTACTTTCTATTCGCTTGTGAGGATAGACAGCGATAAGACCGTACAGTTCGACGGAAAGACTTATTACGAGTTCAAGGGCGGCAGCAGTTACGTTACGGCAGAGTTCGCTCAGGCGACGGGCGGCAGAAGCGGTCAGGTATTCAAAGTTACCGCGCGTTCGAGCACGCAGGATATTCCCGGCGGTCTGTTCGTAGGTATAAACATAACCGATAACTACGGCTATGACGCGAGCGCCAATAGGGCGGAGATAATAATTCAGCTCGAAGTCCGCAACAGCGCGCCTGCGCTCAATCGCGACGTCGATCTCGGCTTCTCCGTAGTAGATAAGATAGTCGGAGGCGACAATCCCGAACTCAATGATCCTTCTTCGGATACAGTTTCTTACGAGTGGAAGATTTCCCCGAACGACGAAAAGGAAGTTACGAACGCAGATTACTATGTCGCTTCGAGCCGTACGGTTTACGACGCGCTTGTGGCAAGCGGCGTTGCTCCCAAGAGTATCCGTATACTCACAGCCGACAACGACGCATTGCAGAAGCTCTATCTCTATGCGGGAAAGGGCAACGAGAACACCGACAACGACTATCCCAACCTTCCCGTTTACGGTCTCGATACTGCGGTGAACCGCGATCCTTCGACGGCAAACGACATCGCTATGATGTTCACGCTTCCCGACGGCTACTCCGATATGAGAATGGCGTCTCTCGTGTTCTGCGACTCAAACGGAAATATAATGCCCGCGCAGCCTTACAAAGAGGTCGTCGGAGGAAGCAACACTACGATAGCAAGCCGCTTGGACGGATATACGGGCAAGCAGGAAATTGTAGACAAATATGTAGATAATCCGAATTGGGCTATAAAGATCACTACCCAACGCTCGTTTGCAAGCCCTATGCGTTTCACCGTTCGCGTCCGCGACAGCCTCGATAATTCGAGAGATGAAGTAAGATACGACGGCAAGCGTGTATTAAACGACGACGGCACTGTTGCGGCAGGTACGGCGAAAATAGACGGTTACAGGGAATTTACTTTCTATTTCCATATGGGCTCGATGGGTATGATTGCGCCTCACGAGGTCTATACGCCCGATTACGAATATGAGGACGGATCCGGTGCCACTGTAAAGCCCGGCTTTAAGTACAACGGTATAACCTTGGGCTCTTCCGGAGCTTTAGTTCCGTTAAGCTATTTTGCATATACGGGAAGCTTGCCCGGATTGAATCCCGACAACGACGCAAATCTCGTGGCGACGTCTGCCGTAAGCTTTAACGGCGCATACTTTAATAGAAGCTCTCAAGCCGATATGCTTTCCCGCCTTACGCTAACGGACGGCACGAATATTTGGTCTGGCAGCGAAATAAACGAAAATCCGTATATCAGATTCGAGATTAGGACCGATACGGGTAACATGGGTACCGAACCGTCCATAGGTTTCGATGCACCTTATTTTAATACGAATTTGAGGTCGTCGCAAAAGAATACCGTTACTAATTACATTTACGAAAACAGACAGGGAATAAGGCTCAATGTTCGCGGACCTCGCCCGTCGACTCCGCTCAAACTTACGCTCGATCTTGCGCTTTACGAAAATCTTAATTCTACTCCCACGATAGCGGAAGACGAAAGCGACTTGCCGATTACTGCGAATGTTGCGGTCGATGTGACCATAGCGAACGAGCCTATTAAGATCGTGGATACAAGCTCTGCTACCGGTTCGACGCAGATTTTCGAATACGACACGGGCGCAAGCATTCCGGCCGGAAACGTAAGCGCATATACTTTTAAGCTCTTCGACAGCGACACCACTACCAGTACGAGCAGCAGCGATACGCTTTATGTTCGTTATACCGATAATAATAAATTACGGTTGGTTGAAAGTATGTCGCCCGAGGCGCAGACTGCCTATAAGAATATCTACCGCGATACCGCGCGTTTCCTCCAAAGTTCGCTCGGCACGTCGGGAGCGCCGCTTTCGGCTTCGCAGCTTCGTCACATGGTAAAAGCCGACGGTCTGCAGAACACTGCGGACGAGACTCTTGTTCAGATTAAAAACCTTGCCGAATATCTCGGTATAGATGTGTCATCGAATGACCATAAAGTCATTTCGCAGCTTATGCTCGATTATGCTGACACTCTCGAGTCGGGCGGCACCGTAAACAAAGTAAACGAAGGATACGACGATTACTTTACGATCGACGACGGCTTCGATTCCGATTCGTTCACCGTTCGTCCTATCAAAAAGACTACTTTCGACTATACGAAGGCTACGGGATACGATCCGAATAAGACTTATGCGGAAAATTTCGACGCAGTTGCCGCTTATGCAAAGACGGAAAAACATCTCGAGACAGAGCTTGTTTCCAACGGTTACAAATTCTATTTCCCGCTTAAGGTCATAATATACGACACTTACAGCGGCACTTCGTTCAACGCGGCTACTTGGCAGCTTCTGACGATCAAGCTCAGGATAAACAATTCCGCACCCGTTGCGAACTCCTCGCTGTATACGGCGGATAAGTACTTCGACATTTCGGTGACTCTCGAAGACAATTACAGACTCAATGTCGCAGACGCGGTTTCCGACAGAGACTTCCTCATGATCGACGGTCGGTTTGCCAACAAGTGGGAGCTTACGGACAGAGGAATTGTCGATACGTCTGACTATCTCGTAATAAACAACGACGGGTCGGAAAAGTATTATTATGCCGATGTCGCAAATGCAACTGCGCCTACGTCCGACGTGATCGGCTACGCGAACTATCGCGCAAATCCCGCAGGCGACAGTACGGGCACCTATGTGCGCGGCGCTCTCATACCGGAAAGCGAGAGAGTGATAGACGTAAGCGCCGATTTCGAAACGAATTCGTCCGGCTCGAAGTATATCAAGTCCGTCACGTTTAAGGCTCTTAAAAAAGTCACGGGTCGCATTTGGGTGGTTCTCCGTTTCAGAGACAACAACGGTGCGTTTGCCGACTTCAACGTCCTTGTACAGGTGGCAAATAAAGCTCCCGAGCTTCTCCATACGAGAGACAACGGCGAACTTAGCGGCGTAAAGCAGACCACGCTTGTTTACGGAAGAGACGGCATGAATGCCGCCGCTCCCGAGATAGTCATGAAGACGGGCGACTACTTCGACATAACCGTTACTCCTTACGATATGTACATGAACGCTCTCTCGGCAGAAGACAAAAACAAGTTCAACCCGAGCAGTCAAAACATAGACGCGTTCGGTCCTAAAGTAAACTTCAATAAGCTCGAAACGGCGGACAATAAGTTCATACGCGACAGCACTGCGCTCGAGGGGCAAAAGACTTATCTCGGCGCATACGTTATCGCCGAAGACGATTCGCCCGAAACGCTGAGACTTAACAGCATTTCCACATCGGGACTTAACAACAAGCTTTCCGTCATGGCTCAAAACGTATATACGTCCGCAGGCGTGGCGCATACGCTTTCCTATCGTATCGAGGCGCGCGGCGTAGCAAATCGTCTGCCGCTCACGGTAACTGTTTCCGACGGAAGCTATACGGTATCCGTCATCTTCACGATAACCGTCAAATCCACTCCGCCCAAGGTTTCGACCGATCCCGCGGACGATGCGGCTCTTGCCGATAAGGGTATCGAGCACGTTCGTCCGGGTAGCGATCCTGCGGGAGAAGCGGTCGAAAACGGAGTTTCCGAAGACGATCTTAACAAAAACGTCTTGTTTAACGTCAGACTCAAGATGAGCGACAAGCCGTTCACAGTAAACCTTAAGGATCTTTGTAAAGATCCCGACGCCGGCGACGCGGACAGAATGTATCTTTACGAGGCGTTCTCGGGCTCTTGCTTCTCTGTCGGCGGCAATACGAGCGGCGTTACCGAATCTGCTTATGTTTCGCTTCAGCCCATACTCGGAAGCGACAGCCGTGCTCACTCGTTCACGATTACTCCGGTAAACTTCATGAGCGGCGGCGAGGACGGTTCGGATAAGCGCTTCGAGCAGATAGTGTTCTACGTCATGGACGCAAACGGTCAGTCGCTCGAAAACGCTCAGAAGATAATAATGAACGTATACGTCGAGCCGAACGAGCTTACGGGTACGTCCGAAAACACCGAAAATCCGAACACCAAAAACTTCTATGATTTCACGGTCAAGTCCAAGACGGCTTATAATGCGGCTGACATTACCGATAAGCCGAGCAGACTTACTGTCGTAACGCCTTCGGCTAATACCGAAAAAGCGGGCGCTGCCGGTCTTATAATAGATCCCGATTACGGCGCTTCCAAAACGGCGTATACGATGAGCGTCTATGCTATGCTTCGCAAAAAGACCGACGAGGCAGGCAACGTGACGTGGGAGAGCATGGCGAATTCCGTAAGAGAGTTTACTGCTCTCAACGTGACGGCAGAAGGAGCGCAGTACACTCCGTTCGAGCTCAAGCGCTATGTTTACGACAGCGCAAGCGGTTCCATGATAACCGAAAGCGCGTATGACGCAAACGTCAATATCGAGCTTTACAGATATGTCGCTCAGTACTTCGAATTCGACATAAGCGCAGACGGCGCAACCATAAACTTTACGCCTGTCGATACGACGAAGAGATCGCCCGTTCCGCTCTATGTTAAAGTTCAGAAGCGCGACGTTCCGGACGACGCTAAATACAGATCCGACGCTTATCTTGCCGTTTCCGTAGACAACAGCGCTCCGACGGCGACTGTCGAAGGACTTACGAATGCCGATTTCTACGACGGAATGAACGACGACGGCTTCCTTACGTTCTCGGGTTACATCGGAGACTCCCGCACATACACGTTGCACGACAAGAGCGAGCAGACCCACGGCTTGTTTGCCGACCTCGATACGAACGACAATGTCGTTCTCAATGAGGCTCGCGGCGGCGAGAACCGCGGTTGGGAGATACTTCCGTCATACGATTACGGCGACGGAGTCGTAAATACGAGTACGGGTTATCTTCGCGACAATACAAAGGGTCTCGGACCTGCCCTCGAAGTTACGACGACTGCCGGCAGCATAACCGTTAAGTTCATGCGTAAGATCGACGCCGGCGATACGGAGAGCGCGGAATTCGTACGCTTGCCTATGCGCGTTTACGGCATAGACTCCATGGGCGCGACCGTCCAAAACGACATCATACTAAAGGTATACAATTCGGCGCCCCATGTTCGCGATTGGGAAGAGGAAGGAGCAAATCCTCCGACCGCCGTCGGATATACGCTTAAAAAGAGCACGGGCGACACGTTCTTGCTCGAAGCGACTGTCGAGCGCGGCGCTCCCATAAGTATCAACATCTCGGATATCTACCGCGACGTAGATACCTACGGCTTCGGAAGCGACAATCCGACCAACGCGTCGAGCGCTTGCGACACGGTAAACTTCGTTGGCGACGCTTCGCGCGGATATCTCTCCGATATAAGCGGTAAACCGACGGCGCTCCATTCCGTGACCGCTCTCGGCGGAACGGACGAATTGTTCAGGATATCTTCTCCGAATGCCAACAACTCCGTGCTCCGCATACTTTGTACGTCCTACAGCCGCGGAAGCGTGGGCGAGGCGACGCTTCGCATTGCCGACGGTTCGGGAGCTGCAACGAAGGACATAGTCATTCGTCTTACGGTAGCCAACTCCGCGCCTACGATTCGCGAAGGCGTCTTGAAGGAGATCGATATGTTCGGATCCGAAGGCGAGACCGACGAGTTCGGCGTGACCGTTGTCGAAGCAAGCTATTTCAATATCCTAAGCTATATCACTGACAACAACGTCAAGGATCTTACGAAGTACTACGAGGGTCTGGAGCTTACCGAAAATCCCACCTTCCTGCGCATATCTTCCGTAACGCTCGGAGATACGACGATAGGCGGCGGCGAGATCCTCATCGAGCCTCCTCTTTCCGAGGGCGCTACCGTCGGTAACATAAACGTCTTAAATGCGGGCGTTTCCGAAACCAATCCTCAAGAGTTCTACATCAGACCGCTTCCGGGAGTTTACGGTTGGCAGAACGTCACATTGAGAGTACAGGACGACGGTAACGACATCTTCTGCGAAGACGCGTTGTCCTGCGAGATAACACTCAGGATCCGTATTGCCTACGGCTCGGATTCCATGATAACGAACGTCATAGACATCGACAGAGGTCGTTCCAAGCTCGTGACTATCGGCGATATTCTCGACAGATACGAGACCGATTCTCTTACGGGAACTATGGAGTTTAAGGAGTACAGCAACGGCTACAAGCTTATGGGCATTGACCTCGGGTCGGAAGCTCACAGAGTCGAGCTCATAACTCAGCCCATGGATAACGGTACGATAAGCTACAGCCTCAAGGTTAAGCCTGTTGCGGCGGAAGGTACGGAGATAGGAGTTACGGCTAAATGCCGCGTAGGCAGCATTGAAAAGGACGTTCCGTTCAAGGTAAAAGTCGGCGTAAACGCCAACCCCGTCTTGAAAGCGGAATTCGGTCCGGATAAGTCGTATAAGTTCGAGTCGAGCCAGGAATCGCGCGACGACGGATATATACATCTTCCCGCAAGCTTCTTCTTCACCGACGACAGCGAAGTCGACGTAATGAAATTCCAGTCCGTCAAGAGCGATATAGAGAGCATTCTCCTTGCTCAAGTTAAGGATCAAGACGGCGTGAACGAAATAATGATGAAGTTCAAGGCAAATCGCCCTGTTCTTCTGACGATGAGCGTAGTCGACGAGACTATGGAAACCGTTACGGTTCAGATCCTTGTAGAGTGCCCCGACAAGCCCGACCTCAGCTTCTTTGCTTCGGCTATAATCTATATCAAGAGCAATCCTTTGTTGTTCGCGATAATCCTCGGCGCGCTTCTTCTGCTTATAATTATCCTTCTCATCATAATTCTTACCGTTCGTAAGAAGAGAAAGATGCGCAAGGAGATCGAAGCTCTGCTTGTTTCCGAAATGGAAATGGAAGAACAGATGTTCAAGCTCTCCGCAGGTCAGCAGACTACGGCGTACAACAACAGCTTCGGCTATCTGCCGCCCGTGCAGCCGCCTATGACCAATGCGCCGCTTCTCGGACAGGGAGGCCCGACGCAGGGTGCGGTTCCGCCGAGCAACGCCATAGGTCTCAATCCGGGCGGATCGGATTCGGGTAATCCTCCGAAAAACAACGACGGCTTCGACGGCGACGGATTCTAAAATGGAATAGGATTTAATACACAAAAACAAACCCCGCATGGAATGAGCACTTCTCATAGGGAATTAAATACTAAATTTTTAAGAGTTATACTTTCAAGCGAGGACAAAAGCTCTCGAACGATATGTTCGAGAGCTTTTTACTACAAACTATTTAGAAAGGCAAATTGAAATTTAATTCAAGTTTGATTAGCGCAACTAAAAGTATAAATGTAACTATTAAAACAGATATTCATTTTATATTTTTTAAATTGCGATTTCTTTTTTATCTTAAAGCCGTTATTTGCAAGCAATCTGTTCGATGCAATATTATCTTGCGCAACTTCCGCAGTTATCTCAATGCCCCCGTTATTGCGTATAAAAGTAACAATTAAAGCCAATAGTTCAGAACCGAATCTTTTCCCCCAGTAGCCCTTATGAACACAATATCCTATATCGAATATTTCCTTTTTTTCGTCAGGAAAAATGCAAGCAGAACCTATTATCTCATCAGAACTGTTTAAAACAACTGTCAAATAATATCCGTTTGGGCTATCTTCAAGACTGTCAAGCGCTTTTTGAAAATCACTATCAACATATTCCACCGTCGGGTCGCTCATATATTTGCCGTTTTCCTTATCAAACCACATTGCGGTAAGATATGGCAGGTCTGACTTTTGATAATTCCGTACAGTTATTCTTGAAGAAACAAGTGGTTTCTCTATTAGCATTTTAAAAGTTCTCCGCTAAATTACTGTTTATCGTACAGTCATTATATCACGAAAAATGAAAGAACGCAACCGATTGAACTTTGCGTGCTATATAAAACATATCTATATCTCACTAGGCTACGAGTAGCCCAGTTCGTCCTCGAAAAAAGTACAGAAAAGGCACAGCTTTACGCTATGCCTAAATCTTTTTATTTGCGTTTTATTAAATTCCCTATGCGAATTACCGTAAACAGCGGGGTTTTTGCTTGCGTAACAGTGACTTTTACTTTATTGAAAAACAGGGAAATTGCGATTGTCTCGACATGAAAAAAACCGTCTCATAAGAGACGGCTGATTTAATGCCCGATTATTTAGCCATATACGGCACGAGCTCCGCCAGCAAATCGTCGCACTTTTCGCTGTGTATCTCGAGTACTATCGGCTTCGACAAGTCGAGGCTGAATATACCGAGCAAAGACTTTGCGTCTATAAGAAATCTTCCGCTTCTAAGGTCGATGTCGTACGGGTATTTACTTACGATGTTGACGAAATGTTTTACGCTTTCCGCCATGCTGAGAACAATCTTTACCGATTTCATAATCGATCCCTCCCGTGATTCAGTAATCATATTATACACTATGAAAAACGAAAAAGCAAATGTTTTGTTTTCGTTTTGACAAATAATTTTAAATTGCTTGCCATAAAAAGTTTGTTGTGATAGAATATAATAAGACTCATATTCGGAGGTCGGTTAAGTGGTTAAAGATTACTGCGCGTATATGAAAGACGGAGAAGAAGCGTTCGAACAGGTGCTTGCGGCGTGCGACGAGCTTATAAACGCAAAAGTCATACTTGCCGAAACCAAGGTTTCCGTATTGCTTCAGAAAATAGCCGAATCGAAGAAAGCGTACGAGCTTTTCGACGAGGTGTTGAAAGGCTTTGATTTCAATTACGAGTTCACTCTCGCAAAGCGCCGTAATGCCGTCGGGGCATATACTCTGGTGCTTCCGAGCGACGTCCGCCGTCTTGCCGCGCTTGTATTCTGTCTCTTGCTCGAATTCGATACGACTTCTTGCGATTTGCAAAGTTTTCTCGACGTCTACTTTTACGGAGATACGCCCGCAAACGAATTTGCGACGTTCGTACGGGATATGATTGTTCCGTTTAAAGAAGCGATATCCGCGCTATACTATGACGGAGGAGCTATTTCTTCGGGCGGAGGAGAGGAGCGCTTGCCGGAAGGAGAAACGGCGTCTGCGCCGAGACTTCCCGTAGGCAATGCAACCGATATAGATTCGCTGTTTGCCGACCTTACGGCAATGTCGGACAAGCTTTCGGAAGCCGAGCTCGAAAAAGCAGACTTCGACGATGCCGTCGTGTCTTTGACGGGACTTTCCCGCGCGCTGTCTGCGGCGGACAGGGACGGCATAAGGCTCGCGTATACGGCGTTCAAGCGCACGGTTTCTTCGCTCGACGCACTTGAGATCCTCGACGAGAGGCTTCTTGCGTTCGGAAAAAAACTCGTCGCTCTCGGAGCGATTCCCGCCGTCTGAAAAAGATCGGGCTTTTTTCGGGAAATCGCTTGACAAACCGTCGTTTAATATTGTATGATGTACAAAACCGTAGAGGTAAAGTAGTACCCGAGCTATCGCGGATTTAAAGAGAGCTTTCGCAGGTGAAATGAAAGCAGTCCGACGCGCGGAGAATGGATTACCGAGGGCGAAGGCGAAACCCTTTGGGGCGCGTAGTTTTCGACGGTACGCACCCGTTACAGTGCGAAAGCATATTTGTGCTAATAAAGGCAGTCTTACGGACTGTGAAATTGGGTGGCAACACGGATAATATTCGTCCCAAACGAGTATTATCCGTGTTTTTTCATAAAATTACATGGAGGTAAAAAAGCATGAAATCACGGCAAATTCCCTATAAGATCTACTTGAGCGAAGAGGAGATGCCTCGCTATTGGTACAACGTGAAAGCGCACATGAAGATTCAGCACGAGCCGTTTTTAAATCCCGAAACGGGGAAGCCGTGCACTAAAGCCGATTTGCAGCCTGTATTCTGCGACGAATGTATCGATCAGGAACTCAACACGACGGACGAGAGAATAGAGATTCCCGAGGGCATCAGAAGCTTCTATCGCACTTTCCGTCCCTCGCCCGTGGTTCGTGCTTACTTTTTGGAAGAACAGCTCGGAACGTGCGCGGAAATATATTATAAGTTCGAGGGCAGCAATACTTCGGGTTCGCATAAGTTGAATTCGGCGGCGGCTCAGGCGTACTACGCTAAAAAGCAGGGACTCAAAAGCCTTACAACCGAAACGGGAGCTGGGCAATGGGGAACTGCTCTTGCCATGGCTTCGGCGTTTTACGGACTCAATCTCGACGTCTATATGGTTAAAGTATCGTCCGAGCAAAAGCCCTATCGCAAAGAGGTAATTCGCACTTACGGGGCGAACGTAATTCCTTCTCCGTCGGATACTACGGCGGCGGGCAGAAAGATACTCGAAGAATTTCCGGGGACGGGAGGCTCGCTCGGTTGCGCGATCTCGGAAGCGGTAGAAAAGGCGACGACTACGCCGTCGTGTCGATATGTGCTCGGCTCGGTGCTCGACCATGTTTTGCTGCATCAGACGGTCATAGGACTGGAAAGCAAAACCGCGCTCGATAAGTACGGCATTACACCGGACGTAATAATCGGTTGTTGCGGCGGCGGATCGAACTTCGGCGGACTCATAGCGCCTTACATGGGCGATAGGTTGCAGGGCAAAAACGACATCGAGTTTATCGGCGTCGAGCCGGCAAGCTGCCCCAGTCTTACGCGAGGTAAATATGCGTACGATTTCTGCGACTCGGCAAAGACTACGCCTCTTGCGAAGATGTATACGCTCGGCTGCGGCTTTATGCCGTCGGCAAACCATGCGGGCGGACTGCGCTATCACGGTATGAGTCCTATTATTTCCCGATTGTATCACGACGGTTATATAAAAGCCTTATCGGTAGAGCAGAGCAAGGTATTCGACGCGGCAGTAAGCTTTGCCAAATGCGAGGGGATTCTTCCCGCACCCGAAAGCGCGCACGCGATAAGGGTAGCTATCGACGAGGCGCTTAAATGCAAACAGACGGGCGAAAAGAAAAAGATACTTTTCGGTCTTACGGGAACCGGTTACTTCGACCTTGCCGCTTATAAGAAATATAACGACGGAGAAATGAGCGATTACATTCCCACCGACAAGGATCTCGCTAAAGGCTTTGCCACTATTCCGGAAATAAAGGCTTGAGCGTATCGAAAAATAAGAGAGGATAAACAAATGTACGGTTTGTTGCTTGCGCTTATTTATCTCGCGTTCATAAGTCTCGGGCTTCCGGATTCTCTTCTCGGATCCGGTTGGCCCGTGATGCACGGCGAGCTTGGCGTGCCCGTCGCTTTTATGGGCGTCGTTTCCATGGTAATATCGGGCGGCACTATTGTGTCGAGCCTTATGTCAGATAGGCTTACCCGAAAGCTCGGCACGCGCGTAGTGACGGTAGTAAGCGTATTTCTGACCGTTGTAGCTCTATTCGGATTTTCATTTTCGAATAGATTTTGGATGCTGATCGTCTTTGCAGTGCCGTACGGACTCGGAGCGGGAGCGATCGACGCCGCATTAAACAACTATATCGCGTTGCACTACAAGGCCAAACATATGAGTTGGCTTCACTGCTTTTGGGGCGTAGGTACGATTATAAGCCCGTTCATAATGGGTTTTGCGCTTACTCGTTCCGTTTGGAACGACGGCTACAGGATAGTCGGTTTTATTCAGCTTGCGATAGCAATGTTGTTGCTTGCCACCTTGCCCGTTTGGAAGGTAAACAAAAAGACGGAGATAAAAGAGCAAAAAAGCGTCGGTCTTGTCGGAGCTTTGAAAATAAAGGGCGTGCCGTTCCTTTTGATAGGCTTCTTTGCCTATTGCGCTTTGGAAGCGACGGCAATGGGGTGGGCAAGCACATATTTCGTAGAAGTGCGCGGAGTGTCCGCCGAACGCGCGGCGATATTCGCGTCGTTGTTCTACATAGGAATAACAGTCGGCAGATTTATAAGCGGTTTCATAACCGATAAAGTAGGCGATAGGAGAATGATAATCATCGGGACGGTGATCATGATTGCGGGAATCGCTTGCGTGCTTATTCCGGTAAGCTCGTATATCCCCGCAGTCATCGGCTTTGTGGTTATAGGTCTCGGTTGCGCGCCCGTTTATCCGTGTATAATCCATTCGACGCCCGATAATTTCGGCGCGGAGAATTCGGGAGCCGTCATAGGCATACAGATGGCGAGCGCATATCTTGGCTCGACTTTCGTTCCTCCGCTGTTCGGACTTTTGGGAAATGCGGTAGGCTTCACTGTAATGCCTTTGTATTTGCTGTTCTTTGCGGTGCTTATGATAATAATGACCGAACTTACTTTTCGCTTGACAAGAAAAAATCCGCTCAATATTGAAAAAACAGGGTCAAAACCCTTGCCATAAAAAAAATTTTATGCTATATTATTATAGTCGCTTGCGGATTTGCTTGCGTATGTAATATAAGCCACCATAGTCTAGCGGTTAGGACGTTGGCCTCTCACGCCGAAAACTGGGGTTCGATTCCCCATGGTGGTGCCAAAGCCCCCTTTATGGGGGCTTTTTCACTACCATGGTAGAGAGAAGCCGTGCGCCGCATTAAAAAGTAATGTCGGTAATA